>CAVIBR010000001.1:0-108008 GCA_963641445.1 Bacteroides uniformis
TCTTTAAGATCTCTTGCTAATGTTGACGGACCACAAGAGATATATACGATCTTTTTAGGTTTTAGTTTCTTTACTGCGTTAAGGAATTCAATGGTTGATCCTTTTCTCGGTGGATCCATGAATAAGACATCCACGTGTCCGTTATTTTTAGCAAAATTGACAATGAATTTGCTTGCGTCGTCTTCATGTTCTTCGAAATTATCAATCTTATTACGTTTGGCATTTGCAATAGAATCTAAGACTGCCTCATGGACTAATTCAACGGAGATGACTTTCTTAACTGATTTTGCTGCAGTAAGTCCAATCGTGCCAATTCCAGAATATGCGTCTAAGACAATGTCATTCTTATCTAATTTAGCTAATTCCATCGCTTTGGAATATAAGACTTCAGTCATTAATGGATTTACTTGGAAGAAGGAGTTAGCAGAGATTTTGTATCTAAGCCCACATAACTCATCTTCGATATAGCCTTTGCCATAAATGACAACATTCTTACTTCCTAGAATGACATTTGTTTTCTTACCATTTACTGATTGGACAAGTGTTGTTATCTCTGGACATATTCTCTTGATTAGGGAAATGAGCCTATCTTTGCCAATGAATTCAAGATTTTTAGTTACAAGGACGCATAAGATTTCATCATTATGGAAGGAAGTTCTTATAAGAAGATGTTTGAGTTGGCCTGAATCTTCTTTTTCATCATATGGGGGAATATCTAATTTCCTAACCGTGGATATGATCTTGCTAGAGATATCTCCTCCACGTTTATCTTCAATCAAACAAGAACTGATTGGCAATATTTCATGGGAATTTGGCTTATAGAAACCTAAAACGGTTGATCCGTGTATGTCTTTTCCAAAATGTAGCTGTATCTTATTACGGTAATTGTTTGGGTTTTCCATTCCAAGGGTTGGCAATACGTCTATATCAAGTCCTGCAATCTTGTATAGCTGATTCTTAATAAGAGCTTGCTTATGTTCCTTTTCCTTTTCATAGTCATAATCTTGAAAAGAACAACCCCCACATCGCTTGAAATATGGGCAAGCAGATTCCTTACGGTAGATAAATTTCTTTTTTAAAGAAGTTACCTTACCAAAATATTGTCCATTACGTTTATATTCAATGAGGATTTCTCCTTCCTCACTTGGATAGAAGTTAGGGACATATACAAGATTATCTTCATATTTGCATACGCCTAAGCCTAAATAGGACAAAGATGTACAAGTGGTAGTGAATTTTTTGTTTATTAAATTGTCTTTCATATTTTTACTTCCGATATGTGATTTAATCCCTAAGGATATTTTCCAACGTCTTTAGATGCACGTGTGGGTCATTTAATGATAACAAATCATCGGAAAATCCGTATTTGGAAAACAAATATATTTCGATATCTTTGTATCCTTCAAATATCGATATGGACTCTTTTAGGTGCTCTAAGACTTCTAACGATGTATTTTTGTTTCTATATTTAGACTCAATCACAAGCAAGGATTGCTTATCGCCTCTTATGTTTTCTGCTAGTCCATCAATTTCAATCGAACGTTCTAATTTTGAATTATCCGCCTTATATGCTTGTATTCTGTCATAGAAATAAGGCAATTTCCCGTTAATGTTTTCCTCGTTCATATATTGATTAACTATATTTTCGAAACCGTGTCCTAAGAAGGCGTATATTTTATCTTTTATGGTTTCAAAATATCCCTCTCCCCCACCAAAGGATATGATGTCTTTGTTATCAAATATGAATTTATAATAGAATTCCAAGAACGTGTCTGTAATCACGTAATAATTGCTTTTCTTGCTAGATTTGAACATTTCTCTTTTTTCGATTATCTCCATATCACACAGGCTTTTAAGATATGATGAAAGATAGTTCGAATCTATTTGCAATGTCTCTGTTATCTCCTTAGGGGTTCTTTTTCTTTTGGAGATATTGAAAATGATGCTGTTGAACATTTGATTCATTAAAGCACCAATTGGCAAAACATTCATCGGGGCATCTATTAAAATTCCGTATTTAGAGAAAACTAGTTTTTTCACATTTTCTTCAAATGATAAATCTTTGTTTATCATCGAAAGATAATAAGGATGAGTTCCAAAAAGTGAAAGATAGTTACCTGTATCCTCTAAACTAACTCCATCAAAGAAAGGTCTTGTCTCTTTGATGGTCATCTTTTTTACATCGATTTTAAATGTAGCTCTTTTATATAATGGATTGCTTTTGCTATCTAACAATTCTTTCATGAAGGAGATGTTGCTCCCAGAAAGAATCAACTCTATATTCCCTTCAGGGAATTTTCTATCTATATATTCTTGAATGATAGATAGTAAGGCTTTATCTGATTTGCAAAGAAAAGGAAATTCATCAATGATTAGAACGAAACGGCGTTTTTTGCTATAGACGATAATGTCATCAAATAATTCTTCAAATGATGAATGGATATATGAGTCTTCGAAACCCATGTATTTTCTTAACGCTTTAGAGAAAGACCTTAGATTGTCTGTTATCTCTGTTTCCCTAGCCTGATATATGAAGCCGTTTACTTCCTTTGCGAAATTCATCAGAATTGTTGTTTTGCCAATTCTCCTGCTTCCGAAAACTACTCCAAATTCAAATTTGTTGGAATTATAACGTTCACGAAGTTCTGCTAATTCATCGATTCTGCCTATCATATTTGTTCCCTAAAATTTTTTAGCCTAAAATGTTTTAGGCAACAATATTATCTAATTGTAACAATTAATAAGCAATAGGAAAAATAGTTGATTGTGTTTGATTTAGCAAATGTTAGAGGAGCTAGGTATGATTTTCTAAAACGAATCAACAGCTTAAGAAAATTATTACATAAAATTTTTATGATAAGATTTCTTATATTACAAATTATTTAATGAAAAATATCGATTAATACTAGGAAATTTAGAGTTTTTATTATAGCAAAGATTTCTCTTTTAACTCATTTAGATAGAAAGATAAGTAGTAGAAGGGGATTGTTTCTATTTTGCTTATTGTGTTGAAAATCTTGGTGGCCTTTGACAGTTACAAAAAATGGTTTTGATTGAAAAATGTGTAATCGTTGCACATTTTTCAATTAAATTATGTGTAACTCATGCACTTTTTTCAATTTGGATTGATTTTTGAGATATAAGAAAAGGATGCCATCTGGCATCCATAAGTGTTGTTTTTTATGCTGCAGCTTTTTCTTTTGGCGCTTTCATAAGATCGAGAATGAATTGCACTTCGGTTGGAACATCTAATCTTGGGAAGAGTTGTTCGCCTTTGTTGACTTTCACTCCTGAAAGGGAACCAAACTTTGTTGCAGTTTCGTAGTTTCTCATATTCTCAGGAATACCTAATTGATCAAAGAGTTTCTCGCTCTTAGTGACAAGGATTGGAGACATGAGAGTGCCCGCTAGGAAGATGGCATTTGCTAAATGAGACATGCAAGAAGCAAGTTCGTCTTTCTTTGCTGGATCTTTTGCTAAGGCCCATGGTGCACTTTCTTCGATGTACTTATTGGCGGCAGAGACTAAATCCATAACGGCGGAATACGCTTCAGTGACTTTCAAATCATCATTGAGAATCTCATATGATTTGATGGTCTTTTCGGCCATTTCTTTCAATCCTTCATCTAAGGCATTTAATTCGCCTTTATATTCAGGAATGATTCCATCGAAATATTTGATGATCATGGAAACGGTACGGTTGAGAAGATTTCCAAAGCTATTTGCTAAATCAATATTTAAGCGATCAACGAATTGCTCTGGGGTGAATTGTCCATCTTGTCCAAAGACGATTTCTCTTGCTAGATAATATCTAACTGCGTCAACGCCATATCTTTCAACAAGTGGCGGAACAGGAATGACATTTCCTTTGGATTTGGACATCTTTCCATCTTTCATCATCATTAAGCCGTGGACAAAGACTCTTGATGGCTGGCGAAGATTGAGTGCCTTAAGGAACATTGGCCAATAGATTGTATGGAAACGGGTGATATCCGCGCCAATAAGGTGAACGATTTCGGTATCTTCATCCATCCAGTAGTTTTGGAATTTGGAATCATCTTTTTGGAGGTATCCTAAAGCGGTGATGTAGTTTGTAAGGGCGTCAAGCCAAACGTAGATTACGTGTCCTGGTGCCTCCTTAACTGGGATGCCCCAATCAAATGTCGTACGGGTGACACAAAGATCCATTAAGCCAGGTTTGATGAAGTTGTTGACCATTTCGGCTTTTCTTCCAACTGGTGTGATGAATTTTGGGTTTGCATCATATAAAGATGTAACGTCATCGACATATTTACCGCATCTGAAGAAGTAGGCAGGTTCTTCTTTTTGCTCAACTGGTCTATGGCATTCTGGACAAAGTTTGTCTTCTCCGACTTGTGTTTCAGTCCAGAATGTTTCTTCATGAACGCAATACCAGCCTTTATATGCGGAAAGGTATACATCATCATTCTCAACGAATTTTGAGAAGATTTTTTCAACTGTTTCAACATGGCGTTTTTCAGTTGTTCTGATGAAATCATCGTTTGAGATATGCATCGTCTTCCAAAGGGAAGTGAATTTGGTTGCAATATTATCAACAAATTCTTGCGGAGTTACGCCTGCTGCTTTGGCGTTTTCTTGAATCTTTTCTCCATGCTCATCTAAACCAGTAAGGAAATAAGTATCAAATCCTCTTAATCTTTTTCCTCTAGCGATGATATCGGCCATTGTTGTGCAATAGGCGTGTCCTAAATGCGGGGAAGCGCTTGGATAATAAATAGGTGTAGTTATATAGAATTTTTTGCTCATGGCTAATGAAACCCTCCTTGCAAATGTCTTTAGAATTTTAACACATAAATTAATTTGAGTTTAGTTAATAATACCCTCTAAGAAGAAAAAGACATGGCGCCTGCCATGTCTTAGCTTTTCTAGAAGTATTAGTCTTCGTGGTGATGCGTATCGCTTGGACCCATTGTGATGCTAGTATCGCGATAATCGCCAAGCATTTTTGATCTTGTTGGGTGACGAAGTTTACGGATGGCTTTGGCTTCGATTTGTCGGATACGTTCACGGGTAACGTCGAATTCTTTGCCAACTTCCTCAAGGGTTCTCATACGTCCATCATCAAGGCCGTAACGTAAGCGGAGAACTTTCTCTTCACGGCTATTGAGGCATTCAGCCATAGCTTGATAGAGTCTTTCTTTTAGAAGAGTCTTTGATGCAAATTCACTTGGTGATAATTCGGAATCATCACGAACGAAGTCTCCAAGCTTGGAGTCATCTTCTTCACCGATTGGGGTATCAAGAGATACTGGTTCAAGGGCAATACGTTGGACATCTCTGATTTGAGCTGGTGTTAATTCACCATTCATTTCTTGAGAGATTTCTTCTGGAGTTGGATCTCTGCCGTATTTTTGAACGAGGGTTCTTTGAACTCTTGTCATCTTGTTGATTGTTTCAACCATATGGACAGGGATACGGATTGTTCTTGCTTGGTCAGCGATAGCTCTTGTGATGGCTTGTCTAATCCACCATGTAGCATAGGTTGAGAACTTGAAGCCTTTGGTGTAGTCGAATTTCTCGACTGCTTTGAGCAAGCCTTGGTTACCTTCTTGAATCAAATCAAGGAAAGGCATTCCACGTCCAAGATATTTCTTGGCGATGGCAATGACAAGGCGGAGGTTGCTGTTAACTAATTTGTCTCTGCCTTCTTTTCCGTCTGCAATAAGGAATTTCAAGCGTTTGATTTCAGCTTGATCACCTTTTTCTATTGCTGCAGGAAGGAGTTTCTTTGCTTCTTCGCCTTCAGCAACAGCTTTAGCGTACCTTTGCTCTTCCTCGACTGTTAAGAGTTTGTATTGGCCTATATCTTTAAGATACATCTTAACGGAATCGTTAACCTTAACGTCGCCAGGTTGAACATTCAAGAGATCTTCATCGATGTCATCGGTGATACTTTCATCTTCTGCAAGGACGTCTTCTTGATCGTCTTGAAGAAGTTCATCTTCGTTTGGCTCAGCGTCTTCCGTTTCCTCGCCACTGACAATTTTGATGTCGTGTTGGACGAAGTAATCCATTAATTCTTGGATGTCTTCGTCTTCAAGGGCAAGACGTTGCTTGTCGATGTAGTCGTAGATTTCTTGTTGGCTGATGGTGCCGGTTTCTTTAGCTCTATCAAGGAATTCAGCTTTAATAGCTTCCATACCGGCAATTTCCTTGTGGCTTGTTTCGTCCTCTAGGGGATCGAAGATAGGTTCTTCTTGAAGGTCTAAATTTTCTTCTTCAATAACCTTTGTCTTTTTTGTTGTTTTTGTTTTGGTTTTTGTTGTAGTTGTAGTTGTTTTTTTAGCCATACAAAGAGTATTATAGTAAATCAAGTCAATTTAGTCAATAGTATTTAATAAATTAAATATAGTCATTTTATGGATGGTGAATTATAAGATATTAGACGTAGTAAAAGAGAATGGAAACGCGTTAGGTTTTTGAAAAATCAAAAAATCCAAAAAACGAAATATTGGCCGTAAAACCCTTGTGGATTTTTGAAAAACATGATTTTTACGGGGATTTTTTGAATGATTTGAAATGAAGTTCAACTAATTATTTAAGTTAGTTAAAAAACTCTTTGTGAGTATTATCTGAGGTGTTATAATGACCTAGAACATGTCCCCACTTGTTATAACTTTAATTGTCATCTTTTCTATTTTAGCGTTTTTGCTTATTACGTATTTTCTTTTGTCTTTTGTCTTAGCCCATTACCTGACTCATCCAAAAAGATTTAAGAAAGAATTCACCCATCAAGTGGATATAGATAAGGGATTGATTCCTATAGATATGTCCTATATGAAAAGAGAGCCAATTGAAATAAGAATGGAAGATGGCTCTTATATTTATGGTGATTATTCTAGGAATGAAAATGAGATTGGGATAATGATTATTGCTCATGGCTATACATGGAATCGTGAAGGATCTCTTAAATACGCTCAATTCTTTTATAAGCATGGATTTTCCATTCTTATTTATGATGAAAGAGGCCATGGAGAAAATAAAACGAAATTCACGACAATGGGTTATAAAGAAGGAAGAGATATTATCAATATCATTGAATATTGCCGCGAAAAATATGGAAAAGACATTCCGATTGGTTTGCATGGTGAGTCGATGGGCGGGGCAAGTGTATTAGAGGCAATGAAATATCATCCAGACATTAATTTTGTTATTGATGATTGTGGTTATTCGTCATTAAGAAAACTCCTTTTACACAAGATGAAACAAGCCCATATTCCATCAATATTCATACATGGGTCGAATATTATGTTGAAATGGCTATACAAATTCTCAATGGAAGATGTTGTTCCTAAGGATTGTGTTAAGGGCAGTGATATTCCTTTATTGATCATTCATGGAGCGAATGATGATTTCGTTCCTCCAGATGAAGGAAAAGAAATATTTGAAGCAAGAAAGGATGGAAGCGAATTTCATCTTATTCCTGGAGCGGATCATGCTCAATCATATCAGGTGAATCCTCAGGCATACGAAGAAATATGCATGAGTTTCATAAATAACGTTCTTCGGAGGGAAAATCTATGAAAGAAGAAAAAGTTAAGACCTCTAGCGCGGTGTGGCTTGGGGCGGCAAATGCTGGAACAGGGTTGCTGTGTGCGTTTGCTGAGGGTGCTGCTTTCCAATATTTGTTTGTCAACAAACTTGGATTAAGTGAGTCTCTAAATATGATTGTCTGGATCATTTTCGGTATATGGAATGCCGTTAACGATCCAATTTATGGTTTCTTGGCTGACAGGACTCATTCGAAGCTTGGAAGAAGAATCCCATGGATCAGATACGGAGCGCCAATAATGGCTGTAATCTATGCCTTGATGTGGCTTCCTGCTCTTGAAGGAAATGGCGTTTCACAAGGATTGCTATTTGCTCAAGAGTTACTTGGTTTGTTCCTCTATGACATTCTTTATACCGCAATTGCATCGGCAATCTATGTTATGCCTTATGAAATGGCGGTTACTAACAAAGCAAGAAACAAGATATTCTTATTCAATATTCTTTTCTCACTTATCAACTTTGGTGCGCCAATGATTTTGAATTCTCAATTAGATAAGCTTATTGAACACAATGCCAACATCTTCCCAATCATTATGGCTACAATGGGCTTAGTTTGTGGGGCGATTGTTTTCTTCTCAACATTCTTCTACAAAGAGAATGGATATCTTGTCGAAGAAGAACAGCCTAAATTCCTTGAAGGCTTGAAGATGTGTCTTAAGAATAAATCCTTCTTGTTATTTGAAGTTGTTTCTTGGACTGTCATATTTGCTCAAAACGCTTTAATGGTTGGCTTAACCTATGTTTCCGGTATGTGGGCAGTTGATGGAGCACCAAATGGCTGGATTGGTGGAACTTCAGTCGTATTGCTATATGGTGCACTTGCTGTTGGCGTTATCGCCGGTATTCTTTTCTTCAATTTCACAAGAAGCAAACTCGGCTTACGTATTGAAATGCTTATTCTTACTGGATGCATGGGATCTGGATGCTTACTTGGTGCATTCTTAGGACAATATTTCTATATTTGTTTATTAACATTCTTCTTATGTGGAATTGGCTTAGCTGGTGGACTTTATCTTGTTCCAATGGTTAATGGCGATGTCATTGATAAAGATGAAGCGGATAACGGAACAAGAAGAGAAGGGGTCTATGCTGGTATTAACTCCTTAATTACCAAACCTGCCGGATCTATTGCAACTGCTCTTTTCCCTCTTATGATTACTTCCTTATATGGCTTTAACAAAGATTTGAAGACGACGGTTACTAATGATGCAGGACAAGTCGTTGAGGTTATCGATTATGCAAACCAGACGATGCAAGCAAAGAATGGCTTATTCATTTGCTGGTTCTTAATCACTGGTATCTTACTTGTTCTTTCCTTTATTGCTATGTGGTTCTACCCATTACATGGCAAGGAGTGGGATGACAAGAAGAAAGAACTCTCCGAACAACATTTGATCAAACAACAAGAATATGAGCAAAAGATGTTAGGAAATATTGAAAGCAAAGAAGAGAAATAAAATAGTTTCCTGAAATAATGGGCGTGCGAAAAACACGCCCTTTTAAAAATCCAAAAATCCAATATTTCTCATCAAAACCCCCACGGATTTGAAATATATGATGAATTTGAATATGAAAAAAGCTCCCGATATGGGAGCTAAACAACCTAGTATTCGATTATTTCTTGCTGGCTTTTTCAAGTTTCTTGTTGAACTTGTCGATACGGCCGTCGGTGGAAACTGTTCTTTGTTTGCCGGTGTAGAATGGGTGGCAGTTGGAGCAGGTTTCAACTTTGATTTCTTCGCCCATTGTTGAGCCGGATTCGAATGTTGCACCACAGCTGATGCAGGTAACCTTGCAATGATGGTAGGTTGGATGGATGTCTTTTTTCATTTTAATTACTCCTTTCGCCTAGTTACTCCTAAATGATAACTAAGAGAGATACTGCAATATGTTATAGGATTATTTTTTTTCTTACAAGCAAAAATCGTAAAATTTGGTCAATTTTTGTATTGAAGCAATCAAAAGAAAGCTTATTTGAAAAAATCATCGAGAGTTACAACGTTTCTGATCAAGCTTGAATATTCATTCTTTTTGATTCCTAAAGGAGAAATCATCGTAAGTCTAACCGTGTTTTTTGTTTTTGTTTCTTCGATGAATGCGGCTTTCTTATTTTCTAGATTCTCTGCATATTTAGCGTCAATTGTATATGGAACGGTCGAATATTTAATTTCGCAAAGATTCACTACCATATCCTTTCTTTCAATAACTAAATCTATTTGTGCGCCAGGAACGTGATTTTTGCTTCTGAAAGAATATTCAGCTGTCTCTATGCCAGATATGCCTAATGCATTCTTTATTTCTTTGATGTGATTTAAACAAAGAAGTTCGAATGAAATCCCCTCCCAGGCATAATACGAAGGAGAGTCGATATATGATAACCAAGAAGATATTTTCTTGTTCTCTAAGAAATAAATAGCAAAACGGCAGAATGGGTCGATTATTTGGTAGAAGCAACTATTGGATTTGTTTGGCTTATTGAAACGTCTAATGAAACCACATTGTTCTAATTCCTCTAAGGATTTCGTAAGATTTTTTCCTCCAGTCGATAATTTTGCATCTATCAGATCATTCCTTGTAAGGCCGGATGATTTCTTTGAAAGAGTTTCGATGATTTTGCGATGATTTCCGTTAGAGGAAAAAAGCGAGCGGAATAAATTAGCAAATTCATAATGAAGCGCGCCCCTTTCATCGAAACAAAGACGCTCTATTTCTTGATCAAGGCTTTTTGATGGCATCAAAAGGTTCCAGTAATAACCTATTCCTCCGAAAACCATATATGCTTTAGCGATGGTTTTATCATCAAAATCTAAGTTTCTTGATTTTGCAAGTTCCTTACATTCTTTTAAATTGAATGGCATTAAATGAATTTGATTTGTTATACGGTTATAGAAACCACCAGTATCTTTTAGAATGTTGTTGATAATCCATGATGTTGCTGAACCGCAAACGATAAGCAAAAGATCATTTTCGCTTGATCCATAAGTGTTCCAAAAATAGTCGAAAGCAGCTTTAAAATCGCTTCCTTTTGAGTCCATCCAAGGAAGTTCATCTAAGAAAACAATTCTTTTTCCTGTTTCGGGGTCTCTATAACAATCAGGTGATCCTAAGAGAGATTTCAATGAAGAAAAAGCATCGAACCAATCTTTTAGTTCTCTATCTAAATGACAACCATAAGCTACTAACGACTCTGAAAAGGCGCGTAATTTATCTTTCTTTATCTTAGAATTAACTCCGGTTGAATAGAAAGAAAATTTCTTATCGTAAAATTCTTTGATTAGATAAGTCTTGCCAACTCTTCTTCTGCCATAGACAACAATGAATTCTGGCTTATTAGACTCCATACATTCTCTAAGTATTTCTTTTTCTTCATTTCTTCCGATGATGGTCAAACTTTGATTAGAATTCATAATTTCAAACTCCTTATTGCCCCAAAACATACTTATATTATACCATTTTGGGGCTTTTGCGATAAAGATTTGCCCCAAAATGATACGAAAATGATATGTTTTGGGGCAAATGTCCATTGTTGATAAATAGAAAACTCCATATTTACTAGATAAAATAGTTTTTCTTATGAAATATGCGGCTTGATTCATTCACTCTTTCTTTTTGAATGAGAGAAAATAGTCAATAGAAAATATTAGATGCAATTTGCTATCTCTTTTTACTGCACGATAATCTATCTTCTGAATCACTTTTGTTTGTTACCTACAAAAAACTAACGGTATCCCTCCATTTGCTAAATTTGTTTATTAATTTTTAAGTAGTATAATATTCATGGATGCCGTAGGGGAAGGCAAAGGCTCTATTGTATCTCTGTAAGTAATAAGTATTTTTTAGACTCAACATTAGGAGGAAAAACACCATTCATGAAAAATAAGAAATTATTTATCGCTGGATTATCAAGCGTTGCTATTTTAGCGCTTGCATCATGCCAGCCTCACGATTCTTCAAGTGATAACACCAAATCAAGTGATTCAACTGATAATAGCAGCGTAGTCGTTGATAAGAAAGTCGCATCAATTGCTATTGTTGAAAACAGCATTAAAAAATCTTACTCCGTTGGCGATAAGGCTTCCTATGCCTCATTAGCAATAAACACATTGAATGCCGCTAAAGAAGTTATTTCCACGCTTAAAGCAACAGATAACGCTACAACGATTTCATATACAAATATTGATACGACTGAAGTAACTGAAGGAAAGACATTCACCGTTACTTATAAAGATGGAGATAACTCCTTTACTGATTCTTTGACATATACTGTCGCAGCAGTTGAATATGAATTAACAAACTGGATGCCAAATAAAGGCTATACGGAAACTGTTTCAACGGTTGCTAATAGCAAACTTTCTATTTCAGAAGACTCACCTGAAAGTGGATTTATTGCCAAAGACAAATATTATGTTGGTAACGATAACGCAGTCGATCTTTTACCAATCATGACCGCTATCAATCCAAATAATCCATTAGATACAACAACGATTGATACAATTCCTGGAAATGTTACAGTTTCTCTTCTTGATAAGGATGACAAAGCCATTAAGGTTGAAGACTATATTGAAAACGTTTCTGAATTGAAATCAAAAGGTCTTGTTCAATTCAAAGATGACGTCATAGGTGATTTCACTCTTACATTCACCTCCCCTGATCAAGAACAGCCAATCAAATATGAAATTTGCGTCGTTGAAGGATATAACGTCACAAGTGCAAAAGATTGCTTTGCTATCGATACTGCCACATACAAATTCTATGATGCTGATCTTGAAAAGATGAAAGAATGGAAAAAGGAGCAAGGCATCCCATATGCTAACGGCTTAGTTTTTCAAAAAGATGTAACTATCAATAAATCCGATCTTCCATCATTCTATTTTTGGGGTGATGAGGCAACATCAGCTAAAGTCAAAGGATCATTAAAAGACTGGGCTGGCCTCTTTGATTACAAATTCGAAAAAGAAGGCAAGGTCACAATCTATGGTAACAACCATCGTATGATGCTTAATGACGATAGCAATGATGCAGACGCTTTCCCTCTTATCATTACCGATAGCAGATCAGGTGAAGAACAAGAAGCAAACAAGCCAATTTCAACACACGCCTCGATCTTTTATATTCATGAAGCGGATGGCATCGATCCAAATAAATGTGTTTTCTCCATTCAAAATCTTGAATTCTCTGGCAACAATGGCGTGTCCAAAGAATCTTCAATAACTGAAGGTGGACCAATGTTCCTCAAAGCCAAGACAAGTGCTAAAATGAAGAACGTTAACGTTTCAAAGACCTATATGGCTGTTATGGCTGATAATTCAGGTGATATAACCAACGATACGACTGTTGATGTTGAAAATTGCCGTTTCCGTGATTTAGCCAATTCAGCAATATACGTTTATAGAAATGGTACGGTGAATATCAAGAACTCTGATTTGATGACTGCTGGCGGCCCATTGCTTTTCCTTAATTCCGGAACACAAAAATTACCAACATTCACAGGTGATGTTGATGCCTATGCCAGTGCTATAGATGAGCTTATCAGCACTAACGTAAACATTGATGATAAGACATTCCTTTCTAACTTCACCGAAGGAAAGGGCGGATGGTTTGCTGCTTATTCTGGCGCAGAATCCTATGCAAGCAATATCAAGAGCATGGCTGAGATATTTAAAGGCCAATTCGCCATGGATTTTTTGAAAAATGATACTGCCACGAATGTTTCTAAATTCAACTTTGTTTCCTTCGTTTTACCAACATCTAGCGGAGAAGGATTGGGATTAGATACCAATAATGGCGGAATCAATGCAAGCATCAAAATCGGTGATGAATTAGTTTATTCAACGCTTGATGGAGCAAAAGAAGTTGCAACTAAAGCACTTGTTTATCAAGCTGCTACGGCTAGTGGCGATCAAAGTGCAATCCAAGCTGCTGGTTTAGCCTATGTTGATGCATTATCTTCAACTGATTTTGGTAATGGCTTAACATTTGCTGGAATCAATAACGCTGTTACATTCAAGAAATATGATAAGGACGGCAAAGCCAATTTCGGTTTGATGAATTTTGATGGAACAAACTATTGGGTTGAAAATACCAAATACACCATTCTTAAGACTATGGGATATGATGATGATACCTTGGCTGCTTTAGGCGTTTCTAAATTAGTTGGTGACGCCTTTAAGAATGAAGGATATATCAGCGCATCAATCAATAGCGTTTCTATGGCTGGATCTCCGACGGAATTCACAAAATTCGAAGGTGTTTGCAACTACGGTCTCCTTTTGGGCAACTACAAGAGCGCTAACTAATCAAATAAATTATGCTATTAAAAGAAAGAAGACGTGAAATACTAACTCTTTTAGGGACGCTTTGCGTCTTCTTTCTTGCTTTAATTTTATGCCTCACGTTACCTGGATATATTGGGTTTTCGTGGGCTTTTTTAAGTTTTGGAGTAAGTTTAGTTTCGTTATTTATTCTCTTTGATTTCTTAAAAAAGAAAATGAAAGACAGACCTGCTAAAAGTTATAAATGGTCTTTTCTAACTAACCTTAGTGCAAAGCTTGTTACTAAAGAAAATAGATATAAGTTTTATCTATCCATTCTTTCAGTAATCTTGTTCCTTATTTTCTTTGGAAGGTTTTATTTCTTTAAAAACGTTGTTACTTATAGTGTTGATGGAATTTCCTATACATATAAGTATTACGATTATCTCCAACTACAAAGTTATCTTATTTGCGATAACTTAAATTCATTAGTTACTTTTTCTCATGTTGAAAGAAGCTTTGCTGCAATCTTCAATGATATGTGGATTGCTTTGATAATTCTTTCTATTGCATCTTCTATTTATGTTGGAGAATCATCTGTTAGAATTAGACGTTATATTGGCTCCCCAATTGCTTTACTTGTAACGGTGTTTTCTCCATTCGTTTTAAGAGGGATTAATGGGTATGACGGAACCCTATATAGAGTAATTCTAATGGGGTTTGAGCTAGGATTTATTGATTTTTACTATTTTTCATCCTTCCTAGAAAAAGACTCTTTGAAATGTTCTAAGAAGCAAATATTAGCCTTACTATCTTTAGCTGTTCCTTTCCTTCTTTCTTCTATGAGCGCCTATACTGTTTCTAACGTTTTAGGAAGGACGGTTTTATCCCTAGGAAACCCTCATGAATTAAAAGATTTCTCTCACCGTTTCTTAGTATATTTCTCCTTTGTTTTGCCAATCGTTTATTATGTCATCCTTTCTCCATTATCTTTGAAAGAGAAAAGAACTGCATTAATTCAAATATCAATGGGAACCTTATTTGGCTATATATCCGTTAACAGGTTTGATATTTGGACAGATTTAACAACATGGCCGTTGCATCTATGCAATACTGCTATGTATACCATGCCATTGACATTGTTAGTTAAGAATTATGGTCTTTATTATTTCACTTTCTTTATTAATGTCCTTGGGGCATTCTTTGCATTAACAATGCCAAACTATTCTGAGATGTTGCCATTCCTTTCTTCACAGATTATGGAATTCTATATTAACCACTGGCACGCTTTCTTTATGCCTGTCCTGATCGTTTTATTGGGTGTATATGAGAGACCTAAGATTAAGTATTTTGTTTATTCACAGATTGGTTTCTTTGTCTATTTTGCCTTTGTTATGTTTGTTAATACCCTATTAACAGCCCATGGAAGAGAGAGTGATTTCTTCTTTATCAATTCTGATTTTATCGCTGATAAGTTAGGCCAATGGGCGAAAGATTTGTTTAATACGACCATCACATTTGATATTGGTGAATACACGTATACCATCCATTTAGCCTATGACGTGTCTTATTATTTGGTTTATGTCTTATTGGCATTTGGCATGTGGTTCCTATATGAACTCTTATTTAGAGCCGTGGATGAACGTGATTTATTGATATACGCAAAAAAGAATTCTATTAGCAGGCATCAAGCTTATCTAATATTCAAAGAAAATGGAGGTTTCATTATGCCCGAGAATGAAGTTAGTTTAAATATCAGCCACCTAGCAAAGAAATATCATGAGGCTGAGAAAAATACCGTAAATGATTTTTCTATTTCTTTAAAAGGAGGAAAGATTTACGGCTTCTTAGGGAAGAATGGCGCAGGAAAATCTACGATCATCAAATCTATCGTTGGCATCCATGGCTTTGAGAATGGCTATATCAGTGCATGCGGGTATGATGTTATTGAGAATCCTTTAGAGGCTAAAAAAGTCATTGGATACGTTCCAGATAACTATGCCTTATATGAGAATTTAACCGGAAGACAATATATTAATTACATCGCAGATTTATATAATGTTTCAAAAGAAGACCGTATCAAACGCGAAGAAGAACTCGTCAAACGTATCGAAATGACAGATAGATACGATAAGCCAATGAAGACTTATTCCCACGGCATGAAACAAAAAATAACAATCATTGCTGCGCTTATTCATGAACCTAAGATTTGGATTCTTGATGAACCTATGACAGGACTTGATCCAAATTCTATCTATCAAATCAAAGAATGTATGAAAGAACACGCCAAAAAAGGCAATATCGTTTTCTTCTCAAGCCATATTATCGATGTTGTTAAGAATCTTTGTGATGAAGTTATTATCATCAAGCATGGTGATTTAGTTAGACATATTGATTTAAATGCAAACCCTGAAGAAAGAGAAACCCTTGAAAAGACTTTCTTGCTTCTAACAAGCGATAACGAAGAAGAGGCTAAAACCCTAATTAAAGAAGAGGAAAATGGACAAGTAATATGAGTAACACGAATAGAGACAGCTTTTCCATCAAAGAAATATTCCATGTGAATTGGAAGGCTTTTCGTGTACTTATTTCAATGTTATTGGCAAATTCTTTATCACTTGATTGGAAAAAGAATAAGAAGAAATCTCTTATCAATGTAACGCTTAAATTTGTTGCATTTGCTGCCGCTATTGCAGTTTCTTATATCTTTTTCTATTTCTGCAAATCGCTTAATATCTTTTCGATTTTGCCATATATTCCTACAGCTGTTCCATCAATCGTTATTAACTTGATGCTTATAATATCTTTCATTACGACCTTATTTAAGGTTACTAATGAACTTTATTTTGCATCAGATAACAAAGTCTTACTTACCTTACCAACTAATGGAGGAACTCTTTTCTTAGCAAGACTCTTTGTCGTATATATCAATACATATATCAAATCATTGACCTTAGAGATACCTTTTTTATTGGGCTATTTCATCATATCCGGCTACCCCGTGTATATGTATTTGGCTATTTTCATCTTATTTTTGATTGTTGATTTGGCCTTTGTTTTACTTAGTGCGACCTTATCAATTCCTCTTTATTTTGTTAAGCGTTTTCTTATTTCTTATCCTCTTGCAAAGAATATCCTTTCTTTGATATTCGTTGTTGCAATTATCTCTGGCGCGTCAGTATTGATTGCCATCATTCCAGAGAAGATAGATATTTTCTCTAACTGGTCTCCTTATTTCTATCGTATCCAAGATGGAATGAAATGGTATATGAACAATCTGTCTTTCTTCTATCAAAGCTCCTTGATGTTTTTAGGGTCGTTTAATGGATATTCCTTTAGATATTTCTCTGGTGGAGGAATTAATGGTTTATGGACGTTTATCGCCTTCCTAGGAATGATCCCTGTCTTTTATTTGATTTCTCTTTCTTTTGCCACGCCATTCTATCTTAGACTTGCATCAGGAAATGATGAATTATTGCCAAAGCAAAGTAAGAAAGAAAAACATAGCTATCCACTTAAATCATCTTTCTCTCAAATCAAAAAGGAATTCCTTCTTTTTGCTAAGGATTCTGAACTTGCTCCATCATATACCGGAATGTTTGTTTTCTTACCGGTGTTATTGGTTTTGATTTCAAAGATATTTATGGCTATGGATCTTAATTCAAGAGGCATTTCTTTGGTTCAGGTTGCAATGTTATTGATTACCTTGCTTATTGTATTAACGATGAACGGCATTGTTGCAAAAATGTATTCCCAAGAAGGTGGGGCCTTTAAGGTGGCTAGAGCCTATCCGGTGAAGAATGGTTTCTTATTAACAAGTAAGTTGTTCATTCCTGCTTTACTAGGAAGCGTTTCAATCATTGTCTCCTTTGCTATCATCGCGAATCTTCGTCAGGAACTCTTCTATGAGAATCTCTTACTTGGTGGAGGAATTCTTTGTATCTATATTGGTCATTTGTTATATTCTGCCGCACTTGATTTCACTAATCCTAAAACATCATTCGGCGATGTTTCATTCTTGTCTAACAATGAGAATAGATCGTTGATTATGGCTTTTATATTGAGCGCGTTAGTGACTTATCTTTTCTATTTATTCACGCAAGATTCCTCCATATGGATTGTTTCCATTCAAATGACTTCGAGTTTCAAGGTATTGCTTATTGGCATCTTATATCTTGTTGTTAGTATCGTTTCTTATATTAGAAAGATACGTTACGTATATGCGAAAGGAGAAAGTTTATGAAGAAGATTGTTTCAGTGCTTGTTGGTGCGATAACGCTTGTGGCAATTGTCTTTGTGGCAATCTTTGGCACTAAGCCACAAGGCATTACTCCTAAGATTTATATTGATACATTAACCATTCTCCCAAGTGATAATAGCCAATACCAAAAAGGCGAAGATGGAAAGCCTGATAGCATGGTTCTAGTCTATAACGTCTCTGAAGAAGTCATATATGATGATATTCATTATATGCCTTATATTTTTAAGACAGAGATATTGCCAGAGAACGCGACTGATAGAAGTTTCTCCTATTATGTTGATGACTTAAGCAAATCATATATGGATTTCCCTCCAGGAAGCGATAGTGCTTCGCGTAGAGGGGCATTCTTGATTAAAAAAACGACGAACAAGAAATTCGTCGTCGTTGATGTTCATTGCCGTCCATTAGATGGAGGGAAAGCGGATACTTCAACTTTAAGAGTCGTGCTTGATTTTAGATCGGTATATGACGTTGGAGAAGAGACTTCACTAACTGAAAATTAATACACGCATCAGCTATTTTTACTCTTTTGTGAGATTTACTCCATCTTGCTTAAGAGTTTTTTCTTTTTCGATTTCCTTAAGTTTTTGCTTGTCTTTTTTATCAGAAATATACATGGATATCCCATAACATATTTCCGCTAGGCAAATAACCATTAAAGGCAATATCGAGTAATAGAGGAATGATGGATCGGTAGATACTTTGTTATTAGGAATTGAAACGATTCCTTTAACGAGTATATATATTGAAACAGCTAATCCTACACCAAAGAGAACAATTAGCATTAAGGATGTAATGTATTTATTATCTTTTCCAATTAATGCAAACTCACTTATCAACATGATTGATAAGCAAAGGAGAGCATACATTAGAGGTTTGTATATTTGGTTAACGTAATATAGGGTTTGATCACTGCCTGGATCAATATACATGGCGGTTGATAAGATGACCATTTCATAGAAAAACCATGTCGCGGCCCCAACGAAAAGAATGTATGCCGCTATTTTGCGGATGATTTTTGCTGCTTCCATAAATGTTTATAAAACGATTTCCTCTCCTGGACGCATAACCATTTTCTTTGGAGTAGATATCTTAGAGACAACCTCTTCATCGAAATCAATTCCAACATGGGTATGCATCGGTATTGCATGTTTGGGATTTATAGCTTCGATGGCCTTATCAAAATCCTCGACCAACATTGTATATGTTCCATCGCATGGTAATAAGGCATAATCGATGTTTTCTTTCAAAAGATCTCTCATTTCAGGAATAAAATCCGTATCTCCAGCGTGATAGAGCTTTATTCCGTCAAATGAAATGATATATCCAACACATTCTTCTTTGAGGTGATGGGAATTATATGCTGGGACTGCTTTGACTGTAATTCCATTAAAATCAAACTCTTTATATGAACCTGCGATTTGGGCATTGATGCTACGAATGACTTTCGCGCCAGTTTTCAAAGGAACTAGCTTCAATTCGTTATGATCATAATGCTCATGTGTGATTAGAACTAAATCAGCAGGCAAAGAATACATGTATCCTTGCCCTCCGAATGGATCAATATAGATGATGCGTGAATCGTCCGTCTTGATTCTAAAAGTCGCATGTCCTAAATAATAAAGAGTAGCCATTTTTCTTTCCTCCTAAAGATTGAGTTTGTTTTCCTCATAGAGATTTTTGAACGTTTCAGTCATATAACGCTCTGGCAGATACATTATTTGTTTTGATACTGCAGGATTGCTGATAAATAAATTTAACCCCAAATTAAAGGAATTAGCAAAACTTATATTTCGATAAATTTTGCAAAAATATACAATATGCCCCTCAGTTATTGTATATGGCAAGGCTTCAAATGGGGCATTTGCAAGGGGTTCTGTCAGTAAATTCTTAAGTTTTTTATCTTTTCTGTTTTTAAGCGAAATTTCCAAAAATCCATATAGATTCTCGGTTATTTTCTTAAATATAGAGGGGTTTTGAGCTATTTTTGTCTCTGGAGAGAACAAAATTAAAGAAATCGGCTGCGAATCCGGCCTGGATTTCCATTCCGAAAAGACATAGCCATAGAATAATTCGCCTGTTCTTATGACTTTTTCTCTTTGATGATATGAAACAGTTAAAAAACCATGTAATTTGTCTTTGAAAGTTTCTTTGCTTGAAATGAAATTGATGTCTTCCTTTGTTAGGAAAAGTTGCTTCTCTTTAAAATTCTTCCTTTCGTTTTCAAGCAATGTGTAATAATCCATGGGTTTATTATACTAGGGAGCGTTACTTTATGTTCATTATTTGAACATATTATTTTTTCTTGTGATAGAATCTTTCTTACTTGGTAAAAATATGATTAGTAATATTTTAGTTAAAGACGTCCTTAATGAAGCACTCTCCACAGGGGGAGACTATGCCGAGCTTTATTTTGAGGACTGCATTATTAGTTCGGTAACAATTGAGAATTCTCATGTCGAATCTTCTACTTCCGCAAAGAAATATGGGATTGGCTTAAGAATTCTAAAGGGATTCAAATCTGTTTATGGCTATACATCAGATTTATCCCGTTCATCTTTGATGGAATTAGCGCACAAGCTTTCTAGAAGATTTGAAGGCGAAAGGATAATTACCGTCAAAGAGATCAAAAACGTTCATGTAAGCGTTATTAACAAGATTGATGACCATCTTTTCGATGTAAGCCTTAATGAGAAAGCAGAGTACTGCAAAAACGTTTCTAAGGCCATCCTTGATTCAAGCGATAAGATCGTTAAGACTTTTGTTGGATTTGTTAGCAAATACAAAAACTATCAGATCTGGAATTCGGAAGGTGAAGTCGGTCATCATTATAGAAACATTGAAGAACGTGGAAGATTAACTATGAATGCAATAGCTAAAGATGAGTCTTCCATTCAATCTTTCTTTGAAGGACCGGGTAAATGTGCTGGCTGGAATTATTTCAAGAATGAACTTAATTGGAAAGAGATTGCGACTAATTGTGGAAAGAAAGCTGCTGCATTACTCAAAGCAAAAGAATGTCCACAAGGAAAGTTCGATGTTGTTATCGGAAATGGCTTTGGCGGAGTTGTCTTCCATGAAGCATGTGGACACGCTCTTGAAGCATCTTCTACAGCTAAAAACCTTTCCGTATTCTCTAATTGCATTGGAAAGCAAATTGCAAACCCTATAGTTTCTGCATATGACGATGGAACAATCCCTAATGAATGGGGGTCTTCTGATATCGATTCTGAAGGTGTTAAAACCCAAAAGAATCAACTTATCAAAGATGGCATTTGCGTTGGGTATCTTGTTGATAGGCTTAATGGAAGACGTCTTAATATGAAGCCAAACGGTACGTCTAGAAGACAAGATTACACTTATGAACCCACCTCAAGAATGTCTAATACTTATATTGCTCCAGGGAAGGATGATCCTGAAGATATCATCAAAGATACCAAGCTAGGAATTTATGTTACAAACTTCGGTGGAGGATCAGTTGATACTGCTACGGGTGACTTCAATTTCTCTGCTTCTGAAGCGTATATAATTCGTGATGGAAAAGTATGTGAAATGGTTAAAGGATGCACCCTTATTGGCAACGGAAAAGAGGTCTTAATGAACATCGATAGAGTTGGAAACGACCTTCAACTTGCTGAAGGAACATGTGGTGCAGCATCAGGACATATTGCCGTAGATGTTGGTCAACCAACAATCCGAATTAGAAACCTTACTGTAGGTGGAAGAGGAGGCAAATTAGAATGATTAACGTTAAAAAGTTTTTTGAAAAAGCGGCCTTAGCAGGTATCACTTCCTCCAGCCTTCATATAGCTACATCTTCATCTATTTCCGTAGAAATATACCATGGTGAGATTGAATCTTATGTCGTTGAAGGAAGCTGCGTTATCCTAGCTTCTGGAATATATGATGGGAAATATGGCTCTGCAACCTCTCAAGTATCAGATAGTTCATGCATAGATTTCCTCGTTAAATCAATCATCGAATCTGCATCAGTTTCTGAGAGAACGGATTGCCTAGATTTCTTTAAGGGATCTCCTAAATACAAGAAGAAATATTTCTATGACAAACACCTAAAAGAGATACCTATCGAAGAGAAAATATCCTTTATCAAAGATATTGATGAGAGGTTATCTAAAATAGACCCTGAAGTTAGCGATGTTCCGGGGGTTACTTATTTCGAGGAGGAAGATATTTCCTATCTATACAACTCCTATGGGGTCAAATTAAGCTCTAAAACAAATGATTGCGGAATTAGTGCAGCCATCGTTTTGAAACGCGGAGAAGACACTAAAACGGCTGAAAAGTTCGTTAATAAGCAAAGCTTTGAAGAAATTGATAAAGAAAAAATCATTGAAGACCTCCTTGAGAGGGGAAAATCCAAGCTTGGCGCAGGCCAATGTAAGGCTGGAAAGTATCCAACTCTCATTGATAAGAGGGTTTTTAGGGTCTTCATTTCCTGCCTTTTAGGGGCAAATAGCTCAATTGCTGTCCAAAAACATTCATCCTTTTTAGAGGGGCTAGAAGGCAAATTAATTGCATCTCCTAAACTTACCATTGACGAAGTTCCATTAAAGAAAGGCCCTTACTATTCCTACTACGATGAAGAGGGTGTTGCTAAGTACAATAAACGCATAGTCAACAAAGGCGTTTTATTGACGCATTTCTATAACCGTGAAACAGCTAAAAAAGCGAATAGAGAAACAACCGCAAATGCATGTGCTAGTGGAGGCAAAATTGGATTGTCTTTCTCCAATCCGTCTGTCAAAGCTGGAAGAAAATCAAAGGAAGAAATTATTTCTAAGATTAAAGAGGGAGTTTATATCACCAACATTGAAGGCTTTGGATCAGGATACGATAGCTCTAGCGGAGACTTCTCTTGCCAGGCTGAAGGCTTCATGATTAGAGATGGCAAATTCGCTGAACCGTTAAATCTAATAACGCTCTCCGGAAACATTCTCCAAGTGATGAAAGACATTAAATCTTTAAGCAATGATACGGGTGATCATTTGTCCTTCTCCGTGCCAGATGTATTGATAAAATCCATGTCTATTGGCGGCAAAAACTAAGGGTTAAAATTCTCTACAAAAATCATTCACAAGACTCACCATTTCGGTGAGTTTTTTCTTACTGGAAAAACATGTGTTTTGGTGTCTTAGAAATTGTTGGCCACCTATCTATATAAGGATAGAGACGGGTTCAAAATCGGTTAAAATCATCAATTTTTTATAAATATTTGTTCGATTAATGGTGATTTTTTAAAAAATTTCAAGTTATGTTTTTACCTTTTTTTATGGTTATGATATAATTCGATTGTGCAAAGCAAATTATTAACAAACATACAAAAGAAATTTGAACCGTCAGAACTCTTCTTCCTAGCTGATATCCATGATAAAAACATGACTGATGCAGCTGTAAAAGAAGAGCTACTAAGACTCACGAAAAGTAAGGATCTAAACCGTTACTCATATGGTGTTTATTACCTCCCTGGAAAGGAGGAACCAAGCGCCTTAAAAGCAATCGAACTTCGTTACATTTCCAAGGATGGAGAGGTATATGGATTCTATACTGGAGATAACTTTATTAATGCCCTGAAAGGCATCAAAGTTAGTCTGGATGATCACATCGAAATCATGACTAATAGAGCTACCTCAGGAAAGAAAAATGTTTATATGTTTGAGAAACGTTTCACCCTCAGAAAGCCTTATTACAAGATCGATAAATATAACATGACCACAAACGCTTTCTTGTCTTATATAGCTATGACTCCATTATCTGAGATAAAGAAGAATTATTCGATACTTGCTAACTATTGTCGTAAAGAACATTTATCTGCTAACGATGTTATGACAATGGCGCAATATTTCCCAACTAAGACAGCATCGAAATTACTGTCTAGTGATTTATATAGGTCTTTGTGGAAACATTGATATATACCTGATAAGGAGAAGGAGAGGTGGGCACCTCTCTTTTTTCTTGCTCAAGATACGTTTTTAAAATGACAAATTAACGTCAAAAAATGACCTAGTCAATTTCATCATATTTTTTAAAGTAGTTTTTCTGACTCATTGATCATTAAAGTTTGTGAGATTTTGCTCATTAAAATGACTTTTGCCATCATCACTAGAATCTAATTTTTGATCTTGAAAGAGACTAAAAATTACCATTTTCAAAACCCCCTAATTTCTTTTTGCTAGGTGATAAGTTGGTCACAAATTGGCGGTTTTGAACCCTTTCTGAAACCACAACAAAACGGCTTCTTAAGAAGGCTTTGGAAAAATAAATAGTAAAATCGGTAAATTTTCATTGAAATTTTAAGGTCTTATTGCATAATCCATAGCATGCAAAAAAGGAATTGTAAAAATATGAAAAAAACAAAATTGTTAGTATTAGGAATTTCCTCCTTACTTGTCCTTGCTGGGTGTGGCGAAACAACTCAGTCCTCATCAAGTGAAACTCCTACTGAATCTTCACAAACATCACAAACAAATTCGAACTCATCTGAAACTCCAGCATCATCTGAATCTGGAGCTACAAGCTCATCTGAATCCGTAAGCGAAGAATCTTCTAGCTCATCTTCAAGCGAGGCTTCATCAAGTTCATCAGACTCCTCTTCAGAAGAAATTTCTTCATCTGAGGAAGCTAAAACTTACGACATCTATCTCACGACGGATGATGGCGCGACTATCACAAATGCGCCTTCAAAAGCTGAAGCAGGTGAAGAAGTTCATTTCACTTTAACCGTCTTAGATGGCTTTAGCCTTAAAACAATCAAAGTGGTTTCTGGGACAAATGAAGTAATGTTAACTGTTGGCTTAGAAGGAGATTATTCTTTTATCATGCCAAAGAAAGGCGTTGAAATCGTTGTTGCGACAAAGAGAAATCTTTATGAAGTTTCCGTTACCGACAATGCTAAATTCATCGACACAATCACTCAAAAGAAAGTTGGTTCAGATGAATATGTTTCTTTAGAGAAAGTTACTACGACTGATACTGATGATGAAGGAGAAGAGATAACCTCTTCCTATAATGCAGCAGAGTTTGGCGCAACAGTTTTAGTTACGCTTCACACTGATGTCGCTACTTATAAAATGAAAGGAATCACAGTCAATGGAAAAGCCATCGAATTGAAAGATGGTGAGACTTCCTTCACATTTACGATGGGTCACGAGAAAGCATCCATTAGTGTCACGTACGACTATGCGCCAGTACCAGTGAGTGTTGTTAATTCTGAACACTTCACTTTGTCCCTATTCAAAGAAGATAAAGTGACTCCAGTTGATTCAACTTTCACTCCATATGAAGAACTCTATGTTAAAGCGACATCTTCCTCGGAAGAGCATGGAATTAAGGCTCTTACTTACTCCTATGTGAATGGCAATCAAAATACCGAAACAGTAGATTTCCTTTCTTCATTAGAGGATGGTTTCTATCACTTCAGAATGCCTTACTATCAAAGTGGGGTAACAATCACTGTTACTGAATACAATGCTCACGCTTATAAGGACTATGCCTTCGTTGGAGAATATACCCAAGTTAACTTCAGCTACCTAAGCGGAACATGGGATTTTGATTCCTTTACGTCTGGCGCTAGCATGACAATCGATGAATCGGGAAAGATTGTTTACAATCGCACAGAAACATATAAATATGAAAATTATTCTGTTGGCCCCGTTAATGGCGACAAAGATGCAGGTGTCATATCTTTAAGCAAGGATAATTCTTATTCAACTGCAACTATTGATTACGATGGAAATGCGATCGTATTTGATACGTATTTCAGAGAATCGGCAAGCTCTTCAAACGATATTGCAATTGGCTATAAACACGCTGATGCAAATGCAACATACACAGCAAAAGCAACCCAATTCAAGATTAATTCTGTGACTTATGCTCTTGCTTCCTTCTACAAAGATGGAACACTTGTTGAAAATGTTCTTATTCAAAGAGGAACGAAAAACGTTATCCATTACGGTGTTGAGGTTACCTTACTTGAAGGAGACTACATCTCTGATGCTAAGTCTGTCTTTACAGTTAAAGAAGGCGATTCGACCTTACTTAAGGTTGGCTATATTGGCAAAGGTGGGGCAGCTAATAGAGTTAGCTTAGGCGATGAATACGGTGATTTTGTAACAACAGATTCAAAGACCTTGCATCTAGATGGCGCAGGAAATGCTACCTATGATGGAGAAGCTTATTCCTATACCATTGCCGATGATGGAGTTACTATTACTCTTAAGAGCAACGATAAAACTATCGTAGGAACAATTAATTTAACTGCTAAAACGTTTACCATTACCTCCGAAGAAGAAAATACTGGTTTCCCATGGTATGGAAAGACATATAGTGGAAAATCTGTATATAGCGCATATGAGGATGATGCACAAAGCACTTGGACTATCGTTTTTCATGATGGTGAATGCAAATTAGATGCATCATCTGATTTGTTTTCTTATAAATATTGGTTTGACGATAACAACGATAAAGACATCGATTACACGGTTACAGATGGAGCTATAATAACCACTAAGCTCAATACGCCCTCTTGTCAAGCTGGATTCACAATTAAGATGACTTATAACGCTTCAAAAGATACATTTACCGTCAATGGTGGGGTAAATGCTGATTATTTCAACAACGCAACCTTCACTCTTGTGGCATAATTAACGACATATGAAAAAATCTTTATTACTATTACTTGCAACTTCAACCTTACTAATGGGTTGTGTGGACAATCAACATCCATCTAGCGAAGTTCCTTCATCAGATGAAACATCATCTAAGGAAGAAATATCATCATCCGATGAAACTAGTTCACCTTCATCGGAAGTTGATGATGTTGATCATACCCCTTTGGAAGATCTTTCCGATATTTCAACGCAAATATCTGTTTCTGGATCAGGATATCTTAATGATATCAGCGTTGGGATGAGCCTTGCCGGACATTCTTCCTATCCAATAACATTTGAACTAACTGATAACGCAACTGGTGTGACAGTTGTCAGAAGCGATAATGAAAACGTCCTTACCGTTGAATCGAATTCATCTGGTACAACATGGACATTAAAAACACATAAACAAGGCTACGCTCATCTTATTATCGAAGATGGAGATACAATCATTCATTTCCGCCAACTTATAACCGTTAAAAGAAAGATGACGGAAGAAGAAGTTACCGAATCCTTGCTTGATGTCGATCACTTCGTAACCGTTAAGGCATTTGAATCCTTCACGGGACACATGACAATGACTTTCATGAATGACGATATTGAATCTCCAACAGGTTATATAAACGGAACAGAATCCGGTGGAGTAACCTTGAGCAACGAAAGCTTCAAATACGCTTATGATGCGAAATATAACAATATTGCCGAAGATCATGAGCATTGGTACATCTACAAGGTCAGCAATTGGGGAATAGATGACTTTATATTCACTTACTTTGCGGTTTGGAACACGGGGGATAGAGTCCATGCACATACTGGAAACGGCTTGCTTGGTATCTTTGAACCAGCCGAAGAAGCCTAAAGAAAGGAAATAAAAAATGAAAAAAACAATTAAATCTTCACTATTAGTAATCGCTTCAGCAATGTTATTGGCTGGGTGTGGTGAAAATAATAGTTCCTCCGAACCTACATCTTCAGGAGAAACTCCAACCTCATCACAAACATCTAGCGATACACCTTCATCATCTTCTGATGGAAGCTCTTCATCTTCCTCTTCGGAAGCCACTGTTACAACCTATGCCATCGTTGATAGAACAGCAAACGGAATTACAATCGAATTAAGCAAAACCAAAGCAGCTAAAGGTGAAACGGTTGAAATAACAATTGCTTTGGAACAAGGCTATGTTTTACTTGGCTTATATGCCAATGGTAAAGAATGTGACAAAGTCGATGACACGCATTACACCTTTGTTATGGGCGATGCAGCAGTTGCTATCACCGCATCCTTAAGTGTCACTGGCGACGTTGTTACTTCAGGTGATGTTGCTATTTCCTTAACGAAACAAGAAGATGGCACTTACAAAGGCGTTTTCAATGCAGAATCTAGCAAGGCTTTCATTCTTATTGCTAGTGGCAAAGAATATGGCTATGGACAAGTTGATTTTGATAGAAGCTATGCCGATATCAGTGACAAGCATACGACTGGCTCTAAAGAAACAACAAAGATCAAAGTCGGTGGAAATGCTAAATATGAAATAACATTCGATTTAACAAAAGAAAAACCAATTTCCATCTATCGTACTGGCATCTTTAAAGCACCAAGCTCCGCGGATGAAATCAGCTCTTATTTCTGTGGCTCATATGCTGGAAGAAACGTTCTTGATGCAGGTGCATATAACGTTAAAGGACTAAATCATGTTTCATATAGAAACTCTAGATCTGCAATAAGCTATACTTGGGATTTATATCAAGATGGATCCTATGCGACTGCAACAAATCTTCTTGATGAAACTGATACATCTATCGTCTATAAATCAATCAAAGACAATGTTTTAACTGTTGTTGATGAATATGTTGAAACGGGCAAAGATTCCGATGGAAACTATTTCGATAGAACAAAGACTCAAGATACAGTTAAGTTCTCTGGCAAATATAAGATTGTCGATGAAGTAGAGAATTCCCATTATGAGAAGACTTCATATTTCGCTCAACAAGAAGTTTTGACTCCTTCACACGAACTTCATTCGATGAATAGTGAAATTCAATATGGTTACTATATTGGCTATACAGTTGAAGATGAACTTAAGGCTTGTAACCGTAAATTCACCACATCAACAAATGATGATGGAAGCTTTACAACTACCATTTATGCTTGGAAAAACTATGAAGATGGTGAAGCAGTTCATACTCGTTACCAATATGACACGGTTATTAACATAAATGCCGATGGAAGATTGAACAGTGTTACCTACAAAGAGGTTTATTACACTGAATCTAATTGGAATTTCAATGATTCTGACTTGGATAATGGCGGAACAGCTAAAACAGGAACAAAAGGTGAAACGAAACAATCAAGTTCTGTTTCCTATGGCTATGGTGATGCAAAAGAAGAAAGCACAAACTTCGATACAACTCCATATTTCATATCCGAAATAACTGGCGTTGAAGTTAAATCAAGAGCCGATAAAACGAAAGCAGAAGGACACGTTAAATACAAAGAAGTCATCGATGAATGTAGACGTGATCCATATACTGTTACTGTTGATGAAGATTCAGCCGTTGGATATACTTCAACTCTTTCCCTTTCCTATCTTCCATCAACTGCTTTAGATGCCTGGGAATATGGCGTTATCGATTCAGAAGATAAGAATATCATTGGCATTAGCGAATCTCATCCAAGAGAATGGATTGGCTGCGGTGCTGGTTCAACTGATGTTACAATCGGAAATCACACGACAAATGGCGTTACGACAACAAAAACAATTTCCGTTGATGATGCACAAGCTCCAACTGGCTATTTTGTTGCAGCATATGGCGATGAGACTGAAGATGATGTTCCAACTGCTTCAAGCGTTAGCATGAAAGCAGGAAGAAAGATGACAGTATATCTTTGGGGCTCCCCAGCAGATTCCGTTGCTACCCCAATTGTTTCTTGCTCTAACGAAGATGTTATTCTTACTGTTGGTGAAAAAGTTAAGCCTACAACATGGAATATTTCTTCTTATCCAGCATATTTACTCACGATCGATGTTAGCAAGATAACCACCGATACGAAATTAAGTGCGACAATCACCGTTAAAGATGAACGTGATTCTAACGTTTCTAGCACGATTCAATTAACAATCAAGCCTGGAACTGCTTCCTTAATGCCAGAATCAATCGAAGGAACGACTTGGAAATCTCATAACTACAATAACGATGAAGATATCAAATCATCCGATCCACGTTATGTTGATGACATCAACTTTGCTGATGCAACATTAAAGTTCACTTCCGAAGAAGGAAAGGTTATTAACGGCTTATCTTACAAGAAAGGCACATTAACCATTACCACATCCACATATAATTTCTTCTACTATTATGGTGTTGGAAGCTCTGGTAGCATGATCTTTAGAATCACTGATGGTGGAAATGAATCCTCTAATGGTTCAGTCTTAGACTTCAGCATTGGCGGAACAACCTTAGAAGACTATGGCTTACTTGGTCTTTATGCCTATACCGCTACATGGTCTGGACAAGATGATACTAGCGAAGATTATATAATTGGTTATCCAGAATCAGATGATGACGCAGTTTCATACGTTTGGTTCACCATGGAAGCATGATTAGCCTTTATAAGCGTTTTTAAGGCTTAAATAGCAACGAAAACCACGTTGATTAGTAATTTACTAAGGAAACGTGGTTTTTTCTTCTATGGAACTTGTTTTAACTTGTAAGGAAGAATGAAGAGGAAAAATGGTTAAAGAAAAACCGCCTGGAATAAAATCTAAGCGGTTTTTATAGGGTATTTTTGAATATTTGGATTTTTATTATTGATCTACAAGACTATCTAAATAATTATCTAAAGCAGGTAGTTTTGTTGTTCCGAAATTAGAGAAGTCGTATGTTACATCTCCTCCGCTTGTAGATAGGCAGAAACGGATTATGCGTGATGTATCTTCTGATTCATCTTCGATATCTTTCCAACCGATTGAAAGGCTTCTGATTTTGATTTGGGCGACTTGGCTTTCCATTGAGAAGTTTTCAACGAAATTGGTCATAATCAATGAATCCGTTGTAGTGAAGTAGACATCCAAATCACTTGGAGTTGTATCCATATCAAAGAACTCCGGATTGTCCCACATATCCATATAGCTTGGATAATGATAGACATAAGGAATGTTTGGTGATTCGTTATAAGGCCTAGAGATGCTAATGGAGAAGCCGCTGCTGCTTAATGTAACTAGATAAGATCCATTAAGTTCGTTTCCATTTTTATCTTTCTTATGATCAATGCCAATCATTCCTTGGCTATATAGCATTTCGCCTGTTTCTTTGACGTAGTTTGAATCCCAATTGATGAAGTAGTAATTTTCGTTAAAATACTCCACGCCTACCACGGATTTGTTGTTGTAATAGTTATGAGTGTAGTTATTTGCCTTCATCAATTCTCTTGCTTTTGCAAACTCAGAATCAATGGTGAAATAGGTTCCTCCATTAGCAAGGAATTCTTCTACTTCGGTGCTCTTACTTGTTAAAAGACCATAGATAACTGCATCGACATAGATTGTAGCGCCTGATGCGTCAGCAATCTCAATGCTAATTCCTAATTCGTTACTGCTTCCAATACTTCCCTTGAAAGAGGTGATTCCTCCGTAATAAGATGAATTCAAACCTAGAATATTAAGAATAGCAACTTTGTTTTTCTTTCCAGTGATTGAGACGTTTGTTAGTCCGTCTTCAATTTTGTCTAATTGCTCATCATCTAGGCTAGAGAAATTTTTGAAGAGATTACCTTCCCAAATGTTTTTATAGACATCTCCATTAGAGTCACGGACTAATTCTCCTCCAACTAAGGAGTCATCTTTTAAACTGATTTGATATACACCATCATCGGATGCGATATATCCATTCGTGTATTGCCCAAAATCATAGTAATAGTATGACTCGGTGTATTTTGCTTCGATTTGATTTTCATATGTTGCAGCAGTCGATGAAACTGTTTCGTTTATGGAATAGTTATGAAGATTTTTTAAAGCCTTCAAATAATTCTTAACTGAGGAATTGTAGTTTTCAGGAAGAGTTTCTTCTGAACTACTTGGGGTGGTTGATGATTGAGAATCGTTTGATTCTGAAAAAGGAGACTCAGAAGAATTCTCGTTCGCACAGGCGAATAATGTTGAGCTTAATAATGTTAATAAAATGATCTTAGATTTTTTCATATGGAAATATAATGCTGTATTTTTAAAAACTTTCAATTGTTATTTTTATTCAAGAATAAAAAGATGTTTGAAGAACTACCACCACCTTTACGCTAAACAATAATGATATAGATAAAACATTATGAATTCATTTATTAAAACAAAACGCTGATACTTCTCTTAATTATTTTCAAATATATTTCATTTTATTGGGAATTTGCCGAGGAAATTTGAATATTTTAAAAGCTGAAAAAATGAATTCATACTAGAAAAATTTATCTTAGAGACCGTTTTGATGCAGTTTCATATGGAAATAATATCGAGAAGAGCAAACCAGATCCAGAAGTGTTTCTTAAAGCGGCATATTTTTTAAATCTCCAACCAGGCGAATGCATAGTCGTTGAAGATGTAACAGCGGGTATTGATATGGGAAAGAATGGAGGTTTCACTACTTTTTACATTGGCCCATCTAATGATTACAAAATAACTGATTATCCACTTAAATATTTTAAGATATCTTCGATTTAACTTCAAAACTAAGCAAATAAAAACCATAAATTACATTACAGACTTTCACAAGTGTTTTCGTCATTTTGTGTTAGTTTTTTATTTTAGTAAAGAATAGTAAAAAAAGTTAAAAATAGTAAAGAATAGTAAAAGATAGTAAAATACAGTAAAGGAGCAACAGCAAAATGAACGACAATCCATTCTCGATAATATTCGGAAAAAATCCTATTGTTAGAATAGAAAGACCAATTGAAAAAAACGAAATAATCAATGCATTTTCTAATAGCAGAATAAATCAGCAAATTTACTTAATAACGTCAATCAGAGGAAGCGGCAAAACGGTTTTGATGACAGAAATATCAAAACATTTTAAAAATGACAACAATTGGATTGTAATTGAATTAAATAACGAAATGGACATGCAAGAAAGCATGTTAGCGAAGTTAAATAGTCAAGTAGGCAGCTTACTTAAATCAATAAATATGAATTTGAGTTTCTTCAATATTGTCACGATTGGTGCAAATTTGGAAAATAAAATAACCGATAAGGAGATAGCTTTAATAAAGGTCCTTGAACATTTAAAACAGCAAGGAAAGAGAGTTTTGATAACTGTTGATCAGGCTATTAGCAATACGAATATGAAGGTATTTGCTAGCACATTTCAAATTTTAGTTAGAAATGATCTTCCAGTGTTTTTATTGATGACAGGCTTATACGAAAACATTAAGAATTTGCAAGACGAAAAGAACCTAACATTCCTTTATCGTGCGCCCAAGATAACTTTAGGGCCATTGAATTTGTCTTCTATTGCAAATAAGTATAAAGCTGTCTTTAATTTATCCGATGAAGATGGGATGAAAATGGCTAATTTAACGAAAGGCTATGCTTTCGCTTTCCAAGCCTTAGGATTTTTAACTTATAGGCATAACGGAAATTACAAGGAAGCATTAGATGATTACAAACTCTATTTGGAAGAATATTCTTATCAAAAGATATGGTCCGAACTATCTAAAACGGATAAGAATGTTCTTTATGGTTTAGCTAAGTGTGGAAGTGAAAACGTGAAGGAAATCATGGAGACGTGCAAACTAGATGCCAATCATTTCAATCCATACAGAAAAAGACTCCTCGATAAAGGAGTGCTTGTAAGCAGAACAAGAGGCCAGCTTGAATTTGCTTTGCCTCTGTTTAAACAATTCGTTCTTGATAACTATTTCTTCGAAAACGAAATGTATTAAAAAACATCCTCCCAGCAAAACGAGAGGATGCGTGTATCAATATTCTTATTTTTTACGTTCGATTAATGCAAAGACATCATACATGTTTTCTTTGTCGATGCCTTTGTTAAAATGGTATTTGTCATCTTCGCCTTTTTCGAGCTTATCTAATGCCCAATAAGCAAATCCGATTGCAATAAGTGCGACTAAGATTCCGGCAAGTAAACCAATCAAGAATCCATAGGATGAAGACTTATCCATGTTTGTGAATCCGTATGGATAATAGTAATCCCATAAGTTTTCAGCAATATGTCCACCAGAGGCATTTCTCTTGATGGTGAATCTTGTGATAACGACAATCCAGTAGATTAACGGAAGAACGACACCAAGGAATGGATAGGAGACACGATATGTTCTCTTTCTGTCAAATAAGGCTGAATCAACAACAACGAGGATTGGCATCAAGAAATGATGGATGATGCTAGAGAAGTTCCAATAGCCTGCAGTCCAGATCTTATCTGGTAATACGAATGCTGCTACAACGAATGTTGCAATAATCATAATATTTGAGCAGTACTTAAGTAATGGCAACCATGTATTATTGCCTTCTCTTTTGCCTTTGATGAATTGCATAAGAGTTGAGATAAAGCTTGCGCCAATGGTGAATTCAGCCAAGAAACATGACCAATGGGTGTAATAGAGGAATGGTGATATGCTTCCTCCATCCGAAGCTTTGTTTAGAATTGTGAAGCTAGTAACTAAAGAAATTACCGCAACAACGAGCAGAACTGAACGGAAGATCAATTGAGCTAATAAATTATTTCTTAATTTCATTTGGAAATCCTTTCATACAGACTGAAATTATAGAATTTTTGAGTATATTTACAACAAAACAATGAATCAGGAGAAAGCCATCCTCTCAATTTTAGATAAAGATTTAAAAACTTCTTTGATACAATTTATTATGTTTTTGAAGGAATAAAGATATGGATAGACTTGAAGAAACAATAAATAGAATTGATAAATTCAGCAAGGATAGAGATTGGGATAAATTTCATTCTCCAGTTAACTTAGCTAAATCGATTTCCATTGAAGCAAATGAATTGCTTGAATGTTATCAATGGAAAGATGATGCAAATATTGAGGATGTTAAAAATGAATTAGCGGACGTATTTAATTATTGTCTTCAACTTGCTTTAGCGTTAAACGTTGATCCAATAGAAATAATCAATAAGAAGATGGATCAAAACGAAAAGAAATATCCGGTTGAAAAATGCAAAGGTATTTCAACTAAATACGACAAACTATAATTTTTATTTACAAAAATAAGCGGTTTTTGAAGAGAGCCGAATGTTGGGCCGCCGATAGGAGGGCCTCACTTCACTTGGTGGTGCGCCCAAAGATTTCTCTATAATGAAACTTAATGATCTTATATATTCATTTTGTGGTTAAACCATTGAAGCGGAACTTCTTCTAGATGATGCTTGGCGTATTCAATATATTAAGGACAGGTTTGGTGATAATTCTTCAATTGTAGAGAAGAATTGAGAGATCCACGCTTATATCAAGTCTAATGAGAATGCTCTTTATTGCTGGGTGATGTAATATTCTGTTCATGTAAAAGTACTAGCTCCATCATCGTTTGTTAATAGAGTCAAAGGTGGACTTGCAACGGCATTAGATAAGTATAAGTGATTGCTCAAAATGGTTTGATTTATGCAAAAATGTGTTACAAATTCGAAATTTTTTTGAATTTGTAACACTTATTTTATATAATCTTGCTTAGAAGGAATAAGAAAAGTGAATATAAAAAGAACAAAATATCTTGATGAAATAAGAAGATTTTACGATTCAAATCTTATAAAGGTCCTTTCAGGCATAAGAAGATGCGGAAAAAGTATTCTTTTATCTCAAGTTAAAGATGAATTGACTAATGATTATCATGTTGATGAAGAACATATTATCTATATTAATTTTGAAGATTTATCATTTGCGAATGTTCGTTCAGCAGAGAAACTAAATAAATATGTTCTATCTAAAATCAAAGATGATAAGAAATATTATTTGTTCTTAGATGAAATTCAACATGTTAGAAGTTTTGAAAAAGCTCTTGCATCATTGAAGGCGACTCAAAACGTTTCTATCTTTGTTACGGGCAGCAATTCTAAATTGCTTTCTGGAAGACTAGCAAGTTTGCTTGTTGGTAGATGCAAAGAATTTAAGATAATGCCTTTTACTTATTCTGAGTTTTTGAAATATCTCAAAGTAAATAACCAAGACAATCTATCTAAACCATTCCAAAACTATCTAAGGTTTGGTGGCATGCCTCAAAGAATGGATTATTCTCTTGAGGAAGATATAAAGAGTTATATCAAATCAGTTTATGAAGGAATAATCGATAAAGATATTTGCTCATCTAAATCTAAAATTAATAAAGAGAATTTTAGAACTATAGCGGATTATATTTTATCTAATTCCGCAAAAGAATTTTCAGCAGATGAAATGGCGCAATATTTCAATAAAAGTAATAACGAAACGATTTATCGTGAGAATATTTATAGATATTTAGAAAAACTTGAACAAGCTTTCTTAATTTCAAGAGTGAAACGTTACGATATTGCATCTAAAAGAACGCTTAAACAAGTTGAAAAGCAATTCGCAATGGACAATGGATTATTATTAGCCTGCGCCAATCCTAATAAAATATTTATAGGTCATTCTTTAGAAAATGTTATTTACAATGAACTTATCTATCGTGGTTACCAAGTTCTTATTGGAAAAACGTATAAAGGGGAAATTGATTTCGTGGTCATGAACGGCGAGAAGAAATGCTTTATCCAAGTTGCATATCTATTATCGGATGAAAACGTCATAGAAAGAGAGTTCTCTGCCTACAAATCCGTTAAGGATTCAGCGCCAAAATACGTATTAAGCCTAGATGAATTTGATATGTCTCACGATGGAATCACTCATTTAAATATAGAGGACTTTCTTACTGGAAAGATTGATATAAATCTTCAATAATGTGTTACAAATTCGAAATTTTTTTAATTTGTAACACATATTTTCATTTTTCCGCCCTAAATTTGAATTTATGCTAAGACGATAAATCGTTCGTTTTCCAATTCATAAAATTGCATAAAATCCAAAAATCGCCATTAAAAGTCGGCTTAATTTTGTTTTTAATGATATCGTTCTTTTGAATAAATGCCTGAAATGTTATTATATTTAAGATGAATGGAACGAATACGGTTGAAGAAGATAATCACCTCAACATTAACCACTCTATTGGGATTGGTATGTATTTTTGTTGTTTGTTTTTGCTTGGTTGCATCTGATGCAAACATGAATAGCAAACAAGGATTGCCAGATCTTAAAGATGGAGCAATTGATTTCACTGGTTATAACGTTACTGATGAGTACGTCAAACAGCATATGAAAGGGGAATATGAGTTTTTCTATAACAAATGGATTGTAGAAGAAGATTATTCTGGTGCAGCAGATGCTAAAGTAAGTGTTCCTCATCATTACAAAGAGACAATAATTGATGGGAAGCAATTAAGTAATGATGGTTATTCGTCCTATAGGGTATATGTTAAGGGTTTGCCAGTTGGAACAAAAATCTGGTTCATAAATAATAACTTTGTTGGAGGTTTTTATGCCTACATCAATAGAGAAGTAGTTTTGAAATATGGGACAAGAACTAAAAGCGGCAACTGCGCCAGTAATGGCGGAGATGACATGACAAAAGAATATGTTGTTGAAAATGATTCTCCTTTAGAAGTAGTTTTTGAAGTATCTTCTTCCTATCAAGGAGGATTAACCTCTCCAGCAAGGATGGCAATCAATACACTTGGAAGGAATCCTACCTCTCAATACCTTACTAATAACATTGGCTTTTTAGTTTTTGGGATAGTCGTTTCCTTATTGATTGTCTCCTTTGTTATCAACATAAATCTAACGAGTAGGGATTTCTCTTTTTCTATTTTCATGTTCATTGCAACATTGATGTCCTTTTTCTCAATTGATGTATATTGGAGAGTTCTTTCGATTATCAAAATTAACACTTATAACCCCATTATTTTCATTAATTTGCTGATATCTTTAGGATTAGCTTTTTCTCTTTATTACCACTTAGTCAAATCAGGAAAGATTAAATCTCATATTTTTTATCCAATAACGTTTTCTTGCGTCTCTTTGACTTCGATTATTCTTTATTTTGTCTTGATGGGAACTTTCTTCCAAGTAATTCCATTGATGTTAACGCTCATTAATTTCTTGGTGTTGTTACCTCCATTGGCATCGAATATTTTTGAAGGAAAAAAGATTAATGTTGCTTTCATAATCATGATCATTTTTATTCTTACATATTTTTCGATTACTTTCTTTGATTTGGAAAATATTATGATAGCAGGGACGGAACAATCGATTTCTTATGTTATGTTGCCTTTCCTTATCTTAGTAATTATTCTTTATCGAATTTCTACTCTCTCAAACACAAAAAGGTATGTAAAAGCGTTAGAAAGCGAAAAGAAAGCGGAACAATTAAAAGCAGATCTCCTCAAAGAGCAGATTAGCCCTCATTATGTTTTTAATTGCCTTACAAGTATCCAAGGAGCTTATTCCATAGATAAAGATAAAGGCGAAAAGATGATAACGATGTTTTCAAGACATCTAAGAAATAATCTTGAAGCAATATCTTATGATCTTGTTCCTTTTGAGGTAGAACTTTCAAACATATCGAATTTCAATAAGCTTGAAAACATTCGTAAAAACAAAGACATTTATGTTCTTTATGATCTAGAGTTTGTTGATTTCAATCTTCCTCCATTAAGCTTGGAGCCATTTATTGAGAATGCGATTAAGTATTCGAAAATTGAAGAGAAAGAAGATGGTTTCATTCAACTATCAACAAACAAGGATGACAAAGATATAATTATTACAATTGAAGATAATGGCGTTGGATTTGATTTATCTAAAGTAAATAAATCTTCTGTCGGTCTTAAGAATGCAAAAGAGCGGTTGGAAATAGTCTTGCATGCTAAAACAAACGTTAAATCAGAAATCGGAAAAGGAACGAAAATTGATATACGCATCCCTTATTTCGTGAAGGAGGAGAAGAAATGAACACTATTGTATTAGATGATGAAAAGGAGTCGGTTTTGCTTTTCGCATCCCATGTTATTGACATACCAAATCTTAGCATAAACGTTTTTGCTAACAAGTGTGATGGGGTTCTGCAATATGCTCGTAGCAATAAGGTCGATGCGGCTTTTCTTGATATTGAAATGCCTTCGATTAACGGAATTGTTTTAGCCGAGAAACTAATTGAAATAAATCCTGCGATAAAGATTATCTTCATTACTGGATATGTTCAGGATATAGACGAAATAAAAAGAAGATTGAATAAAAATTTCTTTGATTTTTGCTATAAGCCTTATGATGAAGAGACGATTAAGGGAATCATTGTTAGACTTCTTGCATCAGAAAAAAGAGATGTCCTTTTCAAAACATTCCCTCGTTTCGATTTATTTGTTAATGGCATTTTAGTTGATTTCGAAAGAAGTAAGTCGAAAGAATTGCTTGCTTTGCTTGTCGATCACCGTGGCGCGGAAGTAACGATGGATGAGGCAATCACAAAACTATGGGTTGATAAAAATACGGATTTAGCAAAAAGACTATATCGCGATGCAGTATCAAGACTTCGTATGAAGCTTAAACAATACGGTTTGGAACATATAATAACCTTCAATAGGGCTAGATCTTCTCTTAATATAGGCGGGATTCGCTGCGATTATTGGGATTTTTTAGATAAAAAAGATTCTTCATTCACCGGTGAATATATGCGTCCATATGAATGGGCAGCAGAAAAAGAAGAACAGCTTCTTTGCAAGGCTAAATAATCAATCATTTAACTTGGTTAGTTTTAACAAACATATTTCTTGTAAATAACTCCGATATTTGCTTGATTTTTAATATATTAAAATGATAAACTATGTTTCGATAAAAAATTATCAATAAAGGTAAGTTTTTACCTTTCTTGGAGTAAACGATATATGGAAACAAATAATAAAGAAGAGTTAGTGGCCCTCATAGACTATCTAATCAAGCATAATGAGCACCATAACAAAGAACTTGAAGATCTTGCTAATTCTTTAAAAGACGTTAATCACGACGCATATTTAAAGGTGATTGAAGCGATAAATTCATTCAAAGAAGGCAACAAAAATCTTTCTTTTGCTTTGAAAGAATTGAGCAAATAAGGCAGACATATATGTGTTTATCAACGGTTTACAGCAACAAAATAGATGAGAAAAATATCCTTATGAAAAATGTGATGAGCATTGAAACAAAAGGAAATTTTCTTATTTTGACCGATTTAATGGAAAGAAAGATGGAAATTAAGGGCAGCCTAATCAAGGCCAACTTGGTTGATGGCTATGTTATTGTCTGTCCGGAAGGTGAATAAGATGAATAAGCCTGTTATTTTAGCCTTCTGTGGGAAGGGTGGAGTTGGAAAGACTTCGATATCCGCTTTAAGTGTTCGTCTTTTGCATGAAGCGCATCCAGATAAAAAGATCTTAGCAATTGATGCGGATCCTGCTATCGGACTAGCCACAGCTCTTGGCGTAAATTCATCTTCAACTGTTGATGATATTAGAAAATTATTCATCGAACATGCTGAAAGCGGAGAAACAAAAGCAGCATTAGAAATTCTTTCCGAAGCAAAATATCAAATATTTGATGCCTTAGTTGAAATAAACAATATTTCCTTCCTTGCTATAGGCCGTCCTGAAGCAAGTGGATGTTATTGCAAAGTTAACGCTTATCTAAAAGAAGTAATAAGTCTCCTTGCTAATAATTTCGATTATGTCGTTATTGATGGTGAAGCGGGGATTGAACAGGTTAACCGTCGCGTAATGGAAAAGGTCACTCACCTGATTCTAGTCTCAGATGCTTCAAAAAAAGGAATCGAGGTTACCAAAACGATTAAGAAAGTTGCTAATGAACTTGTGATGTATGAAACTGATGGATTGATCCTTAATCGTGTTAATGAAACAGTAGATGTAAATAAACTTAATCTTGATTCATTAAATCTATTAAGTGTTATTCCAGATGATAAAGAAATGATGCTCTCCGATGTTGAAGGGGAATCCGTATTCTCTCTCGATGAAAACTCTAGCATCGTTAAAAACGTTAAAATCGCTCTAAAAAAATTAGAAATATTGTAAGGAGGTCAAAATGAAAGATCTAAAACATTTGTACTATTTCGAAAAATTGCTCGATGATGCGAACAACGAATTGGTAAGACAAGCAAAAGCAGACGGCCTTAAGTGCGTTGGTAGTGTTTGTTACCAAATTCCTGAGGTCCTTCTAAACCTCAAAGGACTGTTTTCAACGCGTCTAAGAGCTCCACGCACTGGCTCAATGGAGATGGGAACATATTACATGACCTCTTTCCTTTGCGAATACACAAGAGCTTTGCTTGAAAGAGCCATTGAAGGCGGATATCAATTCCTTGATTGCCTTATCGCACCTGATGGTTGCACCATGATCAATCGTTGTGTTGAGAACATGGAACTATTAAAGACCATGCCACAAGATGATTTCTTCTTTGAATACCTTGAAGTTCCAATGAAAGACGATGATAACGCTCTTAACTTATACGTTTCAGAATGCCGTAAAAAGGTTCTTGATGCCCTTCATGAACATTTTGGAACTGATGTTAGTGATGAAGCACTTAGAGAAGCAGTTAAGGAATATAACAAGCTTTGCCGCTTAATAACTGAAATCGGTGAATTTAGAAAAGAAGACAACCCAAGAGTCACTGGTTATGAATTCCATATCATCACCATGTGCACATATGTCTGCCCTCATTATCTTTTAATAGATAAATTAGAAGAGACTCTTGAAGAACTTAAGACAAGAGTCCCAGATGAGAAAAAGAAATTCCGTGCCCGTGTCATTGTCGTTGGATCAGAAGTTGATGATGTCGATATGATTAAGCTTATCGAAGAATCTGGTGCCCGTGTTGTCGCGGATAGATTCTGCTTCGGCTCCCTTCCTGGAAGACAAGAGATCATTCTCAATGACAAAGAAGACGTTTTAACGCAGATTTGCGCACAATTTATGCATAATTGCATGTGCCCACGTCATATGAATCTAGACAAATTCAGACGTAGAAAAGAATACGTAAATCAAATTGCTAAAGAATATAAAGCAGATGGCATCATTTATGAGCAAATGAAGTTCTGCGATCCTTGGGCTTATGAAAGAATGACTGGCACTCATATGCTTAGAGATGAATATAACTATCCAGTTTTATCAATCGATAGACCATATGCAGTTGGCAATTCGGGACAAATAAGAACAAGAGTCCAGGCTTTCGTCGAAAGTATTGAAATTAAGAAGATTCAAGGAGGCAAAAAATAATGGGAAGAAAAGTAGGTTCAGAACCATTAGGCAAGCTTTATAACGGTAAGCGTGTTAGAGGAAGAAGAGAATGGAGAGGCCTCGTTGATACTCTCTACGATTTCAGATGCTGGCTTAAAATTATGTGGATGCTTGCAAAATTCATCGTCAAACCAGCAAATATCAAAGGTTTCTTTAGATATAGATGGATGCTTAACTACCTTGCTGTTCCAATGATGATTGATAAGCATACGACAGGACTTAGAGGCGAAGCATTAAGAATCGCTCATACTGAATATGATTTAGTCGCATTGGATGTTGCTCAATTATTAAGCAGAACTTTCAAGGCTGATAAGAGATGTGGAAATAACGAAAAATTCTCCAAGAAATGCGTTATTCTTGATGAAAACGAAATGTTCCATATCATGTGCGGCTTCCCTAATCTTTATGCTGTTTCATGGGAAACTGCTGCAATTTATGTTTCCGTCCTTTTAAATGGCGGAGCAGTCACTCATTACCTTGATGTTCTTCAAGAGATGGGTATCCCAGGCGACGTTTGTCCAATGCCTGCAGCCGAAGCTGGTGCAGCAGTAGATGAAGATATGCCAATCTATGGTGCTTGCGCCATTCAATGTAACACCACTTGTGATGGATCTTTGATGGGCAATGGCATCATGTCTAAGAAATATGAAGAATTTGGAATTCCAACATTCCAGATTGCTGCCCCATTAAGACATACCGAAGAAGGCGTTCAAGAATATGCCGCCCAAGAAATTAGAAATGCCATCAAATTCATCGAAGAAAAAACTGGTGAGAAATGGGATTGGGACAATTACTTCAAATGCGCAAAACGTTTCAATGAAGAAAATAGACTCCGTAAATCCTGGATGGAAATGTCTAGAACCGATCATCCAGAAGTCTTTGGTGCCAACCTCGCCTTATATGCTGAAACAACATACATGGCTGTTGCAGGACGTTCTGATGACTTTGTCAAAGCTGATAGAAAGATCGCCAAACTTGCTGAAAAAGCCTATAAACGTAAAGCAATGGTTTGCAAGGAATATCGCCATAGAGCCATTATTTGGGGTGTTCAATCTCAATTCTATACCGACTTCCTCCCGTGGCTTCAAAACTGCTGGGGAATTCTCCCATTAGTTGATATGTTATCTCTCGTTTATTTTGATGAGATTTCTGAAAATGACAAAGACCAAGCAATTTATGATATTGCTAAACTCTATCAAGAAATGATCATGAGAAATAGAACCCATGGCGGATACGAAGTCTTACTCGATGATCTTTGGAGATTCTGTGACTATTACAAGGCTGATATGGTTATCCTTTGGGAACATATCTCTTGTAAGGCTCTCGATGGCATGCATGGCTTATTTGAACAACGTGCTAGAGAACATGGCATAAGACTCATCTGGGTCAATCACGATTTAATGGACCCACGTGTCATTTCTAAGCAAAGTATCAGAGATGACGTCAATAGATATATGCGTTCAATCATGAGAGAAGAACCAGTCGACCCAAGCTTAGAAATAATTGATGATGCAAAATCATGGTAAGGAGATAAAAGAATATGAAATATTTTGGTGGATGTGATTCAGGCAGTACTTATACAAAGTGCGTCATTATTGATGAAAATGGAAAAATGGTGGCTAATGTCACTCTTAGAAGCAGAATTAACTCTGTTTTGAGTGCTCAAGATGCGCTTGATCAGGCTATTGCTCAAGTTGATGGGCTCAAATCTCCTAAGGATTTAGCTTATTTAGTTGGAACGGGATATGGAAGAAACAAAGTTCCATTTGCCGATGAAAATATCTCTGAGATTTCTTGCCACGCGATGGGCGTTCACGTTACCGATCCTAACGTTAAAGCAATCATCGATATCGGTGGACAAGACGTCAAAGGCATTGCAATTGATAAAGACGGAACAGTCTTAAACTTTGCGATGAACGATAAGTGTGCGGCTGGCACAGGAAGATTCTTTGAAGCAATGGCAAGAGCCTTTGAAATGGACTTAGATTCTTTCTCTAAATTATCCTTGAAAGCTAAAAATATCATTCCTATTACTGCTCAATGCACGGTCTTTGCTGAAAGTGAGGTTATCTCCCTTGTTGGTGAAGGAAAACCAATGGATGAAATTGCCGCAGGCATTGAATTCTCGGTTGCTAAAAGATGTTTCGTTATGGCAAAGAAAGCCGGTGCGGTTGATAACATCACCTTGACTGGCGGATGTGCTAAAAACGATGGATTAAAAGATGCTATCGAAAAGGTCTTACACCTTAAGGTAGTTAATCTTTCAATCGATCCTCAATTAATGGGCGCTTTAGGCGCAGCAGAGTTTGCTCGTCAAAAAGGCTTAGCAGGAGGAAGATAAGATGGGAACCGCTTTAATCGTACTTAGCTGGACTCTTTTCCCAAGCCTTGGCTGGGCCCTTTGGATTAGCATTGTTTGCACGGTTGTTGGTGCTTTCGTTGCATTATTCGCTCTTCTTTTTATTGTCTATTTCTTTAACCTTGATATGAAACTCATGGCGAAGATGGAGCCTATCTTAACGAAGGTCTACGATAAGAGAGAAAGAAATCGCAAAATCTAATTATGTTTATTTTTGATGATTTGCTAAAACAGATTTATCAAATCAATGACAAATACGAATCTAAGAAATTAGATCTTAACCTAGATTTTCCTTTCAAAGAAAACGAGAATCAACTTATCTTCAATTCCGATAAAGCATATGAACTTGGTGGAGGACAATTTAAGGGAATCACTCTAGATTTATTAACCGATGAATCATTCGATGATGAAATCCTTCTAATTGGCGATGATTTGCCTTCTATTTCAAAAGACGGTAATTATGCAAGAATATGCCTTGCTAGTATCGGCAAAGAGCAAATGGGCACATCCTCATCGCTATATGCCAACATTCGTAAATTTGATTATGTTAAATACCATTTTGCCTATGATGGAGTCATGGTAAGGGAATCTGCGTTCAGCAAAAAGGAAAGCTTGCTTATTTCTAAAAGTTCTTTGAAGAAAGACAATTTGAATTTCTCTAAACTTGGAAGTTATTTTATTAGCAAATATAAGAAGCTGTCTTTTATCAAGAACGTTAAGATCATCTTCATCGATCTTGATAAATATGATTATGATGGATTGTCTTCTATTGTTACTAAATGTGAGAACATCACCAAAGCATTAGATCATTTAAGTAACAAAGTCAAAATGGATTGCCATTCATGCTCATTGCAAGTCATATGTTCTGAAGTAGAGAAAAAAGTTAAAGAAGATTTCAAATAGGAAATTAAGGTCATCACTTGGTGGCCTTTTTTCGTTAGAGAGCATAAATAAGTCAAGAACATCTCTTAATCTAATTTACGTATAAAAATTCAAAAATCCCTATTAAAACCAAGCTATTTTACGTTCGAGTTAGATGCTTATTTTTTATTTTAAATACCGATTTTCAGTTTATTTTTAAGTGGAACCGCTTTCAAATAAAAAACAAATCCACCTCCATAAAAGGCTCCTATAATGGAGCTAACCCAGATAATTGGGGAAAGGAAAATAATATGATTGAAGAAGCAATAATGCTACTTTCTCTCCTCCTTCCTAATTCTTCGAACGTAACACAACACGCCATAGTCCCTGCAGACGACTATGACACATACGTTCCTGACTCATCAACATTCACTAGAATCGGTGGATCTGATATTCATAGTGTTCTCGAATGCGAAGACGGCTATGTTTATGATCAAATTGATATCTACAAGCATCCTTTTACAGAATCATCTGATCTATATTTGTACAAGGTAACCGCAGCATTTACTCCAGGTGTAGTTGCTAATGCAAACGGAACTAAAATGAAAGACGGAAAAACTTTCGCCTATTCTTATCTTTACTCTGGCTTTATGCATGTTTGCGTTTATAAGTACCAATATTTGGAATATGGCGGTGATATCACTTATAAAGCGATAGCCCCTCTTTCTTCCACCACAACGACTACGGTCACATCAACTTATGGTAAGAACATGACTTCATCTTTTAGCACACAAGCCGGTGTTTCCGTGGATACTATGGGGGTGATTAAAGCGAATCTTGGTGTATCATCCTCAACATCTATTGGAATTTCATATAGCAATTCGGTTTCTACAACGAGCGAGGATCCGGTTCTTTCAACACAATACGCCAAAAATCAGACTAACGGAAAAACTGAAGCCCAATGGAGCTTTTCAGTAATAAACGGTCGCGGCGCTGGAGAAAAAACTTATTGGATAACAACATATCTACTATTTGAGATGAGCAATGCGGTCTCATATTTCAATAGAGACGTTTTTATGAGCTATATCCATTTTGGTTTTAGAGGCCAGTATTATTACTACAAACAATCAAGATATGATACTTATCTTGTCTGGACGCCGAAGTCAACGACCTACACAGGCGCTGATGGTGCAACTAATTTCGCTTGAGGTCTAATTATGGAAAAAGTAACAAAAACAGTTTTGATAATTCATATAAGCACGATAATCGGTTGGATACTCACTGAAGCTATGGGTCTATCCGCTTATATATTTGGGCCATCATCAGAAGGCAAATTTGCTTCTCATAGTATAGTTGGTTATTTCTTTGACTATTTATATTACATAGATCCAGCAATATATTTGCTCACCTTAGTTTTCTTTATTGGCCTTGCTATTTATCAATTTAAGGAATTTCTAAATAGCAAAAAAGCAAAATAGAAATTTGATTGGCTAAGAAAATTGGAAAGGTCATCACTTGGTGGCCTTTTCAATTTGGGCTACATTTATCTAAAACATGTGAAAAGAAAGACCTTTTTCAACCACAAAGAAAGAATTTTTTGAGTTCTCTTTTTGTGTATAATTTGAGTGATGTACAAATTTTACTACTTAAATGTTAAAGATATAAAAGAAGAAGATGTAGATGCTCTTCCTTTAGAACGAAAAGAAATGGCGAATAGATATGCTTTCAAAAAAGATAAAAGTCTATGTCTAGCAGCAGGTATTTTATTTGAAAAAGGTTTGGACGATCTTGGCCTTCCAAAAGAAAATAGAGGGCTTTTGCAAGGGAAATTTGGAAAACCATATTTGAAAAATGATCAAGATATTCATTTTAATATTTCTCATTCAGGTGATATGGCTATTGCAGTTTTTTCTGATAAAGAGATTGGCTGTGACATTGAAAAGATTGGGAAAGCGAACGATAAGATTATTGAACGTTGCTATTCTTTAGAAGAGAAAAAATATCTTATGAAATCAAATGATAAAGATAGAGACTTCTATAGAATCTGGGTAGGGAAAGAAAGCTTTTTGAAAGCGTTAGGTGTAGGCATCTCCATTCCTATGAATTCATTCACATATCTTCCTAATAAAAGAAAACCCGTCATTAAACAAAATATCGATGAAAGAAAATGGAAAGTAGAAGAAAAATTTATCGATGATTATGTCATTGTTATAACCGAAGAAATTTGAAAAAGCTCCAACCATTAAGGAAGGAGCTTGGTTTTTAACATTTAGGTTTAGGAACTCTTTTTGAAGGAGTTATTGCTTCAGTTGGACAAACAAGAGAACATAATAGGCAACCAACACATTTGCTGCCAATTAGTTTTGGACGGTCATTAACAATTTCTAAGGCTTGGTGACCACCATCAAGGCAAGAAATATAACATCTTTGACATCCAACACATTTGCTTTGATCAATAAGCGGATAGACCATCGTGTCTCTATCTAGAGCGATTGGTGAAACAATGCTCTCCAATCCTTTTCCAACGATTTCTTCTAATGATGAAATTCCATTCTTCGCCATGAAGTTCTTTGTTCCATCTAGGAGATCATCGATTATCCTATAGCCATATTCCATAACGGCAGTGGTTATTTGAACATTCTCACATCCAAGAGCGATAAATTCTAAAGCGTCTTGCCAAGTTTCTATTCCGCCCATCCCTGAAAGAGGAACTCCTTTTAGGTCTTCATCTGTAGCTAGATCATGAATAAAACGTAAAGCAATCGGCTTAACTGCTTTTCCACTATATCCGGAGACTGCGGTTTTACCTGCGACATTAGGATCGCTCTCCATCGTTTCTAAATTAACGTTAGTGATACATTTAATGGTGTTAATAGCGGCAATGCCATTTGCTCCTCCTTTAATTGAAGCAATAGCAGGAGGGACCATATCAGTGATATTTGGTGTCATCTTAGCAAGGATTGGTAACTTACTTCCTTTTCTTACTGCTTTGCAAAGTGATTCGACTAATTTAGGATTCGTTCCTACGGCACTGCCCATTTTCTTAACCGTCATTTGAGGACAAGAGAAATTACATTCAATGATGTCACATCCTGCCTCTTCGGCCATATGAGCAAGTTTTGTCCATTCATCTTCTGTTTGACCCATAATCGATGCGACGATAATTTTGCTTGGATAGTTCTTTTTTAATTTTGCGAGTATTGCAAAATTCTCTTCAACCGTATGTTCAGAAATTTGCTCAAGATTTTTAAAACCGACAAATGGCGTGTCATCTTTCTTTATAGCAGAGAATCTTGGCGAGACTTCTTTTGGAACATAGAAACCAACAGTCTTATAAACTATTCCTCCCCAACCCATCTCTAAGGCTCTTGCACACATTTCATAATTCGATGCAACAACAGAAGAAGAGAGAAAGAAAGGGTTCTCACATTCAACACCCATGAAATTAATTTTCAATGATGGATCTGTTTCTCTAACAAAAACATTTGCCATCTTGATTGCTTCTTTAATATGGACTTTTTCTTGATAATGAATACATGCATTTTCGCAAAATCCACTGCAATTCCCGCATATTTCTTTGTTTATGTGCTTTGCTGCACCATCTTCGTTTTCAAATGCAATTGAGCGAAGGAAATTTGATGGTTTGAAATTATGCGGACATGCTTTATCGCATTTTGCATTATTACATAACAAGCATTCGGAGGCGATTTTTCTTAATGATATATTCTGGTTAGACATATTAGTTCTCCTTAAATATATTGAAAGTTTTACTATTCAAATAAACGGTCTAATCTTTTTAAAGTTCCTTGGACTAAAGTATAAAATTTCTAAAAACAAATGTCTATTTAATGTGATTTATTGGTGATTATTTAAGGCGATTATTTTTCGTTTGCTGACCTAGAGAATATCAAATTTGCGTTGGAACTTTACGAAAAAAATGAAAGTTCCAACGGAAAATAAAAGTTGAGAAGTTTTTAATATTGTTTATTCTTATTTTTTAAAACGAAATTTCATTACAGTCATTTAAAAACTTCGTTTACTGACAAAACAAATGTTAAATACTATAAAAATAATTTATAAAATATTAATTTATAAAGACAACCTATATTCAAAACGAAATCAAAACGAAATAAATTATAACAAAACGAAATCAAAACGAAATTTTTATGGAATGAATTTCGTTCCTTCGTTAAAATATAAGCATAGGAGGTTCCAATGACTTATATCAGTTCAAGAGTTGCATCAGAGAAACTAAATATATCTTCTCGCCGTATTCAGCAGTTATGTAAGGATGGCAAAATAACTGGAGCAAAAAAAGAAAAAGGCATTTGGTATCTTCCTGATGGCATTCTTTCTAGTAATGAAACTAAATCGAGTAGCAATAACTCAAAGAAAAAGCCTTTACCTATTGGAATATCTGATTTTAAGAAAGCTACATCTGAATATTACTATGTCGATAAGACTCTTTTGATTAAAGATTTTTTAGACAGCAAACCTCAAGTTTCTTTATTTACAAGACCTCGTCGTTTCGGAAAGACCTTAATGATGGATATGCTTCGAGTGTTCTTTGAAAAAACGAATGAGGACACCTCAAAGTATTTTTTAGATAAAAAGATAAATTCCTGTGGAGAAGAATATATGTCTTATCAAGGGCAATATCCTGTTATCTTTCTTAGTTTTAAAGATGTTAAATGTCAGAATTGGTCTGAGACATATGAGAAAATCAAGAAACTGATTGCCATTGAATTCAATCGTCATAACGAATTAGAAACTAGTGATAAATTAACTTCATACGAAAAAGCGGAATATAAGCGAATTGCAGGATGCGACGGTGACTTCATTGATTATGAAATGTCCTTGCAGTTGCTTTCTCTGTTCCTTTATAAGCATTATCAAAAAGAAGTAGTCATCATCATCGATGAATACGATACGCCAATTCAATCCGGACATACATGCGGGTTTTATGCGGAGATTATTGATTTTGCTAGATCTTTCTTTTCAGGTGGATTAAAAGATAATCATTCTTTGGCGTTTGGCTTTTTAACTGGCATCCTTAGAGTTGCTAAGGAAAGTATTTTTAGCGGCCTAAATAATTTGAAGATAAATTCTATTTTGGATGATGAATATAGTGAGTATTTTGGCTTTACAAAAGCTGAAGTAAAGGAAATACTTAGATATTATGGTCATGAAGGAAAATATGGTGAAATTTCTGAATGGTATGATGGGTATTTATTCGGCAATTCTGAAATCTATAACCCATGGTCTGTCATAAATTATGTTGCATGCGGTTGCTCTCCAAAAGTTTTTTGGCTATCAACAGGCAATAACGACATAATTGGTGAAATAATTGCCAATGCAAATTCAGAAACGATTGAAAATCTATATAAACTATTAAAGGGCGAAACGATTACAACATATATTGATACAAGTGTGATTTATCCTGACATCAATAAAAATCAATCATTCATCTATAGCTTTTTGCTTGTCGCAGGATATCTTAAACTAGCTAAGAAATATCCTCAGTTTGATGGTAATTATATGTGTGAAGTCGCCATACCTAGCAAAGAAATAGTTTCCGTTTATGCAAAAGAGATATTAGCAAAGAGCGGTAGGGAAAATATTTCGATAAATATTCAAAAGGCATTGTTCCTTAATGATATGGATGCCTTAGAAGACTTATTAGAAAAATTCATACTTGAAACAGCATCTTCTTTTGATGGAGCCAATGAAAGCTTTTACCATGGTCTTATGCTCGGACTTTGCGCAATAATGGGTGACAAATATAAGATTCTTTCTAATCGTGAATCGGGTTTAGGAAGATTTGATGTTGAACTTATCCCCCTTAGCAAAGGTGGACGCGGTTTCATATTTGAGTTCAAACAAACCAATGAAGAATCTTTGCTTGAGAAGCTAGCAAACGATGCATTGAAACAAATAGATGATAAAAAGTATGACACCCAAATGAAAGCGGATGGGATTGCTAATATTTCTAAAATAGGAATTGGTTTTTGTGGCAAACATGCAAAAGTGGTTTCTAAAAACGATTCTAAAGAAAAAATGGCCGATGCGTGTATGCATTAATTAAGTATAATTGGTATCAATATGAAACGTAAAATTTATTGGTGTATTCAACAACTAAATAATATTGGGGGAACGGAGATGGTCACCCTTCAAATCATAAAGATGCTAGAGAATGATTATGAAATCCATCTAATTCCTTTTTCTAAAATCGATAAAGATAAGATCAAGTACGATCTTCCTAAAAATATCGTCTTAGAAGATATCTCTTTTAAAGATGAGATATCTCAATTAGATACGAACTTTGCCAAGAAATGGCATGATCATCATTATCTAAAGGCGATTAAGTTACTTTTTACTTGTCTTCATGAATATACGTTTGGAAGATTCAAATGGAGAAGAAGACTTGAGAAGCTTTCTTCTAAAGATGATATTTTTGTTTTTGCTAGCCAAGAATTATTGCTTTTTGCACCAAAAAGCAGATTCATCGTCCAACATTTTCATTTTAATTCCAAACTATATAACTCTTTTGTCTCCAAATTGTTTAGACTGCTTTCAAAGAAACCTAATTATTATATTTTCCTCACCGATGCGACAAGAAAGGCGATTGATAAAGAAGAAAGGCTTCCAAGTTCAGTCATCTACAATCCATCAAGATTTAAATGCAAAGAGAATTTTGGATATCATGACAATACAATAATGAGTGCTTGTAGGTTCGAAGATCAAAAGGATCCAATGATGCTACTTGCCGTTGCTAAGTCTTTGAAAAAGAAGAAGTTCAATTACACATTTAATATTTATGGTTCTGGCAGCATGAAACCAAAAATGGAGGAATATATCAAAGCCAATAATTTAGATAATGTTCATCTAATTTCTGGAATATCCCAGCTAGAACCTTATTATCTTGCTAGCGATTTATATTTAATTACATCCAAATTTGAAGGATTCCCTTTAACTGTTATTGAAGCAAATACTCTCTCTGTTCCAACAATTTGGAAAGAGATGGGCGATCCAACAAGCTCGGTAATGGAAAATGATATAAACGGATATGTCATTGATTCAACTAATCCAGATGATTTTGCTGATAAGATAATTGAATTATTGAATAACAAAGAAAAACTCAAATCAATAAAAGAAACCACCTATGAATTTGCTAAAAAATACCAAGAAGAAAACATTGAGAATTCCTGGAAAGAATTATTTTCTAAATTATTTAGCGAATTGAAATAATCATAATTTGAACGATCATCATAAAAAGTTAGAAATTTATTTTTTCTAGATAATTAAGCATTTATCGATATATTTATTTAAGTGACTTAAAAAATTTTAAAAAGTTAGCATTTATCGCTAGTAAAGCGCTTTCAAAAGAGTTATTATTTTCTTCGAAGGAAATAATCTTTTCGTGAGATTATGGTAAACAATATGGAAGAAAACACAGAAAGGTATGGGAACTCTCGTTCTTATATCTCCCAAACTTCGGGACTACACACAAATGACTACATCGGGTATGCGTTGGGCGACTTTGCTGGATGTCTTTGTTTCTCAACAGTCACGACAATTTTGCAGAAGTACTACACTGATATTTTAGGGCTCTCGCCGCTCTTTATCATGCTTATGTTCGTCTTTGCTCGTGTGTGGGATGCGATTAACGATCCTATCATGGGAAGAATCGTCGATATCAGAAGACCAGGCAAAGATGGCAGATATCGTGTTTGGATGAAGTGGGTTGCAATTCCTTTAGCAATAGCAACAATCCTTATGTTCTTGCCTTGGCCAGGACTCGCTAAATCCATGGGAACTGTTGGAATCTCCATTTATGCCGCAGTTACCTATGTCCTCTTTGGAATGATTTATACTGTTCACCAAATTCCTTATGGCTCACTTGCTTCAGTTGTTACAACAGATGCAAAAGAAAGAAACAAATTATCAGTCTTCCGTTCTGCTGGTGCAGCCTTAGGCTCTCTTCCTATTCTCGTTTTGACAATGTTCTATGCCAAAGGCAAAGTTGATGAAAACGGAAATAAGGTTATCGGAGAAAACGGAAAGCAACTTACAGAAGTTCAATATCTTCCAATCATAATCGGCGTTGCTGTTCTTGCGCTTGTTGCTTGTATTCTCTTATTTGTCGCATATAAAAACAACAAAGAAAGAGTTGTTGCAAAACCTGCCGAACATAAGAAAGGTGAAACGTTAAAAATCGCAAAAACCCTATTAAAAAACCGCTCTTTCCTTGCTGTGTGCTTAACTGGCCTTCTTCTTTTAGCAGGTCAAATGTTCACCCAATCTTTCTATACTTATTTGTTTAATGACTTATTCGCATCCAACTGGATGAACCTTGCTTCCCAAGCTTGTACCTATGGGCCAATGGTCATCTTAATGTTCTTTGCTGGTAAGTTAGTTCGTAAATACGGTAAGAAAGAACTTTGTGCCTTAGGCGCAATACTTGCTGCTATTCCAAACTTTGCTTTGATCTTCATGAAAGACCTTGTCGTAAAAATGCCGTATATATTCTTAGGTGGATGCTTAATTAGTGGTATTGGCTTATCAATCATCACCCTGGAAATCTGGGCTTTAGCAACTGATGCTATCGATGATGTTGAAGTAAAAACTGGCTTACGTAATGATGGATCTTCCTATTCCGTATTTATGTTCTTCCGCAAATTAGGGCAAGTCGTTGCTGCTGTTGCAGTTAACGGAGCTCTTTTAGGGATGAACTACAAATCTGGCTCAGGACAAGTCCAAACTGCTGAAACATTAAATGTCATGTACTATATGGCAACAGCTATTCCGGCTGCTCTCTTCTTGCTTATGGGTATCGTCTTATTACTCATCTATGGCTTAAGCAAGAGAAAAACCGATGAACTTCAAGTTCAAAAAGAGCGATTACTTGCTAAACAAGCTGCAAATAATGAGATAATTATTGGCGGAGACAACCAATAAAATGATTAGAGAGACCTCTTTAGGAAAAATAAAAGGAATCGAAAGAGAAGGATGCTTCGAATATCGTGGCATCCCTTTTGCTAAAGCAGAGCGTTTTAAATATGCAAAAGAAATTGATTCCTTAGGAAAAGAATTTGATGCAACGACATTTGGTGATGCTTGCATTCAAAAAAGATGCTGGTACGCTCATTTAGAAGTTCCAGAAAGAATGTTCTATCACAAGGAATTCCGTGATGGAATCAACTTTAACTATTCAGAAGATTGCTTGAATTTAAATATCTATACTCCAAAAGGAAAAGAAAAATGTCCTGTCCTTGTTTTTATCCATGGCGGGGGATTTGATTCTGGGGCTAATTCAGAATCCGCTTTCGATGGAGAAGCACTTGCTGAAGAAGGAATCATCACAGTATTCATCCAGTATCGTGTTGGAGTCTTTGGCTATTTCGCTCATAAAGATATCGAAAAAGAATTCGGACATGATGGCAATTTCGGCTTTGATGACCAAGTCGTTGCATTGAAATGGGTGAAGAAACATATCGAAGATTTCGGTGGAGATCCAACAAATGTGACCGTTGCTGGACAAAGTGCGGGTGCTATGTCAATTCAATCAATGTTACTTTCTAAAAGATGCGAAGGCCTCTTTTCAAAAGCAATCATGATGTCTGGTGGAGGGTTATTCCCAAAAATGGCCACGCCTAAACCAGTTGAAGAAAGAAGAGAATATTGGCTTGGACTCATGAAAGAATGCGATTGTTCCACTCTTGAGGAGTTCCGGAAGTTAGAACCTAAGAAAATTTTTGACGCCTTAGAAAAATATAAGCCAGCAAGAAAAGATAACCAAATCTCCACAATGACAATGGTTGATCATTATTATCTAGAAAGATCTCAGGAAGAACTTTTCAAAAAGAAAATCAATATACCTACCATTATTGGTTTTACAAACAATGATATGTTTACAATCATTCTTGCTAGAATGGCTATCAAATATGCAAAAAGAGCTGATGCGTATACTTATTATTTCGATATTGATGCAAAAGGCGATAACAATAAAGCATTCCATTCTTGTGACCTAAGATATGTTTTTGGAACGTTAGATAAGTCATGGAGACCATATGACGAAAACGATCAAAAGGTTTCCAAAATGATGATCAAATACTTTGCTGATTTCATGAAAGAAGGCAATCCAAATTGTTCTAATCTTCCAAAATGGGGAAAAATCAAAGGAAAGGCTCTTCGCATAAGGCTAGATGAGACTAAAATGTCTAAGCCAAATTATTGGCAGTTATTCAAGAATACTTTTGCAGGAGATCCAAAATGAAATACCAACACTCTTTCAAATTGATTGATAAGAAGCCATCAATGAGACTTTATCAAGCGGACGGGAAATACGTTCAGCTTGATTTTTTCGAGCACATTTTGCGTGTCGCAGTATATTCAAAGAAAGAAGATTTATTCCCTACATTTTCCATTTGCCCTGGAACAAGCAAAATGCCTAAATTTGGAAGAGAAAGACTTTCGGATGAAGGGCTAAACAAAGTTAACCAATTAAACGATACAGATTTCAAAATTGATGACATTGATATTCACCTAGATTTAGAGAATTTTCTTCTCCGTTACGCAAAAGATAACAAAGTTCTTTTCAAAGATAGAGATATCCTTGCTTATAACTTTGAAGGAGAGATGGGAAAAGGATCTTATCATTATATTTCTAGAGAAAAAGACGAACACATATATGGCTTAGGCGATAAAACTGGTCCAGTAAATAAGAATATGTGTCATTTCAAATTAGAGACTTTCGACGCGTTAGGATTTAACGCAAATGTTAGCGATCCTCTCTATAAGCAAATACCTTTCTATATTTGCAAAAATAGCGTTGGATCATATGGTATTTTTTACGATACATATTCAAATGGCGAGATTGATTTTGGCCATGAGCATAATAACTATTATGAAATATACAAATATTTCCATTGTGAAGAAGAAGCGCTCGTTTATTACGTTATCTTTGGTTCAGTTGAAGAAATCATTGAAAGATTCACTTATCTAACTGGAAAATCTTTCCTCCCACCAAAATGGTCTTTCAAATATTGTGGGTCAACAATGGCCTATACGGATTCTGATCATCCACTAGAATCATTCAAAGGATTCGTAGATAATTGCCGCGACTACAACATCGATTGCGGAGGGTTTTATCTTTCAAGTGGCTATACTCAGATTGGCGATAAGCGGTGCGTATTCCATTGGAACAAAGAGAAATTCCCTGATCCAAAAGGCTTTGCAGATGAATTCAAAAAGTTAGGAATCAATTTCCTTCCAAATATCAAACCTGCTTTCTTGACAACTCATCCTTTATATGAATTCATCAAGGAAAGAGGGTGGTTTTTGCATTATTTAGATGGAAAACCATATGTATTTCCTTTCTGGGGAGGAATGGGAAGCTATCTTGATTTCACTAACGAAGGTGCATACGATTTCTGGATGGCATGCGTGAAAGAAAACCTTGTTGATTTAGGCTATGAATCAATTTGGAATGATAACAACGAATACGACATTCATGACGATGATGTGTATGCGAATGGCTTTGGAAAACCTTTAAAGGCTAAATTGATTAGACCATTATTCTCTTTATTGATGGCAACCTCATCTAATGAAGCAGTCCCGCAAAATAGAAGACATATGGCCGTGACTAGATCCGCTCCAGCCGGATTCCAAAGAATCTGCCAAACTTGGACAGGTGATAATCAAACATCATTTGAAGATTTTAGAGGAAACCATAAGATGGCAATGACCTCTGCCTTAACTGGTTTCACCTTCATTGGACAAGATATTGGGGGATTTGCTGGCGAAAAGCCCGATCGAGAGTTATTCCTTCGCTGGATTGCCTATGGCATATTCACGCCAAGATTCACTCTCCATTCATGGAATCCTGATGGATCTTCAACAATGCCTTGGCTCTATCCTGAATTAAAAGATAAGGTGATGAATCTTTTTGCCTTAAGAAAGAGATTGTTACCATATATTTATTCTTCCGCCATGGAAGCAATAGAAACCTATCACCCATTGATCTACCCTGTTTTCTTAAAATATCCTTCCTACGATGAAGAAAGTGATTTCTTTTTTCTAGGAAACTCTCTTCTTGCATGCCCTATATTTGATAAAGGGAAGAATGAATTAAAAGTTAATCTTCCTGAAGGAATTTGGTATTTTGATAAGAAGGCATATCAAGGCTTCCTTATAATTAAAAACAATCCTGGTGACTTACCAATCTATTTCATCAAAGAGGGTTCAATCATTCCTTTAGATGAAAATGGCAAGACGGTATTTGAAATATATCCTTTATCTGAAGGAGAGTTTGAATATCGTTATTACGAGGATGATTCCTTAAATAACCCTTATCGAACGATTAAAGTGCTCTCTAAGCAAGATGAAGTCTTCATTCAAGGAATTTCCTTAGATGAAGAAATAAGGCTTGTAGACGTTAAAAATAGAAAAGTCACGAAGTTATAAACAAAAATAAAATCCTAATCCCCAATAGAATTATTGATTGATTAGGATTTTTTATTTGAAGATCTTTCTGAACGCACCAATGCAGCCCTTTTTAAGACTGCATTCATTGTAGTTAGGATAGACGCATAATTTATCTGCATCGAAATTCTTATCAAACAGAAGAAGATTTTCTTTGAGTTTTGTTTTTATTTCTTCTGATGTTAGCAAGGCACCAGAGAGAATTATCTTTTGCAAAGAGAGTAATGAATCCGCGTTAATTAAGGCGAAAGATAATACACGTATGACCTCTTTTAGCTTTTCTTCATCGTGGAGAATGATTTCATTGCCTTCATTTTCCTCTAATTCTTTTCCAAGTAAGGCTGAATAAGAAATGGTGTCTTCAACTGTTTTATCGCGGTAATAATATGTATGACCAAGTTCTGATAGATAGCCTAATGGTTTGCCATGGACAAAGATTGATGAACCAACGCCAGGGCCATATTTGACTAGTAAGAATGTTTTGTCTTTTGGATGGCCTAGGGCATATATGTCTGCTAAACAATCAACGTTGTTAAAGACAAAAGTTGGTAAGCCAATATCCTTTAGTTCCTTTGCTAAGGCTGGATATTTCTCTTCAAGAATATTGTTAGTTATCTTGCCTCTTACTGTCACGCCTATGGCAATAACGTTTAACTCTTTTGGATAGAATTCTAATAAGTTAACATTCTTGCTAGAGTTCGTATCAATCAAATCTCCTGCAACATTCATCAAGGAATAATAGATATTGTGTTTCCTAACATCTATTCCAAGGAAATAACCATATTCAGGATTTAGGCTTAACTTCAATTCTTTTCTTCCGACTCTTTGGGTGTCATTCTTTTCTTCACGAATGATTTTCTCTTCAAGCAATGGCTTTATGGCCAAGGTTAAAGCAGCATTCGTTAAGGAAAGCTTCTTAGCAAGAATTGATCTTGAAGACGCCTTCTCAACGAAGAGGATTCTGATTATTGTTTTTTGGGTTTCTGTTAGGGAAATCATATAAATAGTGTAACACCTGATATAAGCAAAAGAACACAAGTTACTTTCATGAAGACATTCTTTGATAGTTTTGGGGCGATAAATGATCCAATCAAAAGAGATAATGCTGTCACTCCAGCGCCAATGCCAAAGAGAATCCAAATATGCTCATTGAACATTCCTTCGACCATCTGGGTGGTGAATAACATTGAATTCAAGATTATCCACAAAAGAGAGAGAGTTGCTCTGAATTTGTTTTTATCTTTTAGCTCGTGAATGCCGTATATAACAACGAATGGTCCGCCAGATACATATAGCTTATGCATGATTCCGCCAAGGAAGAGGAAAAGAATCATCAGCCATTTAGGAAGATTCACTTTCTCAAAATTGATGAAGAAGAAGAGGATGCTCATCAAAATGACAATCCCACCATAGATATATAAGAGAATTTTTCCTTCAATCGGAATCAATTCCACGGCATATCCCGTGCCAAATCCTGCCCCCACGGTTAAAAGAATGATAAGGAAATGTTTCCAATCGATATCTTTTAAGTGAGTTAGAACAACATATATGCAAACAAGCAAAGCGACTAAATTCAAAACAGATTTAGCAGTTTCAGCTCCTTCTAATTTCAAAGACAGAGGCATTGCTAGAACCGTTCCGGCAAATCCCGTGATTGTTTGAATGATGTTGCTAAGAAATATTATGAGTATGAAAACAATATCTTGCCACATACTAGAAATCTACTTTTAGATTCTCTCCAACTATCCCAACGTAAGCACCATTCTTAGCTTGAATAGCGTCTTTATGCGCTAAAAGCCATTTGTTTACTTTCCAAAGGGCTTTATCTGATGGAACTTCATCTAAGTCCATGTTGGTCTTGTTAGAGAGGATTATCGCGCATCTAAAGCCATTCTCACTTAATTTGCACGGAGAGAAATGGAGGGTGTAAGGATTTAGAATAACGCCTTGATTTTCTTTTAGAAGAAAGGCCTTAACATCTTTTGAATCTAACATTCCATCATGGATATCTTCTTTTCTTGAAAGAAGAAGAACTAGATCGTTTGCAGCAATATCTACTTCAGGGCAAGCGTGATATTCCATGCAATTAAGGAGGGAATTATAGCCATTACAATATCCGACTTCGATATCGCCAAAGCCATAAACTTTCTCTTTAATTTCTTTGATGCCTTTTAAGGGATGCATATCTACATCATCACGCTGATAAAGATTTGTATTTATTTGAGGCATCTGAGCCTTTTCCTTAAGATAGGAAACAATTTCAGTTGAATCTATATCGATAATTGATCCGTATTCTTTGAAAGAGGGATCAGCAACACTTAGTATTATCATCTAAGATCTCCCAACCCATAAGGCGAGCTAAATATTGCATGGCTTTCTTATATTGGACATAGCCCATGATTACATGGTGAGCAACGCCAGTATAGGTGACCGTATCCACGACTTCGTTAATTGGGCGGTCAAAGACGACTTTAGCATATGTTCCAGAGAGGTCTTTGCTCATTTCAAAGGCTTCGCCTTCTTCGTAATAAATTCTTGTCTTTCCTCTTGCTGTATCAATACGTAAGATGGACATCTTTCCTGGCTTAAGGACGAAATCTGCTGTAACACCTTTTCCTCCAGCAAAATATGTTTCTAAGGAACGGTTGCAACGGTGGTCCCATAAATTGCATGGAGCAACTCCATCGTGCCATAAAAGAGCATAGTTTTCCGCATAGTTAACTTGGGAAAGGTCAGCCATGAATGGTGTTTCTTCACCTGCTGCTCTAACAGCGACCATCGAAAGGGCTGCTTCGATATCACCTTCACAAGCTAGGAGGATCCCTCTAGATTGCAATACGGACATCATCGCGCATGGTGAAACGCCATAGTTTTTAGCAAATTCTGGCCAGCAACGGATTGCAACAACATCTAAGCCTTTTTCTTTCATGAAACGTTCTGCGACAACGATTAAACGGGCGACCGCTTTAACTTGAGCATCGGTAAGTTTCTTGCAATCAAAGGTCTCACGAAGATTCTTTTCTTCTTTAGCAATTTCTTCATCCGTGGCACTTCCGCCGAAGAAATCGCTTAATTCGTAATGGGAAATGAGTATTCCTAATTCATGATAAAGATGAAGTTCATCAACTCCAACGTTATAGAAACCTTGGGCATGGAAACCGATCAAACCGACATTCGAATTCTCTAATGCGGTTTTCATCTTGATGGCTTTGATCCAATCATGATCAACATCATCGCCGACATAAACAATATAATCATCAACCCCACCTTTATAGAGGTTTGAGGCGTTTAGATTAACTCCGCAAACGGCATTAAGACGGATCTTTCCTCCATCATATGGCAATTCGTTATAGCCTTGTAAGAGGAATGGACGTTTGACGATGTTATGAAGAATTAAGGCTAATCCTCCTAGATGGAACGTTGCAGAGACTACGATTACCGCATCAACGTGTTTTTCAACGAAATATTCGCCTGCTGCTTTAGCTTCTGCTGGTTCAATAACCATGCTTGGATAGTAGACCCATTCAATGGAATCATCTTCCATTACTTTAGCTGATCTTTCTTGATATAGCTTAAAAGCAGTCTCGTAATCAAAAGTCTTTCTAACTAAGCAAACTATGCCGATAATTGGTTTTCTCATGCTTATTTCTCCCTATTGACGATCTTATATGAAGCAGAGAAGTCTTCTTTAGCAAATCCTTCCTTCATTGCTTCTTCGTATATCTTTGTGACGTGATGCAAAACTGGGCATTCTTTGTTGGCATCAGTCGCCATTTCGGCGGCAAAATGAACATCTTTATTCATATTTTCAACAGAGAACGCCGTTGGATATGTATTGGAAATGATGTTCTTTGCTTTAGTGTCTAGATAGAAACATTGTGCTCCGCCATAACCAAATGCCTCAACGACTTGTTCTTGATTGAGACCTAATGTTTTAGCTAAGCCAAGAATTTCATTAACGCCATTTTGGATTTCTCCAACTAAGGCGTTATGCAATATTTTCATTTGGCATCCTGCTCCATGGCCACCCATGTAGATGATGTTTTTGCCCATGCAAGCAAGGATTGGTTTTACTTTTTCGTATGTTTCTTTGTTTCCACCAACATAGATTCCAAGTTCCCCTTTAACGGCAGCAGGCTGTGATTTAACGACTGGACAGTCAAGAAGTTCTATGCCAGTTCCATCGAGTTCCTTAGCAACTTTTTGGTTTGTGCTTGGGGAAATGGTGGACATATCAATCCAGATTTGTCCTTTACGAAGATATGGCCTGATTTCCTCAAAGAGGGCGAGCATATGTTCGTTTTTTGGAACCATGGAAATGATTACGTCAGCAAAATTGACGCATTCTTCGTAAGAAGATGCAAAAGGGAAGGGCGTTTCTTTTTTGAAAAGATCGTAACCAATTAAGTCATATTTTTTTGAAACGTTTGTGGCCATTGGCATTCCCATTATGCCAAGACCAATGAAGGCGACTTTCATCTTAGTTTCCTTTCGTATGATCCCAAGCATCGGTGAAGATGCCTAAGCCATAAGTTGTAAATGGGTGGTTGAAGCTTTCTTCGTATACGGCAAGTCCTGCAGTAACGATATCTGCACCCATCTCGGCTGCATCGGCGATTTGTTTGCCATTTCTTACCGCAGCAGTGATGATTTCAGTCTTATAGCCTTTTTCTTTGTAGATATTAACTAATTGAGACATATATCCGTATGTGTCTTCACCGCTATTTTCTTTCCAACCAACGAATGGGGAAACGAATTTAGCACCAATACGTCCGGCTTGAATTGCTTGAGAGGGAGAGAAAACAAGGGTTACGTTAGTGCGAATTCCTTCTTTTTCAAGTTGATATGCTGCTTTGACACCTTCAGTCGTGCAAGGGATTTTAATGACGAAGTTTTCGCATATTGCAGCAATCTTTTTTGCTTCCGCAATCATCTCTTCCGCGGTTGCTAAATGAGGGTTGATTTCAACTGAAACAGGGAATTTATCCATTCCTTCAAGATGATTCTCTTTAATCCATGCGGCAATATCATTGATGGCAGTAAGGAATGGCTTTCCACTTGCCATAATGTGCTTAGGATTTGTTGTAACCCCGTCTATTGCATAATTCTTGTATGCATAGTCAATTTCATTTATTTTTGCTGAATCAAGAAAGTATTTCATGTTATTTTCCTCCTTTTTCTTGGTTTAGATTTTCAAACAACGTTTTGTATTTGCTATCTTTGCGGTAGAAAGCAATCGGAAGGCCGACTGGCGAATCAATCACGCCTTTGCCTGATGGAACTTCCTTATTTGTGAAGAATTGGATCCATTCACCTTTAGGAAGGTAATATTTGTGTTTTGTTTCATTTGGTCTTAAAACCGGTGAAACGATGATATCCTCGCCAAACATGTATTCTTTTTTGTTTTGATATGCCTCAGCTTCATCATAATGGAAGAAGAGAGGTCTAATCATTGGCGTGTTGTTTTTGTAATATTCTTCATAGAGGTCTTCACGATATTTTTTCAAGCCAACAAAGTAATCAGTATTCTTGATGAATTCATCATACGTGTCTTTGTTATCGTATTGAACGTTATTCTTTGGCTGGTTGCCTTCGTGAGTTCTATATACTGGGGTGAAGATATTCATCTCAGACCAGCGGTTGAATAATTCGGCATTTCTTTTCATTGGATAGAGAGCCGTTATTGTCGTGTAACCACCAATATCGGAATGAATTACGCCTGCGCCAGAGCAAGCAAGAGAAATGCATGCTGGAATTATTGAACCTAAGCCATATTCATCGGAGAAATCAACGTGTTGATCTCCGTTCCACATGGAATTTGTGAATTGGAAGGTATGACCGTATGCTGCTCTAGAGAAGAAGAAACATTCATCTTCTTTATGACATTCTTTAACTGCATCGAAATTGCATTTGGCCCACATTGTTGGCCAACGGTTATGAAGTTTTTCACTTTCTCCACCGTAGCAAACTGAATCGGTTGGCAAGTATTCGCCAAAGTCCGCCATCCATCCAGAAAGGCCATATTCAATCATGTTCTTTTTGATGATTTCCATATACCAATCACGGGCTGTTGGATTGGTTAAATCAACAATGCCTGCGTTAAATGTCGTGGATTTGATGTGATAGACTGATCCATCTTTATGACGGATGAGGAATCCTTTTTTCTTCGCTTCAAGATATTGAGGAGCGCCTTCTTTTAGGAAGGTATTGATATAGCCAAGGAATCTGACTCCTTCAGAATTGAGTTGTTTGATGATTTCCTTGAGGTTTGGATATAGTTTTTCATCCGCTTCCCAATTCCAATAGACTTGATAACCGAAACTTGTTACAACGTTTCCACACCAATCTTGGCACCATATTCCTGCGACCTTAAGGCCTTTTTCTTTTGCCTCTTGATACTTCTTTAAGAGGACTTCGCTTCCGCCTTGTATGGCAAGAATAACGCCATCATTAACCCAAGAAGGAACTCTTGGTTGAAGACCAACTAATTTAGACATATCCTGTGCTAATTCAAGGATTGAATTTTCACAAATAAGGGAGATTGACTGGGGAATTTGTCGAAATTTAATGAGTAATTCATCTTTTTTGAAGGAGAGGAAACCATATGTGTCTTCATGACAATATATGGCATATCCCTTAGATGAAATGAATGATGGAGTAGAGACATATGTTTGATGATCTTTGTATGGGGCCTGATAATCTGGATTTGGCCCATGAAGACGTTCTCGAAGTTGTTTCTTAGCAATTTTCATCACTTGTTGATGCTCGCTTACCCAAATAGGAACGTCCTTACCTTTTAGGTCTAAGGTTGAATATTGTTCTCCACACCCATAGATATGTTCATCTTCGAATGTTTTGAAACGGAGAGTGAATCTATTGAATCCTGGATCGACGTGGAAATGGAACTTAATCCAAGAATCTTTATCGACGATTATCTCCGCTTGAACTTGTCCATCAGAGAAGATATAACGATTGCCATCTTGGAAAGAGAAAGTAAGCTTTCTTCTTCCAATGATGTTGTCTCTTGTTTTAAAAGACCCACGTTTCATCTTGTATTTGGCTTTTCCTTTGCCAATAACAAGATATGTTTCGCCATTTGTTAGTTGGTTTAGAAAATATTGGTAGAGTTCATCTTTATTCATAATGACCTTTCCTTAGCAGTTTTCTGTTAATTATTTAAGTGACTTAAAAATTATAAATTAAGAATAAGGAAATAGCAATATGCTAGAGAAGAAGATGAAGTAAATTAATAAAAAACCTAGACTGAGAATTAACTCAATCTAGGTGATTAATGAAATTATGATTTTTATTCAGCGAATGCGCTGCCAACTAATTCGTTAGCAACTCTGACGTATCCTTTAGAGGTTTTCATCACAAACACATAATAATAGTTACCTTTATACATTTTGTTGTATTGAGCAATATTTGTGAATTGATCGTAACCAGCTAAGAGTTCATATCCTTTTTCTTCAAGGGAACTCTTTATTGCTTCATATGCTTCATCAATGTTTGAAGTATAGACAAACGCTTCATCACGATGACCATAGCCATATCTAAGAAGGTTGTAATCTTTATCCCATGAAGTCCATAATTCAACTTTCGCATCGCTTGGTAAGTTTGGCGTATACACAAGTGATTCATCAACTGAAGCAAGTTGATTTGCTAAAGGAGAAAGATCGGAATAGGTCTTAACGGAAATTGGAGAAGTACCTTCGTAGAGCATTATCTCTGTACGGAAAGACCATTTATTGTGGCCTGTATAGATATAATCAGTCGTTGGATAGGTGGCAATATCAAGGAATTGTCCTTCTTCTTTTTGGAAGATGTAATGGACTTGCCCTCTAGCCGTATAGGTGTAGGACTTTCCATTAACCTTGTATTGTTTGTAACCCATCTGTTGGACTAAGGCCTTTTTATAGTCTTCACCCGCATTGTAATTCAAATCCAATGTTATATCGATAAGTGGAGTTTCATATTCAGTTCCAGCATAGTTACTGATTTCATAGATATGATAATCCGCGTCATAGCTGCCTTGAAGTTTCAAGAAAGTGGAAGTATCGAACCACGGGGCTTTATCTTTGATTCTTTCTTGAATGCTTGGGCATCTAATAAGATCAGAGGTATCCGCTTTATAAATCCAGATACTTAATTGGTTGGAATATCCACTCCAAGTGGCAGGGACATACATCATATCGATTATCGCGCCATTATATGTGTAGATAAGGTGACGGTAGTCGTATTTATCGCCAATTTCTTCGTATTTGGTCACGCCTAATGATTCAAAGTTAGCAAGGAATGTATCATAGTCAGATTGTTTAAATCCTTGCTGGCCAATGAATAAGCCATTCTTATGATCTTCAGTCGTAATGCCGTATTGGGATTCAAGGTTATATTGAGTCCCCTTTCCAAAGCCATAGGATATTGCTGGACCAACGGAAGGCATAGCAAATCCTTTCAACCCGCATATTTTTTCAACCTTTTCTGCAACGGTTAATTTCTTATATACGGAAGATGAAGGAAGAAGTTGCAAGGAATATCCGTTAACTCGTCCATTCATTCTCATAACAATAGAATCGAAACAAAGAAGATACGCGTCTTCATCTCCAAGAAGGCCTGCCGCCTTGATAGTTTGATATGTGCTAGTTCTAAGATCTTCGTTTAAATATGAAGGAATAACGAATTTAGCATAGTAGATACTTGTCGCGTTATAAACAGCCGGGAAGGCAAGAGTGATAACGGTGTCTTCTCCATCAACCATTTCAGGTAAAGTGCTCACATACGCATAGGTTGTATATAAAGTATCTGAATAATAAGTTGATGAATTGAAATAGTAATAGGCGTAATATCCTCCGCCATAGGAATCAACGATAGATTCTTCAGAGAAGGATGGAAGATAATCACCATCAGATAGATAGGTTATTTTGCCATTTTTCCCATATACGATGTTATTTGAAGAAGAAATGGTTGCTTCAACTTCAACATTATCAGAAACTTTCAAGCCGCTTGTTGCAGCACCTTCGATTCTAATACCAACGTTATCGCCATTTGATACGGCGTTAGCGACATATACGTCTCCGTTAGTATCGATTCCGGTTATTACTGCATTGAATTTAACGCTTTCTCCCTCATAGAGAGATTTACGTTTGATTAAGGCACTATTAAGATTCTTGAGGTCAGAGATTCTTGTTGTTATTTTTGAGCCTGATGCAACCCAGTCGTTATAGAAATAAAGGTCAGACTTATTGTTTTCTTTGAATGAGCAAGAAAGGATTTCCATTCCATCCCCTGATCCAGAGGCAGAGCAAATTCTTCCATTTTCATCAATGGTGAAAGTGATGCTAACAAGGCTTTGCAACATCTTTGATTCAAAGAAATATGCGACTGCATATAATAAATCTAAATCGGTAGAGCAATATTCTGTATCGCTTACTTTTTCGAATGTCTTGACGTATTGAGAAACAACTCCAAGGAAGGAACTGCTTTCCGTTTTTGAAAAATTCTTAGCTTCTAGTGAACGACCATATGCACTCATGACATATTTCTTTAGCTCACTGCTGTATGTACATGAAAAATCATGCACGTATTGGCTATCTTCATCAGGAATGAAATAACCTGTCGCACCAATGGACTTGTAATAGAGGTCTTCACCAACGAACTCGCTGATGTCGTTATCGCCTCTAGACATCAAATAGTATTTGGTGTTGAGTAACGCTTCTTTGAAATCTTCAACGATTATTGGAGCAACAGAGGAAGGTGAAGATTCCGAGGAAGACGTAAAAGAGGAGAGGCTCTCCTTAGAAGAGTCCTCCCCCGTAGTAGATGAATTGTTTGTTTGCTCTCCACAGCCAGCAATGGCTAACGTCATTAACGCTGCCATACTGACTGTAAATAGGTTCTTTTTCATTTAATATAAACTTCTCTTTCTGAAGAATATATTACCATCTTGACCAAGCGAGGTCCAAGGCTTCAGCTTCACTGTTAACAGTGATGTTTGCTTTAATCTTAGAGAAATCTTTCTCGATAACAAGGCTGTTAACTGCAGTAAGTGCTGGATCAGCAGATGTGATTTTTGTCATTGTTTCTTCGCTGAAGTTGATGGTGTATCCGTCTTCGGTTTCGGTTGTTGTGAATGCGATGTTGTCGACATATACATTGATTTCTATATCATATGTATCGTAATTCACTTTATCGAAAGAGAAAGACATTGTTCCGTCATAGTTCATTGAGAGCTTGAGAGTAGCTTCGTTTGAGTCTTCGGCAGACCATGAACCGCTTGCCTTTGAAAGGATTGCTCCTGCATCAAATTCGAATGTTGAAACGGTTGATTCATAATCATCGACTGTTTCTGTAACAAGGAGACTATATGTTCCAGAGAAGGATAACTTAACATCGGTGAATGTTTCGCCATCTTTTGTTAAAGTGAAGGCTTTTGTTGTTGCATCATATGTATAAGCACATTCGTACTTAGTTGGATCAGTATAACCATCGTTTGTGGTGATGCTAACTGAACCAGTAGTTGGATCACTTTCACTTGGTGTGAAGCTGATATCATACATAAGGACAACGCCAAGTCCAGATTCGGCTTTGCTATAGGCATATCTCTTAGAGAGTAAGGAAGAAAGTTCAGGAGCTTCTTTGACTTCGATTGAAATGGTCTTAGAAACTGTTTCATCAGCAGTTGCAGTGATCTTAACGCTATATGTTCCTGGAGTGGAGGAAGTGAAGGTATAGACTTCAGTTCCGTTATCCCATTGAGTAACTTTGATTGTTTCTTTTGTTATGGTTGCACTTGAGGCGTTATCTCCAACAACTTCCATCTTGTAGCCTTGATCGGCTTTATATGGAGAAACAGTAGCGGAGAGGGAGATTGATCCACCAACATAGATTGTTGTGCTTTCTTCGATTGAGCCTTGTTCGTATGTATCGCCTTGTGGGATATAAGAGCTAACTGAACCGATTGATTCTGGTTTAGCTGGAGTGACATGTAAGGTGAATGATTTAGACGTATTTGCAGTCTTTATAGTGCAAACATAATCACCTTCATAATAGGTGTAAATGGTGATTTTTCCTTGGTAGTAACCTGAAGAAATGCCCCATTCTTTTCCGCCAGTGTAAGTAAGAGTTGGTGTGTCAATATTTGCATCTGCTGTTTCAGGAGCGGATTCACCGACGGTTAAAATGAGTTTATTACCATTGCTAACGGAATATTCATCGCCCATTGCTGCGCCAGTGGAATCATTATAAGTAATTGATGAATAGTACAAAGATTCAATATCGTAAGGATTCTCTAATGTTTTTTCACCGACTGTTTGGTTGAAAGTGAATGTGCCATTTTGGGCTGGGGAACCATCTTCTGCGACATGATATGTGCCGGTTTCATAATCTGCTTCGATATTTTCTCCGGTGTATTTAGCATAGCTAACGACTAATTCAGTGACGGCTTCATCACTTGCTGTCATATCAAACGTGAAGACGGTTAATTGGTTGTTTTTATTCCAATCTTGATTAACAACGCCAAAGCTGAAGGAGAAGAAGCCATCTGTTGATGATGGATCAATTTCTACATCTTTGTTTGCGTTTGCTTCAACATAACCAAGAGCCATTCTTAAGAAGCCTTCTGCACCATAGAAATATCCGTCACAGACATCACTTACATAAAGCGGGGAGACGTAGACTCGATATCCTAATAGGTAATCTGCTGTGACACCATTAACTGTTGAGAGATAACCGCTAGATTTTGAATAGTTGATACCATAAACATCGCCATTTTGTCTATGACCGATATATTGAGTTTGATAGCTGTCATCAATTTTAACGAATTCACCATACTTATCTATTCCAAATTCATATGGATGTTCTGTGTCTGATCCATCTTTGTAGATGACGGATTTGACAGAACTTTGCCCTGTGATTGCGGCATTTAATGCTTCAACAGTGGTTTCTGCGTCTGTTTTGTCATCTGGATCAGAAGAGCTAGAAGATGAATCACTTGAAGATTCGCTTGAAGATTCTGATGACTCTTCTGATGATGATGGAGTCTCGCTTGATGTTGAAGGTGTTTCTGTTGAAGATGATGGTGTTTCAACTGATGAAGAAACTGTTTCTGTTGAAGAAGAAACTCCTTCACTGGATGAGTTGGTTGTTTCGCCACAACCTGCTAAGGCCAAGACTGCTCCTAGAAGGGTTACGGCTAATAATTTTGTGTTTTTCATATTTGTTTACCTCTTATGGCCGTGATTGTAAGCATAAGGGGAAAAATTTAAATAATTATTTTTCGATATGGCTATGAAACCGCTTACAAAGAGAAAAGAAAGGCCTGATTACTGGTTTTTCTTAAAATTAACTAAATGTCAAATGCCACTGATATCTAGGTCAATAACACCTAATTGTTCTTTCTCTTTTCCAATCAAAGATGCCATATAGAAAGGAAGATAAGTTACCTTTCCATCTATCTTTAAGTTTGAATAGGAGAAGACGTATCCTTCAGTAATATTTTTCCCATACTGAGATGAAAGGAAATGATCTAATGATTTATGTGATGTAATAGATTGTCCAGATTTGACTTCAATTGGGAATATTCCAATTTTTGTTTCTAATAAGAAATCTAATTCACCTATATTCCTATTATTAAAGTAATATAATGGGAAACCATTTGAATTTAATTCTTGAGCTATGAAGTTTTCGTGAAGTCCACCTAAGTTATAGTCTTGATTATCTGTTTCGGTGATAAAAGATCTAGCAAGGGAATTTGGATAATTGGATGAAAGCAATCCAACATCTGACATGAAAAGTTTGAAAAGGTTTTTCTCTTTTGAAGAGCTTAATGGGGAATAAGGTTCGTCAACATCATATGTTGGCAAAACAACGCCTGCTTCAGCAAGCCAAAGAAAGCTGTTTTCATAACGATCGAATTTCAATTCCTTATTTAAATACGTAAATTTGAAACGCAGGCCATGTTTATTCAATTGAGCGGGAACATTATCGTAAATAGAAATTATTTTTAGTTTCTTTTCGACTGTTTCATATTTTATGAAATCCGCTTTATATTGGTTGATGATAGAAATTTGTTTATCTTTTGCTAACTCTAAATCATGTTTGCTTGAGAATTCATTTACTACTTGAGGCATTCCTCCAACCATCAAGTAAGTTTTGAATAGGTTAATTAATTTGTGATGAATTATTTCATCGACTTCAATTCTTTTTTCAAAGCAATCTTCTATGTAGGCAAGAGTTTTTTCTTGCACCCCTAAAGCTAATGCAAATTCAAAAAAGGACATTGGATATAGCCTTATCATCTTAACGTATCCAACAGGGAATGATCTCAAGCCTTTTAAGGTAACACCAAGTAAGGAGCCAGAAAGAACGTAACGGAAACTTCCTTCATCGACGAGCCATTTGATTCTCGAAACGATTTCTGGATATTCTTGAATTTCATCTAAAAAGATTACTTTTGCATCATTTGAATACAATTTCAATCTATATAAAAGATCTTGGTTTGACTGGGTATTTTTGAAAATTTCTAGCATTTCCTTATCTAAAACAAAGTTAATTTCAAAATATGGTATTTTGTTCTTTTCTAACGTTTCTCTAATAAGATATGTTTTTCCGACTTGCCTCGCTCCATCGACGAGCAATGCCTCATTTCCGTTATCTATCCATTGTTGTAATTCTTTTTCCTTTAAACGTTTCATTGAAATGTTCCTCTTTTTTAATATTTTATGCGGTGAAATGTTATATGTAAATAAAAAAAGGGGCAAAATGCCCCCTTTTGTAAAAGAATATAGGGGCAAAATGCCCTGTTTTGTAAAATTATAGCTTATTGATCCTTAAGTTTATGGTAAGTGAATCTTCCAATTTTCGTTTCTGTTAATCTGTTCTCATTTCTATATTTATTTAATGTATATATCAATGTTCTTTTGGATACTCCAGTTTCGTTGATGATTTCTTGATTTGATATTCCAAAACTTGAAAGGAGACTGGATTCATAGAGGATTTTTGCAATTTTCGCTTCAGATTTGCTGATATCTTTTTTTGCTTGATAAGCACGGATTTTCTCTGAAACCTCTTTTAGGCTTAGGATTGATGTGTCAACCTGATTTAGCAAGATAGACAAAATAATTTCCACATATGTATTTAGACATCCAAATTCATGAATATCATTCGCTTCTTCAAAAGCCTTAAGATATTTACTTTTTTCTTTTGCAAAAGAAGAAGATATTAAGAATGAAAAATATGTTCCTATTTCTAAATAAAGTCCATTAGAAAATAAATATCTACCAAGTCTTCCGTTGCCATCATAGAAAGGATGAACGTATTCAAACATGAAATGACATAAAATCATTTTAGTAAAGATTTCTAAATCAGAGTTGTATAGCTTAAGAAATTCATTCATTAATTCAGCGATCTTTTCTTCTCCTATAACTCCAACGTGAACATTCTTAATTCCATTTGTTATATAAACGGGGCCTTTTCTAAAATATCTTCCATCAGGCAAATCGTCTTTTGATACGGCATCTTTCAAAACAGTACCATAAATATCCTTGATTGTTTTTAAAGACGAAATTTGAGTTCCATTCGATTCTAACAACAATTTATATGTATTTGCTATTGAGATAATTTTTTTATCGTTTGTTGCGGAGGCGTTATCAATAACGGAAAAAATATCATGTTTTGTTGAATGAATATTTTCTATTTTGTTGGTTGATTCTATTTCATCCATCAAAAATGATTGAAGAATTTGTTTTCTTGAAAAAGGAAAGAACGAATTAATCAAAGAGTCAAACTCATTAACTTTACTATTTAGTTTAATTATCAGATTATTTATTTCAAATGTTGGCGAAAAGAAATATGCATCGTTTAAAAGATGAATTGAATTTGGAGATTTTTTCAAATTATCTAAATAATCCTTAAAATCTATTTCATTAAGTTTGTAATACTCAGATTTAACGCTCATAAATTGCACCTATAACTATATTTTAATTATTTGATGTGCAAAAAACACTAAAAATTGCACCTGAAGGTAGCAATCTTTCCTTTTGGGTGCAACACAATCGAAATCAAGTAAAGCGTTTTCTTCTTCTATGAAATTTCCTTACGTGTTTAAATATAGTGTATGGAAAAAATAATAGTTTTAGATTTTGGCGGTCAATACAATCAATTGATTGCTAGAAGAGTAAGACAAACCAATGTCTACTCAGAAGTTCTTCCTTTCACGACTCCATTAGATGTTTTAGCCTCTGATGAAGTTAAGGGCATCATTTTTACTGGCGGCCCTAATAGCGTTTATGATCCTAAGTCTCCTCATATTGATGAGAAGATTTTTTCTTTAGGAAAACCAATTCTTGGTATTTGTTATGGTTGCCAACTTATGGCTTATACCTTAGGTGGTGAAGTAGCAAATAGAGGGAATACTGAGTACGGAAATATTGAAATATCAATACACGCATCATCTCTTTTGACAAAAGATGTTCCTGAAATTAGCGATGTATTCATGTCACATAATGATGAAGTAACCCTTCTTCCAGAAGGATTCAAATGCCTCGCTTCAAGCAAACATTGTCAAAACGCAATTTTCGCAAATGAAGAAAGAAAACTTTATGCGACTCAATTCCACCCAGAAGTTGAACATTCAGTCTATGGTCAAAAGATGATTGAGAACTTTGTTTGGGATATCTGTGGTTGCAAACCAACATGGAAACCATCTTCTTTCATTGATGACAAAATCAAAGAAATAAAAAAACAAGTTGGCGACAAGAAGGTTATCTGCGCTTTATCTGGCGGAGTTGATTCATCTGTTGTAGCAGCTCTTATTGGCAAAGCTATTGGTGATCAATTAACATGCGTATTCGTTGATCATGGCTTATTAAGAAAAGATGAAGCGGAATCTGTTATCTCGCTTTTCTCAAACAAAGAAAAATTCTCTTTCAACTTTATTCCTGTTGACGCGTCAGATTTATTTTTAGAGCGTCTACAAGGAGTTATTGATCCTGAACAAAAGAGGAAAATCATCGGCAAATCCTTCATCGATGTATTTAAAGAGACAAAGAAAAACATTCCTGCATGTGAATATCTTGCTCAAGGAACAATCTATCCAGATCGTATTGAATCAGGCTTAGGAATTTCTCAAACAATCAAATCTCACCATAATGTTGGAGGTCTTCCAAAAGATGTTGGATTTGAAGGAATCGTTGAGCCATTAAAAGACTTATTCAAAGATGAAGTAAGAGAATTAGGCTTATTGCTTGGTATCCCTGAATCTTTGGTCTATCGCCAGCCATTCCCAGGGCCTGGTCTAGGAATAAGAATCATTGGTGATATAACAAAAGAAAAAATCAGGATTGTTCAAGACGCGGATGCAATATTCCGTGAAGAAATTAAGAATGCTGGACTTGATAAGAAGATCAACCAATATTTTGCTGCCTTATCAAATATGCGTTCTGTTGGGGTCATGGGTGATGGTAGGACTTATGATTATGCGATTGTCTTACGTGCCGTAACAACTGATGATTTCATGACAGCTAAACCAGCGAATATTCCATTTGAAGTAATAACGAATATCTCTAATAGAATTGTTAATGAAGTAAAGGGAGTCAACCGTGTAGTATACGACTTTACTTCAAAACCGCCGAGCACGATTGAATTAGAGTAACATGAAATATGTTTCTTTCTATGATTCTCCCTTAGGAATGATGACCATCATTGAAAAAGGTGGTTTTCTTATTAATTTGTTTTTCATTGATCAAAAACACGTTTCAGAAATTTCAAATGGATTTTAGAAAGAAACGGATACTATCCTAAAAGCAAAAGAATGGCTTGATGTTTATTTCTCGGGAAATGAACCATCTTTCGTTCCAAGAATGTTATTTGGATTATCTCCATTTCAAAAGATGGTTTTAGACCTTCTTTCGAAAATACCTATGGGTCTAGTAGAACATATGGCGATATTGCTAAAGATGTAGCAATTATTTTGAACAAGCCAACAATGTCAAGTCAAGCTGTTGGGAATGCTATATCACATAATCCCATGTCATAGAGTGTTAGGAAAAAATAATACTCTTGTTGAATATGCTGGAGGAATTGAAAGAAAGGAATATCTTTTGAATTTAGAAGGGATTCCATTTAAGAGGGGCAAAACTTATTAACTTGTCTTTCAATCTTTCGTTTTCTAAATCCATGTGGTTTTTACAAGGGAAATTTGAATTTTTGGATTTTTCTTTCCTTTCCTTCAAGAATATTCCTTACAATCTTCTATTAATTTGAACGATAATATCCCTATTATGAAAAAAAGAACAAAAAGAATAATTATTATCTCTTCTTCTATTGGAGGAGTGCTTGTAGTTAGCTTAGCGGCATTCTTCATATATGTTGGCATCTATCAACATGCGACTAACGACGCTTTAACGTATTTAGAAGATTCAGCTTTATCTAGGGTAGAAGATAAAAGTGATTATGTAACATTTCAACCAAAAGATGGTTCATCAACAAAAGGATTCATTTTCTATCCTGGTGGAAAGGTTGAATATAAGGCGTATGCTCCATTCTTAAGAGACCTTTCTGATATGGGAATCTCTTCAATAATGGTTAAGATGCCTTTCAATTTAGCTGTATTTGATAGTAATGGTGCGGATGGAAAACAGTCTTTGATGCCTTCAATAAAAGAATGGTATATTGGCGGGCATTCTCTTGGTGGAGCTATGGCTTGTTCATATTTAGGAAATCATTCCTCAGAATATTCTGGACTTATTCTTTTAGCCGCATATTCAACAGTTGATCTATCTTCAGCAAACCTAAAAACATTATCTCTTTTAGCTAGTAACGATAAAGTTATTAATAAAAGCAAATATGATTCAAATAAGAATTATCTCCCCAATTTAGAAGAACATAAGATTGATGGAGGAGTTCATTCTTATTTTGGAGATTATGGAATACAAGGCGGAGATGGTTTACCAACCATAACGGTTAAAGAGCAAAGAAAAGAAGTGGTTTCTTTAGTTTCATCTTTCATTTTATAGTTTGATTGACTAGTAAAAGAGATTGATTTTGCTCTTTTCAAATTGCTTTTGTGCCACGAAATGAAAAAATAACGTTTCGTGGCTAAATCGACAATATGACAAATAAAAGGTATTAAAATGAAAGCAATGTTATAAAAAGACCGATAAAAAAGCGATAACTATATTATTTTCAAAATTAAAAATAAGTTTTTATTTTTGCTAAATATTATTTGAGCGCGCCACGAAACGCAAAAAAGTGATTTCGTGGCTAAATGTGTTATAATTATAAAAAGGGAAATAAAAATATGATTATTGGAAGAAAGAACGAGATTAAAGAACTTGATAAATTATATCACTCTAATAAGGCTGAGCTTGTTGCTATATATGGCAGAAGAAGAATTGGCAAAACATTTTTAGTTAATCAATTTTTTAATGGACGTTTCTTTTTCAAACATGCTGGTCTTGCTCCAGATGAAGGTGATCCTAATCGTGAATTAAAGAAACAATTAAACCAATTTTATTTGAATCTTCTCGAATACGGATTGAAAGATGCAAAAGAACCAACTGATTGGTTTGATGCTTTCTTCTTACTAAGAAAATTAATCAATCAAAAAGATGATGGATCAAGAATTGTTATCTTCCTTGATGAACTTCCTTGGATGGATACAAATGGTTCAAGTTTCATCAGCGCCTTTGAGGGCTTCTGGAATTCCTATGGTTGTTCAAAAAATAATTTGATGATGATTATTTGCGGAAGTGCAACTTCCTGGATGGAAAATAATCTTATTAATAATCATGGAGGATTATATGGTCGAGTGACATATGAAATAAAACTTGCTCCTTTTAGTCTTGCCGAATGTGAAGAATTCCTTAAGAGCAATAACGTTAATATGTCCCGTTATGATGTTACATTCGCTTATATGGTATTTGGGGGAATTCCTTATTATCTAGAATATATAAGCAACGAGTATTCTTTGTTCCAAAATATTGACAATCTTTTCTTTAAAAAATCAGCTAAATTGAAATTGGAATTTGATAGATTGTTTAGATCTGTTTTTACATACAGCGAAAAAGCAAAGGAAATTGTGAAACTGCTATATACGAATAGCCTTGGTTTCACAAGGAAAGAAATTTCACAAAAAACAAAAATAACAGAAGGAGGAGTCTTAACCAATTACCTTAATGGATTAATTGCAAGCGATTTTGTAATCAAATATTCTCCTTTTGGTTATTCTAAGAGAGAAGTGTATTACAAACTCGTGGATCCTTTTTGCTTATTCTATTTGAACTTTTGTAATGGTGAAATCGATGATGAAGACTATTTCTCTCAAAACGTTTCTGATTATAAATTGAATACATGGGCAGGATTATCTTTTGAAAATGTTTGTTTTAATCATATAGATCAAATAAAGTTTGCTTTAGGTATTTCTGGAGTTAGAACATCTCATAGCGCTTTCTATTCAAAAGAAGACGGCATGCAGATTGATTTATTGATAGAAAGGAAAGATGACGTCATTAACCTTTGTGAAGCTAAGTTCTACTCAGACTTATTCAAGGCTAATAAAGATTATTATTTGAAAGTGAATCGTAGAAGAAATGCCGTAGTGGAAAAAGTCTCAAAAAGAATGTCCGTAAGAAACACTTTGATTACTACTTATGGTGTGAGCCGTAATGAATATTCTGATGTATTTACAAATGTGATTACACTAGATGATTTATTTAGATTCTAGGACCATCCAATAACCAGTTTTCCTTGAACCAACTCTTTTAATCATCTTCTTTTCAACCAACTGATCCATATGTCTTTGGATGGTTGGTTTTGATTTTTTAAGAATGTCCGATAGCTCTGATGTAGTTATGCATTTATTCTCTTTGATATATGAAATGATATCTTTGTCAAGGTCGTTTATTCTATCATTTATTCTATCATTTATTCTATCATCCAAGAAATTGGCGTTCCTTTCAAAAATGAAAGTAAAACCGAATTCATCATTCTTATATTTGTATTCAATATTATTTTGAGCACATAAGGAGAAAGTCCTATCAAATCCCGTCCCAAGCGAATCAATGAAGCCGTATTTAAATAATACGTTCGCTATCAAAGGATTCCTTATTTTACTGCCTATTTTTCCTGATGCAAATTTCATTGGATCGATGTCTTTGAATATTGAGCCAGGATTGTATATTTTTATTGAGGATTTGAAAATTACGTATTGGTTAAAGTCTCCTTTTGTAGCATATGAGCAATGAGCAAAAGAATTAATCACGATTTCTCTTATTGCTCTAAGAGGTATTTCAGGGATTTCTTCTCTTTGAATACCAATGATATTTGATTTGTACGAAATATGATTTTGAATATATGAAACCGATTCTTTTATGCATTCGATTATGTTCCCCCCGAATTCTTTTATTTCTCCAAATTCCGTCCGCGAATCTGTTGGATAATTTGCTTCCTTGATTGTTAATGGCCTGTTTTTTCCGAATAAATAAAGACCTGCATTATTGAGTTTTCCGTTTTCTGCAAGCAATCCAAGCTTTGTTAACGCTTCAGAAGGATTCCTATAAACGTATTCAAGTCTTCCTTTGTCGTTAGCTGTTCTTATGCAATCAATCAAGGCATCTTCATCAATGTCATCGACGGTGTAATTAGTTTCTTTTTCTTCCCATCTTGAATACACGTCTTCCTTATTTTCAAAGAAATGTTGTAATTGGAGAGAATCCATCAATATATCTGCATCATTAACGCGTATGTAATATCTTCCATAAGCTGAATAAGGAATGTCGTTTCCTTCAACGCTGACTTTAATTATGCTTTTACCGTCTTCAATGAAATCATCAACAATAACTTTAGCAGGCAAGGGTTTTATTTTATTTTGAATTTCATGGACTATCTCTGCTTTAGTTTGTTTTCCGATTGATAACCCATACGGTTTTCCATCATCCGTTATGCCTATATACAATTCTCCTTTATTTGTTTTGTTAAGCATAGAACTCAAAGATATAATTCCTTCTTTCAACTGAGCTAAAGATTTTCTTAATTCAACAAATTCATCTTCTTGATACATAAGCAAACCTCTTTTCTATCATTTATTCTATTATTTATTCTATCATTTTATGTTTTTCCATTATTTTCGCTAGCTACACGAAAAAAATGTTTGTATTTTTACGTCAAGCATCAAATCGTTATTAAAATAGAAAATATTGAATAAAAAATAATGTTTTTTAATTATATTTATATAATTAATATTTTAATGGTTAATGAAATATAACGAAATATAACGATTTTTGTTGAATATTAATGTAAGCGCTTTTACAATAATGACAGAGGTTAAAACCAATGCTTAGAAATTTAAGATTAGAAATGATTTTGAATTTAGTAGATGAGAAGGAGTATGTCTCTATTCATGAATTGATGGAAAGAACATCTTCAAGCGAATCTACTATAAGGGGAGATTTAGTTTATTTAGAAAAAGAGGGAAAGATTAACCGTCTTCATGGCGGAGCAAAATCTTTAAGAACAAATAGCTCTAGCTTATTCGAGCTCAATATGAGTGAAAAACAATTGCTCAATGTCGAAGAAAAGAATGCTATCGCTAAATATGCAGCAACATTAATAAAAGACAATTCTTTAGTTTATATCGATGCAGGAACCACAACATCCTTCTTATGTGATTACATTACTTCAAAGAACAATACTTTCGTCACTAACTCAATGACAATAGCCCAAAAGTTAAAGAAAAAAGGCTATAAGGTCTACGTCACTGGTGGAGAAATTAAATTAAGCACGGATGCCTTCCTTGGTGCATTCCCGCTAGAAACAATCAAGAGATTTACTTTTGATTTTGGTTTCTTTGGCTCTAATGCTATTTCTTTGAATCAAGGCTATACGACGCCAGATTACGAAGAAGCAATCATTAAGAAAACTGCTCTTGAAAGAAGTTTAAAAGCATTTGTTTTAGCAGATTCTTCTAAACTTGGATTTGAAAAAGGAGTCTCTTTTGCCTCTTTTGATGAAGCGACCTTAATAACTAACAAAATGAATAAAAAAGAATATAAGAAGGAAAATGTTTTGGAGGTAGGAGAATAAATGATATACACAGTAACGTTTTCACCAGCACTAGACTACATCGTTGACTTAGACAAACTTGAAGTTGGCGCTATTAACCGCACTAAGAAAGAGAGCATGCTTCCAGGAGGAAAAGGAATCAATGTCTCCATCGTTTTATCAAATCTAGGAACAAAATCAGTCGCAATGGGCTTCGTCGGAGGATTCGTTGGCAAATATATCAAAGACGAAATGACCGCTCATAACATTGATACCGATTTCGTCGAACTTGAAGGAAATACAAGAATCAATGTCAAAATCAAAGGAATGGTTGAGACTGCAATAAATGGGCAAGGCCCAAAAGTAAGCGATGAAAAGATTGAAGAGCTCATCTCCAAACTAACCAAATTAACAGACAAAGATGTTTTAGTAATCTCTGGAGCAATACCAAACACCTTACCAAGCAACACCTACGAAAGAATCCTTGAAAGAATCAAAGATCAACATGTTCAGCTTGTTGTTGATACAACAAAGGATACCTTACTTAAGACATTGCCTTATCATCCAACATTAGTAAAACCTAATAAAGAAGAATTAGAAGAGCTTTTCAACGTCAAAATCAATAATGATGAGGAACTAGTTGAAACAGCAAAGAGATTAATTGCTCTTGGAGCAAGAAATGTCATTGTATCTCTTGGCGGAGATGGCGCTCTTTTAGTTGAAGGAAATGGAAACTGGAAGATTACTAGATCACCAAAAGGAAAGGTCATCAACACTGTTGGCGCAGGAGATTCACTCGTAGCAGGATTTATTGATGAATATTTTAGAAGTGGCGACATCAATAAAGCATTCAAAAGAGGCATAGCAACAGGCTCTGCCTCCGCTTTCTCAGAGAATCTAGCCACACTTGAAACGGTCACAAAATTAGAAAAATTGATATAAATGAAAGGAGGACATATGAAAATCACAGATTTATTATCAAGTAAAACGATTGATATTAACGCTGCGGCTTCATCAAAAAGCGATTGTATTGAAAAAGCTGTAGCATTGATATCAAAAAGCGGAGTCATCGATGACTTAGAAACCTATAAGAAAGGCGTCTATCATCGAGAAGAAGAATCAACGACCGGAATTGGCGAAGGAATTGCAATTCCCCATTGCAAATCTGATGTCGTTAAAAAACCAGCTTTAGCTGCGATGGTTCTTAAAGATGGGGTAGATTACGATTCCTTAGATGGAGAAAAAGTTAATTTGCTCTTCTTAATTGCTGCTCCTAATACGGAAGATAACGTTCACCTTGAAGTGTTAGCGAGATTATCCAATCTTTTGATGGATGAAAACTTCAAGAATGATCTTATTGGCGCAAAAAGCACGGAAGAATTCCTTTCAATCATCGATAAGACTGAAGAGGCACGTATCCAAGAAGAAAAGAAAGATGAAGCTCCAAAGAATGAATACCCAGAGATTCTTGGAGTCACGGGATGTCCAAACGGCATCGCCCATACTTATATGGCTGAAGAAGCCCTTAAGAAAAAAGCAGAGGAAATGGGTTACACTTGCAAGGTTGAAACTAATGGTTCTGGCGGAATCAAAAATCTTCTTACAGATGAGGAGATTGAACATGCCAAAGGCATCGTTGTTGCAGCTGACGTAAATGTTGAAATGTCACGATTTGATGGCAGGCGTGTAGTGATTTCCACGGTTAGCAAAGGAATTCATGAACCTGAAAATCTCATCAAAGAAGCAGTTAGTGGCGAAGCGCCAATCTATCATTCAGAAAACAAAGAAACCAAGAAAGAAGATAAGGCAACTTCTGGTTCAATAATTCATCAATTCTATAAGCACTTAATGAATGGTGTCTCCCATATGTTACCATTCGTTATCGGTGGAGGTATCTTAATTGCTATCGCCTTCATGATTGACACATTTGCTGGTGTTCCAACCGATTCAAACTTCGGAACAGGAACCCCCGTATCATGGTTCTTAAAAACCACCGGTGGAATCGCCTTCAATTTCATGTTACCGGTCTTTGCAGCCTTCATTGCTTATTCAATCGCCGGAAGACCTGGCTTAGCGGTTGGCTTTGTTGGTGGAAGTCTTGCTACTATATCAAGTTACTCCATTGAGGTTCAAATCACTAAGAACGATACTGGATCAACTGCAGGATTCTTAGGAGCCCTTATCGCAGGTTTCTTAGCTGGCTACATCATTAAATTATTAGAAAAAGCCACGTCAAAGTTCCCTAAATCATTAGATGGAGTTAAGCCAATGCTTATATATCCAGTATTTGGAATTGTTCTTATTGGCTTAGTAATGTTCTTATTAAACACCCCATTCACATATATTAATATTGGCATTACAAACGCCTTGAATTGGTTGGGAAACCATCAATTAACAATCCTTCTTGGTGCTCTTCTTGCCGCAATGATGGCAGTAGATATGGGTGGTCCAATCAATAAAGCCGCATATGTATTTGGAACGGCGATGTTAACGCAAGCTGCTGCATCAAGTGATCCAGCGACTCAATCATACTGCTATCAAATGATGGCTGCAGTCATGATCGGTGGCATGGTTCCGCCTCTTGGCATTGCTCTTTCTGCAACTCTCTTTCCGCAAAAATGGTCGAAACAAGAAAGAAAAGAAGCAATGGTTAACTACATCATGGGTGCAGGCTTTATCACCGAAGGAGCAATCCCATATGCCGCAAAAGATCCATTAAGAGTTATCTCTTCATCTGTTGTTGGTTCAGCAGTCGCCGGTTTGCTTAGCGTTGTCTTCAAATGCACTTTAATGGCCCCACATGGTGGCATCTTCGTCTTCGCTGTTGTTGGCAATTGGTATTGGTACCTTCTCTCATTAGCTATTGGTACAGTCATTACCGCCTTCATGCTTAGCTTACTTAAAAAAGATGATCCAAATCCAGAACTTGGTAAATTTAAAGGAATTAGTTTCAAAAGGAGAAAATAAAAATGAAATCATTTACTTACGTTATTAAAGACAAAGAGGGAATTCATGCCCGTCCAGCCGGAATAGTGGTTGCTGAAGCAAAGAAATACACTTCTAGCATCTCAATCACAAACAAAGGCAAAAAAGCCGACTTAAAGAGAATATTCGGAGTCATGGGACTTTGCGTCAAGGGTGGCGAAGAAGTTCTCATTGAAGCAGATGGCGCAGATGAAGAGGCTGCAATTTCCGCCATCAAAAATGTCTTTGAAACAAACTTATAATTATGAAAGAGTACAGCTCAAAACGTATCTTTGATGGATACGCTCTTGGTAAATTGGTCGTTTATCAAGACATTAAAAATGAAATCAAAAATGAGTTTTTGGGCGAAGAAGAAGAGTTTAACAGATTTATTGAAGCTCGCTCAAAAGCCATACTCTCTTTCGAAAAACTGTATCAAGACACATTAATAAGTTTAGGAGAAGAAGAGGCTCAACTCTTCCTCTCCCATAAGCTTATGGCTGAAGACTTAGATTTCGAAGATTTAGTCAAAGAAGGTATTTCTAATAAGGAAACAGCAGAAAAAGCAGTTCTAGATGCTAGCAAACAACTTTCTAGCATGTTTGAAGCAATGGATGATTCCTATATGAAAGAAAGAGCAAAAGACGTTCTTGAAGTAGGAAATAAGCTTGTCGATTGCTTGTCTAACAAAGAAGATACGAATCTCTTGAAAGAACCTTCAATCCTCATTTGCGATGATCTTCCTTCAAGTGAATTAATGAAACTTGATAAGAACCTCCTTCTTGGATTGGTTCTTGTTAAGGGCAGCATTAACTCACATGTCTCAATTCTGACGAGAATGCTTGAGATTCCTTCAATATGTGCGATCGATGATTTAAAGGTAGATCCTTCACTAAATGGCAAATTTGCCATCATTGATGGACTAAAAGGAAAACTCATCCTTGATCCATCATCAAAAGACATCACCAAATTCTCTAAAATCAAAGAAGAATACCTTGCTGATGTTAGAGAACTTTCAAAACTAAAAGGAGTTGAAACTAAAACTCTCGATGGTAAGAAAGTGAAAATCTATTCAAATATTGCCTCATCCTATGAAGTCGATAATGTCATCAAAAATGATGGAGAAGGAATTGGCTTATTCAGATCCGAATTCATCTATTTAGATAGCAAAGATTATCCAAGTGAAGAAGAACAATTCACTCATTACAAAAAAGTTGTTGAAGCAATGAAAGGGAAAGAAGTAATTATTCGTACCCTTGATATTGGTGCGGACAAGAAAGTCGATTACTTCAATCTTCCAGAAGAAGAAAACCCTGCGCTTGGATATCGCTCAATAAGAATCTGCAAGGATCGTCCAGCGATGTTCTTAGATCAGTTAACTGCTTTATATAGGGCTTCAGCATATGGAAATCTTGCTATCATGATTCCAATGATTATCTCTCTTAGCGAAGTCGAATTCGTTAAAGAGATGTGCACCTTAGCTAAAAATAATCTCACCTCAAGAGGCGAGAAATTTAACAAGGATATGAAGATTGGCATCATGGTGGAAACTCCTGCTGCAGCAATTATGTCTGATGTTTTAGCGGAGCATGTTGATTTCTTCTCAATCGGCACGAACGATTTATCACAATATACGTTAGCAATTGATCGTGTTAACCCATTGCTTGATAAGACTTTCAATCCTCATCATAAGGCTATTCTTAGATTAATCAAATTAACTGTTGAGAATGGTCATAAGCATAACATTCCGGTTGGTATATGTGGCGAACTTGCTAGAGATGAAAAACTTCTGCCTTTCTTTGTTGCATTAGGCGTTGATGAATTATCTGTCTCTCCTTCATATGTTCTTAAACTTAGGAAGCAAATTGCCAGCATTGACACCTCAAAAGTGGATATTGATTCCTTCGTGAATTCATCTAAGTAAAAGAAAAAACAAGCATCTATAGAAAATATAGGTGCTTTTCATATAGGATTTTTGAATAATCGTTATATCTGAAAAAAACCATGGCCTTTCAGCCATGGAAATTTCAAAAATCCAAATATACCCTATAAAACCTACTTATCTTTTTAATGGAGAAGTAACTTTCTTTAGATATATCAATAAATCATCATCGTCTTTGATTAACGCGGATAACTTGTCATATACCATTTTGTTATAGGAATTAACCCATGCAAGCTCTTCGTCGGTAAGCATTGAAACAAGGATGCCTCTTGCATCATATGGTGCATAAGTAATAGTTTCGAATTTATAGAATGTTCCGTCTTCCGTTTCGAAAGCAGGAACAACAAGAAGATTGTTTTCTAGACGGATTCCGTGTTTATTTGCTTTGTATATGCCTGGCTCAATGGTGATTATGTGGCCTGGTTCTAAGACGGCATGATCGAAGACTCCTTCACGATCATAATATCTGAAACCTATTGGCCCTTCATGAACGCAAGACATATAACCAACTCCGTGGCCTGTCCCACATTTATAATCAAGACCATCTTTCCAGATGATTTCTCTTGCCATGATATCGATTTCATGACCTGAGCAGCCTTTTTCAAAGACACATGTAGATAAAGAGATTTGTGATTTTAATGTTTTTGTATAATCGATTTTTACTTCATCTGAAACATTCTTTCCAAAGATAAAGGTTCTAGTCGTATCGGTTGTTCCGCCATAATATTGTCCACCAGAATCAACAAGAAGAAGTTGGTTATCTAATGTTAGTTTTGGTGAATCTGCTTCTTTTGGTTGATAATGCATCATGGCTGCATTCTTATCTAAGGCAGCAATCGTTGAGAAAGATATATCAAAACATCTTTCGTTTTCTTTTCTTGCATCATCGATGAATTTAGCACACGTATATTCGCTAATTTCACCTTTTTCGATATTGTCATCGACGTATTTCATCAATTTAAGAACGGCTAATCCATCAATTGCTTGAATCTCTTTTGTATTAGCAATCTCTTTTTCACCCTTAACTGATTTTTGAGCGATGATTGGATTGTTGCCAAAGACTTTCTTTTTGAGAATTGAGCAGATTCTTGCATTTGTGTTATGTTCATCGACAAACGTTTTAATTTCAGCATGCTCTTTTAAGAAATCAAAGAACGTGTCGTATCCATGAATGATGACATTAGGTATTCCTTCTTCAGGAAGTTTTTCATTATCGATAAAGAGATGAACTTCTCTTTGTTCATCAATATACAAATAAGAATAGAAAAGAGGAGTGCAAGGAATATCGTTTCCACGATACCCAAGGATATAAGCAATATCATCAAGAGTTGGAACAACCAAGGCTTTCGCCCCTGCTTTATTTACGGCATTCATCGCTTTTCTTATTCTTTCTTCCATCGTGGTTGAAAGAAGATTTTCATCAACCTTCCAAATCTTATCTTTTGGCATGGGTGGAAGATCTTTGATCATATAACGATAGGAAACCTGTCTGATTTTATGATCTGCATCTTTGTATAACGCTTTCAAATCGCCATAAGAGAATAATGAAGAATCTAATCCTAATGGATAAAGATCGTTTTCCTTAACATATTCAGCTAATGTAGGAACATTTGCTTTTCCGGCATAGACTAATTTGCAATTGCTGCCATCAAGTTCCCATTCTGCTTCCGTCCAATATCTTCCATCCGTATATAGATAGTAGGCATCTTCAGTTACTAATAATGTTCCATCGTTTCCTAAAAATGGGCAGAAATAGAATCTTTCCTTTGTGAAATGAATATGAGATTCCTCAGACATATGAGGATCGGTCGCAGGAATAATATAGGCTTTGATGCCATCTTTCTTCATATGAGCTTGAAGAAGAGCAATTCGTTTATCGAAGATATTCATAACGTATTTTCCTCCATCTTTTTGATTATTAATTGTTTCTCTAAATTTATTATATTCTTAATTTTTGACATTAAGAAATTTTTTCGCTATTTGGCGATTATTTCTCTATACGCATGGCCTAAAAGTAAAAGGTTAGGACTATTCGTATTAAGTTTGGGACAAAATTGTAAACGCTTTCATTTTCTTGTGTAAATTAGAGTCACACACGCTTAGAAAAGCGTTTGGTAATCATAAAAAGGAGAAAAAAATGAAAGCCAAAAAAATTGTCGGTGTGGTTTTAGCCGCCACCGCAGTTGCAGCAGCTGTCGCAGTTGATTGCACTTGCGCTTATTTTAGCGACATCATTAACTTGCATTTCAGAGAATCTGTAAACACAAGTTTTAACATGACCGCTGATGAAGCTCTAAAAGAAGCGCAAACCTTCACCCAAAAGGAAGCAGAAGAAGGATTCATTCTTTTGAAGAACGATTCTAAAACACTTCCTTTAAAGGAGACAAAGAAGATCAATGTCTTCGGTAACGGTTCCTATCAGACCTTATATCAAGGATCTGGTTCAGCATCAAGTTGGTTCAAACAAGATTTGAATATCAACATTAAACAAGGATTGGAGAATTCCGGTTTTGAAGTTAACCCAGGCTTATGGCAATTCTATCAAGATCATTATCAAGATAGAAAAGACCAAGCTGGCGGAAAAGCCGATATGACTGGCGCGGATGCATCAATATTTGAGCCAGCAATGTCTGAATATGATTCTTATGAATATGAAGGAAAGAACATCAAAGAATATTCAAAATCCTATTCAAATACCGCTCTTTTTGTCATTTCTAGAGCTGGCGGAGAAGGCGCCGATGCTAAATTAGATATGACTGGCGTTACAGGCGGAGATGCAGGAAAACACTATCTTGAACTCCAAGATGTAGAAAAAGAACTTCTTGAATACGTTAAAGCCAATTACGAGAAAGTCATCATTGTTATTAACTCCTCCACACCAATGGAATTAGGTTTCATTGATGATTCGAAAATCAGTGCATGTCTTTGGATTGGTATGCCTGGTTCAAGAGGAAATAACGCCTTAGGAGAAATCCTTAAAGGAACTATTAATCCTTCTGGACATACGCCAGACACCTATGCATATGAGATGGAAAGCAATCCAACATATTACAATTTCGGTGACTACACATACTCAAATTATGATTATGAAATGAATAAGTATGTCTATTATCAAGAAGGCATATATGTTGGCTACAGATATTATGAAACTGCCGCCGCAGATGGATATATCAAATATGATGATGTTGTCCAATTCCCGTTTGGCTATGGCTTAAGCTATACAAGTTTCTCTTGGAGTAACGCTTCATGGAATATCGGTGGCAAAGGTAAAAAGATCGAAGTATCAGTAGACGTCAAAAATACTGGCGATGTGGCAGGAAAAGACGTCGTTCAACTTTATTACCATGCACCATATAACAAAGATGAAGGAATTGAAAAATCTGAAGTAGTCCTTGGTGGATTTGCTAAAACAAAGCTTCTTAATCCTGGTGAAACAGAACGCTTGACCATAACAATGGATTACGACGATCTTTCTTCCTATGACTATAAGACAGAAAAGGCTTATGTTTCATCTGCTGGAAAATATACTCTTTCCCTTAGAAGTGATTCTCATACCGTTAAGGATGAATTAACACATGATTTCAATATCGATAACAAAATCGTCTATAACGAAGCGAATGGCAAACGCGCTTCCGATAAGAAGGCTGCAACAAATCTCTTTGATGATGTAACTGAAGGTGACGGAACATTCAATACCGACAAGTGTCCATTAATAACGCGTTCAGACTGGGCTGGAACATTCCCTAAATCAAGAGAACAAAATGCTAATGTCGCCGCAAGCGAGAAGGTTGTCAAACTAGCAACAAACGGACTTTCCGGCTCATCAATTGATGTTAGTAACCTTGATAAAGACCATCCTGATGCAAAAATGCCTACGACAGGCGCTAAGAATGGCTTTGTTATCTCAGATATGACAGGTCTTGATTATGATGATCCTCTTTGGGATAAGCTCTTAGATCAACTCACTCTTGATGAAATGACAAACCTCTTTGGAAAATGCGGTTGGCATAACCCAGCAGTCGTTTCAATCGAAAAGGCTATGGCAGTTGATATGGATGGTGCGGAAGGATTACACGATTTAACAACCGATAAGACTTCTAACCAATACACTACAACATGCGTTCTTGCTGCTTCATTCAACACTGAATTAGCAAAAGAATTCGGTGAAGTATATGGCAATGAATGCTTAGCAAATGGCGTTTCAGCATTATACGCTCCATCGATGAACATTCATCGTTCCCCGTTTGGTGGACGTGCCTTCGAATATTATTCTGAAGATGGAATCCTTTCTGGCAAGATGGCTGCTGCTCAAATCGATGCTCTTTGGGGCAAAGGCATTAGTGTCTATATCAAACACTACATGCTTAATGACCAAGAAACAAACAGGCAAAAAACAGTTAAGACCTGGGCTAGCGAACAAGCCATCCGTGAAATCTATGGCCGTCCATTTGAAATCTCTGTCAAAGAAGGACATGCCACAGGATTTATGGCTGGATATAACGCTGTCGGTGTTTGCTGGACTGGCGCTTCAAAAGCCTTAATGACAGACCTTCCTCGTGGAGAATGGGGATTCAATGGAAGAATCATCACCGATGCTTGCGATGACTATGTCACATATAGTTCTGATGCAGCTGTTGTTGCAGGTGTTGATATGTGGTTAACCGCTTTCAAAGCAACCTTATCCGATAAGATCACAAAGTCAAATTACGGTATGCAATGCCTTAGAAGAGCCGCTCACGATCAACTTTATGTCTTTGCTAACTCTGCCGCCGTTGGTATGACAATCAAATGGAACAAAGCTTGGATTGCAATCCCAGTATCTGTTACCGTTGTTCTTGCTGCAGGCGCAGCTTGCTCAGTTCTCTTCCTTGTTCTTGATTTAAAGAAAAAGAAAAAAGGTGAATAATATGAAAAACAAATTAATGAAAAAGGTATTCTGCCTCGGCTTATTGACCTTACCGTTGTTTGGCACTTCTTGCTCTGGCAATAGTGATTCTAAACAAACTCTTACTGGTTCATACTATACGACAGTATTATCTGAACCAGAGAATAGCGAAAGTGCAAAAAGAGGCTGCGACCTATTCGTCATTCTTAATCATGATAAAACAATCTACACGATTGCCTTAGATGATGATTCCTCATATCAATGTGCGGATATGCAAGTTCTTTGGTCCATTAAGAGTTCTGGCTATTTCACAAATTTAGCCACCTTAGGAATTGATGGAATCAACAAACTTACAGTAGAGGTTGATGCGACAACAAAGCTTCCAACCGACACAGATGGTGATGGAGTCATAATCAATGGCATTAACCAAGATTGGCTTGTTCCTATGAATACGGTTGCAAGCGCTCTTGTGGTTCTCGCCTTACAAAACGCCTTCACAACCGTTAAGTAAGTTATATTGCTGGCACCCCTATTCCTAAGGGGTGCCTTTTTCCCTTAGATATGTTAAATTTAGACCATAGATGTTTTAGAGGAGTTTTTCTAGAATGCTAACTATCGCCATCATTGAAGACAATAACGATGACTACCTTTTGCTAAAGGAGTTTTTGAATACATATTTCACTGAAACAAACAATAGTTTTCAAATTACTTATTTTTCTGATTCTGTGGCATTCTTGAATGAAGATTTCAATCAATTTGATTTGTGTTTCCTTGATATTGAAATGCCTTCTCTTGATGGAATGAGCCTAGCAAGAGAAATGAGAAGAAGAGGTTATAAGCAATCAATAGTCTTCGTGACTAATGTTTATTCCCTTGCTGTTGCAGGATATGAAGTTGACGCATTAGATTACATCCTTAAACCAATTAAATATCCATCGCTTTCATTGAAGATGGATCGAATCATTCGTCTAGTCAAAAAGCAAAAAGGCATGAAGATTTCCCTCTCTTTCAAAGGAGAAACAATAATTTTGAATCAGAAAGAAATCATGTATTTGGAAGTCAAAGGACACAATATATACGTATATACGTTAAAAGACGTTATCTCTTTTAGAGGAAAGATGTCGGATATGGAAAAGAAGCTGGATTCTTCTATTTTCTCTAGATGCAACAACTGCTATTTGGTGAATCTATCATTCGTTAGCAAGATAGATGGCCACGAAGCATTCCTAAGCAATGGCGAATCTTTGCAAATCTCTTTTCCGAAAAAGAAACGTTTCGTTGAAGAATTAACGACATATATTTCAGGAGGAAGGTCATGATTACATATTATCTAATATCAGGGAAATGGGTTTTCTCTCCATATTTGTATAGCCAATTACTTATTGCATCAGCTTTTTTGTTGAAAGGAAGCCCTCGTAAAGATCATTTTTGCCTACGATATTTGCTTGCATTATTTGGAATGATATTGATTGCATTATTCCTTCCTGCTTGGATAAATAGCGGCAACGTTATAGTAAATATCATCTATGAAAGTATAGGATTATGTTTGGGTGTTATTGGCTATGCGGCGTTGTTCTTATTGCCATACAAGATTAAGTGGTATAAAAGTGTATTTGCCGTTTGCTTAGGCTATAACATCCAACATATTATCTTTAGCTTCTTCGATTTATTGCCAAAGGAATTTTCTACTATTTCTCCTTGGTGTGAGTTGATACAAATTGCAATCTGCACGATCATTGCCATTATTCTTTCTAGAGCTGTTAGAAAATTATTCTCCATCCCAAAATTACCAGCGAGTCTCATTCTTGTACTTGCATCAACGTTTTTAGTTAATGTTGTCCTCTCTGTAATGAATGACAAGATTGGAAATGATTATCCTCAGCTTATCGTTAGATTAGAAACAATAGTTCACTGCATATCAATCATTCTTTTCAGTGTTCTTGTTTCTAATAGCATTCGTAATCAATCTAGAAACGACATGATCAAATTGAAATTAGAATCTTCCAGAAGCGATTTCAACTCCGCTAAATATGATTTCGAACAACTCAAAATCCGTAACCATGACTTAAAACATTTCATCCATGATTTCGAAGGAAAACTTAGCAAAGAAGATTTAAATCGAATTGACGCGTTAATCGATCAAAATGATATTTACTACACGGAAATGAATTCTCCACTTGATTATGTGATAAGCAAAAAGAGAGAAAGATGCCTAAGAGAAAAGATCGAATTTACCTTCAATGGAGATACACGTATCGCCTCTTTTATGAAAGAATATGACGCTTATGCCTTGTTTGATAACTTGATTGACAATGCCATTGAAGCGGTAACAAAAATCGAAAATAAAGATAAGAGAGTAATATCTTTGAACATCAATGACAAAAACAACATGATGATAATTGAATGCTCAAATTACTATGAAGGTGAGATCAAAGAAAGAGACGGATCATTACAAACAACAAAGAAACATTCTGCCTATCATGGCTTAGGAATTTCATCAATAAAGAAGATTGTTAATAAATACAATGGTAGTTATAAAAAAGAATATGGGGATGGGAAATTCCATACGTTCATAACCTTAGATAAGAACGCCTTAAACAATTAAAATAAGGCATGCGTGTATTGATTAAACAAATATAAAAGTTAATTATCGCATACCATTTAATTGGAATTAGAATCCTTCATATGGGAAAGCTTTTATTAAAATTATTTGTCAAAGATTATAAGAATACTAAAGACTTATCTGTTCAAAAAAAATACGGATTAGTCGCATCGATATTTGGATTAGTAACTAATTTTCTTTTGTTCATTTCAAAGATCGTCATCGGTATCATTCTAGGTTTATATTCGTTGATATCTGATTCCGTTAATAACCTTTCTGATTTTGGGAATAATGCCTTAAGTGTCTTTGGGGTGAAGATGACTTTCAAACCAGCTGATAAAGAACATCCATATGGCCACCAAAGAACTGAATATATCATTTCCCTAATTATTGGCTGTGTAATTATTGCTCTTGGCGCCATTATGGCATATCAGGCAGTTATAGATTTGATTTCTTTTATTAAATCAATTATTGATACAGGCGCTCCATCAGTTAGAGAATTCTCATATCCGATGTATGTTACTTCGTTATGCTTGCTTTCTTTAGCGATATTAGTAAAAGTAACTCAATCATCAATTTATTTTTCATATGGGAAAGCAATCAACTCTCAACAACTAAAAGCGTTAGGAAAAGATGCCTTAAATGATTGCATATCAACAAGCTTGGTTATCGTAGGAATTCTTATTTCCTATTTCACTAAATATGACGTAGATTGTTTCTTTACCTTATTTGTTGCTGCTCTTGTTGTGATTTCAGGAATAGGTATTATAAAAGAAGCGGCTAATTCCTTATTAGGAGAGAAACCTTCTGAAGAGTTAATTCGATCATTAGTCTCTCTTTTACTTAAGCACAAAGGAGTTTTAGGAGTTCATGATTTATCAATCCATACCTATGGTCAACTAGTTTATGGCGTTATTCACGTTGAAGTGGATGCAAAAAACGACGTAATGGCTTCTCATGAGTTATGCGACATGCTAGAAAAAGAAGCACATTCCTTGCTTAACATCAATCTAACCGTTCATATGGATCCAGTGATGAAAGATGATCCAGATACAGAGAAATACAAGGTCTTAATCGAAGAATTCATTGCCAAAAAAGATAAGAATATTCATTTCCATGACTTTAGAATCATCTCTGGCAAAGAAAACGTTAATCTTGTTTTCGATATGATCTTACCTGATGGAAAAGATAAAGAAGAAGACCGTAAGCAAATAAAAGAAGAACTTAACAAATTCATTGGCGATAGATATGGAAAAAAGGTTCATATCGTTATTAATTTTGATGATGCAATAACCGATTTCCTTTCTGGCACGGAAGCGGAAAATTAATAAGCCAATTCTTCTTTCATAAAAAATAGATCAAACAAAAAAGTGTGTTTGAAAACACAAAACAATAACAAAAAAGTGTGTTCAAGTGATAAAAATGACCACAAAAAAGTGTGTTGAACCACCTTAAAACATAACAAAAAAGTGTGTTGAACCAGTGGAAATCATAACAAAAAAGTGTGATAATATACCTGCAAGGATGGAATTATGCTTAAAAGAAAAATAGATGATTTCTTAATAAATTGGAAAAATGATAAAGATCATAACCCCCTAATAGTCTATGGAGCAAGGCAAATAGGAAAAACAACTTCGATCGAAGAATTCGGTAAGACTTATAAACATTTCATTGAAATTAACTTTGTTGAGAATCCTGAATATAAACAAGCTTTTTCTTCTTTTAACGTAAATGAAATAATCAAAAGGCTATCCTTTATAAATCCAGATTTTGTGTTTAAACCTCATGATACTTTGATTTTGTTTGATGAGATACAGGAATACATGAATGCGACGACATCGCTAAAGTTCTTTAAATTAGATGGAAGATATGATGTTATTTGCTCTGGATCTGCATTAGGCGTTAACTCTTCACAAATATCTAGTGTTTCGGTTGGTTTCAAGGATGAATACATAATGCATCCATTAGATTTTGAAGAATTTTTATGGGCTAATGGATATCAAGATGATTTAATCGAGTATCTTTTAAATTGCATGAAAAAAGGCGAAATAATCGATGATTTATATTTCAATAAATTAAGTGAACTATACAAAGATTTTATTGTCCTTGGCGGGTACCCTAAAATTGTTGCTAATTATTTTAATCAAGATAAGAATTTCAGTCTTTGCCTAAAGATGCAAAAGAATCTTTTAAACGATTACATTGATGATATTTCTAAATATTTAGAAGGAATTGATGTTGCTAGAGCTCAAAGAGTTTTTAAATCTATCCCATCTCAATTAGCAAAAGATAATCATAAATTTCAACTTAGTAAGTTAGGGCATGGCGCTAGATTCAATGAATATTATGGAATAAGTGAATGGCTTAAGAATTCCGGAAGCGTGATTATAGCAAATAATTGTGAACTTTCTTTGCCATTAAAAGGAAATGAAGAAATAGATAATTTTAGGATGTATTATTCAGATACGGGTTTGCTTATTGCATCATTAGATGATGAAACACAAAATGATTTAAGAAAGAATAATAATTTATCGATCTACAATGGTGCGATATATGAATCGATAATCGCTTCGTCTTTGATTAAACAAGGCTATGAGCCCTATTTTTATCGTAGCAAAGATTCAACAATCGAACTTGATTTCATCATACGTTATAAGAATGAGATTCTTCCATTGGAAGTTAAGGCTAAAAAAGGGAGAACAATCTCGCTTAATCAGGTACTTGGCAAAAATATCGAATATATCAAACACGGGATTAAGTTTGCCGATGCAAATATAGGCTATGCAAACAATATTCTTACCATGCCTCATTTTTTAGCGTTTTTGCTAAAAAGATTCTTGGAAGACTATAATTTTTGAAAATAAAAGAAGGCCTCATTTTGAAGCCTTCCTAAGTTTAAAATCTAAAAATCCCTATTAAAACCTGCTTATTTCACATTAATCAAGGTGCCAGAATATTCTGTAAATTCACCTTGAGTATAAGTTACAGTCTTAGTTGCAGTAAGGGTATTGGCTAAATCGGTAAGACCAGAACTGATGGTAGTAAGAGTATATTTTTGCTCTAACTTAGTTATATAGTCACCAATTGTAAATTTGTTTTCGTATGTAACTTGTTGAGAAAGGGCTTTAGTTCCATCTTGTAATGTTTCGTATTGGGAAATGGTATATGAATATTTAAGATATTGGTTCTCTTCAACGCCTTCAAGATTTTCAAAAGACCATTCAAAGAACCCTTTGCCAGCATCAGCCTTTTCTAAAAGAATGATGTTATTGAAATTCGTTATTTCTTCTCCAGCTGGTCCAACATCATAGAAGTTTTCAACTTCATCGGATGAGAATGAACTTTTAGATGAAGTAGCAGTTTGACCTTCATACTTAGTTACTGAGAAGAATTTTTTTCCGTTATCGTATTTTTGCTTTTTATAAGAAGATTCTCCCTCCCCCTCATAATTTTCTGAACCGATAGTTTCAGAGACATATGTGTTTGTTTCTTTACGGGTATAACGAATTGTTTCTTCTTCATCACTAACGTTCACTGTTAGGCTTTGCCCAGAATAGGAAAAAACTCTTTCGATCGTGGCGTTCGCCTTATTTACTTGACCACTAAGATATTTAAGTTTTTCTCCTAAGGCGCGTAATGCTTTGTAATCCTCATTTTCTTCGGAAGAAGAAGAAGATTCGCTTGATGATGATTCTTCACTTGAAATTGATGATTCGCTAGACGATGATTCATTACCCGAAACTGATGATTCGTTTTCCTTAGATGAAACGTTTTCACTCGATGAAGGATTATTTGAATCGCAAGCTGCAAGCAATAGAACTGATGCTAGTAATGGTAATAAATGTTTTTTCATTAATTTCCCCCTTTTGTTATTTCCTCACTATAGTTATACAAGAAGATATGCATCTCATTTAGATCTTTGCTATCTCCTGGATAATAGATGATTCTAACTGAATATGTTTTGTCTTTATCCCAACCGGAATAGAATGTTTCTTCGCTTATTTTCCCACCTGTATATGTCATGGTGTATTCATTGTCGAGTAAGGCTTGTAAGTAGTTGGCTGTTTTAGCTGTACTTGCTCCATAGCAAACAATATCCGCGCACTTAACGTTATATAAAGAAGACGTAAATAACATGATACCATACGATTTAGCTTCAAATGTTAATGCAGGAAGGTCTAATGTTGTTCCTAAATATTCTTTTGCTTGTTCCATCGGGAATGAATCGTAGTAATCATAGCTAGGATCTTTTACAGGATTTTTAGAAGCAAATCCGAAATCACTTTCATTTGTATTATCGTAACCATAATCAAGATAATCACGATCTTCATCGTAGGAAACAATGAAGGAGATGGAGCCATATACGAATTTATAGGTTTCCTCAAAACCATCATAATGACCTTTCAGAGTCAACGTGACTTGTCCGATTGCAAGGGTATCATTTTCATAGATGTCAAAAATTCCGTTGATGGGGAAAACGCCTTCATTGGAAGAATTGATATACCATCTGCCGACAAATTTTGGATCAATGTGAAGTTCTTCTGATGAGGAATCTTCTGAAGATGAACTATCCGATTCAGATGATTCTTCAGAAGATGTTTCGCTAGATTCCGAAGAGGATTCGTTTGTTGAAGTAGAAGAATTTTCTTCTTGCGAAGAAGAACTTTCAGTGTTTTGTGTGCATGCTCCAAGCAACATGCTAGAAGCTAATAAAATTAATAATTTCTTTTTCATACGTTTGAAATTATAAACACGAAAAATAAAAAAACACTCTTTTATTTAAATTTTATGTATTATAATGGCGCAAGTCTTAAAAAGACTTTTCTTTGTTAGGAGGAAAATCAAAACAATGAAAAAAGCAAAATTAATTGGTGTTTTATCCTTAGCTATTATCCTTGCTGGATGTGGCGAGAATAATATTTCATCTAGTGAAGGAACTACTTCGTCCACAGATACCGTTTCTTCATCGACAGAAACTCCATCATCATCCACGGAGACGCCATCTTCATCAACCGAAACATCTTCATCAGAACGTACTTCGGAATCTTCAAGTGAATCATCTTCAGAGTCATCATCCGAATCATCGAGCGAATCTTCAAGCGATTCATCTAGCTCATCATCTTCCTCCTCTAGTTCGGAAGAACCTGACAATTCAATTGCTATTTCTGAAGCTTTAAATGAAATTAGCAAGGTTCAAAAAGAAGAATTAAATAATGCTGCATCAGTTCAATATAAGAAAACTGAAGGAAGTAGTGTAATTACTAATACCACTGAGCAAACGTATACAAATTACCTTGATGGATCAACAACGTCAGTTGGCACTTATAAACGTGACGAAAACGGAACGAATAAGGTAACAGATACATTCAAGACCATTGCTACAACCATCGAAGAATCTTATGAGGATGAAAAAGATTCTTCTAAAACAAATGAATTTGAAATGTTTGTAAAAGTGACTGACTATGAAAAAGAAAGGGACAATGCTGAAGCATATAAAGATTCTGCCTCAAAAGTCTTTATTGTTGATACTGAAGAAGAAGCTACTGGAGCGGGCCTTTCAAGCGGACAATACATTCTTTATAAAGACATAAAAGCAAATTCTGCCGCTAATCTATCATCCAAACTTTATAACTTCATCGTGGCTAATGTTTCTGAGAGCTTCTACGCCCAACAAGTTGGCGTTAGCAAAGTAACTCCAGTCACATTGGAAAACGGTGATATCTATTACTGCATTGATTTTGATTATTCCTATAACGAAGATGGCCAAAAAGTTGAAACCTTCATCAAAGCGGAATACACCCTTAATAAAGAAAAGACAAGACTTCTTACTTATGGAACATCCCTCAAAGTCAATTATTCTAGAATTGGTGATGAATCAGATTCTGATTACTCTTTAGTGGAAGACTCTGGAACAATTACTTACGGAACGAAAACTGATGGATTTGACTCTGATGTTATCAATCCAGAAGATTATTTCTTAAACAAAGTCACCGATATCAGCCTTAAAGTTAAAAATCATTATTGGGATATTAGTGATATTACAGATAACACCGTTTCTGAATCAAGCCTAACAATTTATGGCTATGCAAAAGACTATCTTCCTACTAAGACTTTAGATACTCAATTAACCGCATATGCTTCATCTGATGAAAGTGTCATCAAAGTCGATGATCAAGGAAATTTTGAAATTGTTGGAAGAGGTGCTGCTGAATTAACTTTCTGCTATTATGCAAAAAGAGAAAGCACTGGTGCTTATTACTTAGCCACAATCAAGTCTGAGGAAATCACTGTTTCTGCTATCAAGATTACTTCTATTGGCTTTAGCGCAACTTCCGATATAGGAAATAGATCTACAAGCTTGCTTACCGGGCAAGAATATACTTGGAGATATACAACTGAACCATCAAAGGCCATTGGTGAAGAAGTTGTCGCAACCTCTTCAAGCGAAAGCAGAATGACGGTTGAAGTTATCGGAAATGGCGAAATTAAACTTACTGCCAAGGCTCAAGGCGAAGTAACAATCACTCTGACTTCAAAGAACGACCCAACAGTTACTGTTAGTAAAAAGTTTTATGTTATTAAGAAAGAAACGAATTTCGTTAATTTCCTTACTAAAGAAGGACGTACTTTCCTTTTATTCGGCTGGCCTACATCTTATGGCTATACTGTATCACTTAAATTTGCTGCCGATGGAACATGTACTAGAACAATAACTCCAACCAGCGGCGATGTTATTACCGACACATTCTCTTGGGAACTAGTTGGAAACGAATTCGAATTCGATGACTTCAGCTCTAGTTTCAAAAACTGGGAAGAGGGAAGAATTGGCATGATGTATGAAAATGGTGATCAAATTGGGCTTGGATTAACTCTCGAATGTGGCGAGGGAGATCTTTCGACCATGTATTTCAAACAAGTTAACGCCTAATTTCATCTAACAACAAAACGTCTCTGATATTTGGGGACGTTTTTCTTTTCCTAAAATTCAAAAATCGACTGCAAAACCTAGTTAAAATTATTTTTTTCAACATTCGTGATGAAAATATAAAGAGCATTTTATTTCAAATGATTAAACTTTCATGCTAAGTTTTATTTATTAAGCGAGGAGATAAACAAATGTTAAAAGTTTTTGGAAGTACAATGTGTCCCGATTGTGAGATAGCTAAGAAGAATTTAGATTATTACCGTATCGATTATGAATACTTAGACATCAATGAGAATCTAAAAAACCTTAAGGAATTTCTAAAGATTCGCGATTCATCTCTTATATTTGATGATGCTAAAAAGAATGGTTCAATTGGCATACCTCTATTGATTGATAATAATGAAATTACTCTTGATTGGGAAAACTATCTTAAATCTAAAGGATTTACTCCAATCAAAGAAGAAAAGAAAGCTTTCTGCTCTCTTGATGGAAAAGGATGCTAATTGTTATTCAAAAATCGAAAAATCATTAGCAAAACTATCTTATTTCAATGCATTAATCTTCGGTCAAAGCCTTTTCTAGTTTTACGAATTCCTTAAATCTTGGCAAAGCAAAATCAAGTTTGCCTCTTTCTTTTGAAATGATAATTCCTTTGTCGATGAGTCTTTTCTTATATGTTTGAAGATTTCCGTTACTCATGTTTATTGCTTTTGCAATTTCTTTTTGAGATGAATTTTCAGCCATAGAATAAAGGAACTCTTTTTCTTTGCTTGTTAATTTTTCCCAAGTTAATAAATAAGAGTTTTGAATTAGCTTTTTATCATATTCATCAAGAATGTTTGTACCTACTCCGTTTTTGAAAACTAATGATCCGACGAGTTGATATCCATAAGCATATCCTTTAGTTAATTTTGCATACTTTATCGCCTCGTCCTCCGTTAAATTAAGAAGGCTTTTATAAAGGTATGTTATTTCAAAAAGGCTAAGAGGCTCTAGATTTAATTTTGGCGCACGTAAGAAGAATGTTAAGCTCTTGTTTCTTTCTAACTTAGATATGTTTTCGTACAATCCTGAAATGAGCAAGAATATGTTGTAACTATTTCTAATCATTTGTTGGAAAGAGAAAATAAAGCTTTTTACATGATCATTTGAAGACACATCGTCTATTGTAACTAAAACTCTTTTCTTTTTCCTTTTTAAGTAAGCTAACATCTTATCTATAAGAGTAGAAATGTTTTTGATTTCCGTTTCACCATTTAGAGAAAATGTTAATCCCTTGAAAGAGAAGGAAAACTCAGGAGAGAGAAATAGTTTTTTCATCTTTCCTTGCTCATATAATTTTGCAGCAAATTGTTCATTAAGATCTTCGAATGGATTCAAATCTATTGTGATATATCCTTCATCTTTAAACATTTTCGAAAGATAAGTAAGCAAAACAGTTTTCCCGCATCCTCTAGGACCAGATATTACGTAAACTTTTGTTTCTGGTGATTTTGCATCAAAAGAATCTTTAATTAGCTTTATTTCTTCTTCTCTAGAAACAATGCTATTTGGCAATTCTCCAAACGTAACGTTAAATGGATTATTCATGAGCCTTCCCATCCTTTGAAATTAATATATTGTATATTTTTGGTCATTTAAAATATTTTTGGTCATCTTTGGTCGTTTGTAGTATCTTTTGGTCATTTTTATAAATTTTAGTCAAATCAAAATAATCGGATTTTAAATGATCGAAATCCTAGTATTTTGCAACAAGAATGATGCAAAAATTGCCTTATGGTTTTTATAAGCCTTCAGCGTATATGTCTTTTAATTCAAAGAATATATACGGATATGTTTCCTTTAATTCAAATCCGCTTTTAGAGATGAAACCGTATTGAGCCGCTTTCAAAGTGGTTTTTTTAACTTGTTCAATTTCTCCTTTAATGATTTCATCGGTTATTTTCTTTTCCGTGTATTTGCATTCAAAGAAAATGTAATTGTTGAATGATTTAGCTACTACATCAAATTGTCCATTCGTTTTATTCTCAGGGTTATCGTACCAATATGTTCCTATATCAGTTAAGATCGGTTCAATTTGTCCAAGTTTATTTTTCCTTATCAAGAATTCTTTTGAAATCGTCTCAAACATTAATGGGATGACTTTTTTGTTAAATTCCTCGTCTATGAATTTATCATAGAAGGTTTCATCATTGAATATTCTATGCGCTGATTCGTTTCGATAAATGAAATTGTAATAGAAGCGCACGCATGGATCAGAAATTCTATAACCAGATTTTCTTTTATTCTTTCTATCATTTATTGGAGACACGCATTCGATTAAATCCATCTCAACTAGTTTGGCTAGAATAACGGATAACGAAGCAGATGATTCGATATGGGATTTAGCAAGAATGTCTCCGAAATGGAAAGCACCTGTCGCAATTGATTCAAAAATAGCGTTAGCGTTATTTATTTTTCTCAATTCCGTTTTTAGATAAATTTCTAAGAAGTCCTTTAATGATGAAAACCGCCCACTGATTATTCGTACGATGTTATCTTTTAAAGAAAGTTTTTCATCGATCTGAACGTTGTAAAAGGGAACGCCCCCGAAAGCAGAATAGAAGGCCACTTTATTTTCTAGTGTCGCATTCGGATAGAACTTCGCTGAATCGTAATAATCCATTTGTTTGAGCAATATTGAGCAGTTAAATCTTAAATACAATGGATTATCGTGGTTTTGAATGGAAGACATGATGGAGATACTGCTACCTAACAAAAAGAATTTGATATTTGTTGTCATTGCATATTTATCAATTACTTCTTGTAGTTTAGAATCGCATCCAACTATCGATTCTCTAATATATGGATATTCATCAAGGACAAAAGATAACTCTTCCTTTTTTGCATATTTAAAAAGAAAATCAATCGCATCAATGAAATGGTTAAAAGCTAAATAAGGCATATTCAATTCTTTTGCGATAATCGAACTTAGCTGGGCGGCATTATCTTCCTCGGTTGACTCTTTGCATTGATAAATGATAAAGGGCGATTTTCTATTGGTCAGGCAGTGTTTAACCAATTCAGTTTTTCCCATACGTCTTCTGCCATAGATAATGCAGCCTTGATATCCTTCTCTATCTAATATTGCATTGATCTTTTTTTGCTCTTCTATCCTTCCAACAAATTTCATATCAATCTCCTTATAACATAGTAAATTACGATTTAGTTAATTATGATTTACTAAATTATAGCATAACTATAAGTATATGTTTTAAATTTTGAATATCAAGATATTTTAGATATGAAAAAATCCATATGATTTCCTTTCTCTTTTTAAAAAACAGAGGGGTTTTCATATGGATTTATGGATTTTTAGAGATCACTATTGAGTGAGAAATCACCTTTTTTGATCCAGCCAAGTTTTCTAAATAAGAGATCTAAAAGGAAGACAATAACGATTGGAAGAATGATACAGAATGCTATAACTTCTATGGCAAGAACCCAGTTATATTCATTTGCTGCTAAGACATTTAGAGGACCAACTAACCCTGATGTACCCATGCCTCCAGCAACGGATAGAGAAGAAATACTTCCATTGTCTGTATAGTATGCAACATCTTGTATCGGCATTAACATTGCAAATGGGCCAAGGATTGCAGAAGCAATTATCGTTGGTAACCAAACAAGTGGTTTTCTGACAATGTTTTTGAATTGCAACATTGACGTGCCAATGCCAACTGCAACAACCGATCCCCATTTGTTATCTCTTGCTGTATGGACGGCAAACCCAACCATTTGAGTGCAACATCCAATCAAGGCCGCATAAGCCGCTAAAGGAGTTCCACCAATCTTAATTGCAACGCATATTGCAACTGAAGATATTGGCGCAGTCAAAGCCATTCCAACAAGAACCGAGATGATTATGCACATCAAGAACGGAATGACATTGAATGATTTTTCAATAACCCATCCAAGTCCGATTGTGATGTAATGAACATAGTTAGCTAATAAGAAGGAATATAAGAGGGAGAAAATCAAACCAACAAGTGGCAATAGAATGATATCCACTGGTGTCTTTTTTCTCATGATGTATTTAATTGCCAACAAGCAAAGAATTGAACTTATATAGCAAGAAAGAGGATCGCTAATCGAGCTAACTTTCATATCGGAGAAGGAGAAGGCGTAGTTGCCAATCATGCCTGCAGTCATAGACGCTACAACGATAACGCCATTCTTTTTTAAGGAAAGAGCAACGCCTAAACCAATTCCTGCACCCATCAATCCCTTAATGACTGTTGTCCAAGAACTTAACTCCGACATTCCAGGAATCTTTGCAAATAAATCTAAGATTGTTCCGATTATCAATGTTCCAAACAAACCGATAGCCATGCCATTAGTCGTGGTCATTAGCTTCTCTTTGACATTTTTCCAAAATGATGGCTTTTCTTCTTTTAGTGTTTCTTCCATTTTATTTTTTCTCCTCGATATATATTTCTGTTCTTTTTTGATTGAATCCAATATCTTCCTTATATAGATGAGCATCATTAGCTAAGTGCATGATTTTTGGAAACACATTTCCTTTTGAATCAGGTATAAATTCAATTTCCGTGACATTCGTATGACCCATATCAAATCTTAAAGAGAAGAAGGAATAAGGAATATCCAGTAAAGACGAGAGGAAGGCTAAGCCAAATCCATGATGAGCGAATAAGCATACATGTTCATCATTTTTTCGAATCTCTTCATAACATCTTTTTTCTCTATTATGCTTATACCCAAGGCTAAGCATGAATTCATCCACGGATTTGTCGGTGAATTCGATTCCTTTTTTGATATTGATTTCATCATATACCGGTAACTTATAGAAGGAGTAGCCCGCTTGAATTGATTCTTCAGAATTGAATTCATCAACCCATTTAGGATGCCAGAATAACCAAGTTCTACGACCTTTTTCTAGTTCTGCCGTATAGTTTTCCCATGCTTTGTCTTCTCTTGCCCAATCACAAAGAGTAATTGGTAAAGAAAATGCGTTCGCAGTAGGCTTAGCGGTTTCTAACGCTCTTCCCATGCTTGAGGAAAAGATTTTATCAACGCCTTTCTTTTTGAAAAAAGGAACTAAGGCCTCCGCCTCCTTTTGTCCTAACTCCGTAAGACAATCCTTCTCATAATCAGGTTCACCATGACGAATGTAATATAGAATCATTTGCTTCTCTCCTTACAAACGTTAAAATTTTACCTTTCTTGGCTAGATAGTTTAAGACGAAATTACATTTTAGACTGTAATAAGTGCTAGAATTTTAAAAAAGAGGTCATGCGTGTATGAATTATAAAGAAGCAAGCGAGTATTGGATTAGGAAAGATAAAGATGGGGCTAAGATGGAAAAAGACGATTTATTTAAGAGAATCGACTCTTTCATTTCTTCTCATAACACGATGGCTTTAGCAACAGGAGCTGGGGGTGAAGTCAGATGCACGCCCCTTGAATATAACTATTACGACGGATTTTTCTATATCTTCTCTGAAGGAGGATTGAAATTCAAATATCTCGAAAAGAATAAAAATGTTTCCGCGGCTATATTTGAATCGTATTCAGGATTTGGCAACATTCATTCCCTTCAAATTCAGGGAAGAATTGAAATAGTTGAAGAAGATACTCAAGAATTCGTTGATATTTCTAAAAGAAAAGGAGTTAATCTTGCCGCGTTAAAGAAGATGAATGTCTCTTTCCATTTATTGAAATTAATTCCTTCAAGATATGATTTCCTTGAATCGTCATTAAAAAAAGACGGTTATTCCAACCGTCAAACGTATATCTTTGATTAAGGATGTAACGTTATATTGTTTTCTTCGTTTTTTGGCAATAAGTCAGAGCAAGAACGTTCAGAAATAAAATTGAGGTGGTCTCCGCATCTTTCGAGATTGCCAACAAGGTTAATGAAGATATTGGAGTTTTGTGGCTTGCATTCGCCTATTTCAAGCCTCTTTAGGTGTCCTTTGACCATTTCGGTTCTCATATTATCGATTCCATCTTCCATTTGGCGGGTGATGTTCAAATCATCTAAGGAAGGTTTATCAACAATCTTATCGACTTTATCAAACATCTCGACTATTTTTCTTTCCATTTCTTTGAGATCTTTGAAAACGACATCAGAGAATGTTAATTCATCGTTTATTTCGTGATTTGTATAACCGGTAATATTGTCTGCGACTTCAGTAAGACGAACGATATCGGCAATATCTAGTTGCATCCTAGAAATTCTCTTTTGGGAATTTTCCGATACTCCGTTAGCAGAAATCCTAACAATGAACTGGCTTAATTCTTTTGACATGTGCAAGACTTTGTTTTCAAGTTCGTCTATTTGTTCTTTCTTTTGATTGTCTTTGGCGATGAATGCTTCTAAAGCCATAATAAGGTCATCCAAAGCGGATTTAGCCAAGATATGATAGTAAGAAACGGCTTGGGTTAAAGCTAATTCAGGAGTCGTTAAGAATCTTTCATCAAGTAAGTCTTCTTCCGGGCTTCCTTTTTTCTCTGGAATTATCTTGCTCGCTAAGAAAACAAGGAATTTCGTGAATGGCAAGAAGAGAATTGTTACCACGACATTGAAGAAGGTGTGGAACATAGCAATTTGTGTTGCAGGAGAAGATGGGAACCATCTTGCTAATGTCATTTCCATTGCATTTGGCCAGCAAATGAGGATGATGAAGAATATCAAGGAACCAAATACATTGAAAAGAAGGTGAATGATAGCAGTTCTTTTACCATTCGTAGTTGATCCTATCGCAGAAAGCAAGGCCGTAGAACAAGAACCAATATTTGAACCAAGAATCAAATAAAGGACGCCATTACCACTTCCACCAACTACGGCACCCGCCATAGCAAGAGCCAAAACGATTGATGTTATGGCAGAAGAAGATTGAGCTAAGGCAGTTAAAACGATACCAATAAGCAATAACAAGAATGGATTAGTTAAGGAAGTTAACGCATCCTGTATAGCAGAGTTGCTTAATAAGATTCCTTTCATGTTCGTGGTCATTGTCTCTAAACCTAAGAAAAGAAGGCCAAGACCAGTGATCATATCTCCGATAAAGGCAAGCTTTGGGAATTTCTTATGGCCAATCATTTTTAGAATAACGCCAACAAGAGTAAGAGCAATCAAGATTTCAGTGAGCGGGAAAGCAGAAGAAGATAAGCCACCTAATGCAACGATCTGAGCAGTAATAGTCGTACCAATATTTGCACCCATGATATAGGTTGCAGCTTGAGCAAGACTCATGACACCAGCATTAACAAAGCCAACGACCATGATTGTCGTAGCTCCACTTGATTGCATGATCATCGTAGCCAACGTACCGATGCCAACGCCTGCTAATTTTGAATTTGCCGTTTTCTTAAAAAGCTTCTTTAAACCTCCAGTGGCTAACTTTTCTGTTGCCGCTTGGAGCATGTTCATACCGACGAAAAGGGCGCCTAATCCCCCAATCATCAACAAAATTTGAATTAGTAGTCCACTATCAGAGGAACTTTCGAGGATGATGTTACTTAACATTTACTTACCTGTTACCTATCCTTTACATTACAAAATAATAAATGATTGGATAGAAGTTTACTAGATAGTAAAAATAAAAATGCTTTTAGCATTTATTACATAATATTTACTTGATTTAGTTCGGTCACTTAACTAATATTTCTACCATGAGTAAAGAAAGACAACTATTAATAAAAATCATTTATGCGGCTATTTTTATTGCCCTTTGTTTCGGAGGAACCTTCATTTCAATCCCTCTAGGAACGAGTAAAATTCATTTAGGAAACCTCTTTTGCGTTTTAGCGGGTTTATTATGCGGACCACTCATTGGTGGACTTGCCGGTTCCTTAGGCATGGGTTTTTGTGATTTAGCCTTAGGATATGGATGGAATACGTATCTTAGAACGTTTATTGTCAAATTCCTTTTTGGCTTTATTGTTGGCTTGCTATTTAGAATTTGTCTTAAGAAGAAATGGAATGGAACAGTCTTATTAGGAATAGTCACAGGCTTAAGTTTCCTTCTATTTGGTTGGATTTTATATGGATATTTAACCAATGGGTCCGGCTATTCTTTAACTGCATTGGTTGGATCATCTATCTTTACTGGCATCATCCTCATTTCAATGATTGCATCTTTCTGGCTTCCTTATTCAAGCAAATGTCTTCTTTTTGCTTTAGTATGTGGCTTATTAGTTAACGTTGGAGGAGAATTCTTCTTACGTATCCTTTTCTCCGTTTGCTTAGGCACAACATTTGATGCGGCTTTAATTACCTCAATTAGCAAATTACCTGCGGCATTATTTACTTCCATCGTTACGATAATTCTCGCTTCAGCATTTTTCTATCCAGTTTATTTTGCGACAAGAAAACTTAATGAGGTCAATGATTTAAGCGATTACATTCTTACCAATAAGGGTAAATAGAGTTATCATTCTTCAAGTATGAAGTTCGATAAAAATAAATATGTTCATCAAGCCCATCATGATGGTAAGAAACACCCAATCAAGAACTATAACTTCTTTGGCTTTACGATTTTTGACCTTTTCCATATTGTTTTTGGCATTACTTTGATAATCATGTATACCATTCAAAAGGGGAATGCCTCAAAAGATGAAGTGCTTGAACTTAATCAAGCGATTGCATATGAGGGCATCCAACTTATTTTTGCTATCCTTCTTTTCACTTTCGTCGATGGAATAGCAGATATGTCAAAAAAGAAAGAACTTATTGGTATTCAGGTTCTTTCAACTCTCTATCTTTTTGCCTGGGTTGTTGTAGCAGGAGCAATGTTAACTCCTGAGTTAATCGTCTTGCC
>CAVIBR010000001.1:108252-327374 GCA_963641445.1 Bacteroides uniformis
GCCTTACTCCCGATAATTTTCTGCCTTACTTCTCTAAAAGACGTAAATAGAGCCTTAAAAGAAGAAAAACTAACTCGTAAAAATTAAACTCTTTTCTTTTTAAGAAAATCATTAGTTTTCCCTTACGAATAATTTTACTTTTCAAAACGTTTATTTAACTTTAAATAAGCATTTCTACAATTTATAATTGTTCTTGCAATTTGCATAAGGGAAAAAGACATGAATAAGAAATTAAAATTGATACCTACATTTGGCTTAATTCTCCTCTCAGGCTCAGCCTTAGCCACCATTCTTACATCTTGCCAATTTGGCAATGTTGATCCTGAAGCTAAAAATCTTTCAGAAGAAAAAGAAGCAAATCTTTATACGGCGAATGCAAGTGATGGCGGAAAAGATTATGTCCGCAAGAGCATCGGAATACTGAAATACAAAACAATTGGAGATATTCCATATGTTGCATTCTCAAAATTCATTACTGCGATCGCCGGTGAAAATTCTTATATTGATGATTATAAGAATGGAGCATATGTCTACAATGTTGGAAATATAGCGGAAGTAGCCATCAATTCAACAAATGGTACGATTACGTTTAATAAATATGAACAATTCCTCCAAGCCTTTATTCAAGCACCAGTTACTAACAACCTCGCTACAACGGTAACAACAAAAGGAATCTATCTTTCCGTTGATGAAAGCAGATGCAAATATACTTATCCTGGTTCAACAACATTTAATGTTAAAGACTCAGGGTTTGCTATCATTGCCGATGGAGATGATGTATATCTTCCGTTTGCCGTTTTAAATTCAACATTCTTTGAATCCATGACCACGCCTTTCGTTTTCAATGGAGATGATTTCTACCTTGCTCTTGATTCAACGTTCCTTAAAACAGAAAAAGATGCAAAAGGAAATTATGTTCTTTCAACATACGGCGATGATTATTTCAACGGATCGTATTCCAAAAAGAAGAGATCTTCTGCAATGGCTGAATATGCCTACAATTCCCTTTGCTACAATTTCACTAATTTCTATGGTTTCCATGACAAATATGAGAATTTCAATCTTGATTCCTATCTCAAGAGCAAATTCCCAGATGTCCGTAATCATTTGAAATCGACCGATGTAACGACATATGAGACTGGTGTTAACGAGCTCTATCTCAAAGTGTTTGGCGATGGACATACTGCAACAATGACATATTCTTCCTTCTATGGACAAAAATCTAATGTCACTAGAAACAATATCACTCCATCAGATCGTGAAACGAAATTAATAAACGATTACAAAGAATTAGCAAAAGCAAAAGCTGCAGCACTTGGAGAAAACTATGCACCATTAGCAATTGAAAACAAGACTGCAATCATCCGTTTTGATGCCTTTGCTACGACTGGAACTGTTGTTACAACGCAAAACGCCTCCCAATTAACTGCCACTGAATCCTTTGCTCTCTTCTATGAATGCTTCAAAGAGATTCAAAAACATAGCGAAGTCAAAAATGTTGTATTTGATCTTACAACGAATGGTGGAGGAGCAGCCGATGGATTAATTGCAACTCTTGGCTTCTTAACTAAGGACGTCAAAATCAATCTTGATAATCCAACAACGAAATCAAAAACCGAACTTCATTACAAAGTAGATACTAATCTTGATGGCCAGTTCGATGACAAAGATTCCTTTGCTGGAAAATATAATTTCTTTGCTCTTACATCTTCGTATTCATTCTCTTGTGCTAACCTCTTCCCAACTGTTTGTAGAGAAACCGGTTGTGCAAAGATAATTGGCGAAACATCAGGCGGAGGAGCTTGTGTTGTTAGAAGTTCTGTTACTGCAGATGGCATGTCAGTTCGTATGTCAGGCACAGAAAGACTTAATTATACAAAGGACGGAAAATTGATTGATAATGATGCAGGCATCACGCCAGATTATGAATTCTCCCGTTCATATTTCTACGATAATACTAAGATTGCGGAATTCGTCGAATCTAAATAAACTCATCTCTAAATCACTAGGTCACCATTTGGTGGCCTTTTTACGTATGATTTTCTGATATTTTGATTTTACTAATAGTGAAAAATCTATTCTAATTACCGCAATTTAACTCGCCTAATTGAATTGCAATCCCTTTATATGATTTTAGGATACTTAGTCTAAAAGTGTTAAAAAAACGATATTTTAGACAAATAATCCACGATACTTAGTCTAAAAGTCTAAAAAAATCAACATTTTAGACTTGGAATCCGTTATAATTATCATATAGGAGGCATTTCATATGAATAATCTCAATTTTATTGGACGTAAAGCGGAATATGCGGTTTTAGAAAAATGCTATAAATCAAATCAATCACAATTGGTAATCGTTTATGGCAGAAGAAGAGTCGGAAAAACGTTTTTGATAAATCAAGCATTTGAAAACAATTTCGCCTTCAAATTAACTGGCGTTTACAATCAAAGCAAACAATACCAACTTACCAATTTTGCAATGGAATTGAATAGAAAAGATGACAAAGAACGTTCCTCATTCAAGAATTGGAATGAGGCATTTTCGGCTTTGGAAGATTATTTGAATTCCTTGCCTAACGATAAAAAGCAGGTTGTATTCATTGATGAAATGCCTTGGCTTGATTCCCAAAAAAGCGATTTTTTGCCTGCCTTTGAATTTTTTTGGAATAATTATGGCTCCGCTAAAAACAATCTTATGCTAATTGTCGCAGGATCCGCTTCCTCATGGATCACAAATAAACTTGTTTGTAGCAAGGGAGGTCTTTTTAATAGACACTCTGCACGACTCTATCTTGAACCATTCACCTTAGCTGAAACAAAAGAATATTTAGATAAGAACAACATGCATTGGAGTAATTATGATATTGCCCAGCTATATATGATAATGGGCGGGATACCATTTTATTTAAACCAACTTGATTCATCCTTGTCATTAAATGAAAACGTAGATAATATTTTCTTCAAAGAGCATGGCTTGCTATGGGATGAATTTCAAAGGTTATATTCAACCTTGTTTAACGATGATGAAAGATATATAAGAGTTGTTGAGACATTAAGCAAAAATAAATATGGTCTCACAAGAAATGAAATTGCCAAAAAGAGTGGTTTATCAACAAATGGCTGCCTTTCGAACATATTGCAAAATTTAATAGATTCCGGTTTTCTGATGAAGACTCTATCTTTTTCAAACAGGAAAGAACAAATCTATCAATTATGCGATTTTTACACGTTATTTTATTTTAATTTCCTCAAAGAACATTATGGAGAGGAACATTATTGGAATAACTCCATAGATTTGCCTAAACGTAGGAATTATTTAGGCGTGACATTTGAATTGCTTTGCAAAAAACACATTAGCCAAATCAAAAATGCACTTGGTATTTCTGGCGTTAATTCAACAAATTATTCATGCTTATTCAAAGATGAAGATGAGAAAAAAGGAAGTCAAATTGATTTGGTAATAGATCGGAGAGATAATCTAGCTGATTTATGTGAAATAAAATATTCCATCAACCGCTTCGAAATAGACAAAGACTATCATTCGAATTTGCTCAATAAGATTGATCGTTACCAAAAAGATAATCCTAGAAAGTCTGTCGCATTGGTTCTAATAACGACATATGGATTAAAAACCAATACGTATTCCAATATAGTCAACAAAGTAATTACATTAAATGAACTATTTCTTGAACCTATAGCTTAACTCTACTATTTATGAAAAATAGAGGGTTTTTGCAGATGATTTTTGGATATTTGAAAACCAATATGCCGAATTAGCTCTTTCATGCGTAAATTATAAGGAATTAAATCTGTCGGCTATTTTTAGTTCTTTGCCTCATTTAATTAGTCCTGATTTATTTTTCAAATATAAAGTTATGTTATAATACACCCATGAACTACGATTATCTTATTATTGGCGCAGGCCTCTCAGGGCTTAGTATCGCTAGATTATTGGCCGATAACGGCAAAAAAGTCTTAATTCTGGAAAAAAGAGACCATCTTGGTGGAAATATTGCTACCGAGACAATCGATGGAATAATTGTCCACACATACGGTCCTCACATTTTCCACACATCAGATGAATTCGCATGGGATTTCTTTAACAAACATGCGGATGTATATCCATTCATGAATTGCCCAATCGCAAACTATCATGGCGAAAGATATCATCTTCCATTCAATATGAATACTTTCCATGAACTTTGGGGAGTTAATACTCCAGAAGAAGCAAAGGCAATCATTTCTAAGGAAATAGAAAAAGAAGGAATCAAAGAACCTAAAAACTTAGAAGAGCAAGCCTTAAGTATGGTTGGAAGAACGGTCTACACCAAACTCATCAAGGAATATACCGAAAAACAATGGGGAAAAGATTGCAAAGATCTTCCTGCATCAATCATCAAACGTCTCCCATTACGTTTCGAATATAACAACAATTATTTCAATGACATCTATCAAGGCCTTCCTAGAGGAGGATTCTCTGAATTCGCTAAGAACCTTGCTAAAGGAATCGACATCATCTATAACGTCGATTATCTTCAAGAGAAGGAAAAATATGCAAAGACTGCCTCAGTAATAATCTATACTGGTCAATTAGATTCCTATTTTGATTATTGCTACGGCAAACTCGAATGGAGATCCTTGCGTTTTGCAGAAGAAACAATCCAAAAAGACGATTTCCAATCAAACCCAGTTGTTAATTACACTTCAAAAGACGTCGGATATACGAGAATAACCGAGCACAAACATTTCGATCCTTATTGTGAGAATCATCATTCAACCATCATTTATAAGGAATACCCTGATACTTATTCTGATGGAAAGATTCCTTATTACACGGTTAATGATGAAAAGAACAACAATCTTGCTAAGAAATATCTTGATGAAGCAAAGAAACTTGAACCAAACGTCTATTTCTTAGGAAGACTTGCCTTATATCGTTATTTCGATATGGATGATGCGATAATGGCTGCAAAAGACTTATTCGATAAATTAGTAAAATAGAAGGAGTTAATAATGAAATACGTTGGTATTGATATCGGTGGAACATCGATAAAAGGTGGATTTGTCTCCGAAGAAGGAGAAATCTTTAACCGTTTTGGTTTCCCAATCGATAAGAATGCAACCCAAGAAGAGTTAATCAACCGTCTTGGCGATTTAATCAATGAACAAATCGTTAAATGCGATTATAAGAAATCCGATTTTACCGGTATTGGCATTGGATCCCCCGGATCAATCAATTCCGATACAGGCTGCTGCGATTTCTCCGGCAACCTAAATTGGCATCATCTTCCAATCGTCGATATGATTGAAAAGAAGACTGGCATGAAAGCAAGAATTGCTAACGATGCTAATGCAGCTATGGCTGGCGAAGCTAAATTCGGAGTTGGAAAAAACTATCATAACCTAGTCTTATTAACTCTTGGAACAGGAGTTGGTGGAGGAATCTATCTCAATGACCATCTTTATGTTGGAAACGAAGGCAAGGGTGGAGAGATGGGACATATGATCATTGCAATGGATGGTGTTCAATGCTCTTGCGGCCTAAAAGGTTGTTTTGAAGCTTACGCATCAGTTACTGCCTTAATCCGCCAAACAAAAGAAATGATGGAAAAAGACAAGAACTCCCTTATGTGGGATTATGTTGCCTACGATATTAACAAAGTTGATGGAAAAACTGCCTTCGAATGTTCAAAACAAGGCGATAAATCCGCTTTGAAAGTAGTTGATCAATATGAAGACTATCTCACCGTTGGCTGCATCAATTATTGCAATATCTTTAGACCTGATGCCATTGTTCTTGGCGGAGGACTATCGAATCAAAGAGAATATTTGACCAACGCCATCGAGAAAAAACTCAAAGAAAAGAAATACGGATTTGAGTGCACTGCTCCAGTTAAAGTGTTCGTTTCAACCCTAGGAAACGATGCAGGGATCCTTGGTGCGGCTGCATTATTCATCGATTAAGAATTTGCTATAAACAAAAGAGCTGTTAAAACCTAAAGTGAAATTGGTTTCGACAGCTTTTTCTTTAGCGCTTTTTTAGCGCTGGGGGGGATAAAATCCGCCTATACGAAAAGAGGAAAACATATGAAAAAAATCAAAAAACTAGCCGTAATGGCCCTATCTACTTTCATGCTTATCTCGTGTGGAGAAGAGAGTAGTTCATCTTCTACGGGCGGAGAGATACCTCCTTCATCTGCAACGGGTGCATCTTCATCAAAAGATGAAACACCAATCGTATCTAGCAGCGAAGAAACCACTCACGAAGTAAACGAAGCCACATGGAAAGAATCTTTTGGAAAACTCAATAACATCACAATTGTAGGAACGAAAAAAGAAGATTCTTCAAACGTTGGCGTATTAGAAGTCACAGAAAAGGCTCTAAAGATGACTTCAGGTAACAATGTGTCTATCATTTCTAAAGAAAGTGATGGAACTTATACATATGACTATATTTCTTCAGAGGATTTGTGGAAGAAAACAAAAACGGATTATGATTTTGAACTTGTTTTTGGGAATTACACTTCAACGTTAGCCTTTGGAGATACCTATTCTTCATTTACATTCGATTCCGTCAAAGGGATATATTCTGCCGCTACAGTGACAAGAAGCATTCAAGGCACGAATCGCGAATTCAAGAATGTTGAAGTTTCTTTTGAAAACGGAAAGATTAAATTGGTTGTATTTGACGTCGAAGAAGGCGGCGTTAACGTACATTATGTATGTGACAAAGTCGGAGAAACCGTAGTTACATTGCCTGATGAAAGCAAAATCAAAAAAGAAGAAACTGCCGTAGATGAGACGACATGGAAAGCTGCTTTTGCTAACATTAAAAACTGCTCGATTACATCTAAAGCGAACATGTATAAGAATGATGAAACTGAACCATATGATACAGGGGTTTCTGAAACAAAAATAATGGAAAACGGTTTTTACATGAATGTGAAACAATCCGGATCCGCACAAGAGCTTTATCTCGAAATAGTTGATGATAAGGCATACGTGTATTCCGAAACGGATGGAAAATGGACTAAGCAAGAAAGTAGCGTTTGGCTTGAAGAATACGATTCTTTGAAAGCGACTTTCGATTTTAGCACTTACTATAGTTCATTTACTTATTCTGACGGAATATATAAAGCTAATTCAATTACGTTCACGATTGATGAATCAAAAGTAGAAGCAACCGATGTTAAAGTTTCAATAAAAGAAAATCAAGTTTATTCAGTTGATTATGAAATAAAACAATCATTTAAATTGGATTCTGATGAAATAAAAGTTATTCAAACCGTCAGCGCTTACGATTTTGGAACAACTAGCTTTGAATTCCCAAAAGTTGAAGAATAACGTCTCAAACTTTTAGCAAACAACTCATCTTCTAAACTCTCTGAAAAGAAAATCAGGGAGTTTTTTGACTCTTTAACATCTAATGGGGATAAGAGCCCAAAAAGCTACGGCAATGAAATAGGATGAGATGACCCTTAAACTGATAGTTTTGTGTTGATTAAATTTTTACACAAATCGATTTGCTACAAATGGATTTGCACAAAACTACAAATGAGTTATCATAATTATGGAGATTAAATATGTTTATTGGTCGTGAGAGTGAAATAAAAGAAATCAAGGATGCATTAAACACAAAAAGGTTTGAATCTATTTTTCTTTATGGAAGAAGAAGAGTAGGAAAGTCTGAAATAATCAGGCAATCAACAAAAGACTGCACTTTGCCTATCGTTAATTTTGAATGCAAAAGAGCCTCTTCTAAGACGAATTTGGAAAACCTTACGATGGTTTTTTCTAAGATTTTTTCCTTACCATATTTAAGTTTTTCTTCTTTCAATGAATTCTTTGAATATTGTTTTAAATATTCTATCGATCATGAATACGTTTTAATCATCGATGAATTTTCTTTTCTCTTAGAAGATGATTTTAGTATTGAATCAGCCCTCGCTGTTGCAATAGATAAATATAAAAATGATTCAAAACTTAAATTAATAATATCTGGTTCATATGTGACTTTAATGACGCGTATGATTGAATACAATTCCCATTGCTATGGAAGATTTAATCATATTTTATTGGTTAGACCATTTGATTACTACACGTCTTCGTTGTTTTATCCAAACTTTAGCGATGAAGACAAAATAAAATGTTATTCAGTCTTTGGAGGCATAGCATATTTCAATTCTTTAATAGATGTTAATAAAAATGCAGATGAGAACATTATTGACTTAGTAGTTAAGCAAGATTCTATTTTGGAACATGAGATCAATGAGATGATTTTGTCAGAAACGAATAAAATCAATTCTCTGAATGATTTGATTACCATCATTGGAACAGGAACAAGCAAATATAGAGACATCGTTAGCAAAATAAAGCAAAATGGCGAATCAAGGCCAGATTATCTACTAAATAAGCTTGTAGGCATGAATATCATTAGAAAAGTAACTCCGATAAATCAAAAAGATAATGCAAAAAAGACATCTTACGTCTTCGAAGATAATTTGATTCATTTTTACTACCGCTATCTTTTTAACAATCCTTATTCAATTAATAGACATGATAAAGATTTCTTCTATAAACATTTTATCAAAGATGATTTTGAAACATCTTATATTCCAAAGAAATTTGAGAATATCGCCAAGGAATTTCTTTTAAGAATGAATTTCTTAGGAAAGTTAGATCCTATTCTTTTAGATATAGGAAGTTATTCTTTTGATGATGCAAAGAATAAGATAAACAGAGAATTTAATGTAGTAACTCTTGATAAGAATGGATACGTCTCTTTTGAATGCAAATACACGAATGAACTTATAGGAGAAAAAGTAATTCAGGAAGAAGAAAACCAAGTTAAGGATTTAGATATAAATTTCTACAAACTAGGCTTTATTTCCAAAAATGGCTTTGCTAGCAACGTTGATAAAAAGAAATATCAGTGTTATTCCTTAAGCGATTTCTATAAGTTTGACAAATAAAGTAAAAGAAAAAAGCGCTTCTAGAGCGCTTCAATCTATTTCTCTTCCAATATGTTAATCGTTTCTTTCATCGATTTAGCAAACGCTTCATCGTTTGAATTATCGAAAATCATCAAGGAATAAGGATCTCCTTCAACCTTAAGATATGTAGGAGTCTTGAAATCTTGTGTTTTCACCCAAGAATCAAAGTTCTTGATTTTGAAGACGTCCCTATCAGAATTTCTTTGAATCATTCTTCTTCTGACAGTTTCGATATCGCAAACAACCCAGACAATAACTAGATGGGCGTTATAGATTTCCTTAAGCTTATGTCTTAATGCAGAGATATATTCAGGATGATGAAGTTCTCTTGTGAATGGGGCGTTGATTAAGACGATATCTTCATATCTTAATGCGGTAAACGCCATTTCAAGAATGACTTCATATTCGACATCACGAATATTCTTTTGAAAGAATTGACCTTCCCTATCAATCGGTAAACCTGCGACCCTATAAGCAACATTGCTTAATGGGACTAAGGAATCTTTATCGAGATAGGTGACATGAGAGAGATTTTCCGCCAATTTCATCGATACATACGTTTTTCCACTCGCTGGCGGTGCGGATACAAGAATTAATTTCTTTTCCATTTTTTGCTCGATACCAAAATTAAATACGTAATATTTAAACACCGATTTACCTATAAAAACAAGTTTTATTGCAAAATCTATCATAGATAGGACATATATTGCAAAAAAGATTTAGCACTCAACACTTGCGAGTGCTAAAAGAATGGTTATAATATTGTTGTTCCGAATGGAGGAACATCACAAAAATAGGAGGTTTTATTTATGAATGAAATGAATGGAATGGAAGATTATTCCAAAGAAGAAAACATCCTTGAAAAGTTTGGACGTAATGTTAACGCGGATGTTAAGGCTGGCAAGATTGACCCAGTAATTGGCCGCGATGAAGAAATAAGAAAAGTCATACAGATACTTGCAAGAAAGACAAAAAATAACGTTATCTTGCTTGGCGAACCAGGTGTTGGTAAGACTGCAATAGTAGAAGGACTCGCGGAAAGAATCGTTAAAAACGATGTTCCTGCGACTTTAAAAGACAAAGAGATCTATGAACTTGATATGGGCGCCTTAATTGCTGGTGCTAAATATCGTGGTGAATTCGAGGAACGTCTTAAAGCAGTTCTTAACAAAATCAAGCAATCTGATGGCAAGATAATTCTTTTCATCGATGAAATTCACTTAATCGTTGGCGCAGGAAGAACTGATGGGGCAATGGATGCCTCAAATATGCTTAAACCAATGCTTGCTCGTGGAGAAATTGATTGCATTGGTGCGACAACTCTTAATGAATATAGGGAATATATCGAAAAAGATAGAGCCCTTGAAAGACGTTTCCAAACCGTCATGATTGAAGAACCAACGGTTGAAGATACAATCACCATCCTTCGTGGCTTAAAAGAAAGATTTGAGTCATACCATGGCGTTAGAATCACTGATAACGCTTTGATTTCTGCCGCAACGCTTTCAAATAGATACATCACAAATCGTTTCTTACCAGATAAGGCAATCGACCTTATTGATGAAGCATGTGCCGCAATCAAGGTTGAAATCGAATCAATGCCAAGTGAATTAGATGAAACAAATAGAAAGATTCGTTCTCTTGAAGTGGAGCGTGTAGCCCTAACTAAAGAAAACGATGAATCTAGCAAGAAACGTCTAGTTGAACTCGATAAAGAACTTAGTGAATACAAGGACAAATCTAGCAAGCTTACTGCTGAATGGCAAAAAGAAAAAGCCCAGATCAAAGAAGCAAAAGACATCAAAAACAAGATTGAAGAAGCGAAAATCGACCTTGCTAACTATTTCCAAGAAGGCAACTTCGAAAAAGCATCAAAACTTCAATATAAGATAATTCCAGATTATGAGAAACGTCTTAAAGAAATCACCGAATCTACTAGCGACACAGAAAGATTAGTAGATGAAATCGTTGATTCTGAATCAATTGCTAAGATTGTTGCAAAAAGAACAGGCATCCCTGTATCAAGAATCTCTAAAGGCGATAAAGAAAAGGTCCTTGATTTGAAAGATACCCTTGAAAAGAGAGTTATCGGACAAGAGAATGCTATAACTTTGGTTTCTAATGCAATTCTCCGTCAAAGAGCGGGTATTCAAAACCCAAATAGACCAATTGGATCATTCCTCTTCCTTGGTCCAACGGGCGTCGGAAAAACAGAAGTCGCAAGAGCTCTTGCTGAAGCATTGTTCGACAACGAATCAAATATCATCCGTATCGATATGTCTGAATATATGGAGAAGTACTCCGTTTCTCGCTTGATCGGCGCTGCCCCAGGATATGTAGGATATGAAGAAGGAGGACAACTAACTGAAAAAGTTCGTAGAAATCCTTATTCAATCGTTCTCTTTGACGAAATCGAAAAAGCCGATCCTGAAGTATTTAACCTTCTCTTACAGATTCTTGATGATGGACGTCTAACCGATTCTCAAGGACACTTAGTTGACTTTAAGAATACAATCATCATCATGACTTCTAACTTAGGAAGTGAATATATTCTTAATGGAGAAAAAGACAAGGTTGAAGAACTCTTACATCACACCTTCAAGCCTGAATTCCTTAATAGAATCGATGAAATAGTTTATTTCAATCCTCTTAGTAAGGATGTTCAACTTAAGATTGTTGATAAGATGTTAAATGAACTCAAAGGAAGACTTGAAGATCAATACTATTCTGTTGAATTCACGGATAACCTTAGGAAATTCATTCTCGATTCAGCCTATACGCCAAACTTTGGTGCTAGACCAATTAAGAGATTCATCCAAGATAAGGTTGAAACTGCATTGGCTTCTGCAATAATCAAAGGTGAAATCGATACTAAAAACAAATTCACTGTTGATGTAGATAATGGTCAAATAGTTATCAAGAAATAGCAACATTAGAGTCGTTAAGCATTCTTAGCGGCTCTTTTTTCTAAAGATAAGAGATATAAATGCATCGGTTAGGCATCGCTAAAAACATTCTGTATTCTTTTCTCTTTATGGCTTAATGATTTTTTTACAGTTCTTAATATGTTTATCAAAAATATAATCAAAACAAGCATATCTCATATCCTAAATGATTAGTATCCTTAAAAATAAATAAAAAATATTTATTGACATTTAGATTAGTCAAGACTAACATAAAACCAATAAGACGCGGATAACAAGTCTTAGGGGAGGATTTATGATAGATATACTTTTATTGCCATTTATGTGTCTTTCGTTTGCGAAAGCAAAACCGCAAACGGTATCTGATGAGGAAACGCCTTTCTCTTTTAATGAGATAACATCTGCTGCCGGAAACAAGGATCTAATGGGTACGGATTATAAGAAAAAATACGAAGAGATGCATAATATGACGGATTGCTACAAGGCGGAGCATAAGGAAGCAAATCAAGGAAACGAGAGTTATTTGCAAGCGGAGTTAATGACGCTTCCGACCGGCCCTATGAGACAACTAGACAGAGTACTAGACGTAAGCGGTTCTCTTTCTTGGTCGAACACTAACGACACCTTTTACTTCATCGTGTCAGATAGGATGACAGTTGAGTGTAGATTTATTGATGATGTCGATGGAGTGGCAGCAACCGTATCGAATGAGAATAGGGAAGAGCTTTTTGACGTCTACAAGAAAAACGAGTCTCTTAACACTGCTAGCGCGCTGCTAAAGAAAGGCGCGTATTATCTTTCTATCAAGACATCAGCGAAAAAGGCTGCGGATTACAAAATCAGGATTAGAGCAACGTATGCTGATACCTATGATAAATTGAAACTTGACGAAGCGTTCATGAAGAAATACAAGGCGCTTGTTTGGGAATCAGATTACGTCCCTGGTGCAGTCAAACCTATTGATGGTACGGTTATAGCGAAATCCTACAAGCCAGGCAGGAGCGGATCGTGGTCACATACTGGTAGATTCGTTTCTGGGGAATTGAACAAACAATATCTTTATAGGTCTACATACATTTGGACGCAGGATGCATTTGACGCTCTTATAAACGATGTTAATCTTTATGAAAATAAAGCTTTAGAAGTAACAAAGAAGGCAAGCAATGTCGTGGCTAAATGGAGTGCGGTATCTACTGCAACAGGATTAGTAAGTTTCTTCGTTAGCTTTTTTGACAAGGTTGGTGGAGCTTTGGGACAAGCTCTCGGGGGTGTAAGTTTAGCAACATCTTTTGTGGCTTCATCGGTAGGAAATGGCGTTGATGTATTAGATGCCAGTTTGATTCATGCGCAATGTCAACGTATTAAGGGTGCATTAGATGCTTGCACCGACGGAACGATAATCTCCTTCAAAGAAGCTGTTTTTGTGAGATCATACACTGATGATTCCAAATATACAAAACGTCATTATCAGAAAATAAAGTGTGTTCCTTATGTCAATGATTCAGGCGATAACAAGACTTATTCAGTTGTAGATAGAAAGGTTGGTTTCCCATGCCCAACTTATGATGTTTATCTCCATCACAATGCTGACGGAGAAACAGTTAGTGATTGCCAAGGGACTTTCAAGGCTTATAAGGATTATCGAGATATAAAGCCTTTAGTAGATTTGAAGAATTAAATATTATGAAACGTAAAATTTTATTTATTGCGTTCGCAATTATTCCTTTGCTAGCATCTTGCAATAGACAAAACTCGATTCAGGAAGAAATGAAAGCCTTAGCTGAAATCGGAGACTTACCACTTACTTTGACGAAGGAGAAGTGTGATTATCTATATACTTACGATTATTCTAATATATACGAAAATATATACGAATCCTTTCATTACCGTTATTCAGAAACTGCTTACGGTGTTGACATCTATACGTGTGGAGTGGTTAATGGCGGAGAAACAAGATTTTATTTCCGTGATGGAATAAATGTTGGGTTTGCAACAAGGGACCCACAATTTGGTTTTTCAATACTTGGAAGAACAATCGGCTCTCCTGTTTATGGCCAAAGGGATGAAGGATACGACAAGGATTTATATACAGAACTTATGAATCGGGGGTTTGAGGAGGATTTTGAGATGCAAAACACTCTTCCATCCGAAACCCCTGCTTGGTCAATAGTCAGGAAAAATAAACCGCAATATACAACAGTCAGATGCATGACGTATCAAGAAAAACTTCATATAAATTACTGCTATGATCCCATCTATTCATTTCGGGCAAGCATGGTAGGCATGGAAGTATTCCTTGAAGAATAGGTGAAATCATTGATTTGTTTGAAATAACCGTGTTTTACCAATGATTTTTGGATTTTTAGACAACAAACTCCGCAAAAATGCGTATCTCATAAAATGATTTTTAACCGTTTCTTTAAAGAAATATTCAAAATCTCTCGGATTGAAAAATTCAAAACACTCGGAATGAAAATGGCAAATCTCTCGGAATAGACATTAATCATACAGGAGATTTAAACCATGGAATTAAAAGATTACAAGCCAAGATTAATTGATGAGACGATTAAATTTTATCTTACCACATTCGGAGCGGTCTTAATCGAAGGGCCGAAGTGGTGCGGCAAAACATGGACTAGTAAAAATGCTTGCAATAGTGAATTTCTTTTAGCGGATCCCCGTGGTAATTTTTACAACAGGAAAATAGCTCAACTGAATCCTGACTTAGTTTTAGATGGTAACGCTCCTCGTTTAATTGATGAATGGCAAGTTGTACCCGAACTTTGGGATGCAGTTAGAGGAAGAGTGGATACATCTAATAAAAAAGGACAATTCATTCTCACTGGCTCAGCAACGATTAATAATAATAAATATATTCATTCTGGAACAGGACGAATAGCTCGTTTGAAGATGCGCCCTATGTCCCTATATGAGTCAGGCGCATCCGATGGAATGGTGTCTCTACGAGATATTTGCATGAACGAGACTAAGGATTTCTTAACTGGCGAAGTTAGTTTAGAAAAAATAATTGAATATATTCTTGTTGGTGGATGGCCTGCTATAAATCATATGAGCATTGAACAAGGGATGCTTATTTCTAGAGAATACGTTAAATCAATTCTTGAAAATGATATTTACAAAGTCGATAACGTCAATCGAGATAAACATAAAGTTGAATTATTACTTAGATCTTTAGCAAGAAACGAAGCGAGGACAGTGACTAATAAAACCCTAAAGAACGATATCAAAGAAAAAGACTTTGATGATATCAATATCGATACTGTTGCTGATTATTTAAATTTGTTCAATAAGTTATTTATAACAGAGAACATCCCTCCGTTTTCTAATAGCATTAGATCATCGTTACGTTTGAAACAAAGTGAAAAACGTCATTTTGTTGATCCATCTTTAGCATGCGCCCTTTTAAGCTTAACGAAAGATAAAATGTTAAATGATTTAGAATTACTTGGATTTTTATTTGAATCGATGGTTGAAAGAGACTTATTAACTTATGCAGAGGCAATAGGGGCTAAGTTATATCATTATCAAGATTATGCCAATAATGAAATGGATGCAGTTATTGAAATGGAAGATGGATCTTGGTGTGGCTTTGAGATAAAACTTGGCGCACATCAAATTGATCAAGCTGCAGAAAACCTTGTTAAAATCAACAATGCCATAATAAAAAATGGCGGGAAAGGCGCTAAAAATCTATGCGTCATTTGTGGTTTAAGCAATGCCGCAGTTAAAAGAGAAGATGGAGTATACGTTGTTCCAATTACCTCATTAAGACCATAATCCGATATTCTGATAAGCAAAGACATTACCTTAATATCTGTTATAACAATGTTATAATAATGATATAAGGTGGTTTTCGTATGATCATTTATCAGAATAGCAAAAAAGGTTTCATCAATGATGTGAGGGATAATCTCATAGCAGATAAGATTGAACAAGAATTCAAAAATCACAAAATCGCCCATAATAACCCCGCGGAATACAAAGCGTGGAGCAATTCTCTTCAATATATGCGTAATGCGTTAGACGATGATGAAATTGATAATGATTGTAGGATTGCCATCGAATATCAAATTCCTTTAACCTCCAAACGTGTCGATTTTCTTATAGGAGGAAAAGATAAGGAAGGTAGATCAAATATCCTAGTCGTAGAGCTAAAACAATGGGAAGATTCTGAAGAAACTGATCATGATTATTTAGTAAGAGCCTTCACTGGTGGAGCCCTTCGAACAGTAACCCATCCTTCATATCAAGCATATTCTTATGCAAAAATTATTTCTAACTTCAATGAAGACGTATATAAAGAAGACGTTTCTCTTTTGCCATGTTCCTACCTTCATAACTATGAAGAAATAAATCGAAGCCACATTGACAATGGATTTTATAAAAATGCCATCGAATTAGCACCAATATTTCTTAAATCCGATGCAATAAAATTTAGAAACTTCATCAAACGTTACATCGTTAAAAAAGCTGGAGAAGACATCCTTCTAAAAATAGAGAACGGAAAATTAAGGCCATCTAAAGCATTGCAGGATTCTCTTTCTTCGATGTTAAAAGGAAACGAAGAGTTTTACTTAATCGATGAACAAAAAGTCGTATATGAAACCGTTAAGAAACTAGTCACCAGCTATGTTGCAAAAATTAATAAGGGCTTAACTGATTCTAAGAAATATACAATAATCGTTCAAGGAGGCCCTGGAACAGGTAAATCTGTCGTGGCAATTAAACTCCTTTGTGATTTGATTTCCTTAGGATATTCAGCTAACTACGTGACTAAGAATAGTGCGCCTAGAGAGGTGTATTTTGAAAAATTAAAGAAAGATCAATATAAATTCTCTTATATCAAAAGCCTATTCAAAGGTTCCGGTTCTTTCTATGATTGCAAAGAAAATGTTTTTGATTGTTTGATTGTTGATGAAGCGCATCGATTAAATATGAAATCGGGAATGTTTCAAAACAAAGGTGAAAACCAAGCCAAAGAAATTATTCATTCATCTAAGGTTTCGGTCTTTTTCATCGATGAAGATCAAATAGTTACAACAAAAGATGTTGGGAGCGTTGACCTAATTAAGGAATGTGCGAAAGAAGAAGGAAGTGAAGTTATTGCAAACGATGATTTGAACCTTGTTTCTCAATTCAGATGTGATGGATCTGACGGATATTTGCTATTCTTAGATAACCTGCTTGGTATAAAAGAAACTGCAAATACAGAAGTTGATTTTAAATATGACCTTAGGCTATATGACAATCCAAGCAAGATGAGAGAAGACTTAAGAGAATATAACAAAAAGAATAACAAGTCACGTCTCCTTGCAGGATACTGTTATGATTGGATAAGCAAAGATAGCAAAGAGAATATTTTTGATATAAATCTTGAAGGAGATTTCCACGCAAAATGGAATCTTAATTCAACTCATACCTGGGCAATAGATGAAAATTCTTTTGAAGAAGTTGGATGCATCCATACTTCACAAGGTCTTGAATTCGATTATGTAGGAGTCATAATCGGAAAAGATTTGATTTACAAGAACAACCAAGTTTGCACGGATTACACAAAACGTAGCAAGACCGATAAATCATTGTCTGGAATAAAAACAAGCAAGAATTACGCTTTAGCGGATAAAATCATCAGAAACACCTACAGAGTATTGTTATCACGTGGTCAAAAAGGTTGTTTCATTTACTGCGAAGATAAGAATTTGCTTAAATACATATCTGAAGTAACAGGAAGAAAAATCATTTATTAGTAAGATTACATAGAAGATGGCTTTAATATCCTACAACATTAATTAGTGATTAGTTATAATGGAGGCAGGAGTTAAATTATGAATCGATTTGCTTTATCACTAACCTTCATATCTTCACTAATTTTCTTGTTTTCATGCGCTTCAAACGATACACCTAATGCGTCTTCTGAAAACAACCAATCTAACGATTCTTTAATTTCTTCTGATAATTTAAGCAACAATCCAGATATTTTATTGATCTCGGATATACCTCAAACTTTCTATTACCAAGGCAAATGCTTTGTGATGGATACGGATATAAGTATAGGCAAAAATGATATAACCAGCTTTTTTGGATATTTCATTAATGAAGAAGATCTAAATAAATGGAAAGAAATAGATAAATCGGACGATATTGTCTATGTTATTGACACGAACAATTCAATTTATAATTACGATGTAACTGGCAAATTTACAAACCGTTTCGAATTACTTCTTACAAAAAATTCGAATGAAGTAGCTTTACAAGCTCATGGCAGCTATTTGCTATATAGAAATATTTAAATATAGTTTCTGACAGTGACGTTTTTGGAAAAACGGACAAATTAAACCTATTTCTTGTTGGAAAAACGGACAAAACGCATAGAAATAATGTTGGAAAAACATACATCATTAGAGAATTTTTAAAAAATGAAGTTGGTGAAGACAATTTTGTCGAATTAAATTTAATCGAAAACGATGAAGTTAGAGAAACGATCAATAACGCTAAATCAAGTCAAGATTTGTTATTTAGATTGTCTGCATTATCAAATAAGCCATTAATTAAGGGGAAAACGGTAATATTTTTAGATGAGGTTCAAATTTGTTCAAATATAATAACCGCTATTAAATTTTTAGTAGAAGAAGGCTCTTATAGATATGTTTTAAGCGGATCATTATTAGGCACCGAATTGAAAAACATTAAATCAATACCGGTCGGATATTTAGAAACATTGCAGATGTATCCGTTTGATTTCGAAGAGTTTTTAATTGCAAATAAATTGAATAAAAAAGTTATAGGCAAGTTAAAACATAATTTTGAAACATTAACGGAAGTTGATCCTATCGTTCATGAAAAACTCGTTGATATGTTTCATCTTTATTTGATTGTAGGTGGAATGCCTTCTGTCATTAAAAAATATTTAGAAACAAACAATTTAAAAGACGTCGTTCTTGAACAGAATAATATTTGCAACCTATATATGGCAGATATTAGTAAGTTTGACAGCGAGAACAAGCTATATATCAAAGAAATATTTGATTTGATTCCAAGTGAATTGAATAATCAAAACAAGCGATTCATCATGAAGAATCTAAATGAGAATATTAAATTTTCTCGTTATGAAAATTCTTTTATTTGGCTTAAAGATGGCGGCGTTGCCTTGCCATGTTTTTGCGCGGATGATGTAAAATCCCCACTAATCTTGAGCAAATCAAGAAACTTGTTCAAATTATTCCATTGCGATGTTGGCTTGCTTGCCTCTCAATATATGGACAACAATTTGCAAATTAAAATCTTAAACAAAGAAAAAGATATTAATTTTGGCTCCGTATATGAAAATGCCGTTACGGAAGAACTAACATCTAAAGGCTTTGATTTATATTATTACAAAAGCAAAAAATACGGTGAACTTGATTTCTTAATCGAAAACAAAGGAGAAGTTATACCAATTGAAGTTAAATCCGGGAAGAATTATCAGAAACATAACGCATTGGACAATATATTAAATACAACGGAATACAACGTTTCAAAAGCATATATCCTATCAAATTCAAATATCCATGTTGAAGGAAAGAAAATATATCTTCCAGTCTATATGATCATGTTTCTTGAAAAAGACCAACTAAAAGACATGATATACAAAATCGATTTAACTGGTCTTAACTAATTGCTAGATATCTAAATAACTATTTTTGTTCCATAGCAAACATTTTCTTCTATAATGGTTGTATATACAACTAATTTGTTGTTATGGAAGGAGAAGTATGGACATCACTGAACGTAAGATCACGAAAATAGCAAGAGAAGCGGAGAAACTTGTCATCTCATCATTAAAAGAAGATGGAGTTGGCACGGCGGAAATCGATTTGATTCACGCTTTAAGACATAATCCTGGATCAAGCCAGGCAAAGCTTTGTGAAATCCTTCATGCTGATAAAGCGGCAATCGCTCGAAGAGTTAAAAACCTTGAGCAAAAAGGCTATTTAACATGTGAGAACGACCCAAAAGACAAAAGAAGCCATATTCTATACCCAACAAAGAAAGCGGAAGACCTCAAAGCAGATAAAGTAGAAATCGAATCATCTTTCTATGAATATATCCTTTCGTCCTTAAGTAAAGATGAGCAAGAGACATTTTCTTCTTTGCTTGATGTTATCTACCTTGCTTCAAAGAAAGAAAGCCGTGCTGGTTTCCCTAATCTTAGGAAAAAGAAATGAAGAAATCTTTCAATCCAAATAAAATAAGCTCCTATTTCTTGCTTGAATGGATTCCTCTCAGTTTAGTGACTATTTCAGGAATCATTTATAACGTTGGCTTACTTGCCACGCCATATTTTGAAGGAAGATTAACTCAAACTCTTTCCGATATCCTTAATGGCAATGAAGAATGGAAAACGATGGTTATCTTAGTAAGCATCTATTTAACAATTGTTTTGCTTGTTCAATTCAATCGTTTTCTCAAACGTTTCTTCGTTAGACGTTTTGCTAATAACGTTAATCGCAGGATGAAAGGCATTCTTTATGCAAATATGCTTAGCGAAACCCGCCTATCTTTAGAAAAAGAAGGCAATGGAGAATTGATGACAAAAGCAATTTCTGATGTAGATGATTGCTCAGAAGGAATGAGGAAATTTGTAACAGAGATTTTTGATACGGGAATCTCCTTTATTTCTTTTGCTGTAATGTTATTTATCTATGATTGGCGACTTGCCTTCATATCGCTTGCATTCACACCTTTTGCATATTTATGTGCTTACCTAATGAAAAAGCCAATTCAAAGAGCAGGGAAAGAGTATAAACAAGCATCCTCATCATTAAATGAAGCAACTCTTGACCGAGCTGAAAACGCCTTAACGTATCGTATATACGGGGTTGAGAAAGTAAGAGAAGATAAATATGAAGAAACTCTTACAAACTATGAAAAGAAATCAATTCGAAGCAATGTATGGCAAACTGCCTTGTCTCCTTTGTATCTTGCTTCAACAACAATTGGCGTTTTCTTTATTCTTTATTTTGGCGGAAAGAATGTTCTTCAGGAAGGATGGCAAGTTTGGGATATTGCTGCTTTAACAACATTTCTTTCGTGTTTCGCAAAGCTTTCTTTACGTTCTTCAAAGGTTGCAAAACTATTTAACTCTGTCCAAAAAGCAGAAGTGTCTTGGAAAAGAATTAAACCACTAATGAAAACTCCAAAAGAAACCGCCACTCTAGATATAGCTAAGCCAGGTTCATTAGAAATCATAAATCTTGGCTTTGCTTATGAAAACAACCTTATTTTCGATGGTCTTTCTCTATCTTGCAAGCCAGGCGATATTATTGGAGTTACCGGTCCAATTGCAGGAGGAAAATCCACTTTCGGAAAAGCCTTTCTTTTAGAAAACCCATACATGGGTTCAATCCTTTTTAATGGAAGGGAATTATCTAGTTTCTCTCCAAAGGAAATATCTGAAACCATGGGATATTTAGGACACGATCCTGAATTAATCTCTGATAGCATCAAACATAACATTATTTTCGATGAAGACAAGAATGTTGATGAATACCTAGATATGGTTTCTTTAACTAACGAAGTAAATTCAATGGAAGAAAAAGAAAATACTCTTATTGGCAATAACGGCGTGCGTCTTTCGGGCGGTCAACAACAAAGAGTTGCCTTAGCAAGAACCTTAGCTCACCCACGTCCAATAATCATTCTTGATGATCCGTTCTCTGCTTTAGATAGAAAAACAGAAGATGAGATATTTGCGCGTTTGAAGGAATATGGAAGAGATAAGATTATCTTTTTGATATCACATCGACTTTATCATTTTAATGAAACCACAAAGGTCATTTACATGAAAAGAGGCGGGATTCATATAGGAAAACACGAAAAACTGCTAATAGAAGTTCCTGAATATGCAAATCTTTATGAAAGTCAAATCGAGGGGAAGAACAATGAAGAAAAGAAATAGACATGGCGTATTAAATACATTATTTATCTCTATTAAGAAACATCCGTTTTTATTCATTTTCACTCTTTTGTTTGTAGGAATGTCGGTAGTTTCTTCTCTTTTGCCTCCACTAGCATTAGCAAAATTCGTTGATGCCTTAAATGAAGGAGAGATGCCATCAATAAGCATTGCCTTATTATATTTTGCAACTCTTTTACTAGAGGGGATATTTGCTTCATTACAAGATACTTTTCTAATAATATTTGGCCAAAAGATGATTCATTCCTTAAGAGGGGAGATGTCAAAGAAATTAACGAAATTAGAAGCAAGTTCTCTTTTAAAGCAAAAACCAGGTGAACTAGCAGCAAGATTTTCTTCTGATGTTGATGCTGTGGAAACTCTTTTCACCTCTGGTGTTATAAGCATGTTTGCAGATGTCGCTCGTTTGATATCTATTTTGGCTATTATCGGATTTGAAAACCTTGGTTTGATGCTGATTGTTTTGCTTATATTGCCGCCATTCGCCTTATTCACAAGATATGTTCAAAAGAAAACCCTTGCCTCCCAACTAGAAAATCGCAAGGCCATTGCGATGGAATCAGGACAAGTGCCTGAAAGCATTCATAACATTCGTACCATTCATCTTTTAGGCTTAGAAAGATTTATGCAAAAACATTATGAGGAAGGAATAAGCAAAGGCTATCAAGCAGTTGAAAAAACAAATTTCTACGACTCAATTTATTCGCCTATTGTTATCTTTCTTAATGCGTTAATCGTTGGAATTGTTATGTTATTGTCCGCTTCAGGCAATAAGGAAATCCTTTCTCTTTTTGGGATGTCAGTAGGAACCTCTGTTGCAGTAATTAGCTATATAACAAAACTATTCACTCCTATTGAAAGCCTTGGAATGGAAATACAAACTATTCAATCCGGCATGGCTGGAGTTAAAAGAATTGATACCTTCTTAAAAGAAAAGGAAAGAATGCTAGGAAGTGCAAAAGAAGGCGATGCGTGTGGGGATATTTCTTTCTCTCATGTTAATTTTGGGTATGATGATAAATTGGTTTTAAAGAATTTTAATTTAGAAATCAAAGATGGTGAACAAGTTACCTTTGTTGGACGTACAGGGGCAGGTAAAAGCACGATTTTCCATTTACTCTTAGGCTTATATTCGCCAAATGAAGGAGAAATCAAAATTGATGGAATGAACCCAAAAGAAATATCGGACGACAACAGGAGAAAAACTCTTGCCTGTGTTGAACAACATTTCTCTAGAATTCCAGGTAACATTCTTTCCCAAATTACTTTAGATGATCCGGCAATAACAGAAGAAATGGCAATAGATGCGGCAAAACTTGTTGGTCTAGATGAAGCAATTTTATCTTTACCCAATGGATATGACACGAAATGTTCTGAAAACATCTTCTCTCAAGGAGAATGGCAACTCTTGTCTATAGCTAGAGCTATTTCATCGAACCCTAAGATTCTTCTTTTAGATGAAATTACGGCCAATCTTGATTCTAAAACAGAAAATGAAGTTCTAGATGCGATCAAACGTGCATCAAAAGGAAGAACAGTTATTTCAATCAGCCACCGCACTTATGAAAACCTTGGTGGAAGAAAAGTTGAAATTACTCCTCAAGAATAGAACTTTAAGGTTTGCTATTTCGATAGAAAAACAAAATTAACGGAAATTAAGAAAAAATCGAATTTCCGCTAATTGGCCAAAATTCACATATTTCAAAATTAGATTTAGATTAACGGATTACGCATATAAAAATGTGTTTTTATCGAATGTTTTTAGCATTTTTGCCGCCCAATGCTTACTTTGATTCTAATATTAAAATACATCTATTAATTTAGCGGAAATCGCAAAAAATTGAAATTTCCGCTAAAAAACTATGCAAAAAACTCATATCTACGACTATAATTTAAACGGAAGGAATAGCGGAAATTAAGAAAAAATTGATTTTCCGCTAAATTAGTATCAATGATTGGACGCGAGAATGAACAAAATAAGCTATTAGAATTATTAAATAGAGATCAAGCAGATCTAATTGCAGTTTACGGTAGAAGACGCATAGGAAAAACGTTTTTAATTCAGGAAACATTTAAAAATAAATTTCTCTTTAGACATTCAGGCTTGTCATTAGATGAAGAAAACAAGAATAAAAAAACGGAAATTCAGTTGGAATATTTCTATAAATCTCTTTTGCTATATGGTACTAAGAATATTAATGTGCCAAAAGATTGGTTTGAAGCATTTCTTTATCTCGAACAATTGATAATTGAAAAGGATAATGGAGAAAAACAAGTAATTTTCATCGATGAACTTCCTTGGCTTGATACACCAAATTCTCATTTTATAAGTGCTTTTGAAGGTTTTTGGAATAACTTTGCCTGTGCTAGAAACAATTTAACGGTTGTCGTATGTGGAAGCGCGACATCTTGGATGGAAAATAAGTTGGTAAATAATCATGGTGGCCTTTATGGAAGGGTTACATACGAAATTAACTTAAGCCCATTCACACTTAATGAATGCAAAGAATTTTTCGAGTATAAACATATTAATTTTTCGGAATACGATATATGCCAGGCCTATATGGCTGTTGGTGGCATACCATATTATTTAAATTATTTTGATGCTGGAAAAAGCTTAGTGCAAAACATCAACGATATGTTCTTCAAGAAAAATTCCGTATTAAATTTTGAATACGATCGTTTATTCAGTTCAATGTTTGATAGCGTTAATCTAACAAAAAGAACGGTTGAATTGCTTTATACGAGGAAAATAGGATTTAGCAGAGAAGAAATAGTCAAAAAGCTAGATATATCTGATAATGGCAATTTGTCGAAAGTGTTAAATTCTTTAATCGCCTCAAATTTTGTTGCTAAATATGTTCCATTTGGTATTGAAAAAAAGACTAATTATTACAAATTAATCGATCCATTTTGTCTTTTTTACCTGACATTTAAAGAAAAGAAAGATCCAGAAGAAAATTATTGGATCAATAATTATTTAAAGCCAAATGTTACTGCATGGAGAGGTTTATCTTTTGAAAATATATGTTTCAACCATATTGATCAAATCAAAGAAAAACTAGGCATTAGAGGAGTAGGAGCCCAAATAAGCCCTTGGTATTACGATAATGGCAGCGAAAAAGGGCAAGTAGATTTGTTAATAAAGAGGAATGACAATCTATTGAATGTTTGCGAAATAAAATTCTGCTCTAATGAATTCGTTGCTAGCAAAAAAGATTTTCAAAAAGTTATGGGAAGATGCGAAGAGGCTTACAAATATGTTCCGAAGAAATTTGGTGTTAATAGTGTTTTAATTACGACTTACGGATTGGCGAAAAACGAATATTTTTCAGCTTTTCAAAATGTCATAACTCTTGCAGATCTATTCAAATTCTAGATTAATTTAGCTGAAATCGCAAAAAAATCGAAATTCCGCTAATTTACCAATTTGCATTCATTAAAAAAACAAAAAATAGCCATCAAATGACGGCTATTTTGCTTCGACTTCAGATATTTCAATATCTTTCCCACTTATTGGGGTGAAATTATTCGTTTTCCCACATACGGGACACGTGTAGTTGTTTTTTTTGATTTCAAACGTGTTATTGCAAGAAAGACATCTTCCAATTGACGGAATAATATTTACAATCAATTTGGTTTCTTTTAGATTTGTTTCCTTGATTGCCTCATTCCAACAAACACGGAAGAAATCTTCTTCAACTCCTGATGATTCACCAATATTCAAAGTTACAGAAAGCAACTCATTCACATTGTTTTTTTTGATTATGTCTTCAAGTTGCTCAATGCAAAGTTCGACATAAGACATTTCGTGCATAATTATTTTGCCTGATATGTTTTTACTTCATTGAGAAGGTATGTGACAATCTCATCAATCCCTTCGCCAGTTTTTGCTGAAACAGGGAAGAATTTGGCATTTGGATTCAATTTCAATATATGTTCTTTGGCTTTTTTAATATCGAAATCAAAGACTGATTTTGCATCCATTTTGGTAAAGACAACAACATTTGCCACTGTGAACATAAGAGGATATTTCAAGGGCTTGTCATCTCCCTCAGGGATTGATAATAATTCAAAAGAAGATGTAGCGCCTGTATCAAATTCGGCTGGGCAAACAAGATTTCCGATATTCTCTAAGAAAACTAAATCTAATCCATCAATTCCAAATCCATCTAAGGAATCATCAACCATTTTTGCATCAAGGTGGCATTCGCCTGATGTATGGATTTGAATTGAACGTACGCCTGTCTTGCTTGAGATAGTTTCCGCATCGACGACCGCATCGATATCAGCTTCCATAACGCCAATTCTTAATTGATCTTTGAGCTTGTTGATAAGGCTGACTAAGAATGTTGTCTTGCCTGATCCTGGGGAAGACATGAGATTGACAAGATAAACATTTTTCTCTTTCAATTTCTTTCTAACTTCATCAGCTCTTGCATTGTTATTTGCAAACACGCTTTGCTTGACCTTTATAACACGAATAGAATCCATTTAAATACCTCACTTAATGTATGGATATTTTAAAAAAATAACGCCCTTCTTACAAGGAGGGCGCATCAAACTCTTCTACAGATGAACGGAAGAAGAATATCGTTCCAATCGTTGATGGAATAGGAATAAGGCCGATAAACCACAAATTCCAACCTATTGGAACGTCCATCCCTAATTCAACATACAAAGCTAAAGCGAAAGTCCAATATAGGCAGATAAGCCCAATCAATCCTTGTAGGGGCTTACCCCATTTCTTAGCAAAATATAACGTTACAAGAAACGATAGAGGAATGGCCCAAATAAAAGACAGCCACGGGGCCCAGTTAGTAATATTAGCAATTCTTAAGGATGAATATATAACTGCAGCGATAGTCCAAACGAAAACAACAGCCAGCAAAACAACGATTGCTTTGTTTCTTTGAATATCTTTAGGATCTTTTCTTCCATCGTTAAATAAAGTCTCATCGGAATGGTCTTTGATTAGATAATCAAGGCTCACGCCATAAAAAGAGGCCAGTTCTGCAAGGATATTTAAATCCGGAAGGCCTTCGCCTGTCTCCCATTTAGAGATGGATTTGTCAGAATAGGCGAATTTCTCCGCTAATTGGCCTTGCGTTATTCCTCTTGCCTTTCTTAAGGAAGAGAGATTTCTTGAAACGATCTTCGAATAATCTTTCATATGGGACAATTATATCAATTATGAAGAAAGAAATAACCTCGTTTAATCTTCATTGAGCCATACATGGAGAAATAATTATGTAATAATTAGCATTTTAAATATTTCTAAGCTACAATAAATTCAAGGAGGTAAAAAACATACAAATATGTATCAAGAGGAAATGAAATCCTCGGGCTTAGCCAAATTCTTAAATGAATATGACTATGTATTCGTGGACACATGTTCCTTGATGGAAGACTCTTTCCCGTTATTCATGGATAAATTGGTATCTTCAAAAGAATATTGGAGAGAGGAATTGCAAGTAATTGTTCTTGGCGAATGTATCGATGAACTTAAAAAGCATTCCAAAGAAAAAAGTAGAGACCGCGCTGCAAGTAGATTAGCTGCCACAAGAGCTCTAAAGATAATCCGCCATGATAAATGGCACACGCATGCTCTAACAATTACTAAGCCCTTAGGCGAAGCATTTGCAGATAATGCCATATACACAAGAGTGTCAGGCCTAAGAATTCATAATAAATTGCTTGTCATAACTCAAGACAAAACCTTGACAACCGATTTATTGAAAATGAATAATCTTGATTCCCAAAAAGGCAGATATCTTAGCGTTTACCGCATCAATCAAGATTCTGAATTAGAAAAAAATCCCGGTGAATCATCAATTAAGCAATCTTTCAACAAGAAACGTGACGCTTCGTCTTTTCAGAAAGTAGAAAAAGACACAAATAAAGTTTCGGAGCTCACAAAGCTTCAAAAAGCGATTCTTCAAGCAGATGAAAGAATTGCCAAAATGATCTTGGATTCAAATATCAAATTGAAACACAAGGTCAAAGAAATCGATGAGCAATTATCTCGTTTGAAAAAAGCGGGTGATCAAGCAAAATCACTAAAGCTTAATTTCAAAAGAGAAGAATTGATCAGCAAAAAGAGCGAACTTATCAAATCGTCAAGAGCCGATAAGAAGAAAGAAGAACCAACAAAGGCCAATCTAACAAAGAATGGAGTTGGAAAACTTCCTTCTGAGGCACTTCGTCGTCTTGCTTTGAATTACAACACAATTCTAAGAGGAAAATCAGTCCCATATTTCCCTGAAATCCATGGCGAATTAGATTTAACCGAAGATGATTTGGTAAATGTTGATGTCCTTGGCGCGAAAGAAGGCAATTTCGCTTATAAGAAAGGCGATAAGACGTATTTCTTCGTCAAAGATAAGGAATATTCTGTTTCCTTGAATAAAAAAGAGGAAAAACAAAATAAGGCAAAAGAAGAGCCAAAACCTGTTGAAAAAGCAAAGCCTCTTCCAGAGAAGAAACAATCTTCTCAAAAGAAAGAGAAAGCCAAAAAAGAAAGTCCTAAAGCCATAGAAGATAATGAACTTTCTAATAAGAAAGTAAAAATTGTCAAAGTAAGAGGGGCGGTATCTGGCGGGTCAAGCAGCGCAATACCTGAAGGAATAATCCTTGTTGTAGGCGAAAGCAAGAAGAAACCAGCCCAATCTAAACCTGTTTCTAAAGGAACTCCACAAATTAAGAAAGAAGTTTCTAAGAAGGGAAATCCTCTTCTTATCGAAGCACGTTTAGCCGATCAAAGTCTTAATGCAAATCTTCATAACCCTAATTATCCAAAAGATAAATCGTTGAAAGAAATAGCAAAGCAAAAAGACAGATTGAAGAAACTCAAGAAAGAAGATCTCAAAGATTTCCAATTAAGTCTTGCCGATCTTGAAAAACTTGAAAAAACAAAGAAGTAATGAAAATCCATCCCTCATATGCAAGGATGGATTTTTCTATTGCGTCAAGAGAAAGAAGAAAGGAGGGGGTTTGACGCAATTATGAGAGGCGGAGGAAGTACGCCAAACAAGCTAAAATTATTCTACATCAATTTCTTGAAGAGAGCGACAACTTCTTCGTGAGTTGCCTCTTTTGGATTGCCTGGGTAGCAAGCATCATGGAGAGCATCAGTTGCGAGGTTATCTAAATCGCTTGCAAGGATCTTTTCGCATTTTGTTGGGATGCCAACATCCTTAGAAAGCTCTTTGACAGCGTTAATTGCTACTGCGCGATATTCTTCCACGGACATGTTTTCCGTTCCTTTAACGCCTAATGCAGCAGCGATATCTCTATATTTCTCACCAGTGACATCTGCGTTGAATTCCATTGCGATAGGAAGAAGCATAGCACATGCAACACCATGAGGAACATCATAGTAAGCAGAAAGGGTATGTGCCATAGCGTGATCAATACCTAAACCGACATTGGAGAAACCCATGCCAGCGATATATTGGCCTAATGCCATTCCTTCACGTCCATCTGGATCATTTACAACAGCCTTACGGAGGCTCTTTCCGATGATTTCGATAGCTTTGATATGGAACATGTCGGACATTGTCCATGCTCCACGGGTGATATAACCTTCAATAGCGTGAGTTAAGGCATCCATACCAGTAGAAGCGGTTAAACCTTTTGGCATTGAAGACATCATATCTGGGTCAACAATGGCAACAACTGGCATATCGTGAGCATCAACGCAAACGAATTTTCTCTTCTTTTCAACATCGGTGATAACGTAGTTGATAGTAACTTCTGCTGCAGTGCCAGCAGTGGTTGCAACAGCGATAATTGGTAAGCATGGTTTCTTTGTTGGCGCGACACCTTCTAAGGATCTAACGTCAGCAAATTCCGGGTTTGTCATGATGATACCGATTGCTTTTGAGGTGTCCATGGATGAACCGCCACCGATAGCAATGATGAAATCAGCACCAGCTTCTTTGCATGCAGCAACGCCACTTGTAACGTTTTCAATCGTTGGATTTGGTTTGATATTTGAATAAAGTTTGTATGCAATGCCAGCTTTGTCTAATAAATCGGTGACTTTTGCTGTAACACCGAATTTGACCAAATCTGGATCAGAGCAAACCAAAGCTTTTTTGAAACCTCTAGCTTGAACTTCAGGAACGATATTTTCAATCGCGCCATGTCCATGGTAAGAAGTTTCGTTTAACATGAATCTGTAAGACATTAATTAATTACCTCTCTATGTGTTCCATTTATCTTAATGAACATCTTTAGTTTAGCACTTAATAAAACTTTACCGGTATAGATTTATCAAAATTGATTGAAATGTTGAAAAACGAACAATAAATTTGCAAATCTTAGAAATTGAAACAACTGAGAAATTCCTTTTTTGATATGTCATTCAATTAGAAAAACCATTCTACTAATTCATGAATTTTCGAATGGTTTTGACTAATTGTGTTTTTAGTTTAATGTGATGGTAAGTTTTGCAACAGCGCCGTAGGTGTCATCTTCTTCGATGCTAGTGACCTTTAAATTGAAGTTGCAGGTCATATCTTCGTCGATTTCGTAATACATGTTATTACCAGACCAACCCAAGGTTGTTTTTGCTTTGTTCCAAAGATTTGTTCCAGATGGCATGAAATTCTTTGCCCAAGCTGATGCTTTGCCTTTAGTATTTATCAAATTGAAGGCTGCTCCTTGTGTAAAGAGAGTAGAAGTAGTTGCGTTATAATGGGAAGAATTCGTCCAGTTTGTAGCAAGGATTGAAGATTCCATTAAGGAGATTTCAGTGAAATATGCGTTAACTGAAGAGTTGTTTGTTCCGTTCATTTTGCCAATTGTCCCATATTTTGCATTTGGATGGTTGGCAAGGATGTTTGAAGGGACAGCTTTTGCAGTGGATTCGGCTGGCCAATAGTCAGAGTCTGCTTTAACGCCCATACGTCCACCATAGGTATTGCAGGTGCGGTTATCTCCGCCATTTGCGCCTAAGCTATTTGGATCGGTGATGGTTTCATCATGATTGTCGTAGTACATTCTAGCATCAACGTGAGTGATTCTAATACCTGGCTTTGTATAACCAGTCGTATTGGAATAGCTATTGATATAGTCACGTTCGGCAAGGCCATAAGGACCCATTAGTTCGACCATGAAATATTCATCAAAGGCTGTTCCGTTATAGTTTGGAGAAGCAAGAACTAAGGCATCACCAGAGGTTGTGCCTGCACGGAGAGTGATTTCGGCAGTTTTTCCGCCTTCAAGGTCTTCTTCCTTAAGGACATATGGATTGATCCAACCATAAGCGAATTTCGTATAAGCGCAATGATCGCCTAAGTTTTGATCCATATAATCAATTGAACCCATTGGTTTCCAAGCATTTTGATAATCATAGAAGTCATTAATGCCTAAGGTGTGGCCTGTTTCATGGATGAAGGTATGTGGATCATAACCGTTGAAGCTATCCATGAATTGGGTTGAAGCCCAAGCAAGGGTCATAATTGTAGGATTCTTATAATCTGGAGAATTGCCTGTGTAAGTGACATAAGCCCACCAGAATGATGTATCAGTGTTATCGTAGTTATAAGCGTAAACTTGCCAGATTAAATCGAGATATCCGTCATTATCGGTGTCAAAATCACTCCAAGTATATTCCCAATCAGCTCCGAGTTTGCCGTGATCCGTTTTAGCATATTCGGTGATATACCAGTTACGGACATAAGTTGACATGGAAACGCCAGCTCCGCCACTGCTCTTCTTTTGGAAATCTTTAGCGGTTCCTTCGTATTCAATCCAAGTTGGTAAGACAACAACATCAAATGCGCCTTTTCCGAATGAAGATTGTTCATAGAATGATTGAACGGAAGTGATTTTTGAACCGGATAATTGATACAATTCATCATCAGTCGCAGTGAATGTCTTATTGATTTTCGTCAATAATTCATCAGTTGGATTGATCCAGTTGGAATCTGTTGTATCAGATTGGAAAGAGATAGGCGCGACAAGTAACTTTTGCTTAACGCCGTTATCTGGGTGAGAGTTAACGTGTGGGGAGCCTGAAGCCTTATAAATTCCCGAACGGGTAAGATTTAAGGTTGCTCCTTTGCTATCAGTATAGGTTGTTTGTCCCTTTGCTAAGTCCTTTTCGGTGATATCTGCACCAGCTTGAGATGAAGATGTCGAAGATGATGAACTTGTTGCTTGGGAAGAAGATTCGTTAGCAACAGAAGAAGATGAATCTGTAGGTTTGTTATCTTCTCCGCATGAAGCTAAAGAAAATATCATCAAGAACGACAATGTTAATAATGATTGTTTTTTCATAAATGCCTCCATTAAATGTTTACGTATATGATTAGTAAGATGATTCCTACCACAAAGAAAGTTCCACTGCTTAGAAGAAGAACATTTACTGGTTTCTTCCTCTTGCTATCTTTCATGACTTTATAGTCATAATAAGTCTTAGGGAAACTTGTTTGACGATATTTTGGCCTAAAGGTAACTAAGAATAATGTTTGAATCGAATAGGCTAAGATATCAAATGCCCCCTTTGAAGAAATGTATGATAGGGCGAAGAAACATAATCCTAGCAATCCACTCAATGAGAATGAGTCAGAAAGGATATGCATGATGAGGTTTTTATCTTTACCAGTGCCTTCAGGACCGTTTGCTAACGTGTAGTATTCAACGATCCCGATAATGACACCAGTTAGAATCAGAACGATAAGAGAACTAATTAGAGCCCTAACTGTTTTAGGGTTCCAGAATTTCTCTTCTTTCCCTTGTTCATTTCCTTTTTGAGGATCTGCATAAGGGATTTTGCTCATTTAGCGAGCTCCTTTTTGTATTTTTCTTCCTCTTCGTCATTACATCTTACGAAGTGGCCTGGAACAATTTCTCTCCAGGTAGGGCGTTGCTTGGAATAGTCATGGTCTTTGCTTGGATCATAGGCGATTCTTTTGCGTGTTTTCTCTACTATTGGATCAGGGAATGGAACGGCAGAGAGTAAACTCTTCGTATATGGGTGAAGTGGATGAGCGAATAATTCATCAGCAGTGGCAAGTTCAACAAGGTTGCCATAGAACATAACGGCAATTCTATCGCAGAAATATTTAACGACAGAAAGGTTATGGGCGATGAAGATGATGGTAAGTTCAAGGTTATTACGGAGGTCATTAAGAAGGTTAATGACTTGAGCTTGAACTGAAACGTCAAGGGCGGAGACAGGTTCGTCTGCGACAATGAGTTCAGGATTCATGATAATGGCTCTAGCAATACCGATACGTTGTCTTTGGCCACCGGAGAATTCGTGTGGGTAACGGTTAGCGTGTTCTGGAACAAGACCAACGAGTTTAAGAACACGTGCTACCTCATTGTTGATGAATTCCTTATCATGGACGCCATTGATTACTAAGCCTTCAGCAATGATGTTTCTAACAGTCATACGAGGATTAAGCGATGCAATAGGATCCTGGAAGATCATCTGAACCTTATTTGAGAGAGTCGTGTGTTTAGCTTTGTTAAGCTCTTTTTCGTATTCTGCTTTTTGAGCAATTTCCTTTTCAGAAAGAGAAGAATCCGATTCGATCTTAGCGATAAGGTCTTTATATTTTTCCTTAACAAGTTCTACTTCATGAGCGGCAATGTTCTTGTTAAAGTTCTTGTCGTCATATTTTGCTTGTTTGATTTTAGCGATTTGTTCGTCGTGAACTTCTTTTTGATGGGCCTTTATCGATGTAATTTCGTCATCAAATGGCTTCATTGCATCGTTATATTTCTCAAAGTAAGCGCGTTTTGCTGGATCTTCGTCGTTTTTGAGGGATTTGACTTTGAATTGAACGCCAAATGCTTCCTCGAATTCAGCACGAATATCATCTTCAGCTTGTTTCTTTTGCTTTTCGATTTCTTTGATTTTTTCAAGAGCACGAACATTCGTCCACTTGATTTCCTTTTCATTCCAGCGTGTGCCGGCTGAAACTCTTACTCCATCAAGCCAAATATCTCCGCTTGTGAGAGGATAAAGTTTCATGATGTCACGACCAGTCGTGGTTTTTCCACATCCGGATTCGCCAACAAGTCCGAAGACCTCACCTTTATAAACGCTGAAGGAGACGTCATGAACAGCCTTAAGATATTTCACATCACCGTTTTTGAAACGGAAATATTGTTTGACGTGAGATAATTCGAGAACTTTTGATGCATTTTCGTAATCAAAGTCTTTCTTGAATTCTTCTTTAATTACATCAGGTTTTGTGACTTTCTTTTGTTTTGCCATATTATTTTTCCTCCTTGATGTAATTTAAGACTGAATTTTTCATGTTATCTGCCTTAGGGGCGTATTCAGGATGTGCTTCAAGAGCGTTTCTGATACGAGTGATGACTAGGTCAGGTGCTTTGATATCTTCAGCTTCTTGATGAAGATTCCACGTTGCGGCAACGTGTGTTGGGGAAATTTGGAAGAATGGTGCAGCGTAGACTGTATCAATCTCTAAAGCATCTTTGTTTCTTGCGGCAAACGCATCGCCTTTTGGAGGCAATAACATGTTTGGTGGGGTTCCTGGGATAGCATTAAGTTTCTCTTTGGTATTTAAATCTGGGACTGAACCAAGCAAAGCCCATGTATATGGATGTCTTGGATCATAGAAGATATCTGTGGCAGTGCCCATCTCAACGATTTTGCCAGCATACATAACGGCAATATCATCAGCCATATTTGCGACGACGCCTAAGTCGTGAGTAATGAAGACGATAGAGAGATTCTTCTCTACTTTCATCTTGTTAATGAGTTCAAGAATCTGGGATTGAATTGTAACGTCAAGAGCTGTTGTAGGTTCATCGCAGATAAGAACTTCTGGGGAAGAGCAAAGAGCGATAGCAATAACGATACGTTGTCTCATACCGCCAGATAATTCGAATGGGTATTGATAGAAACGTTTTTCTGGTTCGTTGATACCTACATCAGCAAGCATCTTGATGGCACGTCTCTTTGCTTCTTTCTTAGTGAGAGAGCTATTTAAGACATCAATAGATGAATCGTAGTATTTGATTGTATCTTCGCCAATGGAATGAATTTCATTTTCATTTCTTGCTAATAATCGCTTGAGATGATCGAGAAGTTCATCAAATGCTGCTTTGAAATGTGATTTGTGCTCTTCTTGGGAAATGATTGTTTCGCGGGATTTTGCACGGACATTTGCTGGGAGATCGAAGAAGTCTGAAACATTGTATTTTTCAAAGTTCTTGGCTCTGATTTGTTCATGTTTCAAAGAGTCTTTTGCAGCATTGACATAGTTTCTTGTTTGAATAGGGAAGACTGCAATGACGTTGTCTGGGCTCTTAGCGATAGAAAGTTCGCATTTCTTTAATTGGGCGAAGAGTGGTTTTAATGCCGCTAAAGCGTTTTCTGGCTTATATCCTTCGTTTGTGGAGAACAATTTGAAATATGCTTCATCGAGTTTTGGCATGATTTCATTGATGCTTTCTTTTTGTTCATCAACAGATAATTTTGCTGCACGATAGAAGATGTCTTCGTGTTCTTTGATATCGAATGTGCCAACCTTTTGCTCTTCTAAGATGATTTTCATCTCATCTGGATCAGCTTTTTTAAGGTGGTTATCGATTTTAGCAAGATAATGCTTCGCTTCTTTTTTGTCTGCTTTATGTTTTAAAACCATGGCTTCGGTTAATTGTTTACCGACAATCATGATTGGGTTTAAAGAAGAGAGAGGGTCTTGGAAAATCATGGAGATCTTAACTCCACGGATCTTTGAGAATTGATCTTCACTTATTTGTAATAAGTCTTTTCCGTCATAAAGAATTTGTCCGTCTTCAATGATCTTGTTACCGGCTAAGATACCAAGGATTGCTTTTGATGTGACGGATTTTCCTGAACCAGACTCACCAACGATGGCAAGGGTTCTTCCCTTGTATAACGGGAAAGAGATTCCTCTAACCGCTTTAACGGTTCCGCCATCAGTTCTAAAGGAGATACGTAAGTTCTTTACGTCTAAGATTTTTTCTAATTGTTTTGTTTCCTTAGCCATAAATTATTCCTCGCTTCCTTTTAATGATGTGTTGAAGGCGTCACGTAAGCCGTTTCCGAAGAGGTTGAAGCAAATCATCAATAAAGAGATGATGATGCATGGGAAAAGCAATAAGTGTGGATGTGAACTTAAACCTGCTGTTTGTCCTTCTTCAAGGAGTGAACCGATTGAAGAAATGCCGCTTGTTGTGAAGTTGATAATTCCTAAATAGCTTAATGATGATTCAGAGAAGATAACCGAAGGAATCATTAAGACTGATGAGGTAACCAATGTACCGATAGCATTAGGCAAGATGTGTTTGAAGATAAGTCTTGTGTCTTTTGCACCTAATGTTCTTGAAGCAAGAACGTATTCTTGTCCCTTGAAACGATAGAACTGCATACGTGTCGTTCCTGCAACGCCAACCCATCCTGAATAGACGAATGCCACTAAGAAGGCTAGAACCATAACTCCGCCTTCACCAATTGATGATTTTAATGTTAGGTTGTTAGTGAACTGAATTGAGCAAATAGTAAGGATGATGACTGACGGGATAGCAGAAATGATATCTGTGAATCTTTCCATGACAAGGTCAACTGTTCCGCCATAATAACCAGATATTGAGCCCCAAATAACACCAATAAGGATGTTGATTAAGGAAATGCCAACACCTAATAAGAGAGAGAAACGAGCGCCAACTGCTAAACGTAAGAATAAGTCTTGTCCGCTGCCGTTAGCACCGAATAGGTAATATGGTTGGAAACCGTTGTGATAAACGAAATAATCGAAGTAATCAACACGGATTTGAGCCATGCCATTGGAGATATTGGCATAGACGTAATCGCCATTCTCATCAACCTTATAGATTGGTTCAGGTTCACCTTCGTCGTTAAGAATTGTCGTGAAGGTGTTTTGTGTGTATTTCTTTCCTGATTTAGCAGAAAGTTTGTAATAGATATTAGCGTTTTGATTGTAATAGTTATTCATTGCATCGGTGACGTTATCAATTTGTGTTTTGATAGCAACTTGCGATGCTGTACCGTTTAATTCTGAATAATTGCAATTAGCTAAGTCTTGAGCCATCGTGTCTTTGTATTCTTTGATGTAGGTAGAAACATCAAGAAGAGGTTTCATGATTGATTTCTTATCACCTTCAAGAACATGATAGATGCCTTGTTCTTTTTCATAGCTTACAAGTTCGTTATATGCGTCTTCTTTGATGGTGATAACCTTATTACCGACAGCATAAGAATCGATACGGATGGTGTATTGCTTAATTGTCCAGTTTGGGGTGATTTCGTTTTCTTTGTAACTTATTTCCTTAACAAGCTTGTTGTGATTTGAATCGTCGTATCTAAGAATCGATACGGCTTGTTCGGAATAACCACTAACGACTTCGGTGCCATCCCAGAAACCTGTTCCTTTAAAGATAGGATTATAAGGAAGAGCATAGCTGAAGTTTTGATCTTGGAAACCGTTTGGATATTCAGTCTTGTTAACGTATGCTTTTGGCGAAGCAAAAGGAACGATAATTGCGTAAAGAATAATAATTGCGATGATAACGGCCGCAACAATTGATGCCTTGTTTTTAGCGAAACGCATCAAAGCACCTTTTAAGAATGAAACAGGTTTTGTTTCAAAAGCTTGGTCATGCAAAGATTCTGCATCGACTTTAGATTTTTTGAAGAGTTCTTTTGGCAAGTTCTCTAGCTCCAAAGATGTTTGGGGCTGATTTAAAATTTCTTTATTTTCCATTATTTTTTGCTCCCCATTCTAATACGTGGATCGACAATTCCATAAGAAACGTCGACGACTAATGTTCCTAATAAGCCAATAAGGATGTAGAACATTGAGACAAACTGGAAGACGTCATAGTCTCTCTTATTGATTGAATCAAGATAAAGTCCACCAACTCCGTTAACGGCGAAGATGTTTTCGATAATCATTGAGCCAGAGAGAATCGAGATGATTTCTCCAAGGATCATAGGGAAGATAGGAACTAAGGAGTTTCTAAAGGCGTGTCTTATAGTTGCTTGGCCTCTAGTTAAGCCTTTTGTTCTAGCAAGTAACATGAAGTCGCTTGTCAAAACTTCGGTTAATTCAGCACGGGTATAACGAGCATATCCTGCGATAGATCCGAAACACATCGACAATATTGGTAAAATGATTGATTTGAAATAATCCCAGACAAAGTAGCCGTCTTTTGCAGAAGATGCGACAGGTGGCAAGACTTGCCAAACATAACCAAATAAATATTGGAGCAAGAAAGCGTAAATAAAGGAAGGAACAGATATTATAAGCATGATCAAAACGCTTAATACATGGTCTTCCCATTTATTTTTCTTTAAAGCCATGAAAACGCCAAGTCCTAATCCTAATGGAACAGAGATAATCATGGAATAGACGTTAATTAAAACTGTTGGAGGGAATCTTTTTGCAAGGATCTCATCAGGCGATGCAAGCCATTGAATCTTATAGGAGAAACCCCATGGATTGCCATTGCCGCTAAATAAGTTTTTGATGAAGTTCCAAAGTTGTTGCATGATTGGCATTGGTGAATAAGTGCCATCCGCATTTTGAACATATCTTCCTTGGGCGACCATTTGCTTGTAGAAGATATCTGGATCTTTCATGCCACCATCAAAAGACACTGGTAATAAACGTACTAAAACAAAGCAAATCAAAAAGATTACTAAGAATGTGGCGACCAATAAAATAAGACGCTTAAGGATGTACACAAGCATCTCTTTGGTTGATTTGCTAGTCCAAAAACCAACAAACCCCTTCCATATTTTTTCCCAAATGGAAGGTTCATCTTGATTCAAAACCGCTTCATCGCCGAAACCGTTTTGATTAAGTGAGCTTTCTGTTTCGTTTTGTAATTTCTTTTTCTTTTTCATAATCTCTTTTACTAATTGAAGGCCGACCCAAAGAGCCGGCCTTCGTAAATTATAACTTAAATTGTAAAGATTGCACTAAGCAGCCTGATATAAATCAGCTAAGCTGTTGTTATTTCTTGCGCAGAATGCAGACCATTGCTCATCAGTATAATTGAATGTCATTAAACGGATTCCGCCGTATCCAATTAAGGAAACGTAGGTATCTGTGGCGTATTCACACTTGAAGCCAAGTAATGAAGAAGATCCACGAGCAACGAGTGGTACAGCTTCGAAACGATTTAAGATACCCGCTTCGAGACCTGCAAGAACCGTTAATTTGTCATTATGGATTTTATACCAGTCTTCATAATTTGGATCAGACTCAGCGACTTCATCACCATATTTAGCTTCATTGAACTCTTCACCATTGTTCATATCATCATACCATTTGGCGAATGAACGAGTTTCCTTTGTAGGATCGATTACTCCATCGCCGTTGAGGTCGATGTCGAGTTTTGTTTCTGCTTGGTGCCCTTTGAAACCATATTCGCAGGTTTGCGTGAAGCTGTTATCACAATAGACTTGCATTAAGCCGTAAGGGTTAATAGCAGCACCGCCCCAAGTTGAGAAGATCATGTCATAACGACCGTTTTGAGCAGTTGTGTAGTAGTCAGTATCCTTGACCATGCTAACGCTTATGCTGATGTTTTCGCTATCTTTGAGAGCACCATCCTTCTTAAGCTGAGTGACAGCGTCTTCCATAAGTCCAGTCCATGCTGTGTTGATGAAGTTATAGGCAGCTACTGTGTTTTCTGATGAATCATCATAGACACGGAACTCAATTTGGATTTTATCGTTTGGCTTGATATGTCCTTCATCACTTGAAACAAGTTCTTCTTCGAGAGCTTCGACGAGATATGCAACAGCCAATGTGTGGTTATAGCCAACAGCATCTTCGCTAAGGGCAATCGGTTTGCCACTCTCATCGGTTTCGCCAATCTTTGAGCCACCTAAAGTGCCATAGACTTTGCTATAGACACTCTTGCCTTGTTCAGTTGAACGATAGGTTTCGCCAGTTGCGTTATTGGCTAAGTAGAGATCGTTTAATAAGCCAGTAAATCCCTTAGAACCAGAAGTTGCAGCTGAAGCAAATTGGGTTCTATTCAAGGAAAGTGACAAGCCTTTGCGGAAGTCCGTATTAGCTAAAACGGTTTTGTTGATTCCACTGTCTTTTCCTTGTCTATCCTTAAGCATGCTTCTATCGGAGTTGAAGGATAATTTTTGGGTATAGGATTCGTAAGTTGTTGTGCAACGACGAGATGTGCCATATTTACGAACGTCTGTAACTGTTAAATCGATATCATCTAACTTACCAGCTAAGAATTGTTGCATAGCTACATCGTGAGTTGGGTAGATTTGGGTGACGACTCTGTCCATTTGGAATTGACCTTCATGTTTGCCGTCGGTGTAGCCATACCATTTTTCGTTACGTTCGATTCTGATTTCCTTGCCAGTTTCGAAGTAAGTGAGTTTGTATGGTCCGTATGACATATAATTCGCAACATTATTTGAGGCGTAAGAAGTTGCCCATGAACCATTGCTTAATTCAGTCTTAAGGCTGTCGTAGAGTTTGACATTAACTAAGAAGTTGCTTGTTAAACTGAACTTTAAGTTAAGAGGCGTGATGGATTTTGTTAGATAGAAACGAATTGTGTAATCATCGATTTTTCTGATACCGACATCATCCATGGTGATTGCTTCATCTTCATAAGTATAAACATACGTATAAAGTGGAACTTTCCAGGACCAGCTCTTATTGGCATATTTGTTTCTTGAAGAAAGCTTATTAACGCAATCTTTAAGGTCAGATTTTAAATCATCTAATGTATATTCTTCGATGTTGTCTTCTGTCCAACCCCAGGTTTCCTCTGTTCCTTTTTTGCCGTAATTCTTGATGGTTTGAATTTTGACTGTTTCACCAGTTTCAAAATCAGTGAAGCCATTGTCGAACACGTCAATATCAAGATCGACAGCATCATCTTCGATCATTGTGCCAGAGATATCCATTGGGGTCTTAACTTTTTCCCATTCGGTCTTATGACTGGATTTTGAATGGTCAAGAGCCTTCCAAAGATAATATGCATAGCCATAGGTGATACGATTTCTTTGTAAATCGACACCATAGCTGCTTATGTTCTGTATATTGTTTAAAACATCATAAAAAGAAGTGCTGGAATCGGCGTCGGAGAAAACGGAACCGACATAGTCAGATCCATCAGATCCTTTACCAAGGTTAAGGAAATAGAAACCAGAGTCATCTTTTACTAAGCCATTCTTATCATCGGAGACCCATTTATAGAATGGTTCGATTGTTTGACGTCCTTGTTTATAGTAGCTTTCAGCGTTAACAAGAATCATGTTGCCGTTATAGTAGGAGTCAGCACGATAGTTAGCGTATTTTGGCTGCAAAAGACGTTCCATTGAGTCAACGTAGTCTTGGGCTTTGATGGCTGTTCCATCTTCCCATTTGGCATCTTGATTTAACTTGATGTCCCAAACCATGTTGTTATCTTCAGCAAGGTTACCACCTTCTTCGTAGTAGGTGTCTTTTTCCTCTTCTGTCAATTGTGATGCTTTAACGGCAATTGGCATTTCTGCGGCCATTTCTGTAACGAAATTGTAACCGTTCTTTCCATCATTTAAGACAGCATCATAGAAGCCCATCTCTGTAAAACCAGTGACGTAAGATTCGTCGCTGGTTTGCCAGTTATGAACGTTCCAGTTACTTGGGCTGGTAGAAAGATATGTGTTATATGTGTATTTGTACGTGCTTGAAGTGTCCGAAGAAGGAATTTCACTGCTATCCGGGGTAGTCTCATTACAACCTGTCATGGTTAGAATGGCTGCCACGGAAGCGATACCATATTTCCATTTGTTATTTCTCATTTAAGTATCCTTTCGCGTTATTAAAGAGCAATTGTAGTTTTTTGAAGTTATTCAGCTTCGGTGCCAGAAGAAGCGCCAAAGGTGAAGTCGTTTGTTGTGGTTCCGACGTTGCTGATTGTAATCTTAATTGCAATGTAGGAATTGTTTTGAGTGACACCGAAATTGATTGGGAGATATCCAGTGATGAATGCGCTAACTTCGTTTGTTGCGCTATCAACGGTAAAGCTTTGATATGTTAGGCCCAAGGAAAGAGCGTGATATGCTGATCCCCAATCCTCTGAACTGGTCCAGGCATCTCCGAATGTAGTGGTTGTTCCTCCAAGGTTCCAGGAGAATCCATTCATATCTAATAGTTTGCCAAAGAGTTCGTTATTAGCTTCCTTTCCGTCATTATCGCCAACGCTTCCGCTGAAGGTTGTTGCTGTGCCAGATGCTAATTTCTTGCTCCAAATTGTTCCGTTTGCAACTGCCGTTGTAATTCCAGAAGCAGCCATTCCGTCTAAAAGACCAGATTCGTAGGCTTTTTTGCCTTCAACTGTCTTTGTGGCTTCGCCCATAGCGGATGCGGTTGCATCATATTCAGAAATGTATGTATCAGCACCGTCATCATAAATGGCGAATTTTCCACTGAGGGAATAGTCGTCAGCAACAACTATTTTGCTTGTGCTTGAATCTTGTGAAAGTTTCTTTGTTTCAGCGACACTGATAACACCATTGGATGTGTAGGTTGTCGTGAATTTAATAGAAGGCGTTCCTGTCCATAATGACATTGTATCGGTATACCAATCATCATCCTCTTTTGGCGTATATGCTGTTCCATCAGAATTTGCGGAATAGATTTCGGTTGTCATGGTAAAGTTGTTGACTTCGGCTAATTTTCCAAATACTGTTCCAATTTCTTCGGATGTAACTTTAACAGGCAAATAAGAAGGATCGGTTGTGGCTGTTTCCATGAAATCTAATTTACTTGTACCAATGTTTGAAATAGCGATGGCTGTCCATAAGCCCATTTTGCCTTCTGAAGTGGAAACCATTAAATCGAAAACAGCTGTGTCAGCAATGCCATCGTCATCGGTGTCGCCTAAACCTTCATAGATTGCTCCAGCATAAGAATATCCATAATTATCAGGGAAGTTGGATAAGCCATAATTTAAGATGGCTGCTTCAAAAGCACTGCTCATCATTAAATATTCTGATGTTCCGGATGTTTCATATGTTGCATCTAAGGCATCGATTGATAAATCACCTGTGATGTAGTAGTTGCTCCAAGAAGCATAACCAGGTTCAAATGTTGGTTTAATATTGTCATTTGTTCCTGCTAAATAACCCCAATATGCGTGTCCATCGGATAATTTTGCAAGAAGAGTTGAAGTTGGCTCTCCAGCATATTTGCTTGTGCTTGGATAAACGCCAGTTGGATCTGTTTCATCATAGATAGCGATATAATTTTCATTATGAACGACTGTTTCGCCATCATAAGTTAAGTAACCGTTATCATCCCAATCGCAAACTTGAAGAGTATAGTTTGCTGGCGTTTCGCTTAATGGCTCAAGGAAATCGATTAATGCTTTGTGCTCCTCTGAAACAACGGTGACAGAGACTCTGGATTTTAATGTTCCAGCAGTGACTAATAAGCTATATTCACCATGTCCGGTAATTGTTATTAAGTGTCCGCTGATAGAAACATCATCGCTTGAAGATGAGACGGTGTAGTTGTGATCAGAAGAATCATCATCATAAAGAATGGTGATTGTATCATCTAAATCGAATGCAACGCCAGAGACGACGGTGTCAACACCGTTATTTTTGATTCTCTTTGGAGTCTTAGTGATAGAAGATGAAGATGGCGTTTCGGAAGATTGTACTTCAGATGAAGTTTCTGAAGTTCCTTCTGATGCGGCTGAAGAATTTGTGTTTTCTCCACAAGATGCTAAGCCCATGACTAACGCACCGGCGCTTAGGATCGTAAGTAATTTAATGTTTTTATTTTTCATAAAAATAGTGACCCTCCTTTAACAAGTCAGGTGTAAACATACACCAAAGGCAAATAATTTCAATGATTATTTTTACAAATTTCTTGTTAGTTAACATTTTATCGACATTTTTTACATTGACCATGTACAAATTGTTCGATTGTTTTTACTTAACGGAATGAAAGATGAAAGAAAAAAATTCCTTTTCTTGAAGAAAAGAGGCAAGACTAGTAATATTATCGTTGTTAATTCGAGGTAGCTATTTATGAAAAAGAACTCATTATTACCAGGAATATTAGGAATCGTGGCAGTAATTGCTATTGCTTGTGCCCTTTTATTCCCTTTAGGACCTGGCTTAGTGGCCAATGACGCATTTGCTGAAGCAGCAAGAGGATATGACTTTGTTTTTGGAAACGAAGCTCTCCAATTAAATGATCCTCATGGCGCGATGATTGCCTGGTTCGTTTTATTGCTTATTGCAGCATTCTTCGGAATCGTTGCAATCATCACTGGTTTCTTCGGCGGAAAGGTTGGCGCATTCTTCTCTTTCCTTACCGGACTTATCTGTGTTGCATGCGCAATTTTCTTCTTCCTTTCTCCAATCATGGTCGGAACTGGCTGGGCTGGCACATTAGGAACAAGCGCTAAATTAGGCTGGGGATATTTAGCAGCAGGAATCTCTTCCGCTGTTGCAGCCTTAGCAAGCTTAATTGTTGGCGTTAAAGGATTATTCCTAAAAAAAGCCTAATATCCATATATAAGTATAAGGATAAGTTCAAGGCCCCCAATCGGGGCCTTTTCAAAATTATGAAGACGATTGGTGATAACATTCAATACTATAGAAAAAAGAAAGGACTAACCGAGGATAGTTTGGCTCGGTATCTTTCCTTATCTAAAGATTTGATAATCTCTTGGGAAAAAGGAGAAAGAGAGCCGTCTAAGGAAAACATAGAGAGGCTTTCTTCTTTCTTAAGGGTTAGCATTGAAGATTTAACTAACGTCACCGTAGAGAAAAAAGAAAAAGCAATCCCTGTCTATTCTTATGAAAGCAAAGGTAAATTTCTTGGATCTTGCGCTCGGTGTGGCAAGACAATCTATTCCAATATCAATTATGGAATGGGCAAGATAACCATCGATAAGAGAGGGGCAAAGAAGTTTTCCTATGATCCAAATGATAAGAATGGCGATACATATTTCTGCGAAGATTGTTGCAAACAATTGATTCTTCTAGCAAAAGAAGAAAAGAAGAAGGAATATGAAAACGAAAAAAGAAGGATTAGGAAAGTAAGAGGAAGTGCTATATTCGCCGGTTTCATAGCGATGGCCTTGACTATCGTTGGAGCGTTATTCATTTATTTCTTGCTTGATGATATTTTCCTTACGTATGTTGTTGGATTTTCTTCCTTAATAACATCTTATTGTGTGTTCTCTTTTGCCTATACATTCCTATTAAGAGAAAATTGGGTACACGACTTTATTTGCTCATATTGCAAATTATCATATATAGATTTATTCAAAAACATTTCTGAAAATGATGCTCAAGACGTCTTAAAAACAGGCTTTGTCAAAGCAGCGGTAATGGCTTTTATCTATGTTATGTCATCTATAATATTAATGATCCTTATTTTAGGCTTGTCATTGGTCTCGATGTTTATTTGGACAAAGGCAAAGAAAGCCGCGTTAAAGGCTTTAGAGGAAAGAAAATAGAATATGGCAAAGATTGTTAAAACGAATGTCATGCGTCTTCTTGATGAGGCTGGAATTGAATATAGCGCTCATCAATATGATGAAAATATCGTTGATGGAATGAAGGTCGCAGAAACATTAGGAGAAGATCCTGAATGTGTTTTTAAAAGCCTTGTCGTTGAGAATGAGAAACATGAGCATTTCATCTTTGAAGTGCCTGTTAATAACACGCTCAATCTAAAGAAAGCAGCAAAAGCATCATCCTCAAAATCAATCGAGATGATTCTCCAAAAACAACTCCTCCCATTAACTGGCTATGTTCATGGAGGATGTTCTCCAATAGGCCTAAAAAAGGCTTTGCCAGTCTTTATTGATGAAACGGCTCAACTCTTCGATAAGATATATATTTCGGGAGGAAAGAGAGGTTTCCAAGTTTGCCTTTCTCCTCTAGACTTAGCGAAATATACAAAAGGAATATTTGTCGATATTCTTAACTAATTTTGTCTGTTTTTCCATTTAGCCCCCTTTATATAAGTGAAGGGAGCTTTTTTTATTAGTCATGTTTGAAACGATTAAAAATGATAGGAAAAATGAATTATTTGATTTCTTGAATTACCTTTTATCTACTGAATTATATCCTTATGCTCATCAAGTAAAAGGTAGTTATCAAGCAAAGAATCTTCATAAAGAGATTGATATGGTTATCGATAATTTATTTATTGAACAAGAAAAAGGAGATAGAAACCAAGATGAGCTAGCAAAAGAGTCATCAAGGAAGATTTGCGAACTTATCGATGATGATTTGTTTAATTATTTAGCAACTGCAACAGAAGGAAATTTCTATTTAATTAACTTTTCCGTCTTTGAAGAAAAGGTGAGTGCTAAAATCAAAAACATAATGAGAGAATAAAAAATTAATACATATTTTTATTCGATGAATACTAGATATTTAAAAAAATTAGCACAAAAGTGTTGACAGTGCTAAAGGAACGATTACAATAGTGTTAGCACTTGAGAGAAATGAGTGCTAAAGATAATCGGAGGATTAAAAATATGATTAATGATTTAACAAACTACAACGATGGAATTCTTGATCCATTATTCGACTTATTCGCACCAGTTTACAAAGAAAGCAAGTATAGAAGCTTGCCAATGAAGACAGATATCAAGGAAGAAGAGAATGGCTATACATTCGATGTCGATCTTCCTGGAGTTAAGAAAGAAAATATTGCTGTTTCTTTCAAAGATGGATATCTCAAGATCGAAGTTCATTCTTCAAAAGAAGAAAATGAAGAGAAATCTAAAGACAAATATATCCGCAGAGAAAGATATTTCGAATCTGCAAGCCGTTCCTACTACCTTGGCGAAGTTGATGAGAAAAATATCACAGCCAAATTTGAAAACGGTGTCTTGAATTTGTTTGTTCCAAAAGCAAAACCTCAAGTTGAAGCCGAAACAAAAATCGCCATTCTTTAATTAATAAAGATATGAGCAAAGAAGCAGGTTTATGGGGCCTGCTTTTTTGTTCGCCCTTAATTTCATCTATTTTTTATTGAAATGAGTTCGATTACCTTTAAAATTAACTCATGAGATACGCTATATATAATAGGGATGATGATTTTTCTAAAAAGATGACCTTAGAGATCAAGGATTATTTAAGTAATGATTCTTTTTTCTCTTTTGATGAAGAAAAACCAGATTTAGTCATAGTTATTGGCGGAGATGGAACCTTCCTTGGCGCCTTTCATCGTTATGAAAAGGATTTTAAGAACAAAATGTTTTTAACCTTTAACACCGGTACAATTGGCTATTACAATGAATTTGATATTCATGATTACAAAACTATCTTGGATTCCGTTAAAGATAAATCCCTTCCAACAAGAGATTTTTCCTTACTTGAATATGAAGACGGAAAAAATAATTATTACTGCGTTAATGAAATCATTGTCAGCGGTCTTATTTGCAATGTCGAATATGATGTTTATCTAGATAACGAGAAGTTTGAACAATTCTTTGGGATGGGTTTTGTTACATCTACATCAACTGGATCAATGGGGTATAACCGTTCAATCAATGGTCCAATAGTAGATATAGATAATGATGGCATGCAGCTAACTGAAATTGCCGCCATTCGTTCTAAAGCGTATTCACCCATTGGTTCACCAGTTGTTTTATCTAATAAGAGAACACTTACTTTCAAAGAAAGAAATAATCGTTCAGGAAATCTTTTAGTAGATAACATACTTGTTGAAAAGAAGACGAATAAGGAATTTTCAATAAGAATTTCAAAAGATAAAGTAAGAGCATATTCAAAGGAAAAAGATCCTTTTGTGGCTAGATTAAAGAAAACATTAGGTTTTTAAGGAGGTATTATGTACAAAATTGCAAGAAAACGTGTTTTGAATCCGACAATCGTGGAGATGGATATTCTTTCACCTGAGATTGCCGCTAAAGCAAAACCAGGTGAATTCATCATTCTTAGAGTTGATGAAGATGGAGAAAGAATTCCTCTAACAATCGCTGGAGAAGACCTTGATAAAGGAACGGTAAAAATCATTTTCCAGATTGTTGGTTCTACAACATATAAACTTTCCTTAAAAGAAGAAGGTGAGTATATTCAAGATTTTGTAGGACCTTTAGGAAGACCAACTGAATTAGATGGACTTAAGAAAGTTTGTATCATTGGTGGCGGAGCGGGAAGTGCTATTGCTATGCCAATCGCTCAAGAGCTCCATAGAAGAGGAGCGACAGTTCATTCGATCGTTGGCTTTAGAAACAAAGATCTTGTAATTCTTGAAGATGAATTCAAAGCCTGTTCAGATTTATTCAAAATCATGACTGATGATGGAAGTGCTGGAGAAAAAGGCTTAGTAACTAATGCGTTAGAAGCTCTCTTAAATGAAGGAAACGTCTATGATGAAGTCATTGCGATTGGACCAATTGTCATGATGAAGTTTGTTGCTTTGATGTGTAAAGAAAAAGGAATCAAGATCGTCGTATCTATGAATCCAATCATGATTGATGGAACGGGAATGTGTGGTGGATGTCGCTTAAAAGTCGGCGGAGAAACCAAGTTCGCTTGCGTTGATGGACCAGATTTTGATGGCGCATTAGTTGATTTTGATGAAGCCCGTTGCCGTGGCGGAATATATCGCGAATGGGAAAAGCACAAATACGAAGAAACCTGCAATCTTTTCAAAAAGGAGGTCAAATAATATGCCAAACTACAAAGTAAATATGCGTCCGGATAAAAATCCGATGCCTTCTCAAGAAGCAAAAGTAAGAGCTCATAATTTCAAAGAAGTAACAACTGGCTACACCCATGAAATGGCTATTGATGAAGCGTTCCGTTGTTTAGATTGTCCTAAACCAGCATGTGTTCCTGGTTGCCCTGTTCATATAGATATTCCAAGATTTATCGCTAAGATACGGGAAGATGATATCGAAGGTGCAAATGATGTTTTATTGGAAGCATCTTCTCTTTCTTCCATCTGTGGTCGTGTTTGCCCTCAAGAATCTCAATGCGAGAAAAACTGTCTTAGAGGCAAAATGCCAATCAGAGAAAAAGACGAGACTGGCAAAATGGTCGTCAAAGGAAATGGCGAAGCGGTTGCAATTGGAAGGCTTGAAAGATATGTCGCAGACTATGCAAGAGAAAATAATCTTGTTGAATTCAAAAAAGTTGAGAGAAATGGTCACAAAGTTGCAGTAGTTGGATCGGGTCCATCAGGTCTTACATGTGCTGGAGATTTAGCAAAACTTGGATATGATGTCACCGTTTTTGAGGCATTGCATGTTGCAGGCGGAGTTCTTTCCTATGGAATTCCTGAATTCCGTCTTCCAAAAGATATTGTCAAAAAAGAATGCGCAAATCTTGAAAAGATGGGTGTTAAAATCAAAACCAATGAAGTTATCGGCAAGATTCATTCAATTGATGAACTCATGGATGATGGATACGAAGCTGTTTTTGTTGGATCTGGCGCAGGATTACCACGTTTTATGGGGATTCCTGGTGAAGATTTCAATGGAGTCTTATCTGCAAATGAATTCTTAACAAGAATAAATCTGATGAAAGCGTATAAAGATGATTCAGACACACCAATAGTGCACGGAAAGAAAGTTGCAGTCATTGGTGGAGGAAACGTTGCCATGGATGCGGCAAGATCTGCTTTAAGACTTGGTGCAGAGAAAGTTTATATCGTTTATCGCCGTTCCTTAGAAGAACTTCCAGCACGTAAAGAAGAAGTAGAACACGCTATGGAAGAAGGAATAGAATTCAAACTTCTTAACAATCCAGTTGCTATTATTGGCGATGATAAATTTAACGTTAAGGGGATGCGTTGTATCAAAATGGAACTAGGAGAACCTGATGTTTCAGGAAGAAGAAGACCTGTTGCTATTGAAGGCAGCGAATTTGAACTTGATGTTGATGTAGTTATTCAATCTATCGGTACGTCACCAAATCCACTTATCAAAAATACAACCAAAGGATTAGAAACAAATTCTCATGGTTGCATAATCACTAAAGACGAAAGTGGAGAAACAACAAAAGAGGGTGTCTTCGCTGGCGGAGATGCAGTTACTGGCGCAGCAACTGTTATCCTTGCTATGGGTGCTGGTAAAAATGCAGCCGTTGCAATCGATAAATATATAAATAACAAGTAATAAAATCTATACTTAATGAAGAAGCGATTTTTCTTATATTTAAGAATAATAAAGGATTGAATCGCTTCTTTTTTATTCAGATAAAAGGATTGTTTTATATTTAAAATTGCAAATATGAAATTCAATACTTGCATATACGCAACTTTTACCATAAAATAAAATTGCTCAGATGAGCTAGGGAGGATAATTCATGTCGGTTTTCACTGAAAGAGTAAAAGAATTGATGAAAAGAGATAATATATCTCAGAAGGATTTGGCCAATATTTCCGGAATTTCTGAATCTTCAATTAGTAGATACCTTTCCGAATCCTTACAACCACGAATGGATATTCTAATTAACATAGCAAAGGCTTTTAATGTTAGTGTATCTTATTTAACTAATGAGAGCTGCGATGAGAACTATTCTTCATCGGACGCTTACGAAGAAACACTTAGCATTGTTACGCGAAACAAGTCAAAACTCGATGATAAGCAAAAAGCTGAATTAATTAAAGTTTTATTTGGGGGAAAGTAAATGCGTCATTCTTCAGAAGAATATGAACTGATTGATAAAATCGCGCTTCAAGTGAGGATGGATTATGGCTTTACTCAAGACTATTTAGACGTTTTTAAGCTAGCGGGCGCCTTAGGAGTCGTTTTAACTCCATACTCCAAACTTACAAAAGTTCAATTCGACCAAGTTCATGCCATTCTTGAATTAGAAGATGGATTTACTATCATGAGATACGAATATGGGCATTTGAAATATTATACCTTCTATAATGACGAAGTCAGTTTGTCTAGGCAGAGATTCACAATAGCGCACGAAATTAAACATGTGCTTTTTCTCGAATCAATGCCTGACCAAAAAGAAGAAGATTTAGCTAATCATTTCGCTAGATACATCTTAGCGCCTACTTGTTTAGTTATGAAATACGTCGATCGTTCGCCTTTTGACGTCGCTTCGATTTTTGACATTTCTATTGAGGCTTCTACAAACGCATTATGTGCAGCGTCTAATAGAATTGATTATTTTGGAAAAAGATTATTGAAAATCGAACAAGAATTTCTTTCACAAATTAAGAAAAAATAAAGCCCAAGTCACTGCAATGACTTGGGAGGAACATGTTTGAAAACACACCCGCTATGTATATATTAGCATGTTCAACTGTTCTTTACTTATTTTTTATGAATAACAACAAAAGGATCAAACATGACTAATTATTTTTACGATGAAAAAACTATAGATTCGTTCCAAGCTTTTCTGGTGGATGGAGCGAATTTTACTGAAAACGAAGAGTATCCAATTCTCCGAAAAGAAATGGTTCCTTCAGAAAAACCAGATAAAATAATGCCGTTTTCAAGGGCTATTACATTTTCCGGCGATTTAAGTAAAACTGTTATTTATTTCTATTCCCCGGATGCGACATTCGAAAGAATCAGAAAAAACCCGAAGAGGTATTTACATTTCTTCAAGAGAACAGCCGGAATTATTGGATTTGACTTTTCGGTTCATGATGATATGCCAATCATTAAGCAAAAAGCGCAAATGAACGATAATCTTTCGCTCTCGTATTATTTTGCAAACAACGGCATACCTTTGTATCCGTCGGCAAGATGCGGATCAGAAGATTTAGAAGATGAATATCTTTCGGCGTTTCCCAAGCAAACTATAATTGCCTTAGGAGTTCATGGGTTTATCAAGAAAAAATATCAAAAGCATGAATGGCGTTATTGGATCAAAAAGATTATTGATGAATTGGAACCTACTGCTCTGCTTATTGTTGGTCATCTCGACAAAGAAATAATAGATGAATTTTCTTCAAGAACGAAATTCTACTCGTATGATTCATTTATTGAAGAAAGATGTAAGGAGGCTAGATCAGATGAGCACTAAAGGTCAAAGTAATCAATATGGGAATACAAGAGGGTCTAGAGGTAAAGGAAAGCCCACTAATGAAATTAACTTTCAATATGCTAGAGATTACAATAAGCATAAGCTTAAAATCGATTTCGACAAACATAAGAACGATTTTGGAGTTTCAAGTGAAAAAGACTATGTAACTAACGCAATACGATTTGCGAATGCTGTAGACAGGAAAAATTGTGTCAGCTTTGTTGATAAATATGGATCTACACATAAATATAATACTCGAACTAATACTTATGTGGGTGTTGATAAAAGAGGGTACATATTTACGTATTTTAAGCCATCAACTGGCGAAAAATATTATCACAAGAAACTAGAGGAGAAAAACAAATGAACAAAAACGAAAAACAAATCAAACCAATGCTATGCCCAGTTTGCGGGGAGTTTTATTTCACAAAAATCAATCGAATAGAATTAGAGCTTGGATATAAGCCGAGTGACAAATGCTGCTCGGTTTGCGGATGGCATTACGATTTGGAACAAACAAAAGATCCAGATCTAAAAAATCAAGCTAATAGTCTATCTTTGAATGAATATAAGGCTGATTATGAAAAGAAACGTAGCGAAAATCCAGATTACAATTATTTGGAAATGAATGCTCCTGCACCAGCCCGTCATAAATGTCCAGTTTGTGGTGAATATACTTTTGAAGATGTTGATAGTTATGATATTTGTCCAGTTTGTGGTTGGGAGGATGATGGCTATTTCAGTGGCGGCGGAGCCAACGAAATGTCTTTGGATGAAGCTATTGCTGATTTTAAAAAAAGAAGAAGCGAAAATCCAAAATATAAATGGATAGATCAGTTTCAAAAATAAACCCGTTTTTAGACTAAAAATCCAAAAAGCCCACGTAAAAGTGGGCTATTTTTGTTGAAATCGTAAAATAAGTGATTTTGAAATAATGGGGTTTTGCAGTTATTTTAGAATTGCAATCACGTGTTCTTGTCTTCCTCCAACAGCAACAGGTTTTCTATTTTCAATATAGATATCAGTCTCACTTCTCATACCATAGTCTGGCGCATAAATGCCAGGCTCTAAAGAGAAAGTAACTCCATTAGGTATTTCTCTTGTATCGTGAGATTCGTAGTTATCGATATTAACGCCTGGACCATGAGGAGAAACATCGACTGCGATAGAATGGCCCGTTCTATGAGTGAAATATTCTCCAAATCCTTTTGATGTAATATAGTTTCTTCCTATATCATCTACTTCATGTCCTTCAACACGACGGAGAGGCAAATTTTCTTCAAGGAATTCGATATCTTTATCAATTGCTACTTTTAGGATTTGAAAACGATTTTCGATTTCTTCAGGAACGCTTTCACCTACGTATCCCATCCAAGTTATATCTGCATAGACTCCTTCAGGATCATCCATTTTCGCCCACATATCTATTAGGACAACATCGTTTCTTTTTATTGGAGAAGAATGATTTTCATCTGGTCCATAATGAGGGTTTGAAGCGTTTTTCCCAACTGCTACAATCGCAGGATCGTCATAAACCATTCCTTCTTCATGGAATCTATCACAAATAAACTTTTGAATCGTATATTCTTGAACTTCACCATGTTTGAGAATTTCCTCTTTGATTTTCAAGAATGCTTCATCTTTGATTTTAAGAGCGAGTTTGCAAGCTTGCAATTGAAGTTCATGAGCTCTTGAAGAGTAAACGGCATTAAATCGTTGAAGAAGGTCGCCAGAAGATAAGACATCAATATTTAAAGATTTAATGAATTCAACTGAGCCATAATCAGCCAAAGATATTCTTGGTAATAATCCATCTTCAGAAATATCCATATAGACCTTTTTGTAATTCTTAAAAGAATCTTTTTCTATATTTAGCATTTCTTGCCAAGTCTTATATACTCTTAATTCAAAATCATTTGTTATCTCTTGATCATTCAAAAAGACCGTATCAATTGAATGAGTGATGATATACGGCCTTTCATTTTTTGGAAAAATTACAAAGATTTTCCTTGTTAACATCTTATTTCCTAAAAAAGAAACGACAGTCTTATTTCGATTCTCGTAATCGACTAAAATCCATGCGTCAACATCGTTCTTAACTAATTGGTTTTTGATAATATCAAACTTGTTCATAATCTAACCTCGCAAAATATTTTAGCATCACTAACTAATTTTGTTTAAAATGATAAAGATGAAGTTAATTACGAAATACGGTAGATCTTTAGATAAAGAACATCCATTAGCAGGACACCCGGATCCTTATTGGAGAAGAAATGATTTTCTTTCTTTGAACGGAGAATGGGATTTTTGTATTGATAAGAAAAAAGAATTGCCAAATGAATATGTTGAAAAAATACTCGTGCCTTTTGCAGTAGAGACTTCCTTAAGCGGAATTGAACGTAAAGTTAAAAAAGATGATTATCTTCATTATAGAAAAGAAGTTTCTATTGACGAAAAATATATTGGTAAAAATGCTATATTAAGATTTATGGCAGTTGATCAAGAATGCGATGTTTTTATTAATGAAAAACATGTTCTTTATCATGAGGGAGGATATTTTCCTTTTTCTATCTTTATTCCATCTTTGAAAGAGAAATTGTTAATTGAACTTATCGTGCATGACGATACGGATTCTTCGAAATATGCAAGGGGCAAACAATCAAATGAACCAATAGGCATTTGGTACACGCCAACGAGTGGAATTTGGCAAGAGGTCTATCTTGAATTTTTAAATACTCCAACATATTTAGATTCAGTAAAAATCACATCTGATTTTGATAATAAAAAGTTAATTTTTGATGGGGTTTCGATAGGAAAAATTGAAAAAACTAAAATTTCAGTATTCCATAAAGGCAAATTAGTTAATGAATCGTTATTTGATGAAAACCTGCATGCAGAAATAAGTGTTGAGAATTCTTTTTACCCTTGGAGTCCTAAAGATCCTGCTCTTTACGATATTGTTTATTCCTCAGATAATGATGAGATTCATTCTACATATGGAATAAGAAAGATTTCTTATCAAACAATCAATAATTATAAATACCTATTATTAAATGATGAGCCAATATTTCTTAATGGCCTTCTAGATCAAGGATACTATCCAGATGGAGGATTAACTCCACCAAGCATATCTGCTTTAGAAGATGATATTAAATTGACTAAAGAATGTGGATTTAATTGCCTTAGAAAACATATTAAAATAGACCTTGCTCGTTTTTATTATCTTTGTGATAAAAATGGAATTGTCGTTATCCAAGATCTTCTTAATGGAGGAGCTAAATATTCTGGATTATTAATTAGTCTTGCCCCTTTCTTGCCATTAAAAATGTCAGATAAAAATCCAATCTTAGGACGTAAAGATGATGTTTCTAAAAAACAATTCATTGTTGAAATGAAGGAAACGATAAAAAGATTAAATAATGTTCCTTCAATTCTTATTTGGACTCTTTTTAATGAAGGATGGGGACAATTCGATACAAAAGAATGTCTTGCTAAGCTAAAGGAACTTGATGATACAAGACTTATTGACGCAACGAGTGGATGGTACGACAAAAAGCTTGGAGATTTTTATTCCAGACATATTTATTTCCGCCCAATATGGCTAAGAAATGATAAGAAACGTTTAATGTCTTTAACTGAATATGGTGGTTATTCTTGTTACATTAAAGGACATTCCTGGAGCAACAAAGAATTTGGTTATAAGAAATTTAGAGATGAAGATAAATTACAAGCAGGATTAAACCATCTTTTTGAAAAAGAGGTCATGCGTGGAGTTAAAAACGCAAGATTATGCATCGCAATTTATACTCAACTAAGCGACGTTGAAGAAGAAGTTAATGGTCTTATTACGTACGATAGAGAAGTAGTTAAAGTTGATTGCGTTAAGATGAAACAAATCAATGATTCTGTCGCGAAAGAATACGAAAAGATGTACTTTGAGGAGAAGAACAATGTTAAAAATTAAAGCAGCCTTTTTTGATTTAGATTGGACTTTATATAACCATAAAGACGATAAGTGGGATGAAGAATCTATTGAAGCTATAAAGAAATTACAAAGTTTGGGCATAAAAGTTTTTATTTGCACGGCTAGACCTTATTGCTCTTTTGAGTGGCTTGGGGCATTTAAACTTGGAATTGAATGGGATGGATACATTGCTTCTGCAGGAGGGTATTGCTTTGCTGATGGAAAATATCTTTTCACAAGCAAATTCGAAAAAGAAGATGTAGAACGTTTCATTTCTCTTGCTAAGAAAAACAATACTACAATGGAGTTAGTTGAATTGAAAAAGAGAAAGCTCATTGCTCCAATGACTAAGGAAGCAAAAGAACATTATTCCGTCTTTAAAGAATACATTCCTGATATTGAAGACTATGAAGGAGAAGATGTTGAAGGAATCAATTTCTTTGCTCCTGAATCCCTCGATGAACTTTTCAAGAAAGAATTCCCTAATCTAATCTATTGGAGATACACTCCAACAGCAGTAGATGTCAGCCCTTTCCCTCACGAAAAAGGAAGGCTTATCAAAGTTGTTCTTGAGCATTATGATTTTAACAAAGATGAAGCAATCGCTTTTGGTGATGATTTCCAAGATTTAAGCATGGTGGAAAACGTTAAATATTTTATTTCAATGGGTAATGGCAAAGATGAAGTCAAAAAAGTCGCATATTATGTTACCGATGAAGTATGGAATTCCGGTGTTGCTAAAGCTATAGATAAAATCGTTAATGATCCTAAATTTCTTAAATAATTCCGAGGCTCTTATCTAAGTCTCTTTTCTTTCTTAAAAAGCGATAAAAATAAAATACATAAACTTTTGATTTTCTTATGCACTATCTAATTAGATAGTAGTATCATTTTTCCATGAAAAAATTAGATCAAAGCAAGACTCCTTACGTTGATGCGCTTGGAGATTACATTAAAGACAATGTCGCCCCTTTTGATGTTCCTGGACATCATATGGGAAATATCAAAAACAAAGCCACTGAATTATTAGGCCAAACAACATATAGGCTAGATGTTAATTCACCAATTGGTTTAGATACATTAGGAAATCCACATGGTGTTATCAAAGAAGCGGCAGAATACCTTGCTGAAGCATGTAATGCCGATGAAGCATTCTTCTTAGTTAATGGAACATCTTCAGGAATTATTGCGATGATTCTTACGGCCGTTAAGGCAAATGAAAAAATCATTCTTCCACGAAATATTCATAAATCAGTTATAAATGCTCTTATTTTATCTGGTGCTCGACCAGCTTACGTAATGCCTGAAATCGATTTAGATTTAGGAATTGCTAATCAACCATCAATTGAACAATGGAAGAAAGCAATATTACGTAACCCATCAGCAAAAGCAATTTTCATCATAAATCCAACATACTTTGGAGCGGTAACAAACCTAAAAGAAATAGTTGATTTTGCTCATGCTCATCATATGGCGGTTTTAGTCGATGAAGCGCATGGAGCCCATTATTATTTCCATGCTGATAAATCTTTGATGACAGCAATGGATGCAGGCGCAGATATGTCCGCGGCTTCTTTCCATAAAACGAATGGCTCCTTAACTCAATCTTCCGTCTTATTGCTCAAAGGAAATAATTTCACAAGAGAAGACGTTCAAAGATCGTTGAATATCATCAATTCTACTTCACCGTCAGGACTACTTATTGCATCAATTGATGGAGCGCGTTCATTTATGGCTTCCCCTGAAGGAAAGAAAGCGATGGATGAAGTCTACGAACTTGCCGCATATGCGAGGAAGAAAATTGAAAAGATACCTGGTTTCATCAATGAAGATAAGAATCATTTCCTCGCCCATGGTGCATATGATTATGACGAAACTAAATTAGTCATTGGACTTGATCATTTAGATTTAGACGGATTTGAACTATATCATCTTTTGAAAGAAAAATATGAAGTTCAAATGGAATTAGCCGAGCCTAATGAAGTTCTAGCTATTTTCTCTATTGGAACAAAGAAAAAGCATGTTGATCAGTTACTTGCGGCTTTAAAAGATATTTCGAAAAATCATTATGATAAGAATCATATAAGAAAGAAAGCGCATTACGATTCCTCGACTCCTTTCCAACTTGTAAGGCCTCGTGTTTCCTTTAACGCTCCAGGAAAATTAGTAAAAATTGAAGATTGCGAAGGAGAAGTATCCAAAGAGCAAATCATGATGTATCCACCTGGAATTCCTCTTATCGCACCAGGTGAAGTTTGGTCGAAAGAATTAGTTGAAGAAGTTACGAATTTCCAAAATTCAAAAGAAACAAGCACTAAACTCCTATCTTCATATCATGGATATTATGAAGTTATCGATACTGAAAAATGGAGACGTTTCAGCTTCTATCAAAAGAACTTAGAAGATTATTACAATAATAAGATAACTACCACCTCGGCAGATGGTTTTCGTTTTCCATTTGAAGGAGATGAGCATAAGGCAACTTTCATCCTTATGCCATCACGTTTAGATACTTGGAGAAGAAAGGCTAAACCGGCGCAAGAAAACTTCATTGAAATCATAAAAGCCATCGCAAAACATGAGCCGGTCATTGTTGGAATTAATCAAAATCTCGGCAAAACCCTCGTGAATCGTCTGAATTCCCTAGAAAATGTGTCCACGATGAAACTCCGTTATAACGATGCTTGGGCAAGAGATAATATGCCTCTATTCGTAACTGACGGAAAAACTCTTAGAACGGTTGATTTCCGTTTCAACGCTTGGGGAGGAAAGGTAGATGGATTATATTCCGATTACCAAGATGATGACAATCTTGGCGCACTAGTTTCTAAAAAATTGAAACTACTATCTTATTATCTTTCGTCTTTCGTCCTTGAAGGAGGCTCGATTGCAATAGATGGTGAAGGCACATTGATAACTACCGAGGCATGTCTTCTTTCAAAAGGAAGGAACCCATATTATCAAAAAGAAGAAATCGAAGAAATTCTTAGAGACTATTTAGCAGTTGAAAAAATCGTCTGGGTTCCACACGGAATTTATCAAGATGAAACCAATGAGCATGTTGATAATATGATTTCTTTCATCAAGCCTGGTGAAGTGGTAATGGCTTGGACAGATGATAAAAAAGATCCTCAATATAAATTCTGCCAACAAACATATAAAGCCTTAACTGAAGCAAGCGATGCAAAAGGAAGAAAATTCATCATTCATAAACTTCCTTTGCCAAAGCCGTTATATCTTTCAGATGATGAAGCAAACGAATTGAAGATAAATGAAACCACTCTTGATAAAAGAGAAGGCGGAAGAAGACTTGCGGCATCATATGTTAATTATTATCAAGGGAAAGATTTCGTTATCATGCCTGCTTTTGGAGTAAAAGAAGATGAAAAAGCTTATCAAATCATGAAAGAGCTCTATCCAAATAAAGAGATTCATCAAATAAATACTTATGAAATTTTATTAGGTGGAGGAAATATTCACTGCATAACGATGCAACTTCCAAAGGAGAGATAAAGATGGTCAAAGTAGCAATCACACAATTTTCAATGTCCAAGAAATATGAGGACAACATCAACAAAGCGGATTCTCTTATTCGCCAAGCAAAGGCTGAAGGAGCTCAATTAGTTTTGCTTCCAGAATTATTTGAAGGACATTATTTCTGCCAAGTTGAAGATTATGAAAATTTCACTTTAGCAGAAGAATTTTCTTCTTCAAAAACCATTAAACATTTCCAAGAAATTGCTAAAGAATGCCACATGGTCTTGCCTATTTCCTTTTTTGAGAAGAAAGGAAATTGCTTTTACAACTCTTTAGCAATGATTGATTCTGATGGAACAATTGTTGGCTTGTATCGTAAATCTCATATTCCCACAGGCGAATGTTATGAAGAAAAATTCTATTTCACTCCAGGTGATACTGGCTTTAAGGTGTTTAAAACTAGTATAGGGAAAATAGGCGTTGGCATCTGCTGGGATCAATGGTTCCCTGAAACGGCAAGAATCTTAGCCTTAAAAGGAGCGGAGATTTTGCTTTTCCCCACTGCAATAGGTTCTGAGCCTGTTCTAGACAAAGACTCTAAGAATCATTGGCAAAACGTTATGAAAGGTCATGCGGCTGCAAATATCATGCCTCTTTTGGCATCTAATCGTGTTGGCATTGAAAAGGTTAAAAACTCCTCGATGAAATTCTTCGGATCATCATTTATTTCTGATCAACACGGGGACTTCGTTAAAGAGATGAATCGTGAAGAAGAGGGCATGCGTGTAGCGGAATTTGACTTAAAAGCGATTGCCGAAGAGCGTTATTCTTGGGGAGTATATCGTGATAGAAGAACCGATCTATATTCTCCGTTATTAAAGCATAGCGATGAGGAATAAGCTCTATTTGAGTCATAGAGAATATATTTCAAAGTAAAACTTTGATACAATAAGAAAGTATGAATAAGAACGATAGAAAAGCACATAAATCAAAAAGAGATTCCAAAAAAGGTTTGATAGACTTAAATAAGACAAAGGTTTTTACTGTTAACCATGAGACTGTCTTATTAGATTTCCTCAAAGAGAAGATTCCTTCCCAATCTCAACACAATATTTGCCGTATCATCGCTAACCACCAAGTCGCAGTTGGAGGAGCCCCTGTATCATTATTCAAATACAAGCTTTATCCAGATGATGAAGTTATCGTTTCTTATAATCGCATAGCTAAGCATCAAAGAAAAGATCTTCCGATCATTTACGAAGATAATGACATTATTGCGATAAATAAGCCAAGCGGTCTTCTTTCAATTGCATCAGATAGAGAAAAAGGCAGAACTGCTTATCGTTTAGTTAACGATTACATGACTCAAAAAGATCGTAACGCAAGAATCTTTGTTGTTCACCGTCTTGATGAAGATACATCCGGCGTTCTTATTTTCGCTAAATCATTTGAAGTTAAGGAGGCTCTTCAAAACAATTGGTCTGATATTGTTAAGAAACGTGGTTATTATGCCATAGTTGAACCTGCTGATATTCCAGAAAAAGGTCATTTAGAAAACTATTTAGTTAACGATGAAGTAACATTTAATGTCTATGTCACAAAAGACAAGAAAAAGGGAAAACTTTGTATTACCGATTATAAAAAGATAACTTGCAACAAAAAATATGCCTTACTTGATGTAAATATCTCCACTGGAAGAAAGAATCAGATTCGTGTTCAATTAGGGCACATCGGTTATAACATCATTGGCGATGACCGTTATGGCGAGCCATCAAATCCAATTAAGAGATTAGGCTTACATGCTTATGAACTTGATTTCAAAAATCCATTAAATAACAAGGAATACAAGCTTAATTGTCCTATCCCACCTGCATTTAAGAAGCTAATGGCGTCGGATGGTGATATCGAAATTAAGATAGATAAAAAACAAGCCAAAGGCAAAGCGTTAGGAAAGAACCAAGCAAAAGGAAAGAATGTAAAAAAGAGGGCAAAGAAGAAAAATGGAAACAGAAGCAAGTCAAAATAAGAATGTTTCGTTAGCTGAATTAAGGAAGAAAGGGAATCCTTTTTCTTCATGGATGCATGATCATCTTCCTTTTCTTTTTGACAAATATTCCCTTTTTTACTACGGCTTAATTGTTTTCCTTCTTGGAATGCTTTGGTGTGCTTATTCTCTATTTTCCAACTATTTTACCCAATTCTATCCTTGGACTGATTACACTGGGCAATATGTTACATTCACCTATTCTTTCTATGATACCTGGCATAAATTTTTAAAAACTGGCGTTTTTGAACTATATTCAACAGATACATATTTAGGATCAGATAATATTGGATCAAATAGCTATTATGGCTTGTTTGACCCGTTTTTGATTATTTGCTATATCTTCCCTCGTTCAATAATTCCTCAAACATATGTTATTGCAACCTTCTTTAAAGGAGTCGTGGGCGCGTTGGGGTGTAGAGCTTATCTTAAATATCTTGGCTGTTCAGAAGGAGCAAGCAGGCTTGGAGGAGTTGCTTTTGCTTTTAATGGCTATATCAATTTCATGGTCGGTTTCCCTTCAGTTGTTTCTTCAACTGCCATGGTGCCATTTATTCTTCTAGGAATTGAAAAAGTTATTAAAGAGAAAAAAGTCTTAACTTTATCAATTTCCCTAGCATTTCTTGGCTTAATTTCATTTTTCTTCTTAGTTGTCGTATGTATTTTCGGTGTTTTATATGCAATATGGAGATACCTTTGGACCGTTAGAAAGAGAAATTGGAAAGATAATATTTTTGTTCCTTTGCTTGGCGTGATGGCTTTTGCATGCGGCATCATGTTATGCTCATGGTCTTTATTGCCTTCCTTAAGAGAGTCTTCTTTATCTGGTCGAACAATTTCTATTGGCATGGCTTATTGGAATTCACTTAAGACATCTATTAAAACTTTAGATTTCCCAACTCTCTTTGCTAGATTATTCGAACTTGTTGGTCAACATCCTGGAAGAGAACTTCAAGGGATGATTGGTTTCTTCTACCCAACATATGGTTATCTTGCATTGCCTGTTGCTAGTGGCATGAATTCTAGTGGTGGCATTCAATATGATGCTTGGGTTGCATCATTATTCTGCTACACCCCTATGGTAATTCTTTTCTGGATCGCCTTCGTTTCATCCATTAGAAGAAAGAAAGTTTCCCATATTGTTGCGTTTGCTTTGATTGCGTATTTAGTCTTTACTGACTTTGCTTATTATTTCTTTTATGCCTTCACAGGCGATGGCTATGGAAGATGGTACATCGTTCTTATTCCAATAATTATTTATTATGGCGCACAAGAATTTGATAGGTTGAAAGACGAACCTAAATGGGTTCCTATTACTGGTGCTGCAACATCATTATTCCTAGCAGTTCTCACTTGGATTCTTTGCATCGTTGTTCTTAAAGGAAAAACCTTTGAAACAAGTCTTACGACATATTGGGTCACTCAATATAGCGTTCCTTCCGTTGTATCAGGCCATTCAACAATTTGGATTGTTTATTTCCAATTAGGCATGGACGCAGCCGCTGGATTACTAATTATTCTTATCAAAAAAAGAGAAATTCTCCTGCGAATCCTCGGTGGAATTGTTATGGTGGAAACAATTCTTTATGGAAATATTTCCTTTGCTTATATGGGAACTTGGAACTATTTAGGCTGGAATGGTGGAACGGAATATCGAGATGATGTTACAAATGCATTTAAACAAATAAATAGTGAAGATTCATCTTATTTCCGCGCTACCTTAGAAGGAATGCCAGAAAAGAATGCTCAAGAAGTATTTGACTTCAATGGAACGAGCAATTTCCATTCCTTATTCAATTATGACGTTAATCAGCTTTCCTTATATTCGCATATGAATAGACACGAATATGAAGGTGAAGCGTATGGACAAACATATTATCGTAAGTCTTGGTCATCTTTCTATGCTAACAAACGCTTAGGTGCGGATATGGCATTTAATATCAAGTATTATGGCGTTAAACGTGAAGGATATGGTGCCTTAGAAAATAACCTCACTAGCGAAGAATATAACAAATATTTAAATTCTGATAATGTTCCGTGGGATTCCACTTTAGTTTATGGCTCAAATAAAACGAAGATGAGAATTTATCGTTCATCTTTAATAACGAATAATAGTTTTGGCCATGCCGTTGATTACCTATATAAGCAAAACAAAGATGAAACTTCTACCTATAAGGATGATTTCTATAAATCCACATCTAGCACAGGTACATTTAATGAAATAAATAGAAACGAAGAAGTATATGCTTCTGGAGCTATCATTAAAGATGAAGATGTAGATTCATTAAAAGATGAAGGATTTACCTTCGCTAGTACACCAGATAAATCTAGCTTGCTAACAAGCGTTAGTCTAAAGAAAGTTATTTATCGCCACCCAGATGTTAACTTCCTTGGTTATTCTTCTTCCGAAAAGAAAACCTATGGTCCAACATATTTCTTGAGTCATTACGAGAAGATTAGATCATCAACTGGAACCTATGTCCCTGATTATGAAACGGTCGTTTATACGCCAAGTAATGGATCTAAGTATTTCAATGATGATAATTCTGGCGCATATATTTCTCTTATGTTTAACATGAGCAAAACATCTAAGACTCGTGTCTTTATGATTGGGGATTATACCGATGAAAATGGAGTCACTCATGAAGATCAATTGCTTTGCTATGACTACAATACATTAAGCACATATATGTCTTCAAAGATTTCTGGTGCATCAAATGCAGATGCATATGGTTTCTATCCAAAAGGAAAGGTCAAATACATTTGTTTGAATGCAAAGCCATCTGATTATTCTGGAAGCGGAGTTGATAATGACGCTGCATATGTTCCGTCAACGTTTGGCGTTTATGTTGCAAACCGCACAGATGTAGAATCTTTCTACGACAAATACAAATCAGAAGAATATTCCTTAAGTGATGTTGAATATTCCACAAACAAAGTTACCTTCTCTTCTAATTTTGACTCGAAGAAGGTTGTTGTAACGACATTAGGATACGATGCAGGATGGAAAGTGTATGCAACATTAGAAGATGGCTCTTCGAAAGAATGTCCTGTCTATAAATTAGATGGAGGATTTGTTGGATTTGTTGCTCCTGAAGGCAATGCTAGCTATGTTATGAAATATCAGACTCCTTATTTAAAGGAAGGTGCTATTCTTGCTTCAAGTGCAGTTATAATTCTTTCTACTTATGTTATTGGTAGATTCATCTATCAAATAAGGAAGAAGAAAAAAGAATTGGCTTAATTCTTCCAATTCTTTAAATAGATGTCATAGACGCGGTTTTTAGGAATTCCCATCTTTAGGGAAACTTCCTTAATCGCGTCTTTGCTTTTTAATGTTTTTAGGGATTCTTCTAATAAAGAAACGATATCTTCATCAGTTGTTTCTTTAATTGTTTCCTTAGCTCCTTCAACAACAATTACCATTTCCCCAATCAATGTTTCATGATCTATTTCTGATAACTCTTTAAGGCTTCCCCTAAGGAATTCTTCATGGGTTTTTGTTAATTCCCTAGCTAATGATGCTTGTCTATCGTCTCCTAGTATCGAAGCCATATCTTTTAACGTATCTTCGATTCGGTGAGGCGATTCATAAAAGATTATTGTATCTTTGAAATTCTTAAGGCTTTCAAGCTGTTTCCTTCTGCTTGAAGGCTTGCTATCAAGGAAACCATAGAAATAGAAATGTTTGCTTGGTATTCCTGATCCAACAAGGGCACATAAACCTGCATTAGGCCCGTTAACAACAGACACTTTGTATCCTGCGTCAATGACCTTTCTTGCAAGTCTTTCACCGGGATCAGAAATGAGAGGATATCCCGCGTCAGACATATAGGCAACCTTCTTGCCTTCTTCCATAAGAGAAATTATCTTTTCGGTTGCTTTTTCTTCGTTATGTTCATGGCAAGAAATTAATGGAAGATCAAAACCAAAACGTTTCAAAAGAAGACCGGAATTTCTTGTGTCTTCACAAGCGACATAATCCATCTCTTTTAGAATGTTTATTGCTCTTGGGGAGAATTCCTCAAGATTGCCAATTGGGGTGGCAATTAGGTAAAGCAAGGGGGTTTTACCGATGAAATTCAGTTCTCGCTTAATCATTTTTGTTATTGAATCTCTTCTTGTTATTGTTCTCAGGCTTATTCTTATTATTCACGTTTTGATTCTTAGAATAATCATTATTTTGTCTCTTTTGAGGCTTGCCTTTTTGTTGATTATTTTGATTGTTGTTCTTTTGCTGGTTGTTATTCCTTTGTTCTTTGTTTCTTTGTTGATTGTTGTTGAGATTATTCTTTCCTTGGTTAGGATTTTGATTCTTTTGCTGATTGTTTTGACTTTGTTTATTAGATTGATTGTCTTTGTTTTTATTTACTTCTTTTGCTTTATAGGCGGATGGATGCAAAATCCTGTTATAGTCATCAAGAGTTATGAATTGAACATCATCCTCAGTTACTAATTTAATCGAACGAGACATGATGTTAAATGATGAAACGGTATATTCGCCTGTTTCTAACTTAATTTTGTCTCCAATATGCGGGAAATTCTTTTTTTCTTCCGTATACATGTCATCTTCAAATAAGAGGCAGCATTTTAGTCTTCCGCATTGTCCAGAAAGCTTAGGGATATTTAATGTAAGCATCTGGTTTTTAGCGCGCGAAATTGAAATTCCGTCAAATGACTTAAGGAAGGTTGAGCAGCATAAAGGAAGACCACATATGCCCATTCCCCCAACAGATTTTGCTTTATCTCTTGGGGCAATTTGATGAAGTTCGATACGGCATTTAAGCAAAGATGCAAGGACTCTTAATAGTTCACGGAAATCAACACGTCCCTCAGCAGTATAAGTAATAGTAATTTTCGTTCCATCTAAAGAATATTTAGCATCAATGAATGTCATTCCTAAATCTAATTTCTTTGCTTCACGATCAGCGATTTTTAAAGATGACGCAGCTTGGATATTGGCCATTTCATATGCCTCAAGATCATCCGGAGATGCTTTACGAACGATGGCTTTCAATTCTAATTTGGAACGATATAGTTCCATGCTTAAAGGTTTGCTTGTAACAATGCCCATCTCAAAGCCAGAAACAGTATCAACGATAACATATTCTCCTGGTTCTAATTCTGAATTATTGGTTCCGAAGTAGTAAGATTTATCACCATTAGGAAATCTAACAGGTGCGTAGTGGGTGAAATTAGTTATCATATTTTTACCTCCGTGATGAATAAGAATAAATGAATCAAAGCTAACGTAGAATTGATGTTAGTGTTTAAAATCGTTCTAGTCTTAAGAACTTCAGTTAGTGATTCATTAAGATGTTTTAATGTATAAGCCATGCCAGATATCTGTTCTCTATAAGAATTAAGAGTTATGTTTTGACCTTCTTTTAAGGATATGGCGTCTTTGAAAGCTAAGGCTAGCATATCTAAGAACATTTGAGGGGTTAGGAAATCGCCGTTTTTCTTTGCGTTAAGCAAAAATGGCAACGTTTCATTTTCAAAATGGAAAAGAATATCATCAGATTCTTTTGAAAATGTATCAAGCGTTGCAAGGAAAACGTTTTTCCCATCAATATATGATTGATCTTGACTTTTTTCTTTTAGAATCTGAGCGTTGTTGAAGAAAGGAACGAGCAATTCCGCATCATCTTCATTGACGCCTAGAGAAAGTGCTTCAGCTTTAACAATATCTTTAGGAACAAGAACCATTCTTAACTTTTCACAACGGGAAATGATTGTAGGAAGAACTTTTGTCTCGTTTTCAGTCGTAAGAATTGCATATGTTTTTGCTGGTGGTTCTTCGAGGAATTTCAAAAGGGAATTTATTGCTTGGACATTCATATTTTCAACAAGGTTAATGATATAAATCATTATTCCTTTGGACTCCATCGCTGTTTTTGAGAAATCTCCAACGATATCTTGGACGTCGCCTTTTTTGATTTGGCCTTCTTTTCCATCAAGGATAGCAAAATCAGCATATGTTTTATGCTCGATTCTTCTACATGAAGGGCAATTATCACATGCTAAAGGAGATGGATTATCGCATACTAAAGACTTAGCGATGAATGTCGCGGTTTCTAGTAAAGGAATACCATTTTCCCCAGAAAGAAGGTATGCGTGTGCTAGTTTTCCACTTGATATAGCATTCACGAATGTCTGATATAGCAGTGGTTGATATGTTTGAAGATACTCTTTGAAATTCATTATTTTTCTAATTTTGCTTTGATTTCTTTCATTACTGAATTATAGACACCATCTTTATCTTGGCTTGCATCTATTATAACAATGCGGTTAGGATAACGTTTTGCTAATTCTAGGAATGCTTTTCTAACATTTTGATGGAAAGAAAGCTTTTCTACATCAAGACGGTTAACTTCCCTTCCTGAATTAGCCGCGATTCTTCTTAATCCTTCTTCAGGTTCGATATCAAAGAAGAAGGTAATATCCGGTTCTAAACCTTCAGTCGCATATTGATTTACTTGATATATTTCATCAATCCCTAAGCCTCTTGCAACACCTTGATAGGCTAAAGAAGAATCAAGGAATCTATCAGATATTACGATTTTTCCTTCTTTTAAGGATGGAAGAATCTTTTGAATGATATGTTGTCTTCTTGCTGCAGCATATAGCAATGCTTCAGTTCTAGGATCCATATCTGTGTTCCTTTTATCTAGAATGACATTACGGATTTCCTCGGAAATAGGTGTTCCACCTGGTTCTCTAGTTAGAACTATTTCTTTGCCTTCGTTTTTTAATGTTTCAACAACATGATTGATACATGTGGTTTTTCCGGAGCCTTCTCCGCCTTCAAATGTAATGAACATAATTAAATTTTCTTTCTGCCTTCAAAGGCTTTGCTTAGGGTTAATGGATCGGCATAATCAAGGGATGAGCCCATAGGCAAGCCATATCCAAGTCTCGTGACGTTAACTTTCCCTTCAAGCAATTTAGCAATATATAGAGAAGTGGTTTCTCCTTCGATGGTTGAAGATGTTGCTAAGATTATTTCTTCAACGTTATTTTCTTCAACGCGTCTTAACAACGATGAAATAGTTAGATCTTCTGCGCCGATTCCTTTTGAAAGATTAATTGATCCACCAAGGATGTGATATATTCCTTTGAAAGAATTCATCTTTTCGATTGCATAAGCATCCTTAGGCTCGGATACAACGCAGATGGTTTTATGATCTCTTTCTCCATCAAGACATATATCGCAAAGACTATCGTTTTCGGTATATAAGCCACAATCTGGGCATTTATGGACTTTAGAAGAAAGAGTTCCGATTGCATCTGCAAAAACCTTTCTGTCTTCTTCCTTGAGATTCAAAACGGCATAAGCCATTCTCTCGGCTGATTTAACGCCTACTCCAGGTAACTTAGAAAACGAATCGATTAGGTTTTGGATGGAATTTAACTCTTTCATTAGAATAATCCGCCAGCACGGCCGGTGATATTTTCTTCAATCTTTGCTGATTCTTCGCTGATTTGGTCTAATGCTTCATTGATTGCGGCAACGATTGTGTCTTGGACCATTTCGGCATCATCTGGATTTAATGCGTCTTTGTTGATTTCAACTGATTTAATCTTTTTATCGCCAGTTAAAACTACTGTGACTAATCCTGCTTTTTCGATTTTAAATTCTTTTGCATCAAGCTCAGCGTGTGCTTTTTGAAGTTGACGTTGCATTTTTTGAGCTTGCATAAGCATTTGTTGCATTTGATTCATGATATTTATTTCTCCTTATTTTTTATTTACATTGGTAGTTTAAGTTCAACTTCATCTTTTTTAGGAAGAGATGAAAGTTGTTGCTTAGAAAAGAAATCTTTTTGAACTCTTGATTGAACTTCAGGGTCAATCGCATATATAAAGACTTTTCTTCCTAATATTGTTGCTAGTAATTCTTGCATTGGAAGTTGATTGCTAACGATATTGGCTTTTTTAGCCTTAACTTGATAACGATAAGTGATAATTAGCGCTTCCTTACATAAGGCATATGGTTTTCCTTCGAAAAGAAGAGTTGCAAGAGGACCGATAACCGGATCGAGTCTAAGCGCATCAAATCTTCTCCAATTATTAATGAGAGCGACTTTTTCATTCTTATCTGCAAGGACCATGATATTGATTAATTGTTCATCACTTAAGGTAAGAGTCGGGCCATCTGAAGCAATATTTGGCCTGGTGATCTTTGAAATGTCAATTGGTTCAACGGGTTTTGGGGCAGGTTGAGGAGCTGGCGCGACTTGAGGTTTAGAAACGGGTTTTTCTTCGACAATCGGCTTATCTTCTTCGAATAGCCAATCAGGTGCTTCATTATCATTTTTAGCTACACGCATCGGCTCTTTTTGGATTGGAGCAGGCGCTGGCTCCACTTTTGGAACTGGTTTTGGCTCCACTTTTGGGGTAGGTTTGAACTCTGCTTTTTGGACAGGTTTAGATGGAGCTGGTTCTGAGATTTGAACACGATTTGTGTCGTTATCTTGTCTTGTAGCAATTCTTAATAATGTGAGTTCAAATAATGAACGAATATCGGAAACGTTTTTGAAATCATTTTGGGCTGAGATCAATTCGTTTAACATGCTATTGCAATCTTTTGGACCGATTTTCTTTGAAAGAAGCTTTGCATGTTCAACGCTTAATTCATCCATGAGTGATGAATCAACTGTCTTTTCATATATCAATAAGTCTTTCAAGAACGTTATTAATTCTGCGACCAATCTTCTGATATCAATTCCGCCAGCAAGATAAGATTCTGATTTTCCAACTACTCTAGCAACATCACCATCTCTTAACGAAAGTAATAAATCAATCTTTTCATCGTCGGATGCTAGGCCATAGATAGCTAAGACATCTTCTTCCTTTAAGGATGAAGAGGAGAAAGCAAGAACTTGATCAAGAATAGATAAGGCGTCTCTCATTCCTCCATCGGCTAATTTCATTACCAAACGAAGGGCTTTTGTCTCGTATGTCGCATTTTCATTTTGAAGAATCTCAATAAGTTTCTTCTCCATGTCATCTTCTGGGATTTTTCCAAAATCAAACCTTTGGCAACGTGAAAGGATTGTAGGCAATACTTTGTAAGGCTCAGTCGTACAAAGGATGAAAATAACATCTTCTGGTGGTTCTTCGATTGTTTTTAAAAGAGCATTAAAGGCTGCATCGGTCATCATATGAACTTCATCAATGATGTAGACTTTGTATCTTCCCTTTAATGGAGCATATGTGACTTTTTCAATCAAATCACGAACTTGATCAACGCCATTGTTTGATGCAGCGTCGATTTCAACAACGTCTGGATGAGATCCATCGGAAATTGATGAACAATTAGAACAATGATTGCATTGATGGCCAACGCCTTCTTCGCAATTCAAAGCCTTTGCTAAAAGACGTGCCATTGATGTTTTGCCAGTTCCACGAGGACCAGCAAAAAGGTAAGCATGTGCCAATTTGTCATTGGCTAGAGCATTTTTAAGCGTTCTTACGATAACGCTTTGACCTGCGACCTCTTCAAAGGTTTGCGGACGATATTTTAAATAGAGTGCTTTATATGACATAAAATTAATACCTTTGCTATTATACAATTTTCTTTACGTTCTAACTAGTTAGAAGATACCTTTTTATTGCCTAACAAGTCATCAACATTTATGGTAGAATAAACCCCGATTGGAGAATACCTATGGAAGATAGCATGCGTAAGCGACTCGAAGTCGTCAAAAAAAGATATGAGGAAATTGGAAACGAATTAGCCGATCCCTCGATTGGAGAAGACGTTAAAAGACTTACCGATCTTTCAAAGGAAAGAGCCTCATTAGAAAACGCTTATCAAGCATATTTGAAATACTCAAAACTTGAAAGTGATGCAAAAGATGCATTAGAACTTATCTCAAGTGGAGAAGATCCTGAACTAGTCGAAGTTCTTAAAGAAGATAGAAAAGAAATGCTTAGCGAAATGGAAAAGATGGAAGATGATTTAAGAATCCAACTTATTCCAGCTGATCCCAATGATTCTAAAAATATCATTGTTGAACTTCGCGGAGCAGTTGGAGGAGATGAAGCCAATATTTTTGCTGGCGATCTTTTCCGTATGTATACACGTTATTGTGAAGAGCAAGGATGGAAACTCCAATATATCGATGGTGAAGAAGGTGCATCAGGTGGATATTCCTATGTTTCCTTCATGGTCAAAGGAGAAAACGTTTACTCGAAACTAAAATTCGAAAGTGGTGCTCATCGTGTCCAACGTGTTCCTAAGACTGAAGCATCCGGCCGTATCCATACTTCAACAGCAACAGTATTAGTCATGCCTGAAGCAGAAGAAGTTGATGTCAAAATCAATCCTGCTGATTTAAAGGTTGATACTTATCGCTCTCAAGGTGCTGGTGGCCAAAACGTCAACAAAACTGAATCTGCCGTCCGTGTTACCCACTTACCAACGGGTATTGTCGTTTCTTGCCAAACCGAAAAGGCTCAATTACAAAATAAAGAAATCTGTATGCGTATGATTAGAGCTAAAGTCAAAGACTATTATCAATCATTAGAAGATAATGCTCGTGACTCAGAAAGAAAACTTAAGGTTGGCACTGGTGAAAGAAGCGAAAAGATTAGAACCTATAACTATCCTCAAAACCGCGTTACCGATCACCGTATCGGATTTACGACAAACAATTTAGATAGAGTCATGGAAGGAGACCTTGAACCAATAATCGATGCTCTCATCCATTTTGACCAAGAACAAAAACTCTTAGAAAGTGGAATCAAAGATGCCAAGCATTAGTGAAGCTCTTAAAGAAGCATACGATTGGGGAAAAGATAAAGGGGTTGAAACGGTTGACCTTCGCCTTTTAGTTATGAAAGATGAAGGATTCCAAGAACAAATTGACGTTATCATCAATAAAGACAAACAGATGAAGAATTACGATTTGTTCAAAAAGCAATACCATCTTTTGATTGACGAAGATATGCCTGTTGAATATATCATTGGCGAAGCAAACTTTTTAGGTCAAAAATTATATGTCGACAAGAATGTTTTGATTCCTCGTGGCGAAACAGAGGAGATGATTGCAAAACTCTCTGAAAGGGTTTCTAACTACTACGATCCAAGAATGTATTTGGTTTGTGGAGATGTTGGAACGGGAAGTGGTTGCATTCCTTTAGCTTTAAAAGCATATTTTCCTAATTGGCTTTTAGCCGCTTCAGATATTTCCCCTAAAGCACTAGAAGTAGCAAAAAGAAACTTTCACGACCACGGAATAAATGTTCAAACGATGCTTGGTGATGCCTTAACTCCTTATATAGAGAATAAGGTTAATCTTGATATCATTATTTCTAACCCACCATATATTCTTAATAAAGAGGACACACAAGAGTCCGTTAGGAAATATGAGCCTTCAAGCGCTCTATGGCTTGATAAAAACAATTCAGTTTATGAGTCAATATTAAGAGATTATAAGAAAGTCAAAAAAGGCGATATTCTTATGGTTTTTGAAATCTCTCCTGATTTAGAAGACTACTTAAAAGGGCTTATTGATAAATATATGGATAATCCTGAATATTCATTTGAAAAAGATTTAAATGGATTTACTCGTTTCTTGTTCATCTATGAAGAATAAAGAAGGAAGAAAAATGGAATATTTAGATCAAAAAAACGTAAAATCAGCCGTAAAAGTCCTTCAGGATAATGAAGTATTAGCTTTACCAACTGAGACTGTTTATGGAATTTGCGTTGCATACGATTCCGAGGAAGCATTTCAAAGAATGGTTGATGTAAAAAGAAGAGCGCCTAATAAGCCTTTTGCTCTTGCATGCGCTTCAGCTGATCAAGCGTTAAATTATATTCAGGCAAATAAACGCATTGAAACATTAATGAGAACTTTCCTTCCTGGAGAGTTAACAGTTTTAGTCAATGCAAAAGAAGATTTACCTTGGCATGTTACCTTGGGAACAAATGTTATTGGAATACGTGTTCCAGCTTATAAATATATAACTGATTTGTTAGAAGAATTCGGAAAACCAGTTTTGCTAACATCTGCTAACATTTCTGGTGAACCTACATCTAGAGAATATAATGAAGTCTTAAAATATTTCGATAATAAAATAGGCGGAATTGTTTCTGGCGAATGTGTCTCTAAGGTGGCAAGTACGATTGTTGATTTATCTAAAGATGATACAATTTCTTTAGTTCGTGAAGGGCCAATACCTTTTGATAAAATAAAAACAGTTTGGGAGCAAGCAAAATGAAAATTTCATTAGGATCTGATCATGCAGGATTTGAATTAAAAGAACAAATCAAAACATACCTTTTAAACAAAGGATATGAAGTAATTGATGAAGGACCTACTTCACTTGAAAGAGTTGATTATCCTGATTATGGAGCCAAAGTTGGAAGAAGAGTTGTTTCAAAAGAAGCTGATTTTGGAATTGTTTGCTGTGGCTCTGCTGAAGGCATTTCTATTGCGGCAAATAAAATCAAAGGCGTTCGTTGCGGCATTGGCTATAACGATGAAGTTTCAAAATTATTAAGACAGCATAACGATGCAAATGTCATTGCATTTGCCGGAAGATTCATGAGTGTTGAAGAGGTTCTTCCACGTGTTGATTTATTTTTGAATACTCCTTTTGAAGGTGGAAGGCATTCTCAAAGAGTGGAGAAAATTAAAGAGTTAGAAAAATAGTAAAATCCAATTATCACCTACAAAATCCCGTTATTTTTGCTGTTGCTTTTGATTCTATAAAACTAAATTTGCATATAGCAAATTTTTTTAGTTTCATTTTAATTAAGATGATGCTAACATTTTATCGCTATGAATATATCGTGTTTGTTGGCGCTTGGCGCCATTTCTTTAAGCACATCGTCACATACGATGACGGAGTCGGAACTTTCAAGTCTCATCGAAAAGAAATATTATGACATTTCTTTTGCCAACCCATCATTGAGTGAGGAAGAGATATCAAAAAGGATTATAGACGATATTGGCTGTGAAAACGCCGATACCGTGAAAGAACAAATCTCCGGAGCGTACCGCAACCTTGAGAAATACGACTATATAATTGGCTCTCCTTTCGGCGAGATCAAGGAAATAAGACTCGGAGAGGATGAGACATACGATTTCATCATTTACAAAATCCTTAGTAGATATATTTCCGCTGTATGCCCTGACTATATGCCAGAGAACAGCGCTTTGGGATCCGCGAATGTTCCAGATCCGAAATCGGAGACATTCCAAAATGACGTAGACGCATTAGAAACGGCTCTCAACAAGAATCCGATGACGCTGAATGAGGCAACAAATCTCGTCGTTTCGAAGGATGAGCAGAAAAAGATCCTCTGTTCATACCGCAGCGCTGATAATCTCAGGTATTATGAGACATACGATTTTAGCAAACTTGATGAATTGCTTGATAAGATGAATGAGCAAATGAAAGTTTTTTACGCTGCCAACGTAGTTTTACTTGTCAAGAGTGTCATTTTGGGAATTCTATGTCCTTCAACATTAACAAGCGCCATACCTATTAACATAGCCGCCTGGGGCGTATTCAAGACTTTCGATAGCAATTTCCTTGGCAAATTAAATGATTATGAACTTGCTGTAATAAATGCTTATCATTCCATTCATGGAAAGCCGTTTATAGCTATGAAAATGCAATCAGTTCCAGGAGATAAAGCTAAGGAATTTTTCGGAAAACATTATAAAAATAGTTTAGGCAACAACACCCTAGATGCTTATCGACACACATACTGGAATGCCACAATGACACATTGGTTTGGCGATGAAGCAGCGAAATACATGGCCGATGCACATGAGTATGGTCCATTGAAGAACGGAGAAGTTAATACCCTTGATGAGAAAAGAGCTGTTGACATGGACCTTATGAACAATGAGGCAGGAAGAGCTATAGGAAGACAATACCCTATGCACCAAGATAAAATGATGCGAAGCCTTAAAGACAATTTAAACATTAATGCGGACAACTGGGACGCTATTGGATATTACACTCTTAAATTCGTTTCACAAGGTTATTGCTCAACTCATTACATATACACTTTTGCCTCTGATTTAGTGCTTAATGATAGCGTGAATTATAGCAACTACGATTCAATTGAGGGTTTAAAAAACACGAATTTCAAATTGGACGATGTTCTTGATATAGAAGGTTCTTACAAGTTATACGATTTTAACGCTTATTGTTAATTGCCATTTATGAAAAATTATATTTTTGTATTGCCTTTAATTGCTGGATTATCGATAGATTCTTGCATAAAAACTGACTTGGAACCTAAAGGTTCTTACATGGACGAGCGCTTTTTTATATCTAAGCCATACATGGTTGCAAGATATGAAGAAGGGCGGGAAACGTTTTATTTTAAGTACACTGAAGAGGGGTTTATCTCAATTTATTTCCTATTGGGCAACTTTTTTCAAGAAAATGGTTGGAAATTGCAAATGACCGCTATTTTTTATGGAGATAATGGGTCTAAATCTTTTTTTGATGAGGTGGATGACATAGGGTCTGAGTATTACAAAGCAGAATACACGGATAAATATTATGGTTGGCATGAATATTCTTACAAAGCACCATCTGTTTATGCATTTGATGGCCAGATACCATTTTCGTTTTTTCAAGATACATATTATTCTGTTTCTTTTGAAATGACCATCATGAATCGCAATGAAAAATATGCTACTTTGTATACCTTTGGCACCGCTTCTGCCTTTTGGCGGGGAGATGAAGGATCGCTTAAAGTTATGGATTTTGGAAGCATAACCAAATATGGAAATTAAACGATTTGAGCATAATGGATGCTTTGCATATTTAAATTGCATGAACGGTAAGATTATTTATGCTGATAGAGAAATAGACTTAGCAAAGCTCAAATCTTATCGAAACTTTGATTCAGTTTTTGCCTCGCCTAGGTTTTTATCTAAATATTCTGTGTTCTATTTAGGCTTTGACTTATCTAGAAAATGCAATCTATCTTGCGAATATTGCTTTAGAAAGAAACCTAACGAAAAGGCCGTTGATGATGATTTTGTAGAAAAAACCATTAGGAAATTTATTGCTTGCACTCCCAATTGCAAACGATTATTTGTTGATCTATCTGGATCATCCGAACCATTGTTAGCCCTTAAAAATATTCTTGCCGTCGCAGATATTTGTTCAAAAATCAAAGAAGAGACAGGCATGGGCATAATTGTTAACTTTATATGCAACGGAACTTTCCTCACAAAAGATGTTGTTAAACAATTACAATCTCACAATATTCTTTTTGGCGTTTCTATCGATGGATTAAACAAATCTAGAAATACATTTAGACATTATCAAAACGGAAAAGATTCCTTTGATGATGTTATAGAGAATATAAAAGGAATCAAAGACAAACATCTATTTGGCGTATCAATGACTTTAAATAATCAATTTGATGGTGACATTTATGAATCTTATATGTTGCTAAGCGAATTAGCTCCAACCTTTTCAATAAGACTTTGTAGAAACAATAATTTGAACTATAGCGAGAACAATCTAGCTGAGATTAAGCGTGGATATTTGAAAATTTCAAAATATATTTCTGATAATGTTAATGCAGGAAATTTTGAATTTGTTTCAGGCTTTATCAACGGGGACGATCATTTTTCTAAAGTCTTTGTTAGAGTCATTTTAGGAGCAGCAGTCTCTTATCCTTGCGAAGGATTAATTGGGAGGTTCTTTTGCGCTAGGGAAAAATTATATCCATGCGCAGCAGCGTCAGAAGAAGAAATATTTGAAGTAAATTCTTTCTTTGAATCGAATAAGCAATTCAATGCATGTTCCTATAGCGAAGTGATGTGCACTGGCTGTTTTGCTAGAAGATTTTGTGGTGGTGAATGCCCCATAGTTTTGAAAAAGCAGGGGATGCGTGATGCTTTTAATTGCGAATTACGTAAATATTTTGTTGAGCTTTCAATTAACATCATAATAGATGTCATCGATAAGAAAGATAACTACGAAAAGTTAGTAAAAATTGCTTGGGAAAGAGCAAAAAGAAATATGATTTAGTAAGGAGTGTTTATGAAGAAAAAACTTGGATTAATTATTGCAGGAACATTTAGTCTTCTTCTTCCTTCGTGCTCGAAAATTTTGACAGGAATGAACAACTACTACATAACAGATTATTTCGTTTTATCGGAGCCGGTAGCGACTTTTTCTAACTCTTCTGGTGAAACTGTCTCTTCTTTTAACCCCAACACGGATAAGGGCAACGTAAATGTAAGCATTTCATACGGCTCGTTATATGTTCATGAAGATAATGAATGGACTGCCGCAGCTCATTTGTCGTTTGGAGTCCAAAATGAGTTTCTCAATTTCGATGATAGAATTGAAAATTGTGCGTCAAATGAATATCAAGCTAAAACGACAGATAAAGGTTGGAATCGTTATACGTATGATCTTAAAGAATGCGAGTTGTTTGGCGATGCGATTTCGTTTTCTGATTTTCAGAAAAAATATGAACTCATCATTTTTACCTTTGAAATTTATGCGTTTTTTAAAAAACGCTTATGGGTTGTCACGTCTTTTAGAAGTTTTGTCTCCATCACTTATTCAGGAGAGTCAATAAGCAAAATTGATTTTGGAAAAATTAGTTTGGACTATAGCCGTGACAATTACCTCCAAGAAGTTAATTCATCTTCATCTCTTTGATTTTTTAGACACACCTTTATAAGGTGTTTTCATTTAAATGCTTTATATACCTATTTGAAAGTGGTAACCTTTTAAGGGTATAAAATTTATGAAAAAGATCACAAGAGAAGTATTAACAGATGCCGCTAACAGATTGCTTTTCACAATGTCGGATGAGCAATATGCGACACTTGAAGATGAATTTAAGACATTAATCGCCCAAATGGGAAAAATCGGTGAGATTCCGGATTTAGATAAGTATGAACCTATGACTTTTCCTTTTGATTGCGAAACATCTTTCTTACGTGAAGATGAACCAGTTGATCCATTAGAAAGAGATGCCGCATTAAAGAACGCCGGCAACAAACAAGATAATCAAATTAAGTTACCAAAGGTTGTTTTATGAGTTATTTAGATTTATCACTTAAAGAAATGCATGAAGCATTAGTGGCTAAAAAGGTCACCCCACTTGAATTAACGAAAGAAGCGTTAGCAAGAGCTCACGAAAATAAAGACAACGCTTTTGAATTTATCGATGATGAAGGAGCAATAAAGTTCGCTTCCTCTTTAACTGAACCAGAAAAAGATAACGTTTTCTGGGGAATTCCGTATGTTGCAAAAGACAATTTCTCAACGAAAGGTATTCCTACAACTGCATCAAGCAATATCTTAAATGGATATGTTCCTGTTTTTAACGCAACAGTTATTGATAGATTAAATAATGCAAAAGCCGTTTTAATTGCTAAAGCCACACTTGATGAGTTAGCCATGGGCGGAACAGGCACAACAGGACACCTTGGCAAAACATTCAACCCTTATGATCCAACTCATGAACATGAGATAGGCGGGTCATCCTGTGGATCGGCGGTTTCAGTCGCAGCTGATATCGTTCCTTTCTCTTTAGGATCTGATACTGGCGACTCCGTTCGTAAACCAGCCTCCTTTGCAGGCTTAGTTGGCATGAAACCGACATGGGGAAGAATTTCTCGTTATGGTCTTTTCCCGTTTGCTCCATCCTTGGATCATGTCGCATATTTCACTAGAGACGTATATTCATCGGCTGCCTTATTAAACGTTCTCGCTGGACGTGATGATTACGATTCAACATCATCTTTAAAAGAAGTCGAAGATTATACTTCCGATTTAGAAAAACCTGTAAGCGGAATGAAGGTTGCAATCATTAAAGAAATATATGATTCAATCAGCAACAAAGAATTAATTAAGCATTTTGATAACTCCATTTCTAAACTAAAAGAAGTGGGAATTGCCGTGGATTTTGTGAATTTTGATGTTAAGTTGCTTGAATCTTTATATGCGACATACATGGTTATATCATGTGCTGAAGCAACATCAAATGATGCCAATTTAGATGGCATTAAATTTGGTCCATTCAAAGGCGGAAAGACATATCAAGAAGTTATGTTCAATGCTCGTAACGAAGGATTCTCTGAATTAATCAAACGTCGTTTTGTTATTGGCTCATATTGCTTAATGGCAGAGAACCAAGAAGAATTATTCTTACGTGCTCAAAGAAATAGAGCAAAGATTGTTGAAACAGTTAATAACATCTTAAAAGATTATGATTTCGTCTATCTTCCAGCTGCTCCTGGAATTGCTCCTAAGTTTGATACATCTTCTGACCGTTTATCGGACGAATATCTCCTTGCAGACAACCACCTTTGCTTAGGTAACTTTGCAGGCCTACCATCAATCACTCTCCCACTTTGCTTTGAAGAAAATATGCCAATCGGTATCAACTTCATGGGACGTGCATTTGAAGAAAAGAAATTATTCCAAATCGCTAAGGCTTTTGAAGATATAAGTGGTTTAGCAAATCTTAGCGTTAACAATAAAAAGGAGGGCAATTTATGAATTTTGAAGCAGTAATCGGTCTTGAAATTCACGTTCAGCAAAAGACCAAATCAAAGATGTTTTCATCTTCGCCAAATTCCTTCTCACGTGAACCAAATACCCAAACAACCCCTCTTGATTTAGGCTTCCCTGGAGCAATGCCTGTCGTAAATAAGCAAGCAGTCATAAATGCAATACGTGTTGCAAATGCTCTTCATATGGAAATCGACAATACGTTATATTTTGATCGTAAGAACTATTTCTATTCCGATCTTCCAAAGGGCTTCCAAATAACTCAACAAAGAAGACCTATTGGTAAAAATGGGTATGTTATGGTTGCAACTCCTAATGGACCAAAACGTATCGGAATTGAAAGAATCCATATGGAGGAAGATACGTGTAAGCAAGAACACTTCATGGATTATTCTCTTTTAGATTATAACCGTGCAGGCGTTCCTCTTTGTGAAATCGTCTCTCTTCCAGAAATTTCAAATGGCGTTGAAGCAAGAGAATACGCTGAAGCCATAAGAAATTTCGTCGTTTATTCAGGAACAAGCGATGGAAAGATGGAAGAAGGCTCCATGAGATGTGATACAAACATCTCCATTCGCCCATATGGTCAAAAAGAATTCGGAACAAAGGTTGAAATCAAAAACATCAACTCTTTCAAAAACGTTGAACTTGCCATTGAATATGAAATCAAACGTCAATCCGAATTACTCCTCCAAGGAATTAAAATTCAACAGGAAACAAGACGTTGGGATGAAGCAAGCGGACGTACAATCCTTATGCGTGTGAAGACTGATGCTGTTGATTATAAATATTTCTGCGAACCTAATATAACTCCTATTCATTTATCTGATGAATTTGTGAAAAACGCCATTGAAACCTGCCCGGAATTGTATGATTCCAAAAAAGAAAGATACCTCAAAGCAGGCCTTTCTGAGAATGATGCAAACGTCATTCTTGCCAATCCAAAAATGGCTAAATATTTAGAAGCAGGTATGAGCAAAGTATCTAATGCAAAGAATCTTGCTAATTATCTCATCGTTGAGATCAATACTTATTTGAATAAAGAAGAAATATCCATTGATGAACTTAAATTATCTCCTGAAACATTAGGTGAAATAGTTTCATATCAAGAAAAAGGCGGCTTAACACATAAACAATGCGTTGATATTTTAAATAAAGTTTTAGCTGATGGATGTTCTCCAGAAGAAGCTAAGAAAACCTTAAATATCGTTGCTCAAGTTTCCGATTCTGGAACAATTCTTGCTTTCGTTAATGAAGTTCTCGATAAAAACCCTCAATCTATTACTGATTATAAGGCAGGCAACCAAAGAGTTCTTGGCTTCTTAGTTGGTCAAATCATGAAAGCAAGCCATGGCAAGGTTAACCCAGCTGAAGTATCTAAAATTTTAAATCAGGAATTAAATAAAAGATGAACGCCGAAGAATTAGCTAAATTAAAAGATTATTTGGAGAAAGCATCGAATTTCGAGCTTCCTACCTATGACCATTTGCCAACTGTCCCTTTATATATGGAACAGGTGGTTTCCTATGTTAATTCTATTCTTGAACCTTTAGCTCTTTCGGATAAGCAAAAACTTACTTCTTTCATGGTTAATAATTATGTCAAAGCAAAGATTATCGCTGAACCAGAAAGGAAGAAATACAACGTCGATCATTTAGGATACCTTCTTGCCATTTCATTGCTTAAAAATGTCGTTAACATGAACGATTTATCCTTAATAATTAGCATGGATAATGAAGTTACTAACGATAAAGTTGTTTTATATAGATTCTTTAAGACTATGTCGCGTGATATTTTCACTGATGTGGCCGGAAGAGCAAAAACAAGAGTTGATAGATTCGAAGAGACCTATGAAAAAGAAAAAGAGGCAGATCCAGAAAAAGCTGGTCAGTATTTTGATGATTCAATCGGCTTGATTGCTTTTAGAATGTCAATTCAAGCAAGTGTTTATCAATCCATTGCTCAAGCTCTATTTCGTTATTTAGAAGAATGCAAGAAATCCGACGAAAAAGAGAAAGAGGAAAAAAAGAAACAAGAAACTGTTACCAAACATCAGCAAAAGAAAGCTGAGAAACAAGCCCGCAAGGCTGATAAAAAAGAAAAGAGGAATGAGAAAAAATGAAAAAAATCTTAGTTACTGGAGGTTTAGGGTTCATTGGTAGTGAAACCGTAATATGCCTCATCGAAAATGGTTATGAACCAGTTATCGTTGACGATTTGTATAATGCAAAATTAGCAGTTTTGGATCGCATTCAAACAATCACTGGAATCAAACCAAAATTCTATCAAGTTGACTGCAAAAATGAAGTTGAAACAGAAAAGGTTTTTAAAGAAAATCAAATTGATGCAGTAATTCATTTTGCTGGTTATAAAGCTGTTGGAGAATCCGTTTCTAAACCTATTGAATATTATGAAAATAACCTTGAGACACTTATTGTGATCGCAAAGCTAATGAAGAAATATAATGTTAACAATATTATCTTCTCTTCTAGCGCAACAGTATATGGTGTTCCTACGCGCGTTCCTTTATATGAGTCAGATCCAGTTGCTGAAGCAACCAACCCTTATGGCGAAACAAAAGTCATGATCGAAAGGATCCTTAAGGATATCCAATTCGCTTATCCAACGCTAAATGTCGGAATTCTTCGTTACTTTAATCCAATTGGTGGCCATCCATCTGGACTTTTAGGAGAAGACCCAAATGGAATCCCTAATAACTTGCTTCCATATGTTTCCCAAGTTGCAATCGGAAAACTCAAATGCCTAAGAATCTTTGGTGATGATTATCCAACGGTTGATGGAACAGGTGTTCGCGACTATATCCATGTTGTTGATTTAGCAAATGGTCACGTTGCTGCACTTAAAAAACTCGAAGAAAACCCAGGTTATGTCGTATATAACTTAGGGACTGGCAAAGGAACATCCGTTCTTGAATTAGTTCATGCCTATGAAAAAGCCAACAATGTTAAGATTCCTTATGAGATAGTTGGAAGACGCGCAGGTGATGTTGCTGAAAACTTTGCTGATTGTACGAAAGCTTCTACTGAACTCCATTGGAAAGCTAAATTCACCATTGAAGATGCATGTAGAGATGCCTATAACTTCCAAAAGAAGAACCCAGAAGGCATAAAATAGTCAAAAATAAAGACTCATAAAAACAATCAAAAAAGCAGGTATAATCGATGTTATATCTGCTTTTTGTTTATATTTTAACTATGCAAAGGCTTGATTTTTCTGCCAGCATTAGAAGTTTTAGGCTTTCCGGCTAGCTCAAATGGTATCTTTCCTTCCTTAACACATTGCTTTAAGAAGATGTTTATAGCTGTACTCATAGACATGCCAATGTCATTAAATAACTTCTGAGCATCGTTTTTTAGATTGTCATCAATTCGCACTGTAATTATCGTTTTTTCCATAAAATCTCCTTTGCATATATAAATATACTAGCAAAACACTATACAAACAATAATAAATACATAAAAATACTATACAAACACTATACACTTTTTCTGATGGGTATATTTTCTTGTTACGTGCGTTGCTCTTGTTACTGGTGTATAATCTCTTTAAGTTAATTTATAAATATTAAAAGGAGTGGTTTATGAAAGTGTTTAGTCTTGAAGTTTGGGGTCATACATTCAAGGGGTGTAGCTGGGTTACAGAGAATCCAAAAGCTAATTTGGTCTTAATGACTGGTATGCAAGAACATTCCCATCGTTATGAAGACTTAGCTTTATATCTAAATGGATTTGATATCTCGGTTTATGTTTTAGACGCAGTTGGACAAGGCCTTAACTCTCGTAGTGTTTCTGAACAACAGCAGTGGTATCCAAACGCTTTCGACAATAATGTCACGGCCGCTCGTGATTTAATTCTTACCTTAAAAAAGGATACGAAGCTCCCTACTTACCTTATGGGACATTCAATGGGGTCTTTTATGATTCAAAGATTCTTAGAACTTTATCCTAATACTGCCGATAAAGTTGTTATCTGGGGATCCAATGGCCCGGCAAGAGCGAAGTTCTTTTTCTCATTCCATTTAGCTTCTTTACTTACTAATAAGAAAAATTGGAACAAACCATCGAAATTCATTAGCAATGCTGCCTTTGGCGGATACGTCAAATCAGTTAAAAATAGAAAAACAGATTTAGATTGGCTTTCCGCTAATGAAGATAATGTTCAAGCGTATATTGCTGATCCTTATTGCGGAGCAGATAACACTCATGGTTTCTGGAAAGAATTCCTTCGTGGAGGAAACGAACTTTATAAGAAAAAGAATTTAAAGAATGTTTCTAAAACTGAAAAGATCCTTATCGTTTCTGGTGAAGATGATCCTGTCGGAGAAATGGGTAAAGGTCCAAGACGTCTGAAGAAGATGTATAACGAACTTGGCCTTAATGATGTAACCATTTTCATGTTCCCTGGCATGCGTCATGAAATCCATAACGAAAAAGACAAACATTTAGTTTATAAAGTTCTCTCTGATTTCCTCGTTGCTTAATTTGAAAACATGTTAGAAAAATGGCTTGCTAGAAAAAAAGATTTTTTAACCTTAACCGTTGTTGCCATCTTTTTGTGTGCGACGTCATACTTTTTCATTGGCAGAGCAGCTTTTTTTACTAACGACGCGCCATTCTTTAATGACATCCAATTTTTCCTTTGGGCTGGCGCTTTAACAATCATTGATATAGGTGTATTCGTTTACTCAAAGAAATTCTATCAAATCAAAAATAATCGATGGATTGCGATATGTTGCTTGTTTTTCTTCTTAACTGCTTTTGCTGCAGTGATTGGTTTTAACGGAGTCAAATATGGTGAAGAAACCATTGCTTTCATAAATGGAACAGGCAAATTTAGATATATATTTTTATCTTTCTTATTATTTACATCGATTTACATCATAGTTGTGATAATTCCTAAGCTTGTCGCAGAGATAAAAATGTTAAAACTCATTTTCTATTTAGGTGTTATAACAGCTGTTGCAGCAGTTCTTTATTCCTTTATTTTTGAACGCCAAATCTATTGGGATTTCTTTACGGGGAATATCAATTACGAAACATTTGAAATTCCCATTCCTCAAAGTTTTACTGCTCATAGAAATATTTATGGCTATATTCTCTTTATTGGTATGGTTTCTGAAGGATATTTAGAGATAGAAAAACCACACTGGAGAAGAATATTGATAATGTTTTTATTCCTCATCCAGCAATTCCTCACATTTTCCAAAACCCCAATGATACTTGGCTGGGCATTTATTGCGTTCATTTACGTATTTTCAATTCTAATATCGATAAAGAAGAAAAATTACAAACATTTAATATATCTTGGCGTTTTTGGCTTGGTTATTCTCGTTCTTTCTTTGATATTCTTCTTTGCCGATTTCTCCAATACTCCATTAAGTAATTTGACCGTATTTGCAAATTTCTTGAAAGAAAATCTCTTCAATATGTTCCATAATTCCTTACAATCAAGAGAAATATCGTGGACTTTGCCTGTTTCAGCAATATCCAATAACGGTGTTTTCTCCTTAATTTTTGGCTTTGGCTATGGCAATGAATACCACGCCTTAGGAGCATATGCTTACGGAGATTCACTCAATTTCCCAATAATTGATAATGCTTGGGGACTAATGCTAGCACAAAATGGCATCTTTGGTATGGCGTATGGTTTGTTATTCTGGGGGTTTGGCCTTTATTTGATATTTAATTCATTCAGAAGAAAAAGTATCTACTGCCTTTTCTATCTCGCTCTATATCTATGTTTTCTTGGCCGCACATTCACAGAAAACGATACGTTATCGTACTTAGATTTATCAGGAACAGTTTATTTTTGTTTCTTATATTTACCAATGCTAATAGAAGAATGTCTAGATCCTAAAAGCCTCGTTTATAGAAAAGCAACCAACTAATCATAATGAAAAAAGAAGTTCAGCATTTAGCCAAACTTCTATTTTTTAACTATCTAACGTAATAAAGAGAAAGAACGTGTTTTAATTCGTTATTGGATGCTTCGATGTTGGATAAATCATAAGCGAATGGTTTAAACTCTTCAGAGAATAATTCTTCGTAAATTTCTCCAGGCCCTTTCTCCCATTTCTCAAACGGATCTTCTTTTTTGTTATCGTAAACTAACAAAGGCAAAATTCTTAAATGAGGGGTAAGGCTACGTTTAGATTCTTTTTCTAACCAAGGGAATGTCTCATACAAAGATTCAATAGAGACGTCCGTTAGGTCTAAAAAATACAAATCATTGTCGTTAATCTCTTTTCCAACAAGATTAATTTCAAAGTCGCCTTCTTTTAATGCTAAGACAAGCTTTTCGTTCAAATTAGCTGATGCAATATAAATTTTATTTTCCATGGAATTAATTATATAGAAAACTAATGATTTTTGCTAAACGGCTCTTGTTTAATAGAACAAAGATTTTTCAAAAATCCAAAAATATACCGTGAAACCCCATCAATTTCTTATTTGAAAAAAGAAAAAGTAATGATTTTCATTTTGGATTATAATTTCATTCGTAATAGAAAGAGGTATTTCATGAAAAAAATAAGAAAATACATTCCGTTAGTTCTTGCTCCATTTATGATGGTTGGTTGTAACGACTCTAAGACTAGTTCTTCGGATCAAACAAGTAGTTCTAATGACATTTCAAGCGAAATTTCATCTAGCGATTCTATAAGTTCAAGCGAAATAGAATCTTTATGGTCAGATGACGCTAAAGAATTAATCATTAAATATGCCGGAAGCCTTTTGCCATATCCTGCAAGTTTCTCTAATAATGTTTCAGTAAAAGAAATCACGGATACGGCGAATAATAGACAGTATTTGGAAATCCTTGATCAATCAGATGTATTCACACTTGATGACTATCATGAAGATTTAGAAAAAGATGGATGGACCGGTGTTACTGACTATAACAATAACATCAAACAATCTGATGCAAACGGGAACGTCTATTATGAGTTTCTAAAAACATCCAAAGACAATTTGGTTGGATATGATTTAACATATTTCCATTCGATAGACACAGAAACTTCTTTGAAATATAACGTCATTCAATGTTTCAATGATTTAGAAACTGAATTAGACACAACAACAGATTGGGAAGATGAAGAAAAAGAGGTTTTCGATAATGCTCTTTCTGATATTCCTCCATTTTTAAAATTCGGTAAAACAAATAAGGTCTATCAATCAAGTGCAAACACGCTATATTGCTACGATGGATGTGCCATTGATTTAAGCAAAGACAACGTAGATATATTAAAGAAAGCCGGATACGTTTTAGATGAAACAAAAAGTGCTCAAAATTCGCATTATACTTTGCTTAAAACTTTAGCCGATAATTCAAAAATCACCGCAGAAGTCTATTATTTCAGTGGCAACTACGTTCTTTTCCAATATTATTCTGATATCAAAGAATCCACAACTTGGCCAACATCTTTCACCGATTCATTTAAAGCAACAAGCGGTTTCTCTTTACCAGCCTTTGAAGCAGGTGATATCAAATGCTATTTCTATTACACAAAAGGCAAAGAAAATACAATTTACGCCTTTACCGAGGATACTTATCTTCTTGACTTCTACAACAATTCATTATGCGAAAGAGGCCTAGTCTATGACTATAAAAATCAATGGTACGTCGATTGGAATGAAAATTTCTATATCAAAACAAGAACATCAACAGATTCAATTACTGATGAAAGTCTTGTAATTATTTCTTTTGGCATGCTCGATGAAGCATATGATGAGTTCATTACTGGTTGGCCTACTTCAACGATTGATAAATTCTTAAGCGATAACAAGATTGAAACTGAATATCCAGAATTTAATATTAGTGGACTCAGCAAATATGATAACTATCGTTACGAAATTCAGAATTATGACGGTCAATATAAATATTATTACGACTTACTTAAAGCGAATTCTGATTATTTCGACATAGATCCAGACGATGAAGAAGCAATAGTTGCTAAAGCTACATCGATTGCAAAAAATAACACCTACGTTAAAATCCAGGTCTACGATCCTATGATAAAAGCAGAAAGCGATGGTTCATATTCAAATGTTAGCTATCCTGTTCTCGATTATTTCAAAACGACATTAACTAATGCCTGCTGGTGCTCAGTTAGTAACGATAACTTTACTGATGGTACATTCGAAGATGCTTCAGGAAAATTATTAATTGGATTTGATTATGCATATGGCGTTACGACGATCACGTTCACTTTTGGAAGCGGAAATGCCCATACGCCTATCTTTAAATTCACCGATTCTGAAATTGGTTTAAGCGCAGGCGATGTATATAATCTCCAATTAGACGTTCAAATGTTGCCGTATAAAATATCATTTGCTTCTGACAACGAAAAGATAAGCGTTGATTCTGATGGTAAGGTTACCGTTGCCTCTGACGCAAAAGAAGGAGAGGAAGCAACAATTACAGCAACCATGAGTGTCCCTAACGAAGGAATCAAAACTGCTACATGCAAAATCACTGTCACAAGTGGTTACGATATTAGAAGCGCTATCCAAAAAGTCGCAGATAAATATAACGCCTATTTCAATTTAACCGAGTCTGATGATGAATTTGCTAAGCCAACATTAATTGATAAGTCTAATCCTGATGAAGACTATGAATTCAAATACTATGAGATGGTCGTAGCAACTTCCTTAGATTCATTAGATAAGGCGAAATCTCTTGTTACTTCAAGTTTAATCCCTGCCGGTTTTAAGAACCCTTATGATGGAGAATGGTCTGATCCTTCAGAATTTGATGATGGAACGACTCGTCAATCCATCACATATTCTTGGTATGATGAAAACTATAATGGTGTTCAGCTTATGTTCTTCGTGTACTTAAACCCAAAAAATAACGCTGTAACCATAACGGTTAAGTCCTTAGCTATATAAGCTTTATGGCCAAATTAACTCGCGGGTAATGCTCGTGGGTTTTTGAGAGGAAAACTGATATTAATTCTTTTATCTTCTTAAAAAGTTTGTCTATAATAATTGATGTTGACGAAAGGAAAAAATTAAATGGTCAAATTAGTATTAATTAGACATGGTCAATCTGAGTGGAACCTCAAGAATCTTTTCACTGGTTGGACTGATGTTGAACTTAGCGAACAAGGCGTCAAAGAAGCTCATGAAGCAGGAAAACTTTTAAAAGAAAAAGGATATTCATTCGATATCGCTTTCAGCTCTGTCTTAAAGAGAGCAAATCACACAATGGATTATGCCTTAGAAGAAATGGGTGAAACATCCATCCCTAAGTTCTACACCTGGAGATTAAATGAACGTCACTATGGCGCTTTACAAGGCTTAAACAAAGCTGAATCCGCTGAAAAATGGGGTGCTGAACAAGTCCACATTTGGAGAAGAAGCGCTGATGTACCGCCTCTCCCATTAACAAAAGATGATGAAAGATGGCCAGGAAACCAAGAAAAATATAAAGAGTTAATTGCCAAAGGCGAAATGACAATCGAAGATTGCCCATTAACCGAATGCTTAATCGACACAGCAGATCGTGTCAAACCATATTTCGATGCAAAAATTGCTCCGGAAATCAAAGCAGGCAAAAAGGTTTTAATCGCAGCTCATGGCAACTCCTTACGCTCTATCGTTATGATGTTAGAACATCTCACTCCAGAGCAAATCATCTCTGTTGAAATTCCAACAGGAAAACCACTCGTTTATGAATTGGACGAGAAAGATCTCAAAGTTCTTAACAAATATTATTTATAAGTTTTGAATCAAGCATTAAAAATGTCTCCTACGATTTGTAAGAGACATTTTTTTCTTATCTAAATGTTTTCAATTTTGTAACGAGCTTTTCCATTGCTTTCGTGATAAGGATTGTTATTGGCGAAAGATTGAAGAAGAACTTAGCATTTTTAGCTTTATGTCCGCCTTTGAACGAATTGTACAAATATCCAATAAAAGCAGGATATTCATTGTTGTTCAAAATTCTGTTAGCTTTTATTTTGGTGAATTTAGTCATCTCTTCTTCGTTTTTAAGAATGCTCATACATGATTTACGGCATTCTCTAGCAAAGTCTGTAATGTCATATTCAACATATGGAGAAACCTTCAAAATCTTTCCGACTAATTCTAAAGTTGCAATGAATGTATCTTGTGACGTTTTGCAATTATAGCCGGCTTTTAGAAGGGATTTATTGATTTTTTTCCAAAGCAATGGATCATCTTCAACGCATTCCCTGACAAAATCATCTGCAATATCTTGGTAGCCTTCAAGCGATGTGAAAGTATAATAACTTCCCAATGCATCGCCAAAGGCTTTCTTTGCGTCGAAATAACCAATTTGGAAATTATTCATCAAAGTTTCATGCTTGAAATCCATTATCCAACCAAGATCAACGACTGAAGAAATAGTTTTAACGAATGGTAATTCGGTTAATTCAACATGTTGAGGAACTGCTGGGTATGATTTCAACTTAACTGCCAATATCTGCGTAGCACCCATCTTTATTGCTAAATCTATAGGAAGATTATCGGATAATCCCCCATCAACATATTTTTGCTTACCGATTTTTGAAACAGGGAAGATAGGCCAACAAGCGCTTGAAGCTTGAAGGTAAGAAATGATTTCTTCTTCTTTCAAATCATCAGTTGTCTTATTAACTTGTTTCATTGATGGATATTTAGTCGTAACTATTCCAAGTTTGATTTTGCTCTCTTTTATTTTCTTTGGGTCACAATATTCGTTGAGTAATTTAACAAAAGGAGAATTATCCGCTCCGCCATTCTTTAAATAAGAACCAACAAAGGCTAAAGCTCTAGAAGTAGAGAAATTCTCCAATCCTTTTTTTCCGATGTTCATTCCATTGATCATGACATCGTTCATTGAGAGGTTATCCCAAAGGTCAAAACACTTTTGATAATCATTTGAAACATACATCGCACCTATTAAAGCACCAATAGAAGTGCCGGTGACGATATCGAAATGCATGTTTTTTTCTTCGAGGTATTTCCATACCCCTACTTCGTAGGAACCAAGCGACCCCCCACCACATAAAACCAACGCTCTACTCATATTTTCATTATAAGGTAAGGCACGAAAATAATAAATCTAGTAATTAATACGAGATGTACTTGCAATCAATACAAGAACTCGTTATACTAATGCCATGAGCACAAGAGAAATTACATTACCAAATTACACAGAAGGGCAAGAAATTGCCAACTCAGTCTCCCACGCAGTAGGAGCATTATTATGCCTATTAGGCTTCCCATTCCTTATAGTTAAGGCAGCGCAAACCCATAATCCATGGGCAATTGTAGGCTGTTCCTTATTCTTTTTTGGTGCATTGATCACTTATTTAGGTTCAGCAATCTACCACGGCCTTCCTAAGTGCGATGCTAAAAGAGTTTGGAGAGTCATGGATCATTGCAACATATTCTTCCTAATCATCGGAACATATTCTCCATATTGTTTGGTTGCCTTAAGAAACTATTCTCTTGGCTGGGCTTGGTCGATTTATGGCGTTGTTGTTTTCTTTGGAATATTAGGAATCATTCTCAATGCCATCGATTTAAAGAAATTCGCCGTTCTTTCAATGATTGATTATCTCTTCACAGGTTGGGCAATTATTGTTTCTTTCTATCCTTTAACTGCCTCAATTGGTTTTATGAACGGAACATTCTTGCTCCTATTAGGTGGAATCGCTTATACGATTGGTGCAGTCTTATACGGCATTGGTGGTAAGAAAAACCAATGGTTCCATTTTATCTTCCATCTCTTCGTCTTGCTTGGAACAGTCTTAATGTTCTTCTCAATATATTTCTACGTTATCTAAATAGAATATTTAGTTATCAAACAAAAATGGCTATAATTGTTTGGCTAGGAAACACGTATGGCCAAAAAGAAAGACAATTCAGTATTATTGGAAAATAGAAGAGCAGGATTTGAATATTTCCTTTCTGATTTTATGACTGCCGGTCTTGTTTTGACCGGTACGGAGATAAAATCTTTAAGAAGGCATGATGCAAATATAACTGATGCCTACATCATTTTGAAAAATGGTGAGGCTTTTGTCGTTAATATGCATATCGCGCCATACAAAGAAGGAAACATTTTTAACGTCGATCACTTAAGAGACCGTAAGCTCTTACTCACAAAAACCGAATTAAACAAACTGAAAAGAAAACTGACTGCGACTGGAAATACCTGCGTTCCAACTAAAGCATTCCTTTCACATGGCTATGCAAAATTAGAAATCGCCGTTGCTAAAGGCAAAAAGCTTCACGATAAGCGTGACGCCTTAAAAGAGAAAGATCTCAAACGTGCCGAAAGCAAAGGCCGTTCAATTAAGGATTATCAAGACTAAGATGAATTACGAGGAAATCCTTAATTATTTAAATACCGTTGAAGGAGAAGATGAAATAGGGGATAACTCCGCTTGGCTTTCTTTTGTTAGGAAGAATAATATAGCCATATCTTTTAACTATATTCACATCACTGGTAGCAATAACAAAGAAAACGTTGGCAATTTCCTTTTCAATATTTATAACGATCAAGGTTACAATGTAGGTCTTTTTTCTCAAGAAGAAACTTCACCTTTAGAGAGAATCAAAATATCTGGAGGACATATTCCAGAATATTCCTTCATTGAGATTTTTAACCGTTACGAAAAGGCAATAATTAATGCACGCCTAAGCTCTTTTGAGATTTTAACATTGATTTGCATCACGTATTTTAATGAAGAAAATGTTTCTTTAGGCATACTTGAAACTCTTTGCGGAGGAGAATTTGATCCAACGAATATTGAATCGGACAGATGTCTCCTATCAATAATTTCATCTATCTCCTTAGAACATACTGATATCTTAGGTACATCAATATCCGAAATCGCTTATCAAAAGGCAGGAATAATCAAGCCTAAATCAAAAACGTTAATCGCTAAATTTGATGATAATGCGACAGATATCATTCGTGAAACGTGCAAAAAGAAACAAAACGAACTTACTGTCGTGGATTCTTCTCATTTTGAATCGTATTCCGATCCATATTATCGTTTCACATACTCTCCATATGAGAATATGCAAATACTTTCTCCATCTGTTTCATTATTAAAATCAGCCTTGCTTGCCTTAGAAACAACAAAAATCCTTTCTTCTGGTTTCCCATTAGATGAAATTTCATTAAGAAAATCATTAGAAAAGAAACCATTATCTTGTAGATTAGAAAGATTTAATAACGTTTACGTTGATGAAGCGCATAATGCGGAAAGCATAGCTCTTTTGGTTGAATCTCTTCATAACATTCAAAAAGATAAAAAGATCCATGTTCTATTTGCAACTCTTAAAGACAAGAATATCTCCCGCATGCTTGCAGAACTTGGAAGAGAAACATCAGAAATATTCTTAACTACATTTGATGATAAGAACGCAAAAGATGAGATGGATTATTTCCTTTATATTGCTGACTGTTCTTATCAAGAAGATTGGAGAAGTGCCTTAAACAATCTTCTTTCAACCTATAGAGATGATTTGATTTTAGTAACAGGATCCCGTGAATTTGCCTATCAAGCAAGAGAATATCTTTCAACGAAAATTTGATTATGAACAAAGAATTGAAACAAATTGAAAAGATAACGCTCTCGGCGATGCTTTTGGCAATATCCGTCATTCTAGGAAGCATAACAAAGATGATTTCCATTCCTCATCTTTCTTTTATTAGTATTTCCTTTACTCCAACAATTGTCATATTCGCTTCTTTGACTTTAGGGCCGATCTATGGCGCGGTTATTGGAGGGTTAGCAGATTTATTGCCCGCTTTCATAATGCCAACTGGCGCATATAACTTCCTTCTAACTATCGTGTATGTTCTTTTAGGGATTTTCCCTTGGCTAATTGAGAAATTAACTAAAAGAATGAGGAAATTCTTTCCTTTTTCAATCGTAACTATTTGCCTGATATTGCTAGTTCTAGCTTTAGAAATCTATTTCTTTTATGGAACGAATATTCTTGATAAAAGGCTATCTTACTATAGCCCATACGTAAAAATAATCATTCTTTCAATCTCAATTTTGATGGATATTGCCACCTCAATCGGCCTTATTCTTACTGATTATCATTTTAAAAAGAAAGGAAAAGATCTATCCTTACCATCTCCATCGGAAATCGCCTTCATTTCTTTCTTTTTAGAGATAACTTTATTAGTTCTTTTAAGAGGGCTTGCATATTATCTTTATTTCATCGTTATTTCATCAACTGGATATCAAGTCGCTTATGAACTCATTATTTCGATGCTATGTATTTCTGCTCCACTAGACATTTTATTAATCAGTTTCCTTATTTCTCCATTGATGAAAATTTATACAAGAAACCTCAATGCCAAGTAGCCAAAAATTGGCTTCCCATCAAATTTTTAGTGAATTTTGAAAAAAATAGGTGAAATTTCTTTCATTTTTTGTATAGTCAAATAACCATAGCAAAGAAAGGAGTGAATTTTATGGCCATCATCGATATTGAGAGGAATGACCACTCAATAATCAAGTGTGACACTGAACGACGCACACTTTCATACTTCCGTTACCATGTAAAATTTACTCGAGTGGAATGGAAGATACTTCAAAAACTGTATGAAGAAAGCCCAAGATTCGTCAGACGTGAGGATTTAATCGGCGTGATCTGGTCAACTGATGCAGGAAAGAAGAAACTTGATAAACTGAAACAAGAAGGAAAGAAATATCCAACAAGAACTGTTGATGTTCATATTTCTTCGATCAGAAAGAAAATCGAATATATCAAAGGAGCAGAGATAGATTCCGTATATGGCAGAGGCTACCGCTTGCTATTCCTTTCTAAATTCTAAATTTGAGGGGCGTATGCCCTTCTTTTTTGTTGTAGAATACCTAATGTATGGAATTCAAATATTATCACGATCATATCGTTTATCAGATTTACCCTCGCTCTTTTTGTGATTCAAACGGAGATGGAATAGGAGATATTCCTGGAATCGTTTCGAAGTTAGATTATCTAAAAAAGCTAGGTGTTGGCATTATTTGGTTATCGCCTGTCTATAAAACTGCCAACGCGGATTTTGGCTATGATGTCGCAGATTATTATTCAATCAATCCTGAATACGGAACGATGGCTGATATGAATAGATTAATCGATGAAGCAAAAAGAAAAGGCATCAAAATCGTCATGGATTTGGTCGTAAACCATACCTCAGATGAGCATGAATGGTTCAAATCTTCAATAAATCCGGATTCTCCATATAGAGATTTCTATTATTGGAGGGAAGGGAAGAAAGACAATACCGTTCCGCCAAATAACTGGACATCGAATTTTGGTGGATCAGCTTGGACTTATGTTCCTGAAGCAGGCGCTTACTATCTTCATATTTTCAATAAAAAGCAACCAGACTTGGATTGGCATAATCCTCGCGTCTTAGAAGAAGTAGAGAAAATCCTCCGTTTCTGGCTAGATAAAGGAATATACGGTTTCAGGTGCGATGTCATCAACCAGATTTGGAAAGAAAGCCTTGAGGATGGTAAAAGATCCTTATGGGTTGTCGGACAAGAAAAGTATCTAATGAAAGACAACAACCATCTTATTCTTCATAGGCTATATAAAGATGTTTTTTCTAAATACGACTGCATGGTCGTTGGAGAAACCTATAATGTCGATTTCCAGAATGCTAGACGTTTCACTAACAAAGAACTCGATCTTGCTTTCCAATTTGACACGGTTAATTCCGATCGTTTCCTTGTTCCGATTTTCAAGACTCCATTCAATTCAAGAAAATTCAAAAAGACTCTTTTCGATTGGCAAAGAGAGCTCAATTGGAATGCTCTTTTCCTTGAAAATCATGACCAACCACGTTCGATTGACCGTTTTGGTAACGCCAAGAAATATTTTAAAGAATCCGCAAAAGAACTTGCCATGATCATCCTTACTCTTAGAGGAACACCATTCATTTATCAAGGCGAAGAAATCGGAATGATGGATTATCCTTTATTTTCTCCAGATCAATATAAGGACCCCGTGAACTTTTATTTGCTAAATCTCCTTCCTAAATATCATTTCTCTAAAAAGAGAACGCTCAAGCTTATCCAAAACGTAAATCGTGATAACGCAAGAACACCAATGCAATGGAACGAAGAAAAGAATGCGGGTTTCTCAACAAATAACGAAACATGGTTACCAGTTAACCCAAATTACAAAGATATCAATGTCAAAAAAGAGGAAGAAGACCCAGATTCAATTCTTAATTTCTATCGTTCTTTGATTGAATTCAGATCAAAACAACCCGCTCTTTTATATGGCTCATTCGAACCATTGAAAACAAATGGGAAGATGATGGCTTTCTATCGTGCATATGAAGGTGAAATGTTATTTGTTCTCATCAATCTAACCGGAAAACGCATACGAGTCCCTCATAAAATTGCAACAATGGTAGGTCAAGTCTTACTTTCTAATTACCCTCATGCTGGTTTTGCATACAAGAAACACCTTCGTCCTTACGAATCATTGATTGTCAAAATTAAATAAATAAAATTTATTTTAGATGAATTGCCTTAAGTAAAAAGTTATACTTTAGAACGCATAAGGAGTTTTTTGCTATGGAAGAGAAACATCGTAAAGATTACATTGGCTGGGATGAATACTTCATGGGTATTGCTCAATTAAGCGCTCTTCGTAGCAAAGATCCATCGACACAAGTTGGCGCTTGCATAGTTGACGATCAAAATAAAGTTGTTTCAATTGGCTATAACGGCATGCCAAGAGGCGTTGATGATGAAATCGTTCCTTGGGGACATGGAGAAGGACTGGAAAGCAAATATCTTTATGTTTGCCATGCCGAATTCAATGCCATACTTAACACAAGAGATGGAGCCCATCTTAATGGTTGCAGAATCTATGTAACTTTATTCCCGTGCAATGAATGCGCGAAAGCAATCGTGCAAGTTGGAATAAAAGAAATGATTTATCTTGATGATAAGCATTCTAATGACACTATTTATGAAGCATCGAGAAAAATCTTAACAATGGCTGGCGTTAAAATCAGCAAATACGAAGGCAAAGTCTTGGACATAAAAGAAAAATGAACGTAATTGAAGTAAAAGATCTTACATATTCATACGATAAAGATGAAATAAAGGCGGTTAATTCCGTCTCTTTTGCTGTCCCTGAAGGAAAATATGTGACGTTAATTGGCCATAATGGCTCAGGAAAATCTACATTAGCAAAGCTTCTAGCAGGATTGATTAATAACTACGAAGGAAAAATATTTCTTTTCGGTGAAGAATTAACAAAGACAAGTATCTACTCCTTACGTAAAAGAATTGGTCTTGTTTTCCAAAACCCAGACAACCAATTTGTTGGATCAACGGTTAGAGAAGATATTGCCTTTGGTCTTGAAAATAGGCAAGTTCCAACGGAGAAAATGGATGAAATAATCAATACGTATAGTAAAAAAGTTGGAATGTTTGGACAGCTGGATAAGGCTCCAGAGAATCTTTCAGGTGGTCAAAAACAAAGAGTTGCAATCGCTGGTGTTTTAGCTATGCATCCGGATTTGATAATTTATGACGAAGCAACATCAATGCTTGATCCATTAGGAAAGAAAGAGATCCTTGATATAACGGCGTCTCTTAGAAAAGAAAATCCTAATGTCACAATCCTTTCAATCACCCACGATGTTGAAGAAGCATTTCGTTCTGACTACGTCCTAGTTATGAGCGGAGGAAAAATAATTCTTTCTGGCACGACAAAAGAAGTTTTCGCTCATCACGAAGAATTAAAAAAGATTCGTTTAGACGCACCATTTTTCATTTCTTTAAAAGATGCGTTAATTTCTAAAGGGCTAGATATACCAGAAGATATCGATACAGAAGAGAAATTGGAGGAATTTTTATGCCGATAGAATTCCATGATCTCTCGTTTACTTATAACTCTAAGAGTCCATTCCAAAGTTCCGCTTTAAAAAACGTTAATTTAGTTTTTGAAGAGAATTCATTTATAGCCATCGTTGGAAGAACTGGTTCAGGTAAATCAACATTGATTCAAATGATCAATGCTTTGTTAAATCCAACTTCAGGCTATGTTGATATCGATGGTTTCATCAATCATCCTGATAAAAAAGAAAAAGTTGCCAAAAACCTTTCAAAAGAAGAAAAAGCCAAGGCAAAGGCTGAAACAAAACGCATTCATCAAAAACATTCAAGCAAAGATATCAAACAACTCCGTAAGAAGATTGGCCTTGTTTTCCAATTCCCTGAATATCAACTTTTTGAAGATACGGTAGAGAAAGATGCATCATTTGGCCCTAAGAATTTTGGGGTTAGCAAAGATGAAGCGCTAAAACTCGCTCACGAATCTCTCATCCGTGTCGGATTAAATGAATCTTTCTTTGAAAGAAGCCCCTTCGAACTTTCTGGCGGAGAAAAAAGAAAAGTTGCTATCGCTGGAATTTTAGCCGCATCGCCAGACATTCTTATCGTTGATGAACCAACTGCAGGGCTAGATCCGGCCGCAGCAAAAGAAACGATGTCTCTTTTCAGAGAGATTCAAAAGAATGGCACAGGAATAATTCTTGTCACCCATGATATGGATCTTGTCGCATCATATGCTGAAAAAGTTGTCGTAATGGAAAATGGCAAGGTTGAAAAAGTATGTCTTCCTTCTGAGTTATTCGGAGAAGATTTATCCAATTATTCCCTGCAAAACCCCCATATTTTTGATTTTGCCTTACGTCTAAAAGAAAAAGGCTTAACCATTGATACGAAGGATATGCGCACGATTGATGATTTAGCAAATGCAATTATAAGGGGCAAGAAAAATGGCTAGTTTTACTTTAGGTCGTTATGTTCCATATGATTCATTTGTCCATAAAATGGATCCTAGATTGAAGATATATTCCTTAATCATCATGATGGTGGCGATCTTCATTAATTATCCAACCTGGACGATGACTTTTACGATGCTTGGCATCCTTTTAGTCACGACAATCATTCTTTTCTCATTTGCCCATATGTCTTTCCTCTCCTTACTTAAGTCATTAAGTGGGATGTGGTTTATGGTCATATTCCTTTTATTGATTTATGTTCTTGTTCCTCGTTATACGGAAGCGAACCAAGATTGGTATTTCACGATTGGCGAATTTAAGATATATTATGAATCCCTTCTTGAAGCAGGAAAGGTTCTTCTTCGTTTAGTTATCATGCTTTCGCTTTCAATGATTTTAACGGGTACGACAAAACCACTAAGTCTTACCGATGGATTAGATTGGTATTTGACCCCATTACGTGTCGTTGGTGTTCCAACCCCGATTCTTGCGATGATAATCACCCTTGCCTTAAGATTCATTCCAACGATCTTAGAAGATGTTCAAAGAATTCTTAAAGCACAGTCATCCCGTGGTGTTGATTTCAAACATGGCCATATCCTTGCTAAATTCAAAGCAATCATCTCTTTGATAATTCCTTTGTTTGTTTCTTCTTTTGTTAGATCCGATGAACTTGCAAATGCAATGGAATGTAGAGGCTATGATCCTCTTGGAAAAAGAACGAAGTACCGTAAACTTCATTTCAGATGGTGGGACTTATTAGAATTTGTGCTCGTTTCTTGTTTCTGCGCTGCTTTCTATTACATTGCTATCACTGGAACAGACTTATTCTCCGTATTGTTTAATTTGAATTTAAAATAATGAAATATTTTGGAATATTACAATATAACGGCCAACATTATTGGGGATTTGAAAAGCAAAAAGATTATCCGTCAATCCAAGGAAAACTCGAAGAAGTATTATCTTCCCTCTTTGCCCATAAAATTACAATTCATGGAGCGGGAAGAACGGATAAAGGAGTATCAGCTAGAGGACAAACTTTTTCCTTTCTTGCCCCAAAAGAAATAAAAGATCCTGAAGGAACGAGGATTTCCATAAATAGATTATTACCAAACGATATTTTCATTCTTTCTTTGAAAAAGGTTGATAATGATTTTGATGCTAGGCATTCTTCTTACGGAAAGATTTATTCATATTCCTTTCATTTTGGTGAAAGAGATGTTCTTTCTCCATTTGAATATCAACTACAAGTTCCGGGTTTCTCCTACCCAAGATTTCTTGAATGCCTAAATCTATATTTAGGAAAACATGATTTTAAGAATTTTACTTCCAAACCTCATGATGTTGATAACTTCATTCGTGATATCAAAAAAATAGAAGCAAAAGAAGAAAACGGGCATGTGCATATAATATTTGCAGCCAACGGCTTCATGACTTATCAAATTAGAATTATGATGGGCGTCGGGCTTAGAGTTGGTCTAGGAAAGATGGGTCTTGAAGAAGTGAAAGCTGCTCTAGATTCCGATGAAAGAAAGATAATTTCATTTAAAGCAGATCCAGTCGGATTGATGCTTGAGGAGGTATTGTATGAATAACGAGCCGTTCAAAGTTAATTATCATTCTCATACGAAAAGATGTGGACATGCAGAAGGAGAAGATGAAGAATTCGTTCTTTCTGCCATAAAAAACGGTTATAAGATTTATGGCTTTTCTGACCATATCATGTTACCAGGCCGTCCTCAGCCAAAAATGAGAGGGACATATGAAACTGATTTTGAAGAATATCTTACATCCGTCCGTTCTCTTGAAAAGAAATACAAAGATCAAATCGAACTTCATTTAGCTTTTGAAGCGGAGTGGTATGGTGAATATTATGCAGACTACTATGACCATCTATTAAAAGATGGAGTGGTAGATTATCTAATCATTGGCCAGCATTGTTTCATCGATAAAGTAACAGATAAGATAACCTTCTATAATCAAATAAAAGATAAAAAAGAAGGGACGCGCATGTACTTAAATGATCTTATCGCAGGCATGAGATCAGGTAACTTCATCTATGTTGCTCACCCGGATTTATTCATGCAATGGTATGGCAAGTGGGATGAATTCGCCAAGGAAATAGCGGTGAAATTGATTGAAGCGGCTAAAGAATGCGGAATAATTTTCGAATTGAACATGGGTCCATCTAGATGGGGAAAATTAACCGATGGAGAAGATTTCGAAGTCTTCTATCCAAATGAAGAATTCTGGTATCTAGTTTCTGAAGCAAACATCCCTTGCATCGTTGGAATTGATAACCATCGCCCGTGGGAATTAGAAAAGAGCCCTTATGATTGGATGAGAAGATTCATCAAACGTCACAATCTTCATCCTCTTGAGTCTCTAGAATTGCCATTTAAAAAAGGAAAATAAAAAAAATCTACTAGCCTTAATTTGCTAGTGGTAAAATACCAAAGTCAATAAGGAGTTTTATTATGGGAAGACACTTTGAAGTTCGTGCTGCAGCAATGGCAGCCACTGCAAAAGCAAAAAGCGCAATTTACATGCGCGCATCTAAGGAGATTTATGCCGCGGCTAAAAGCGGTGTCCCAGATCCTGAAAGCAACCTCGCTTTAAGAAGTGCAATTGAAAAATATCGTAAATCCTGTCCAAGAGACGTCATTGACCGCGCTATTGAAAAAGCCAAAGGCGGAGATGCAACTGCCTATATCGCAGGACGCTATGAATTCTTCGGACCAGGCGGAAGCTATATCATCGTTGATACATTAACTGATAACGTCAACCGTGCTTTAGTCGGAGTTCGTACCATTGTTACACGTAAGGGCGGCAAAATGGGTTCAGTCGCTTACAATTTCGATTACAAAGGAATTCTTCAGTTCAAAGGCGATGCAGCTTTAAGAGATTCAGTCGAAGAAAATTTAATCTTAGGTGATATCGATGTTCAATCAGTCGATTTCGAAGATGGTGAAGTTGAAGTCTTACTTGCCCCAAATGATTTAGACAAGGCAAAAGAGATCTTAAAAGGAATCAACGTCACCGACTTTGATGTTTCTGAAGCAACAATGGTTCCAAATGAGCCAATCGAACTCGGTGGAGATGATCTCCAAAAAGTTAAAGATATGTTAGCAGCCTTAGACGAATGTGAAGATGTTCAAAACGTCTATACAAACGTTTCTAATTTATAAGCAACAAATCTAAACCGCCTTCGGGCGGTTTTTCTTATCAAAAAAACGTTCCATTTCATTAATTTGATTTGGAACGTTTTAAATCTAGAGGCTTTTTAGTAAGGATTTTTGGAAATTTATTTGATTTCTTTCCACATGACAGCCCATGGTTCTACTTCGATAGTTGAACTTTCTTCATAGGCCTTAAGTATTTCTGGAGAGACAAATTCTTTCTTAACGAAGACTTCATAGACATAATTATCAAACCATGCATCATCCATCACGAAGAAACCACCAAATCCTGGGTCTTTTCCCCAGGTGTTTTCGACTTTCCAACGATTTGGCTTACCATCCTCTTGAAGATTAACGCCAGTGAAGGTCATAGCATGGTTACAGAAAGATATTCTCGTATCCATTCTTGCTCCCTTGTCTTGGAGAAGAGATATTTTGAAAAGTTCATCATATCTAATTAAGTTATAACCAAGCAATCCTTTCTTTCTTAAGGACTCGGATGAAACGTCTGCAGCAAACCAAACAAGCTCATTTGCCTTTAATGAAGCAATGGTTGCTTTCTTCATTTCTTCTGGGCCAACATTAAAGAAGACAACAGGATCTCCACCAATTACATTATTAACCCAGCCTGATGTATATTTTTGCTTAGAATTGTATCCGGCCATTGGCGCGTCAGACAAAACAATATAATCATCAAGATTCACTCCAACATATTTTTCATAGAACTCAAGAGGAGTGGTTTCTTCTAAACGAACATATTTATTGTCTTTATCCGTGTATTCAAAAGAGAAGGACTTTGGAGGAACGCCTAGAGAGACGCAAAGAACATTATAGATTTCTTTTAACATCCCCTCTTTCTTTGAAGAAATTTCTTCTTCATTTGCGCCTTTTTCTTTTGCTTCCCTTAAAGCTAAAACATCTTTTCCAATCAAAGCAGTTAGAAGAGAATTAAGTTCATTCGTTCCACAATTGACAACGTTATCTGGCATCAAAGTTGAAGGAACAACGCCATATTTTTTAACAAGATTTGTGAACATGACAAAATGACCACCATCTTGAATTCCTCCATCAAATAAGAATGTATTTAAACGTGAATTAATAGGTTCATTTGCGATTTCAAGGGCTTTTTCTAGGGTAAAATTGGCTTTTTCAAGTTTATCGTAGAATTGTAAATATGCTTGAGATAATTCTAATGTTTTAAGATTTAACTTCTTGGCTGCAACCATTCTGATGATATTTAATCCTGCAAACATCCAGCAACGACCAGACTGTTTTTGATTGGTTATTTCACCTGCGTCAACATCGATTGAGAAAGTGTTTTGCAAGGCTATGACTGCATCAGGGTCGATAGCAGAATTAACAATCCCGTTTGTTGCAACGCTTCTTTTTGCAACATTAAGTTCTTTTACCTTCGAAAAGCTTTCTGAGAACTTTTCAATATCTTTAATTTCTAATGTAGATTTCATTTGTTACTCCTTAATTTTTAAATCCGTGTCACATATTAACGAGTAAAAAATAAATGTCACTAAAAACTTTTCTTATTTTAACATTTAGCTTAGATAGCTGATTTCGTGGTTTATATTTTAGTAATCAAGAAGTTTTTAAATCTTGGCAACGTATATTCAAGATAAGCATATTTTGGCGAAACAATGATGCCTTTCTTGATTAATCTATCTCTATACACGCTTAAAGTTTTTATATCAAATCCCGTTTTAGTGCGTAATGTTTCGTTTTTGATCGGCGATTCTTCTATCATCGCTAGAAGAAGGTCTTGCTCTTTTGAACTTAGTTCCGAGAATACTTTTTCATAAACATAGTCCGCTAGATATTGATCGTATTCGGCTAAAATATCTTTGTTAACGTCTTTCAACCCATATGAATATAATAAATAGCCAAGAACTTGGTAAGCGTAGGCGTAACCATTTGTTAATTTCGCTAACTTGAAACTAGTTTCTTCATCAGTATTCAAATATTTTTGATATGACAATGCGATTGAAGAAATATTTAATGGGGCAAGAACGATTTTTGGCGCTCTATATAGAAAGGTTAGGCATTTATCATCTTGGAGTTTTGAAACGTTTTCATAAAGCCCAGTCATTAACAATAAAACCTTATAGCCTTGTCTTATCAACGTTTCATAAGCCTGAATGAATGTTTTCATTTGAGGAGAGTTATCTACTTCGTCAATAGTTATTAAGACTCTTCTCCCTTTTTCGTTAATATGGCCTATCATCTTTTTTAGAAGACTTATAACTGTAGTGGTAGGTTCTTTTCCTTTTAATGAGAAAGTTAATCCATTGAAGGAAAAGCTGAATTCCCCTTTTAAGAAAAGTCTCTTTAAATTGCAAGTTTCATAAATTTCTGAGGCAATATTTTCGAGAATGTTATCTTTTGGCCCTGGATCAACAACGATCCATTTTTCATCATCTTTTAATTGATTTGAAATTGTTGATAGCAAAACAGTTTTTCCACTCCCTCTTAAACCAGTTGTTATGTAGACATAATTAGAAATATTCTCAGATGAAAAGTCTGATATTATTTTGTTCGTTGTTGTAGGCCTTTTTATTAGATTCGATGGTTCTATTCCGAAAGTTGTAGAAAATGGATTTGTCATATGATCACCTCTAAATAAATTTTAGAACTCTTTAGATGTTTTGTAAATATTTAGAACTCTTTAGAACTCTTTAGACCTTTTGAGTTTTTTTAGAACTCTTTAGATGTTTGTTTATCAGCCGTTTTCACGAATGATAAACGAATAAATCTTTATATATCGCCTTCGCTAAGGTAGAATTTCATTGCTATGAAAATAACTAAATACGAAAGATTTATCATTTATCCTTTATTATTAGGATTACTCGTCCTCTTTGCTTTTTATGATTTAAACATCACGCACGCCCTATATAATTCGAACGTAATAATAGGTCGCGTTGGAGAATTATTGGCTGAATTACCATTCTCGCTTGTTGCCGTGTATGCTTCAATTTTGTTATTTAGAGTAAGAAATAAAGATACAAAAACGAAAAATATTGGTTTTGGAATCTTATTTATGTTCTTTGCCATAGGTTTTTCAATTTATAGTGGTGGCAGAGTGATTTCGTATTCTCCAAATTATGGCTGGTCTACTGCATTGAGATGGGTTTTAGCGGTAATTTTTGCTCTTTTCAATTTCTTATTGCCAGGATTCCTAGCTATGAAGACTCCAATAAAAGATCCTGGGAAAGTATTTGCATTCGCCTTATTCGTTGTCATTATGTGGTTTGCAATTCTCTTGTTGATGAATGTTCTTAAATTTTTCTGGCATCGTCCTAGATGGAGATATATTGTTACTCTTGAAGGAGATCCAGATTCATATTTTGTTCCTGCCTATATATTAGGATGCAATGGATCATTACATACGAACTATGCTTCATTCCCATCCGGACACACAATGAATGCAATAGGAGTTATTAGCGTTTCTTTAATTGGTTCTATCATACCTTCATTAGAGAAGAAGGGACTATATATTCGAATTGGCTGCTATATCTGGGCAATTCTTTCTGCATTAACAAGAATTATCGTTGGCGCGCATTTTGCCAGTGACGTTACTGGCGGATTCCTTTTTGGTTTTCTCTTATTTGACTTAATGAGCACATTTTTCTATCCATTTTTAGAGAAAAAATTAGCGAAAAACGGGGTAGAAAGCACGACAAACGCTTAAAAAAGCAAAATCTTTACAATTTGCCAACAAAAATCTTTACAATTTGCCATTTGCTGTTGACAAGCACTTTTTCATTGATGATAATATTGCAGCGCGCTTTCATAGCGTCGCTAGATTTCAAATCAGAAAGAAGGAAAATAATATGCAACGTCAAACAACAGTTGCCAAGCCTCTTGAGATTAAAAGACAATGGTATGTCGTCGATGCTACTGATGTAGTTCTCGGAAGATTATCAACCAAAGTCGCTGGTATCTTAATGGGATCAGGCAAGCCAATCTTCGCAAAAAATGAAGATTGCGGTGACTATGTCATCGTTATCAACGCCGATAAAGTCAAACTCTCTGGCAAAGAAGGCGGAGAACACAAGAAGAATTACTACAACGTTTCCGGATACAATGGCGGATTAAGAACACGTACCGCTGGTGTCATGAAACGCGAATTCCCAGTTGAAATGGTCGAAAGAGCCATCTCAGGAATGCTTCCACACAACCGTTTAGGCAGAGCCATGATGAAGAAGTGCTTTGTTTATGCAGGAAGCGAACACAAACACGAAGCCCAACAACCAGTTGTGCTCGAAGTCAAATAAGGAGTAGACAAAGATGGCAGAAGAAAAGAAATACTATGGCACTGGTCGTAGAAAGAGCTCTGTCGCTCGTGTCTGGGCCAAAGCTGGTAAAGGCAGCATCATCATCAATGGCATTGCTGTTGAAGAATATATGCCTTATGCAACATTAGTTCAAAACCTCAAACAACCATTAACTTTAACAGGTTCTGAAACAAAATATGACATCATCGCCGATGTCAACGGTGGCGGATTCACCGGACAAGCCGAAGCTATTCGTTTAGGCATCGCCCGTGCTCTTCTTGAAGCAGGCGAAGATCGTAAGACTTTAAAGGTCGCTGGCATGTTGACAAGAAATGCCCGTTCCAAAGAAAGAAAGAAATACGGTCTCAAAGCTGCTCGTCGCGCACCACAATTCTCCAAACGTTAATCGTTTGTGTCAATTGCTTACAAAACTCGGATTTATTCCGAGTTTTTTTGTCACCTTTTTCTGATTTATCAAAATATAGGGTTTTCGCTAGGGAAATTTAAATATTGCAAACACACTTAATAAAAAAGCTATAATTATTTTGCTATGAAAAAGGAAAATTTATTGCAGACAAACACATTTTGCGGATGGTACTTGATTATATCAAGCCTTATTTCTTTTCTTACCCTATCTCCATGGTGGAAAATCGTTAAATACAAAGAAAACGATACAGAGATAATTATGACTCCTGCTGAATATCTTTCTTATAGCAGCGCTAATAAGGCATACGTTTTTTCTCTAATTCTCTTTTATGTTCTTTTATGGGGATTATTTTTAATAGGCATATTTTTCCTCTTCCTTAATAATTACAAGAAGAGATCGGCTGGCTTTGCCATGGCAACAATAATTATTGATATTGTTTTAGTCTATTTATCATTTGGTTATTTCTTCGATTCCAATGGCCTAAACATTCCATCAATAATCTTATTTCTAGCAGGCATAGTTATTACTGGCATTTATTTTGTCCAAGCACTCTCTGATTTTGTTACCCATCGAATGGAAATAAAGGCAAAGAAAAAGATTGATAAGATGAAATAAGCTCATTTTTTGAACTAATAATGCTGTTTTTAGATGAAGAAATACATAGATATTAAGGGCTTTTTTCAACTTCTTAAAAAAATTTCGTAATTTTCTTGTTTATTTTTTGCAATAGATATATACTATCAAAGCCCACGGGCCTTTAGCTCAGCTGGTTAGAGCGTCCGCTTGATAAGCGGGAGGTCGATGGTTCAAGTCCATTAAGGCCCACCATGTGGATTATATAGCCCCGTGTGTTGCGCGGGGCTAATTCATTAAATAAGGGTATTATAAGGGTGTTTAGCTCAGCGGGAGAGCGCTTCCTTCACACGGAAGAGGTCGTAGGTTCGACACCTATAACACCCACCAACCCATTAAATGCCGTCTTAGCTCAGCTGGTAGAGCAGTTGCCTTGTAAGCATCAGGTCGTAGGTTCAAGTCCTATAGACGGCACCACTGAAATTAACAGCCTCTAGTTCCTAGAAAGGAAACTCGGAGGCTTTTTTTATTATCTTTGCAAGAGGATATTATGGATCCGAATTTCAAACAACAGACTATCCATTATCAAAAGCCTTTAATTTAAGAACAATTTTGATAGCCTTACAAACATCGTGAAGAATGACGCTAGCAATTTACGTCATTTAAGTATTTAATGCCCTTTGCTTGCTATATAGAGCAAAAAAGCACTTGTCATTAGAGACAAATGCTTTTAATCTTTATTTTGTTCTTTATTGCAATTTCAATAATATTTAATACGGAAATAAATGTTTTTAGTCTTCTAATATTTTCAAATATTTATCAAGTCTTTCATTAATATATTTTGCAAACAAATTTTCCATTGCCGATAAATTATGCTTTACGTGATATTCGTCAAACGCATCATAATATGCAAGTCGATCCATATACTTAATATCAATCGGAGGATATCCAGCCTTCATCAATTCCAAATTAACTAAAAGCCTGCCAGTTCTACCATTGCCGTCTATAAATGGGTGAATTGCCTCAAATTCAATATGAAAACGTGCTAATTTTGTTACTATGTGCTCGTTGCTATTTTTAAAATCAATTAAAAGTTGTTCCATTTTGGGCTGAATTAAATAAGGCTGTATAGGTTCATGTGCAGCTCCCATTATACGTACAGGAATTCTACGATATACGCCTCTATCATCTTTCTTATTAGCTAAAACTAAGAAGTGAATTTGTTTAATAATATTTTCACTTAATGGAATATTATCTTTAACTAATTCCCTGACGTAATCAAACGCCTCTTTGTGCCCTACAGCTTCCATATGATCCTTTAATGGCTTTTTATCAATCGTAAGGCCTCTAAGAACTAAATCAGTTTCTCTTAAAGTTAAAGTGTTTCCTTCAATTGCATTGGAGTTATATGTATATTCAACTACAAATTCTTCATTAAGCCTTGCAACTTCTCCCTCGGTTAGCGGCCTCCTAGAAGCGAGTTCTTTTTTCTTTTTGTCTATGATTAATAAAATGCTTTCTTTTGATTTGTATCTGCCATCAGCAGGTTTTAAAGCATCAGCAGGTATTTTCCAACCACGTCCCTCTTGATAGGCTCCACCAATTTTGCCTTGAGAGCAAAGAACACGAATTCGTCTTTCAGAAATACCCCATTTTTCGGCAGCTAGTTTTACACTTATATACATTTTACGCCTCCTATTTTTATGATTAAACCAAATTAGCGGAACAATATCAAATAATTACGGAACAATATTTTGATGATTAACGGAATAATGTTACAAATGCGGAATATTGCAATTATATTTACCGAAAGGAAAAATTGAGTTTGATGCGTGAGGAAGAATAAATAATAATGATGACTGTGTGATAAATTAATTTGCTACATTTTGATATGTAGACCTTATAACCACTTATAACTACCAGTTAGAATCTTTAAAGGGGTTATAAAATCAATAGAACGGACCATTTGTTCAAATTCTAATTTTCTGTAACCGTTTTCATGAATCGGCTCGCAAAAAGAGGACTAGACTTTTGTAGCGAGGTTTTTGCTATGAAATCAAAAGACATGACTATTGGTAACCCATTCAAGATTATTTTATTTTTTTCTATCCCTTTAGTTCTTTCCGCGACTCTTCAGCAACTATATAACTTAGCAGATAACTTTATCGCAGGACATTTTATCTCCAATCTTGATAGTTTTAACGCGGTTGGAATCGTTTATCCAATAACGGTTGTCTTCTTAGATATTGCTGTTGGATTTGGCGTTGGATGTGGCGTTACGGCCGCAAAATTCTTTGGCGCAAAAGACATGAAGAGCTTAAAAAAGACTGCCACAGTAGGTTTGATTTCTACGATTATTCTTGCTTTGATCGTAACTGCTATAGGACTCGGAATCATTTATCCTTTGCTTAATGGAATGGTTGGAAAAGGCGAAAGTGAAGGTTGCTTTAATGAAGCGCTCTCTTACATGCTTATCTATATTGGTGGTGTTATTTTCTTATTCTTATATAACTATTCCATGTATATGTTCCAAGCATTTGGAAATTCAAAAACACCTTTGTATTTCTTGATGTTCTCGACGTTGCTAAATATTGCTCTTGATCTTCTTTTTGTTATGCCAATAAAAATGAATAGTGCTGGACTTGCTTTAGGCACGGTAATATCTGAAGCTATTGCAGGAGTGCTTTCGGTGGTTGTTCTTTTCAAATGTATAAATAAATTTGATTCAAACAAATATGAGAAATGGGATAAAGCAATCCTTAAATCGATTATTGGCATTGCCGCTCCATCGATATTACAAGGTTGTTTCATTTCTGTTGGCGGAGTCTTAATCACCGCAATTCTCACCTCAATTGGCGGAAATAGTGTTGCAGGAGGATATAGCGCTTCATATAAAATCTGCTATATAGCAATCAATATTTTCACCGTTCTTTGCAACGCCTTATCAAGCTTTGTTTCACAAAATATCGGTGCAGGGAAATTCGATCGCATCATGAAAGGATATTTCTCCACCTTGATTTTAAGTGCCATATTTTGCGCTATAGCAATGGTTGCAATTCTTCCATTTGGAGAATTCTGGGTTCGCTTGTTCTTGGATGAGAATTCTACGGGCGATGTTGACGTAATCGTTAACGCTGGCAAGCAATTCATCGTTTGTGTTGTTCCTTTCTTTGCCTTAATGGTCATAAAAATACCATTCGATGGAGTTTTAAAAGGAGCGACTGACATGCTTGGTTTCACCTTAGGAACATCAGTTGATCTAGTTTGCAGAGTTTTAGCCGCATTGATCCTAGGCAATCTTGTTGGATACGAAGGAATCTTCTTTGCTTGGCCAATTGGCTGGGCTGTTGGAATGATAATTTCAATCGTTATGTTCTTCACCGGAAGATGGAAAAAGAAGTGCGGATACGTTCAACCAGTTAGAGAAGCGGATTGACAACTCCTTGTTAGCGTTTCATCATCAATTAAACTGCTATTGCTAAATATTTTTGTAATACAATATTGGCAAAGTTAGAAAAGGAGGATCCTAGATGCCTATTAAAATACAAGATGATTCAATCATTATAGAAAGTTCAAGCAAGAACGATATAGAAAAGAAAAGAAAGAAGTTCTTCAATTCCTTGGCAAGTTTATTAGATTCGATCTTCTTGCTTATTGCCTTAGTTGCCTACATTGTCATTATTACGACAGTTAAGAACGGCGCGTCTGATTTCTGGTTTGTTTTCTTCTTTGCTTTAATTCCAGGAGAATTTGTTAGATTTTTAGGGAACAGAACTCTATCAAGCTTCCCGATTTGGATTCTTGCTATATCTGCCTATTTCTTCTTAGGAGCTTATTTCAAGTTATGGCACCCATATTGGGTAATATTACTTGTTATTCCTATCTACTACGCTTTCATTCCTAGTGTCACAAAGGTTATTTCCGCAAAGAAATCCTATGATGACGCAAAAGATAAAATAATCTAAGTTCAGTAAACATGACTCTCGTTTGATAATGAACGAGAGTTTTCTTTTCATTCTGATTAACTAACTTTTTTGTTTGTTACCTACAAAAACTAACGGTATCCTTTAACCATCCTCCAATTGATTTTTTCACCAAAAACCCTTATAATATCTTCATAAGAAATCGATAACTTTGCGCGATAATATTTCAGTTTATTTTTATACGTTAACGTTTGATTTCTTTTTTAAAGGAGGAATAAAAAATGTTAGGAGCGATTATTGGAGATATCGTCGGAAGTAAATATGAATGTCATAATAAGAAGACAACGGAATTCAAACTGATAGACGATGATTGCCGTTTCACCGATGATACTGTGTGTTCTATTGCAAATATGGATTGGCTTTTGCATGCTAAAGAAAGAAATGAAGAAACCGCAACATATTATTTAAGAAAATGGACAAGAAAATACCCTAGAGCAGGTTATGGCTTCAAATTCCGTCAATGGATTAAAGCAGAAAATCCTACGCCATACGGAAGCTTTGGCAATGGCGCAGGAATGAGAATTTCTCCTGTTGCTTGGGCGGCAAACGATTTAGATGAATTGAAAGAATTATCTGATACATTCACAAAAATAACTCATGGCCATCCAAGTGGAATGAAAGGAGCCCTAGTTGTAGCAACTTGTGTTTACATGGCTATTCATAAGAGTAGTAAAGAAGAAATCAAGAAATATGCGATAATCCAATATCCGGAGATTTCTTCACTTGATTATGAAACACTAAAAAAGACATATACATTCTCGTCCACTTGCCAAGGAAGCATTCCACAAGCCTTGTATTGTTTCTTAATCAGTAATGATTTTGAAGATTGCATTAGAAAAGCCATCAGCATTGGTGGAGATAGCGACACGATAGGGGCAATGGCTGGATCAATTGCTGAAGCGTATTACGGAATACCTGAAAATATAATAGAAGAAGCAAAACAAAAACTAACGCCAGAAATATTGGCAATAATTGATGAATTCTACAATAAATATGTGAAATAAAAGAAAAACCAATAGGCATCAAGCGATGCCTATTTTCAATAAACAAGGGATTTTTATTTAGGAAATCCAAAAATACCCTATAAAACCCCTTCAATTAAAAAAGACGAGGTTTCCCTCGTCGATAATTAGTGTTCTTTTTGTTCTGAACGATAGTTTGATAAGGCCTTATCCATATCGATGAATGGTCTTGAGACTTGCTCAATGCTATCTTTGCAATCGTTTTCAAGCCAGTGGATGAAAACATTGAACAAAGCACCCGCGACGAAATAAGCAAAATATTTATCAATCTTCTCTGGAAGCATCTCTAAGAATTCATTAGATAAGAATTTTAGGATTTCCATGTCAAGGTTTGCTTTGACAAGGCATTTGTTAACTTCCATGTTGGATTTGAAATAGATAAAGAGATTAAGGATCATCAATTCATTGGTGTCTGGTCCAACAATCTTGTTATTTTCAGCAAATTTTGCTTTTGCTTCTTCAAAGAAACGAATCAATATTTCTTCTTTGCTGTTGAAATGACGATAATAAGTGACACGACTTAAACCTGCTTTTTCAACAATATCGGTAATTGAAATTTTGGAATATTCCTCTGTTTTCATTAATTCCAATAAAGCATTAGTAATTGCCTTTTCAATGTCTTTTTGTCTCATAATTGGCCTTCTCCTTGTTTAATTTCTACTCTTTACTGAAACATAATAATATGCGATGTAAAGAAAATCAATAATAATGTGACATCACTACGTAGAAATGTACCAAGAGCATTTTTAATTCATGTGATTTTCGAAATATAAATTGTTAAGAACCAAACAAACTTTGTATAATCAAAAAAGAAAGAACATGGATATGATTTCAGTTGCGATTTTAGATGATGAAAGAAGTGCGCTTGATGAGACAAGAAACTGTCTTGAGAAATATTTCAAAGAGATAGGAGAAGAAGCAAATATCAGCGAGTATGAAGATTCATCATTTTTCTTAAATGATTATTCACCTCGTTACGACATCATTTTTCTTGATATTCAAATGGCAAAGAAAAATGGTATTGATGTTGCTAAGAAAATTCGTGAGACTGATGCCATTAGCATCATTGTCTTTGTAACTAACATGGCTAATCTTGCCGTCAAAGGATATGAAGTAGACGCGTCTGATTTCATTGTTAAACCTCTAGAATATTTCTCTTTCAAAATTAAAATGAATCGCATAATGGAAAGAGTTAAGCAAAATATCGAAGCAGGTTCCATTCTAATTCAAACAGAAAATGGAAAAATCAAGGTAAAACCCTCCTCGATTAGATATATCGAAGTTTTCAAGCATCATTTAATCTACCATTTAGAAGATGGAGATTATCAAGCTTATGGGTCTCTTTCCCAAATCGAGGGGACTTTGGGCAGTGATTTTTCAAGATGTGCGAATTGTTATCTTGTAAATCTTCGTTATGTTAAAAAGATTGATTCCTATGATTTGTATCTTTCTGGATATGAAAATCCTCTTAGAATCTCTATGGCTAAGAAGAAGTCTTTCATGGATGACCTTAATCGTTATATAGGAAAAGGCAAAATGTATGTATTATGATTCATCAAGTGCTCTTTTCTGGTACAAGGTCATTTTCATGGCCGAACTTTTTGTCTCGGAATTCATTTTCACTTGGAAACTAAAGAAAAAGAAGTTATATCCATTACGTTTATTGGCTGTTGCATTAATTTGTTTTGGGGCAGCTTTTGGCATTCCTATTCTTCAATATAGCGCATTATATTCATCCTTACTTTTCTTCGGACTTTATTTTCTTTCCACCGTTTTGTTAAAGCTGCTTTGCTATGATGAGAGCTGGATAAATATCTTTTTCTGCACGATTGCCGCATACGCGACCCAACATATCGCCTTTGAAACATACAATTTCATCATCATTGCAACGGGATTAAATAATGGCTTACCAGTTGAAGCATATGGTGATAAGATGCAATCAACATATGATGCTTTGGTTAATTTTATTCACTACGAATCATATTTGATCGTGTATTGGATTTGCTATCTTATTTTTGGTCAAAGAATCAAACAAGGAGAAAATTTACGTTTAATAAGCGTTCACTTCTTATTGCTTTCAATCGCAATGATTCTTGTTTCGGTTGTTATTAATGCCATAGTTACCTATTATTCCTATGCCCATCCTAACCAGTTCTATTCAATGATTGCTTGCTTGCTGATTATTTTCTGCTGCATATTTGTTCTTACGGCTCAATTTAATTTGCTTGCAAGAAAGAAAGCGGTAGAAGAACTTTCCGTCGTTCAAAAGATGTGGTCTTCAGAAGAAAAACAATATAACATCCTTAAAGAAAACATCGACTACATCAATATCAAATGTCACGATCTAAAACATCAAATCAGACATTTTGGTAATAAGTGTTCTCTTCCTGAAGAATCCGTTTCAGAAATGATGAAGAAAGTCTCAGTATATGAAACTGCCGTAAAAACAGGTAATGAAGCACTTGATATTCTTCTAATGGAAAAGAGCCTTACCTGCCTAAATAAGGGAATAAAGCTAACAACTATGGCTGACGGCGAAGCAATCTCTTTTATGGAAGAAACGGAGATTTATTCCTTGCTAGGAAACGCCTTAGATAACGCCATAGAATCCCTAGATAAAGTTAATGACAAAGAAAAGAAAATAATGGGCTTAATAATCAAAAAAGTAGGAAATTTCGCCTCAATTCATCTTTATAACTATTGTGAAAAAGAGCCAAAATTCAAAGATGGTTTGCCTTTAACCACCAAAGATAATCGTAAATTAGATCATGGATATGGCATGAAAAGCATGCGACTTATCGCGGAAAAATACGGCGGAACATTAACAACTTCTTTTGAGAAAGAGACATTCAATCTCGATATCCTTATTCCGGTAAAATAAACGTTTTTAAATTGTAGTTATGTCGAAATATTTGGCAGTTATGTTGTTTGACTTGAGTGAATGTAAGCGCATTCATATCATTTAGGCAACTTCCGAAAAAACGGAACAACATAAAGCCATAAGGAGGATTTTAAATGGCAAAAAAGAAAAAGATGAGCAATAAAAAATTGATGCTCATTCTCTTCCCCATCATGGGTGTTGCGGCTGGCGCTTTAGCGTTTGGCGACTATGAAGCATACACTTGGAATACGATCATCTCCCGTTATTTCAACCAAGACACTTACAAGATTGAAAAAGTTGGAGATGGAGAAACATCGTCGGAATATTTCTCAAATGATTTCAAGACCGAGGAAGAATTAACCAAACACAATGGTGAAGTTTCCCAAAGAATCGAAGAAGAAGGCATCGTTCTTTTGAAGAATGACAACAATGCCCTTCCTCTTGGAAATGGTGCTAAATTAAGCCTTTTCTCTGTTTCTAGCGTTGATATGGTTTATGGTGGAACAGGCTCAGGATCAATCGATACCTCAACTGCCCCAACCTTAAAATCAGCTTTAGAGAAATCCGGTTTCTCGGTAAATGAAACATTATGGAATTTCTATCAAGGAAAGAATGCTGATGGATATAAGCGTTCCTCACCAAACTGGAGAGGCGGAAAATTCTCCATTAACGAAGTCCCGTGGGCTGATGTAGAATCTGCCGCTGGATCAAGTTTTGATTCATATAACGATGCAGCCGTTGTCGTTATTTCAAGAAGCGGTGGCGAAGGCAGCGATCTTACCGCTCAAAACTTTGGCGAAACAAAAGGCGTTGAAGGAAACAAAGGCTCCTATCTTGAATTAAGCACCGAAGAGAAAGATATGCTCGATGCAGTTAACACCAAATTCGAGAAAGTCATTGTTCTTGTTAATGCCAATAACACACTAGAACTTGGCTGGTTAAATCAATATGACCACATCAAAGCAGCATTATGGGTTGGTGGAGTTGGCCAAACTGGTATGTATGCAATCGGCGAAACTCTTGCCGGTAAGGTAAATCCATCCGGAAGACTCGTTGACACATATGCCTTTGATGCAGATTCCGCTCCAGCTGCTCAAAACGCTGGTTCAAACTTCTGGATTGATAACAAACCAACAGATGCAGGATATGTCAATGAAGCAGACCAATACGTCCTTTATCAAGAAGGCATCTATGTCGGATATCGTTATTATGAAACACGTTATGAAGACAAAGTCCTTAACCGCGATAAGGTTGGAACATATGACTACGCTTCAACTGTAATGTATCCATTTGGTTATGGCTTATCTTATACAAGCTTTGAATATTCCAATTTCAATGTTGCTAAAAATGGCAATGACTTCAAAGTTACCGTTACAGTCAAAAATACCGGTAACGTCGATGGAAAAGAAGTAGTTCAAATCTATGGTCAATCCCCATATACAGACTACGATGTCACCAACAAAGTTGAAAAATCTTCCATTGAATTAGTTGGATTCGCAAAAACAAAAACCATCAAAGCAGGTCAAGAAGAAACAGTCACAATCGACGTCAAGAAAGAAGACTTTGCTTCATATGACTACACCAATGCAAAAACCTATATCCTTGATGCAGGCGATTACTACATTTCAACAGGTAAGAACTCCCATGAAGCACTCAATAACATCCTTGCTGCAAAAGGCAAAGTCACGGGTGATGGAATGACATCAAGCGGTGATTCAGCATTCACGTATAAATGGACAAATTCTTCCTTAGACACAAAGACCTATTCAAAGGAGGCAAAAACTGGCGTTACAATCACTAACCAATTCGAAAAAGCGGATATCAAGTATTACTCCGATGGTGCTTCAGTAACATATCTAACCCGTAATGATTGGACTGGCACCTTCCCTACGCCATTTGCTGATTCAACCGATACCCTTGGCGAAAGACATAAGACATTCTCTAGCGAACTTATCGCAGACCTTGCCCCAGTCTATAATGAGGATAAAGGCAGTTACACCATGCCAAAGACTGCAACAAGTTCTAAAGCTGGTCTTAACCTTGCTACCTTAATCGGTGAAGATTATGATTCTTCCGCTTGGGATGACTTCCTTGACAACCTTACAGCAGAAAATATGCTTAAGACCGTCCGTTTAGGCGGATATGGTAACCCAGCAAATGCTGAACTTAACGTTCCTGCCACAACAGCAAAAGATGGTCCAGCCGGAATCTCTGCTACCTTAATCGGCGGCTCAAAAGGAATGGCTTATCCAACTGAAGTAGTCATTGCTTCAACCTGGAATGTTGATCTTGCCGAAGAACTTGGCGTTGCGGTTGGAAATGATGCCATGTTCGCTAATGTTCAAGCTTGGTACGCTCCTGCTATGAACACGCATAGAACCGCTTATGCTGGACGTAACTTCGAATATTATTCCGAAGATGGATTCCTTTCTGGAAAGATTGGCGCTGCAACCGTTAAAGGCGCTCAATCTAAAGGCTTAATCACCTATGTCAAACACTTTGCTCTTAATGATGGCGAAGGCGTAATCGATGAAACAAATGGCATCAAAGGTTCAAAAGATGGTATTTCCACCTTTGCTAACGAACAAGCCATCCGTGAAATCTACCTCCCAGCCTTTAAAGAAGCAGTTGAAGAAGGCGGAGCAAACGGAATCATGAACGCTTTCAACCGTATTGGCACAACTTGGTGCGGACATCATGCAAATCTTCAACAAAACGTTCTCCGTGGAGAATGGGGATTCAAAGGCTGCATCATCACTGATAACGCCGGTCTTCCAAACTACATGGGTATCAAAGAAGGCTTACAAGCTGGAACTGATCTTTGGATGAATAACAATGAGACAAGATACCTCATCGATGGATATGAAAATGATCCACAAATCATGACATATCTCCGTGAAGCATCCCACCACGTCTTATATGCAATCGCAAATTCCGTTGCTATGAATGGCCTTTCTAAAGATACGAAGATTGTCCCTGTCACACCAACTTGGGCAAAATGGCTTATCACCCTCAATGTCGCGGTCGGTGTTGCATGTCTTGCTGGCATCTCCTGGGTTTGCATCCGTGGCTATAAGATGAAGAAAGAAAAATCTTCTGAAGAAGAAAGCGAAACATCTGGAAAATAAAATCTAAGATTTAGATTCAAGGCTATCGAGTAAAATCGGTAGTCTTTTTTCTCGCAAAAACAAAAATCCGTAAAAATTGGAGTTCAACTCCAAATTTTGCGAAAATTAATTTTTCGATGCATTTTCTTATTTGTTTCAAAGATGGTTATATCGATTTTTAGGGTTAAAAAATGCAATTTTTTATAATTTGAAATTTATTCGATAAAACCTTGACTTTTTTGCCTAAACCGAAAGAATGTAGCGTTCTAAACCGAAAGAATGTGACGACTTAAACCGAAAGAATGTAGAAAAATAAGTTCCTTGGATAACTTGATTCAATCAACTAAACTCTCCTAATTCTCAAAATGTAAATCCTATATTACATATAAGTTATATATAGACCTTCATTTGACAAATCGGACAAAAAATTCAATTTTTCCCTGTAAATCACCCATATTTTCATAAATATTCACAAAAACAATTGAAATATTTTTGTTTTGGCTCAATATATACCTAAGAGGTACATTTTATGATCATTTTACACATCAAGGATTTCGGTGATATCAAGATTGAACTTGATAGAGACAACGCTCCAATATCCGCTAATAATTTCGCTTCACTCGTAGCAGATGGCTTCTATGACGGATTAACTTTCCATCGTGTTATCAAGGGTTTCATGATTCAAGGAGGAGATCCAAGTGGCAACGGAACAGGAGGACCTGGCTATTCCATTAAGGGAGAATTTAGAGCAAACGGAGTCAAGAACACTCTATCGCATAAAAGAGGAGTTCTTTCCATGGCCCGTTCGCAAATGTTTAATTCCGCAGGATCACAATTCTTCATTTGCGACGCAAACGATGAATTCCTCGATGGACAATATGCGGCTTTCGGTAAAGTCATAGAAGGAATGGATGTTGTTGATAAGATCGCAAGCGTCGATAAGAACCATTCTGACAAACCTTATAAACCAGTCATCATCGAAAAAGCTGAAGCAATCGATGAAGAGATTCATCCAGTAGAAAAGATGTAAGAATTTCCCTTAGCAAAACACTAAGGGATTTTTTATACTCTTTATTCCATTTCATAAAAGTGGTAAAACTGCCACTAAAACTAAATGTAGATGTTTTTTTTGATTTGTTATTTCCACATATTCGAAATATAATCATTTCATAAAAATGGTAAAACTACCATAAAAATTAAATGAGGCTAAATATGGAGATAAAAAGAGATAAATACCTTCAAATGCTTGAAGAAAGAAAAAATAACGGATTAGTAAAAGTCATAACTGGCATTAGAAGATGCGGTAAGTCTTATCTTCTCAATGAAATTTTCTATAACAGTCTTTTATCTAGTGGGATAAAAGAAGACCATATCATTAAATTTGCCTTTGATTCTGCGGATGATTTGCTTCTTTTAGGAATCGATATCGAAGAATCCATATTGAATAAAAACAAAGTTGATCCTAAAAAGTTCTTATCTTACGTATCAAGCAAGATTTCTGATGATGGAACGTATTATCTTTTGCTCGATGAGGTCCAAAATCTTGATTGTTTTGAATCAGTCTTAAATGGATACCTAAGAAAGAAAAACATGGACATATATGTTACTGGTTCAAATTCGAAGTTTCTCTCAACTGATGTTTTAACTGAATTTGCCGGAAGAGGAGATGAAATTCACGTCCTTCCTTTATCTTTTTCTGAATTTTACGCGACTTATAGCGATGATAATCGCGAATACGCTCTCGATGATTACCTCAATTATGGAGGATTGCCTGCCATAGTTTCAATGAATAGCTCTGAACTAAAAGCGAATTATCTTAAAACTCAACTCAAAAACGTATATCTTCAAGACATCATAAAAAGAAACAATCTTGCATCGGATAAGAATATAGGTGAATTACTAGATGTTATTGCATCAGGCCTTTCATCTTTAACTAATCCAGCTAAATTAGAAAGAGCATTTAAGAGCATGAAGAATGCATCATTAAGCGCTGCAACCATCGACAGTTATATTTCTTACATGGAAGATGCATTCCTTCTTTCGAAAGCATTTAGATACAACGTCAAAGGGAAAAACTATATTGCAACCCCATATAAAATCTATTTTGAGGACTTAGGCTTAAGAAATGCTCGTCTTGATTTCAGGCAAATCGAGCAAAATCATTTGATGGAGAATATGATTTATAACGAATTACGTTATCGCGGATATAACGTTGATGTCGGTATGGTTGAATCAAGAGAAACCATTGACGGAGTAGTAAAAAGAAAAGAGTTAGAAGTGGATTTCATCGCTAATTTAGCAAGCAAACGTTATTACATTCAATTTGCATACGATATTTCAAACGAAGATAAGTTAAGACAAGAAACCAATTCCTTTGACAAAATAGACGATTCATTCAAGAAAATCATCATCATAGGCAAAAGCATGAAACCAAGATATTCAGAAAAAGGTTATCTTTTTATGGGTATCAAAGAATTTTTGCTTGATCAAAACTCGTTGCAATTTTAAAAACAAACATTTATTTTGTTGATTTAAATCAAAATTTAGAAGTAAACAATAAGTTAGTTTTGTATAATATAATCCGTTGATAAGGGAGTTTTTTATGGCACGAATAATCTTAGTTGGCGGAGGCTCATCTTCAGGCAAATCATTTGTCACACAAGAAGTCCTCAAAAATATCGGTGAAGAGAATATCACTAGAATGACGATGGATGATTATTATCTCGATCAAAGCGATATGCCTCTTGCTGAAAGATATAAGGTCAACTACGACCATCCGAAAGCATTTGACTGGCCTTTGATGAGAAAACAAATCAGAGCTTTAAAAGATGACCAACCAATTGAAAAACCAATTTATGATTTCGTGACTCTCACTAGATCTGGAAAAACAGAAATAATCACCCCAAAGAAGGTCGTTCTTGTTGAAGGAATCATGGCCTTAGTCGATAAACAAATAAGAAATCTTGGCGATTTACGCGTTTTCATTCAAGCAGGCGCGGAAAGAAGATTCCTCCGTCGTATTATTCGTGACGCGAACGAAAGAGGAAGAACATTTGAGAACATTGTCACCCAGTATTTCTCAACCGTTCAACCAATGTATGATGAAATCGTTAAACCATCAAGCGAATACGCCGACTTAATAATCAATAACGATGGAGTCAAAAACCTTGCAATCGATGTTCTAACTTGCGTAATTCAAGAACAACTTGATATAGCTAATAACGTCAAAAGCGAAAAACACCGCATGGATGATGAATTCAGGGAAGAAGTCCTTCGCTCCATTTTCCAACAAGAAAAATAAGAGGTACATGTATGCAATATTTAGATAAAACCATTGAATTATTAAACAAATCCTATAGCCCTTTTCATGTTGTTAAAAATCTTAAAGATGAATTGAATGCAAAAGGATATACGGAAATAAGAGAAGATGAGGATTTCACCCTTGAAGAAGAAGGAAAATATTACCTTACCCGTAATGGATCCGCACTTATTGCATTCAATGTTCCAAAAAATCCTCAATCATCTTCATTTAGGATATCTGCATCACATACAGATTCCCCAACATTCAAAATCAAGCCTAATCCAGTGATAAATTATAAGAATATTGTTTCTTTAAATGTTGAACCTTATGGCGGAATGATCGATTCTCCTTGGCTTGATAGACCCCTTTCTTTTGCTGGAAGAGTTTTCTATCTAAATGAAAATGGTGAGATGGATGAAACATTGCTTAACATCGATGAAGATTTGCTTTGCATCCCTAATGTCTGTATTCATTTCAATAGAAATATCAATAATGGCTACACCTTCAATGCAGCAAAAGACATGATTCCTATGTTAGGAATTGAAAAAGATTTCAATTTCAATAAATATCTTCTTTCGAAAATCCCTAATTCCAAAGAAATCTTATCTTTCGATTTATTCCTTTATACCCGCGATCAAGCAAAACGCATCGGCTTGCATAAAGAATTCCTTTCATCACCGAAACTTGATGATTTATCTTCAACTTACAGTGTTCTTCTAGGTTTCCTTGACGCATCACCTAAGTATTTCAATGTATATTGCGCTTTCGATAACGAAGAGGTAGGTTCCCTCACCAAACAAGGTGCATACGGAACTTTCCTTTCTGATACCCTAGAGAGAATATCTTCTTCCTTAAATATCAAATATCGCGAAATCATCGCTAGATCCCTCCTTGTTTCAGTTGATAATGCCCATGCAAATCATCCAAATCATCCTGAATTAACCGATTCGACAACATCCGTTTTGCTTAATGAAGGCATCGTTATTAAATATAACGCCAATCAAACATACACCTCTGATGCCTTAAGCGTGGCCAATTTCAAAAACATCGTTAAGAATTCAAATGTTAAATTCCAAGACTTCACCAATCGCTCAGATCTAAGAGGTGGTTCAACTCTTGGCAATCTTTCAAACAACCAAATATCCATCAATTCCTTAGATATTGGCATCCCTCAATTAGCAATGCATTCATGTAACGAGCTTTGTGGAGTAGAAGATGTTGAAAATATGGCAATCCTCATGAAAGAATTCTTCTCCTCTGAAACAAAGATAAAAACAATATGAAAACATTCTTAGACGAGAAAATCCTTGATAAGTGTGCTAAACTTTCTCCTTCATTCTTAGAAGAGCTTGGTGAAAACGTTCGAAAAGAAATCCTTTCAAAGATGATTTTCACCTCTTATGAAAAAGGAGAGATGATTTTCAAAGAAGGAGAAATAGCCAACTCGCTATACATTATTCGCAAAGGAAACATCAAATTAGCCACTTACGACCCAGATGGAAGAGAACAGATAATCTCTATCTTTTCGCCTGGTGACACCTTATGGATTTCCGTCTTCCTCAAAGGGAAAAAAGCCATTGTCTATCCTTATTCAGGCGTTTGTCTTGATGAAGTAATAGTAGGAAAGATGCTTAAAGAGGATTTTGAATCCCTCATCCAAGATACTCATTCTGCGATTGAAATCATTGCGTTACTATCAAAGAAACTTCATGATGCAAACGAAAGAAACCTCATTCTTTCCGTATCTGATCCTACCGCAAAAATCGCTCGTCTATTCCTTTACCGCCTTAACCATATAAATGGCGATATCATAAAACTCAAACTTGAAGATATTGCAGCCCATGTATCATTACGTCCTGAAACAGTTTCACGTAAACTTGCCGAATTAATGAACGAAAAAGTCATAGAGAAAGTCGGACAATCATCTTTCAAGATAATCAATTTCCCTCGTTTAGTTGAAATATCACAAAGCTAAAAAACAAACGTTCAAATAGAGAATGGCAATAAATATCTAGACCAAATTACCGATATTTGTTGCTTTTTTTTCCTACATTTTAAAATGTAGTCAATAGAAAAAGTGAGGGAATCGTATGAAGAAAAAAGTAAGTTTAGCTATAGGATTGTTATCTTTTGTTAGTTTGGTTACGGCTTGTTCAAACAAGACAACAATAAATTGGAAAGACTATCGATTAGAGAATGTTGGTGAATATACGGCATTCGGATGTGGATCCATTTCAGATAAACAATCAGAGACTAAAGGCAAAAAGACTAGATTAAACAAAGATGGAGATAACGATTTCGTTAAAGCGCAGTATCTTGGATCCGCCAACGAACCTAATGACATATTTGATGCGTCACCAATCACTTTAATAGGACTTACTAATGGCAAGGTAAAAGAACTTAGATTTGCCAATGGTGAATCAAACAAGAGCATAACCATAGATCACTATGGGGAATTCGGCGATTTCATATATTTCAATTATTTTGATGTTGAAAAATACAATAGAGAACACCCTAGCGATGAACCAGTTTATGGATGCGAAGTTAGTAATTTTGGAATTCATAGCAATGGAAGCCATTATTGTTATTCGGAGCCAATTTTATGAAGAAGGGATGGTGAGACCATGGGATTGATAATGCTGATAATATGGATTGTAGCGATACCAGTGGTGCCGGCGGTATGCAAATGGATAAGCTGGCATCTCCCCAAAGGCGGGAAAGGCAAAGGCAAGGACTGGTGGGATGATGACGGGAATTGGTGGGAGTGAGCCATGCCCACATAAGGGAAGAGAGAAGGGGAAAGCGAAAAAGAAAGGAGGAGAATGACGGAATCATGTTCATATGCGTAATTCTGGCGCTGTTGCCGCTCATATTGAGCGTCTGGACGATCATCGACACGATCGCGAGAGACGGGAAGAGGCACCCAGGCCTGACGGCGTTCATCGTGATCGGCGCTTTGCTGATAATACTGTTCTGGATACTCTGCTTCGCAGGGGTGATAGACTGAGGCAGCGGAAAAGGAAAAGGGAGGGATTCCCCCCTCTCTTTTCTCTCGCATTTTATCGCGTTCCATATTGGACTTATGGAAAAATACAATATTGTTCAATTTGAATGTCATAAGCCACAATAACCAACGTCTCAGCGATAAAATCACGTTTAAACTTGAACTTTTACGCGTGGTTTGTTGAAAAAATCCATTGAAAAGCCTCGACTAAAACGTGGCAACGATGTACGTGATAGTTCAGATAAATATAAAACATGGCTATCATACTTGCTTTCAAAGAAAACTGGGAGAATATATCAATATACAGAAAAGACTTTTATTTTTCGGCTGTTAATTGGAGGAGGAATAACTTACTGTACTTTAGCAACGAGCAATAAAGTATGCAAAATCGTTGAAGAAAATGATACTCTTCAATTTATCGAAACTAAAATTCCTTCCGAATATCTAAATGATGATACTAGCGTAGCAGGGATTGATAAATACGGCAATCTTTTAACAGCAAAAGGAATTATTACTCCTGATTTGAAGATCAATAAGCTCTCTTCTTATTTCGAAGGAGGAACCTTTTATTTCAACAAGTTAACACGACAAATTACTCATTTTTCAGAAGATCGCTTAAAAGTTTACGTTCTTAATTCCGAAGGCCAATTTGTAGAAGACCAAAGCGCTCTAAAAGGACTTGTTTTTCAAAAAACTGCCTTTAATTACAATAGCGAGGACAATCTTTCAAAAGAAGAATATTTAAAACAAATAAGCGATGATTCAGGCTTTGATTACGTAACATATGACAAATTTGATAACGTTATCGGATGTCATAACTACATTTTAGAAGACGATTCTATCCTTTATAAAAATAACGAGTATGCATACCTTTATAAAAATAACGAGTATGCATATGCTCCTTGCTTGGAAAGATATTTGCTTGATGATCGTGGTTTTTACATCCTTGATGATGAAGGTTATTACAATAGTTCGATCAACTCCGATTCTATTTGGAGAGGAAACTGCATTTATTACTATAATGATGAAGGTTTAAGAAAATTTGATATGTCCAAAGAAACCGATGAAGAACTTTCTCCTGAATATTCAATCAAAGGAATTGGCATCGATGAATACGGCAGAATCATCGTTAATTGTCTTGACGAATATTTCAATGAATTTGTTGGCTATCTTGAAATGGATGACACGATTTCTCTTGAAGCAAAAGAAGTCCCTGAACTAACCACATACGTTCTTTATCCAGTGAACTGATATTTGTATTCTCATTCCTTGAATTTTTGTTACAATTCATAAATATGAAAGAAATCAAGCTCATATTTATTGATATTGACAATACCTTGCTTGATTTTGATGCTTATACGGAAGAATCCCTAAAAGAAGGTTTCAAGAAATACAACCTAGGTTCTTTCAATCCAACAATCCTTGATGTTTTTCATTATGAAAACAATATTCTTTGGGAAAAACTTGAAAGAAAAGAAATCACTCTCAAAGAATTAAGAGATACCCGTTTCGATATTATTTTTAAGAAATTAGGTATCTCTTTTTCAGGAAAAGAATTTGAAAAATACTATAGCAACGCCCTCTTCGATTCAGCAATAAAGATTGAGAATGCAGAAGAAATGCTTAGATATTTGAAAGATAAATACATTCTAGCCACTGCTAGCAATGGCCCATATCTTCAACAATTACATCGTTTAGAAATCGCAGGATTCTATCAATATTTCACTTATTTCTTCATCTCTGAAAATATCGGCTATTCAAAACCATCAAAAGAATTCTTCGCTAAAGCTTTTGAAGAAATAAACAAGAATCGCAATAATCCAATCGTTCCCCAAGAAACACTCATTATCGGCGATTCAATGACTTCCGATATGAAAGGAGGGAAAGATTTCGGAATCAAAACATGTTTCTTTGATAAACATAAAAGAGGAATTAAACCAGAGACCGATTTCTTTATGAGCAATCTCTCACAAATCAAGGGTATTCTTTGATAATTGAAGGTAGTTTTTTTCTTTGGAACTTGCATTTTTATGCGATTCATCGCTAAAAAATAATTGAAAATTGTATAAACCTATATTAGTGTTAATTCATATCATCGAAAGGGGAAGATATGAGAAATAACAAAAAGATAATAATTCCAATGGTTCGAATTGCTTGCTCTCTTTTGCCATTCGCCAAAAATACAGGCAGTTTGAAGGATATATCCGCAAATAATATCATCAATGAAATTTCAGAAAGGCAAACAAAGACGATAGCAAGAGAAAATCTAGATGCTTTTACTGATTCTGATTTGGTAGAAACAGATAACGAGATTTACTATTCTGCTTTGATAGGAGGCAATGATTCTGCCAATTCTCAAATGATGGTGGCGGACAATACCGTTACTGAGGAAAACGGAGAATCTTATATTTGCAACATAGAATACATCAAAAGCCTGGGCGTGATGAAAATTGAACGACAATCCGCTTCAAATCCTGATTTAATTGATGATTTTTATGCTTTTGTAACCAACAAAAATAATATTAAATTCGATTTCAATGGTATTGGATATTCTGCGAGCGTTTCTTCGCTCATCGATAAAGATTTCAAAAAAGATCCTACGGCAGGTCCAACTTTAGATTTATCTTTATACCCTTTGATGAATATTACGGCAAATTTAACGACATATGCCGATGCGGAAAGCATGCTAAAAGATGATTTTTATGTGCCAAATATTCTTGAGGACGGTCCAGTCAAGTACATTATTTATAAAGCGAAAATGAAGAAAATCATTGAAAATTATAATCATAATAATGCTGAAACGTATCAGCCAACCGGGATTATCGAGGATCAAAAAAATTATAGCTCGTGGCATTTCGGGTATAACTTAATACCCAAAGAGGATAATACGTTTGAATTTAAAAGCGAGGGTACTTTAGATAAAAACGGATGCGAATGCATCGCAATATATAACATGCTATATGATTCTGGAGCAAATCCTCATTTACCTACCATCATTGCTTTGACGCAACTTTGTAATGCGGATATTGCTATGGGGATGTTTGGGGCGAATCCAATTGGCGAAGAAGCGAAACAGGTCTTAATTGCTGCTCTTGAAATCATTTTTGATTCAGTGATTTTGAATGCCTTATGCGATTTCATTGATGATGTTGCAGACAAGATATTTGAAAATTATAGGGATACGTGTCCTTGGTGGGTCAAAGAACTTTTCAGGATTTCCGCAAAAGTTTGGGCCACAATAACTCTAGCTAAAATTAAAAACTCTTTAAGGACCGCTTTGGAGGTTGCTAAAGACTTTGTTGCTATTTATCTTGAATCTTTAAGTGATTTCACCAAAGTCGTATCGTATTTTACCGCTGACAAATATACGACGGTAGATTGCTTGACCTTTAAAGATTTTAAAAACACTCTTTTCACTTATAGGCAAGGTATAATGACATATTGGAATAAGGAAGATGACGTTAAGCTGATCCCATTAATTTCAAAAGGCGCTCATACAATTTATGTGAAAAAAATAAGCATTTCTATGTATCGGATTTACAATTCAACAAATCCCACCAAAACATTTAGGTTTACTGGCTTTTCGCATGTTGGCACTGAGGATCCGAATTTAGAAAAGCAAATCAAAAACGATGAGCAATTCATCTGTGGCTATGTTTGGAGGCAAGCATGAAAACAAAAAGAAAAATACTATATTCGGCATTGCTTGTTGCTATAGTTCCAGTTCTATCTTCATGTTCTATTGCTAATTCTATTTTGGGATTTTTAGCAAGAGCGGCTTCATTTTGCAACAGCTGGCTTCCTACTAATTTCACCCCGTTTACTAAATGGATTAGCGATGATGGAAAATCCGTTATGTATTGTATGACTAATCGCTATATGGGATATGGATATGCTTACAAAGACGGAGAAAAACAACTCTTTGTATGGCAGAAAAACCTTAGTAAGCAAGAAACCGATATTGACTTGGGTTTTTATTTTCCGAGTATTGATCGCTATGCCTATATGACCGAGAGTTCAGGAGATGGTAAAACAATTACGGTAACCAACAAGCCTCATCCAAAATTAAGTTCATGCAAATTTGAGTGGTCATCAACTCTAAAGAAAGTAGAAATTTCCGAAGAAGAACTGGATATAAGATATGCTGGTCAAACAATTTTCACAAATGAAGAACTTGGTTTGAAATTTCAGGATAATTTCCCTTATGGCTTTCAAGATGATGGAGTTCACGTTTTAGTTTCTTCAACTAAATATAATGGGAAGTTATATTTTACCGATCAATATCATTTTAAAATGAAAGAGAACGGAAGCGAAAAAGTATCTAGTGGAACTTGCAAACTTAGCAAAGAAAAACTAACAATGACTTTTGATACGGATGAAATCTTTGAATGCCCAGGAAAGACTTTTGCGTTTAGATTTGAAGATCGTGATTGCTGATGCTTACTAACGACATCTATTTTGACTATTAACTTTCGACATATTAAAATTTGATTTAAATCAAGGTCATATGCTATCTTTATTTTGATAATTTTCTTCCTGGGAGGAAAAGAAGATGAAAGGCATTATTCACTCAATAGAAACATTCGGTTCAGTAGATGGACCTGGCATTCGTTTTGTTATTTTCGTTAAAGGCTGTGCGATGAGATGCCTTTTTTGCCATAACCCTGATACTTGGAAGATGGATGGAGGAGAGGAAAAAGAATCTGATGATTTAATCAAACAAGCCCTCCGTTACCGTCCTTATTGGGGAGATAAAGGAGGAATCACAGTCTCTGGTGGAGAGCCTCTTTTGCAGATGGATTTCCTTCTCGATCTTTTTAAAAAAGCAAAGGAAAACGGCATTTCAACCTGCATTGATACAGCTGGTCAACCATTCTCAAGAAAAGAACCGTTCTTCTCAAAATTTCAAGAATTAATGAAATATACCGACTTGTTATTGGTCGATATCAAACACATCGATCCAAAAGTTCATTTAGAACTTACTTCAGTTCCAAATGATAACATCATCGATTTATTTCATTATCTAGATGAAATTCATAAGCCAATTTGGATTAGACACGTTCTTTTACCTGGCTATTCGGATAAAGATGAATATCTCTATGAAACAAGAAAATTCATCAAGACTTTATCAAATGTTGAAAGAATTGATGTTCTCCCATTCCACAAGATGGGCGAATTCAAATGGCAAAAGCTTGGTTATCCGTATAAGTTAAAAGAAGTAGAACCTCCAACAAAAGATAGGATTCAAAATGCAATTGATATCCTCAATGGCAAAAAAGATGAAAATATAAAATAAGCATCAGGCATTTCATTCTTTGATGGAATGCTTTTTAAATGCCAGTTAACGTTACAAAATATTAAAAAATGCAAAAAAATGTAACGTTAACGCCGTTTTATCGTTAATGCTTAGATATAGAAATAAGCAGATATTTTGTCTATTTATTATTCCATGAACATCCATTTGTTAGTCAAATCTAATCACTCTAAAATCAAAGTCACCGAAAAACCGATTCCACATCCAAAGAAAAATATAAAAAATTTGATTTAAATCAATGTTTCAACATTTCACATATATAAAATAGATATGCATTAAATTGGAGGAAAAAATTAATGTTTGAAAACGAATGGAAAGGATTTAAAAACGGACATTGGACAAAAGAAGTTAATGTTCGTGACTTTATCCAAGCAAACTATCAACCATATGATGGTGATTCATCATTTTTAGTCGGACCAACAAAAGCTACAACAGATTTATGGAACAAGGTCCAAGATTTACAACATCAAGAACGTGCTAAAGGCGGAGTTCTCGATATGGAAACAGAAGTAGTTTCCGGTATCACCGCTTACCAAGCTGCTTATATTGATGAAGCTTTAAAAGATACTGAAAAGATCGTTGGCTTACAAACAGATAAGCCATTAAAGAGAGCTTTCATGCCTTATGGCGGTATCAAAATGGCTGAGCAAGCTTGCACAACCTATGGTTATACCCCAAGCGATAAACTTCATGAAATCTTCACAAAGTATCATAAGACCCACAACCAAGGCGTCTTTGATGCATATACCCCAGAAATCATGAAATGCCGTCACGCTAAGATCTTAACCGGTCTTCCAGATACTTATGGCCGTGGCCGTATTGTCGGTGATTATCGCCGTGTTGCTCTTTATGGTCTTGATTACCTCATTGAGCAAAAGAAGATTGATCTTGCTAACTGTGGCGGACATGCAATGACTGATGATGTCATTCGCTTAAGAGAAGAATTATCAGAACAAATCCGTTCCTTAGAAGCGATGAAGGTCATGGCAAATTCCTATGGCTATGATATCTCCAAACCAGCTTCAAATGCCCACGAAGCATTCCAATGGCTCTATTTCGGATATCTTGCTGCTATCAAAACACAAAACGGCGCAGCTATGTCTGTCGGTAGAGTTTCCACCTTCTTAGATATCTACATCTCCCGTGATTTAGCCAATGGTGTTATCACCGAAGAAGAAGCACAAGAACTCGTTGACCACTTTGTCATGAAGTTAAGAATGGTCAAATTCGCTCGTATCCCATCTTATAACCAACTCTTCTCTGGCGACCCAGTCTGGGCAACCCTCGAAGTCGCTGGCATGGGGCAAGATGGCCGCAGCATGGTCACAAAGAACGACTATCGTTTCCTCCATACTTTAGAAAACATGGGTCCAGCTCCAGAGCCAAACCTCACTGTTCTCTACACCAAGAGACTTCCAGAGAACTTCAAGAAATATGCTGCAAAGATCTCTGTCGATACCTCTGCTATCCAATATGAAAATGATGATGTCATGCGTCCAGTTTGGGGTGATGACTATTCCATCTGCTGCTGTGTCTCTGCAACACAAACCGGCAAAGAAATGCAATTCTTCGGTGCCCGTTGCAACCTCGCAAAGTGCTTACTTTACGCGATAAACGGCGGTATTGATGAAAAGACCCTTACCCAAGTTGGCCCTGCCTATACCCCAATTACTTCTGAATATCTTGATTATGATGAAGTTGTTGCCAAATATGACAAGATGATGGATTGGCTTGTTGAAGTTTATGTCAACGCCCTCAACCTCATCCACTATATGCACGACAAATATTACTATGAAGCAGCTGAAATGGCTTTAATCGATACTGATGTCAGGAGAACATTTGCTACCGGTATTGCTGGCTTCTCCCACGTTGTTGACTCCCTTAGCGCTATCAAATATGCCAAGGTCAAAGCAATCCGTGGAGACAATGGAATCGTCACTGATTTCGAAATCGAAGGCGACTTCCCACGTTATGGTAACGATGATGATCGTGCTGATGATATTGCAGTTAACCTCCTTAAGATCTTCATGGAGAAACTTAAGAAACATCACACCTATCGTAACTCTGAGCCAACAACCTCCATTCTCACAATTACTTCCAACGTTGTTTATGGCAAAGCAACTGGCGCTCTTCCAGATGGCCGTAAAGCAGGAGAACCTCTCTCCCCGGGTGCAAACCCAGCTTATGGAGCAGAAAAGAATGGCTTACTTGCTTCCCTTAACTCAGTCGCAAAATTACCATATGAATATGCTCTCGATGGCATCTCAAATACATGCACAATCGCCCCTGGCACATTAGGCCATGACGAAAACGAAAGAGTTAACACCCTTGTTAACGTTCTTGATGGTTACTTCGAAAAAGGTGCCCACCACCTCAATGTCAACGTCTTCGGATTAGACAAATTAAGAGATGCAATGGAACATCCTGAGAAACCAGAATATGCCAATTTCACAATCCGTGTCTCTGGCTATGCTGTTAAGTTCATCGATTTAACAAAAGAACAACAATTAGATGTCATCGCTCGTAACGCACACGAGACAATGTAATCTAAAATCAAAAAAACCAAATTTGGGCCGTAGAAATGCGGTCCTTTTTTGTATACTGCATTTAAAAATGAATGAAAATCTTATAACAAGATAACTTAAACAAAATAGTTGTAAGTAAATATTAAGATGATATTCTATATTAGTTAGTGAGAACTAACTTAATGAAAGGAACATCCTATGACCTCTTACGTATATGCAACGCTTGGCATTCTCTTTATATTCTTTTGCACGACTTTGGGCTCATCCTTTGTCTTTTTCTTCCATAAGAAGGAGATAAGTCCTAAAGTTAATCAAATATTTTTAGGCTTTGCCGCTGGAATCATGTTATCTGCATCGATATTTTCTTTGATTATGCCAACTCTTGAAATCAATGCAGGGTATATGCCTTCATGGCTAATAAGTGGAATATCAATCTTGCTAGGCGCTCTTTTCCTTTGGGGAATCGATCGGCTTATCCCTCATTTTCATATTGAGCAAAACAAAGAAGAAGGCCTTCCATCAAGAGTTTCGAAAACGGCTAAGATGTTTTTAGCCGTAACGATTCATAATATTCCAGAAGGATTATCAGTAGGAATTTCTTTTGGCGTTGCTTTAGCTAATCTTAGCGGAGATAACGTTTTAGGAATGATGACATCCTCCTTGATGCTTGCCTTAGGAATCGGAATTCAAAACATTCCTGAAGGAGCGGTGGTTTCTTTGCCAATAAAAGGAGAAAACGGAAATTCATTTAAGGCTTTCTTATTTGGAACATTATCAGGTGCGGTTGAACCTATTGCAGCTCTTCTAGGCTTATTCCTAGTTTTCTTTATTGAACCAATAATGCCTTGGGCTTTATCTTTTGCTGCCGGATGTATGCTTTATGTTATTGCTGAAGAGATGATTCCTGATGCAAAAGGAGATCCAACAAACCATTTAGGCGTATGGTCTTTCATCGTTGGTTTCATCCTGATGATGTGCCTAGATATTTCTCTTGGATAGAAAAGATACAAAAATATTAAAAATGTTTCAAAATGGCAAAACTCGCTTGGAAAAATACACACTGAACAGAAAAAGTCGCTTGGAAAAATACATGTTCTAGTAAAAAACTCGCTTGAAAAAATCTCAGTCATAATAAGAAATCGTCGATTTTAGAAATGTAATAACACCTTAAATGTTATAATCCTTTTACTATGTTTCAAATCCTTCTTAATGCGGAATTCCGGGAAATATCATCGCCAATTCTCCATGATGAAGAATATCAAAAATTAAAGAAATTTACCGCGCATGGCCGCTATTCTGTCTATGATCATTGTTTTCGTGTTGCCTTATACGCTTATTCATATGCAAAAAGCAAAAATATGAATATTGATTATCAATCCTTAATAAGGGGGTGCCTCCTTCATGATTTTTATCTCTATGATTGGCATCATTCCCATGAAGGACATTCTTTGCACGGTTTCCGCCATCCATATTTTGCCTTAAAGAATGCCAAAAAGAGATTTTCTTTAAATAAGAAGGAAATCAATATGATTATTTCACATATGTTCCCTTTAACTTTTTGGCGTCCTCCTCTTTCCAAAGAAGCATGGCTACTTACTTATTCAGATAAAAGATGTGCGAGACTAGAAACATCAAGAAGAAAGAATAAATAAAAAGCATATCTATTGACATATACCTCTATGGGGTATATATTTTTCCTTGTAATATACCGTAAGGGGGTATTTATGGAAAAAGAAACTTGTCCAGCTTGTTGCAAGAAAAAAGCAAAGCCAAGAGATATTGAAGAAGTTAAAAATCTCCAATCAAGGTTAAATAGAGTTACCGGTCAAATAAATGGAATCTCTAAAATGCTTGATGAGAACCGTTATTGTGGGGATATTCTGATTCAATTAGCCGCGGTTGAATCCGCTCTCCAATCCATTGGATATATCATCCTCAAAGAACATATGGACACTTGTGTTGTCAATGATATCAAAGAAGGAAAGACAGAAAGTCTCGATCAGGCTTTCGAATTGATGAAGAAGTTGAAGTAATATGGTTAAAAACGAAAAATATAGCATTAGCGGGATGAGCTGCGCTTCATGCGTGGCCCATGTCGATAAAGCGGTCAATAAAGTTAAGGGAGTCAAAGAAGTTAACGTCTCTCTTTTAACTAATTCCATGCTTGTTAGCTATGAAGAGCCTGCTAATCCACATGAAATTGTTCAAGCGGTTAAAAATGCTGGTTATGAAGCAAAACTATCTTCAAATAAGAAAGAAGACAAATCATCTCTTGAAGATGAACTAAAAGACAAAGAAACACCAAAGCTTTTTAAAAGATTAATATTCTCTTTGATTTTGCTTGCCCCATTATTCTATTTTGGGATGGGCTATATGAATATGTCTTGGGGATGGCCATTAGGGATCATCGGTGAAAATCCTTTGATGTTCGGTCTCCTAGAAGGAATTCTCGCCTTAATAATCATGATAATTAATAGGAATTTCTATATTTCAGGAACTAAGGCTTTATTCCATGGCGGGGCAAACATGGACACCCTTGTTGCTTTAGGAAGTGGAGTTGCATTTGTTTATGGCATCGTCTTTATGTTCATCATGTCTTCATTTGTTAGCAAAGATGGAGTCGATTATTCCAAACTCATGCATTATTCCATGTGTTTGACCTTTGAAACGGCAGGAATGGTTCCTACATTAATAACAGTTGGCAAAACATTAGAATCTTTTTCTAAAGGAAAAACGACAAATGCCTTAAAATCTTTGATGAATCTTGCTCCAAAAGAAGCACATGTCCTCCGTGATAATCAAGAAATTGATATTCCAGCAGAAGAAGTTCTTCATGATGATATCTTCCTTGTTCGCCCAGGAGAATCCTTCCCGGTTGATGGAATTATTCTTAAAGGAATTTCTTCGACAAATGAATCCGCCTTGACAGGAGAATCAATGCCAATAGACAAAAAAGAGGGAGACCATGTATCTTCCGGAACGATAAATCTTAATGGCGCACTCACTTGCAAAGCAACCAACGTTGGCAATGAAACAAGTCTTCATAAGATAATCGAAATGGTTCAAAATGCGGCTAACTCGAAAACGAAAATCTCCGCGTTAGCAGATAAGATATCGGGCATATTCGTTCCAACAATTCTTTTTATCTCGCTAATCGTCCTTGTTTGTTGGATCATTTTTGGGAAAGGCGTGGTAGATACTTTGCCAAATGACGATTTGGTGACATATGCCTTCAATCGAGCCATCTCCGTACTTGTTATCGCTTGCCCTTGTGCCCTTGGCTTGGCAACTCCTGTTGCCATTATGGTTGGATCAGGAAAAGCTGCTAAAAACGGTATCTTATTTAAGAACGCTATTTCAATCGAAGAAACAGGAAAGCTAGATTTCATCGTCTTAGACAAGACTGGAACAATAACAAAAGGCCATCCAAGCGTTACTGATATCATTCCTTTTGATGAGACAAAAGAAGAAGATCTCCTTGCTTTCGCTTCCTCAATTGAAAGAAAATCAGAGCACCCCCTTGCGAAAGCAATTAATGATAAGGCAGTCTCTTTAAATCTTAACTCCGAAGAAGTTTTATCTTTTAAGGCCTTACCTGGCTATGGACTTGAAGCAACTCTTAACGATGAAATCTGTTATGCAGGTAATTTAAAATTAATCGAAGAAAAGGGATTATCAAGTCAAAAGCTAATAGACGTGGTCGCTAAATTATCTAATGAAGGCAAGACTCCGTTGATTTTCGTAAGAGGAAATACGTTACTTGGAATAATTGCTGTTGCGGATGAAATCAAAGAAGATTCCCTTAAAGCGATCGAAGAATTCAAAAAGCTTGGCATAACTCCAATAATGTTAACCGGAGATAATGAGAAAACGGCTAAATACATCGCTAAACAAGTTGGTCTTACCTATTTCGTTTCCGATCTTCTTCCTGATGGAAAACTTGAAATAATCAAAAAGTTGCAAAAACATGGGAAAGTCGGAATGATTGGAGATGGAATTAATGATGCGCCGGCCTTAACTCAAGCAGATATAGGCATAGCAATAGGCGCCGGATCGGATATCGCTATCGATTCAGCTAACGTCGTGTTGATGAAATCAACTTTATGCGATGCAAGTGCTGCTATCCGTCTTTCTAGACACACCTTCCTTAACATCAAAGAAAACCTTTTCTGGGCATTCTTCTATAACATAGTGATGATTCCTATTGCAGCAGGATCTCTTACTGGATTAGGCCTAAACTCTCTTAAACCTTGGTATGGCGCGGCTGCAATGGCCTTATCATCGGTTACTGTTTGTTTAAACGCCTTACGTATCAATTTATTTAATGTCTATGATTCAAATAGATGCAAAAGGAAGATTAAAAAAGAACTTCCAACAGAAATATTTAAGAAAGGAGAAGAAGCAAATATGAAAAAGACAGTGAAAATTAAAGGGATGATGTGTCAACATTGCGTTATGCATGTTAAAGACGCTCTCTCAAAAATCAACGGAATTTCCAACGTCGAAGTGTCCTTAAAAGAAAAACAAGCGACTTTTGATGCAAAAGATGTTTCCGATGAAGAAATCTCTAAAGCAATCGAAAATGCTGGTTATAAAGTAATCAAATAAAGAAAAAGGTCTTGTTTTCCATCGTTAATTGAAAGAAAACAAGATCTTTTTGTTTTCTTCAATTATTTCCTATTTGGAATGAGTAACGCCAAAAGAAAAAACGATGATCGAAATGGTCACCGTTATTTTTTCTCAGAATAGATTTTTATTGCCTTTTGATAAGAATCATCAAACCATCGATGAATAATAAGACACCAGCAACGATGTAAATGATTTCAACGACAATTGCAGCCCATTGGAACTTGAATCCCATAGATAACAAGATGATTGCTAATCCAACGACCAAATCAAGAATGTTTGTTAAGATCCATCCGGAATGATAAGCAAGGTTTCTTATGCCATATGCAAATAAGCAAATACCTAAGAATAGGAATGCTATCCAGTAGAAGAGCCAAGCAAATACAACCATCAGGACGCCAAACAAGATCTGAATGATTCCTGTCGTCACAAATCCTGCAGCAGCATTAAGCACGCCAAAGACAATAAGAACAATACCAATGATTGTAACCATCCATTGAGAGATGTTTTGGGCGGCTGTTGAGCCACCAACAATCAACAATGCACCGACAATCATCAAAACTATTGCATACCATATTGGAGTAGTGCGGATTTTCTTCGCCTTATATTTCGCCATTTCGTTTTTTCCTCCTTTTTTCGCGTTAATTATTTTAGGAGAAAATAATCACATTTAAAGAAAAATTAACTTCATTTCAAAAATAAGAGGGTTTCGCGGTAGATTTTTGCTTTTTTTTGAAATCCTTACTTCGTTTTCGTCTCATGAATTAAAAGAAGAAAGCACTCATCATTAATTTAGACGTACTAAGAAACCCAATTTCGGTAAAAATAAGATTGAACTAGATGATTTTTGAACGTGAAAATGTCAATTCACGCACGAATTATGTCAATTCACGCACAATTTGTGCCATTTTTCGGTGTTGGCGTGTTTTTGTTTTGCAAAACGTTTATCATATATGTAAAGGCTTACATTATATTAAGGAGCATTTTATGTCGAAGAACAATTCAAAAAAATCGATCTTCACGAACCCCCTCTTGTCCACCAAAATCAAGAGCAGTAGCGTGAAGCTCTTCCCAGAAGCAGCCCTTGGCTATCTTCTAGGGCCAATCCTCGCCCTGATCTCGAATGGCGTTGTAAACATCTGGCTTATCCAATATTGGGATAAAGTCTTGATGCTTGGAGATTGGAATCCTTTATTCGAGACCCTTTTGCCAATTCTCTCTGCCATACTTATCGTTATAGGCAACCTCTTTGTTGGCAAATTGATGGAAAAGAAACCTACAATCGCAGGTAAAGCAAGACCATTCATTCTATTAGGAATGCCTCTTGTTGCTATTGCCCTTTTGGTTTTATTCATCGTTCCTCTCCCAACTGGAAACGGAACTGCTGCCGATATTGGTGGAACGGGCGGAAGTTTCTCTAATCTTTGGGCTAGTATCATCATTGCAATTGGCTATAACCTCTATTACGCCTTTGCTTGGCCAATCTATTACACATCACATTCAGCATTAGTTAACCTTTCAACAAGAGATGGTGGATCCCGTGGTCTTCTTTCTACTTGTATCATGGCCGCTCAGCTTGGCGCTGCCGGACTCTCTGGCATGGCTGGCGGTATCTTAGTCGACCTTATTGGCTTACTACCTGTCTATCACGTCAATAGCCTTGATAAAAACTTCTCAACCTATAAAGAAGCACTTACTGCAGCAGGCGGAAATGCTTCAGATATTCTTACGAAAATCACCCCTGCCGAAGCTAATAGCAAATGGACGATTCTTATGATCATCATGATTGTCTGCTTAGTCATCGGCTGCTTACTTGAATATTATTTCACCCGTGAAAGAATCACCGAAGAAAACGTCAAGACCCTTGAAATGAAAGAAGTTAACGGACAAGCAGATGCAACTCCAGTTTCAAAAGGCGTCACGATGAGCGAACAAATCTATATTTGTATGCATGACAAATATTGGTGGATCATCATGATATTCTTCTTCCTCTATCAATTTGGCGGACAGATGAAAAACAACGACCTTTCATTCTATTCCCAAGCCTTCACTGGCGGAACTTCACTCTCTTCATTTATCAATACCTTAGGCGCTATCCCAACGGCATTAGGCATGTTACTTGTATGGCCTCTTGCTAATAAATTCACCAAATCAAAGACGATTATTGGCGGATGTGCGGTTGCCTTCCTTGCTTCCCTTCTCTCATTCATTTGCTTAATTCCTAACGCAGGAGAAGCAACAATCTGGTCTGTTTCTATCGTTTCCTTCATGATTAAGGCTTTAGGAACTGCCCCAGCTATGTATATCTCTTTAGCCCTTCTTGCTAACGTTCTTGATCACCAAGAAGCATTATATGGTAAGAGAACAGATGGCTTCACGATGTCCATCTATGGTTCCATCATGGTTGCCATGTCTGGTGTTTGTAATGGCATCATCGCTGGTCTTAATTCCGCTTTCCCTGAAGGAGGAAAAATGCTCCACACAATCCTTGGCTATATCGTCGAGGGTGGTTGCTACCTCATCATGGGACTTATGTTCTTGGCAATGAACGTTGAAAAATTCACAAAGATTGATAATGCGACAATCATCGCCGATCAAAAAGCTAAGACTTTAGCCGAAGGAAAAGAATGGCTTGAGTCAGAAGAAAGAGCCGCTAAAGAAGAAGCTGAAAACGCTCGCTTAGTCGAAGAAGCTCGTATCGCCCAATTAAAAGCTGATTGCGAGAAGAAACGTCTTAGCTTCGATGAAGAAAATGCAAAATTCCTTGCTGAAAAAGCAAAGAAAGATGCAGCTGCAGCTCAAAAGAAAGCTCAATCTGAAGAAAAGAAAGCTGCAAAAGAAGCACTTAAGAAAGCAAGATTCGATGCTCTTCCAGAGGATAAGAAAGCTAAGATTATTGCAAAACAAGAGCAAAACGAAGAAAAGATTGCTTCGGAATTTGCCGTCCTTAAAGAAAAAGCCAAAGAAACAGGCTTGGCTGCTTAATTCTAGGAGAAACGAAATGAAACATCAAGATATCTTAGATAAGCTTTCCCTCGAAGAAAAAGCCTCCTTGCTTTCAGGAAAAAACTTCTGGGAAACGCAAGAAATTCCTTCCGCTAACGTTCCTAGTATGTTTCTCTCTGATGGTCCTAACGGCCTTAGAAAACAGGCTAAGGCCGCTGACCATTTGGGATTAAACCCATCAATTCCAGCTGTTTGTATGCCAACAAGTGCTACATCAGCATGTTCTTGGGATCCTGAACTCTTACATTTAGTTGGTAAGACAATCGGAGAAGAAGCGGCTGCTGCTGATGTCTCGCTCCTTTTAGGACCTGGCATAAACATGAAAAGAAACCCACGCTGTGGAAGAAACTTCGAATATTTCTCTGAAGACCCATATCTTGCTGGCAAACTTGCCGTTGGATATACAAATGGCGTTCAAGAAAATGGCATAGGCGTTTGTTTAAAACACTTTGCTGCCAATAACCAAGAAATTAGAAGAATCACATCAAACTCCGTTGTTGATGAAAGAACCCTTAGAGAAATATATCTCACTGCTTTTGAAATAACCGTCAAAGAAGCAAAGCCATTATCGGTCATGTCTTCTTACAACAAAGTCAATGGCATATATGCCAACGAGAATCCCCACCTGTTAAAAGAAATCCTCCGCGATGATTGGGGATTTGATGGAATTGTCGTTTCAGACTGGGGTGGCGATAACGATCGTATTGAAGCAGTTAAAGCCCAATCTGAGCTTGAAATGCCTACAACCGATGGTGAAACAAATAGAGAAGTTGTCCAAGCCGTTAAGGATGGTCGCTTAAAAGAAGAAGATGTTGATATTCTTGCTGATGGCATCATCGATGTTGTCTTAAAAACCACCGAGAACCTTAAGAAGGCCCCAAAAGAATTTAACAAAGAAGAACATCACTCCATCGCTCAAAAAGTCGCAGAAGAATCTCTCGTTCTCTTAAAGAATAAAGACAACATCCTTCCATTAAAAGAAGGAAGCAAGATTGCCATCGTTGGTGATTTTGCAGAAAATATGCGTTACCAAGGCGCAGGATCTTCCGTTGTTAATCCTTTGAAGGTTGATCAAATCAACGATGTTCTAAAAGAATACAAACTCAACGTCGTTGGATACGAGCCAGGTTTCAAACGTTATGGCAAGAAGAACCAACGTTTAATCGATAAAGCCCTTAAGCTTGTAGAAAAATGCGATACCGTACTTCTCTTCTGCGGATTAGATGAAGTCACTGAAGCAGAAGGCATAGATAGAGCAAATATCCGTCTTCCGGGAAATCAAAGAGAATTAATTTCCGCTTTGTATCACACGGGAAAGAAAATCGTTCTCATCATTGAATGCGGTGCGCCAATCGAAATGCCATTTGCTGATAGAGTTGACGCTATCTTACATGCATATTTAGCTGGTGAAGCAGGCGCTAGAGCAATCATCAACATCCTTGTTGGAAAAGTAAATCCATCAGGAAAATTGGCTGAATCATATCCATATGGCTATGCAGATTGTCCATCCGCTGACCACTTTGGAAAAAACGATAAGAACATCGAATATCGTGAAGGCCTCTATATCGGTTACCGTTATTACAATGGTGATAAGATCGGTGGAGCACGTTTCCCGTTCGGTTATGGCTTAAGCTATACTACATATAAATACGATAATCTTGTTGTTAGCAAAGATGGCGTTAAATTCTCCATCACTAACACTGGAAAAGTCGATGGAAAAGAAATTGCTCAGATGTATATTGGCATGAAAGATTCAAAGATCTTCCGTCCAATCTATGAATTAAAAGGTTTCAAGAAAGTCTTTATTAAGGCTGGAGAAACCGTTGAAGTAAGCATTCCATTTGATGAATATTCATTCCGTTACTGGGATACAAAAGAAAATAAATTTGAAACTGAAGGTGGAACATATCAAATATATGTTGGACCTTCATCTAAAGAACTCCCATTAACCGGAGAAATCAAGGTTGAAGGAAAAGATGCCTCTGGAGTATACGATAAGGAAAAACTTTCACATTACTTCTCAGGAGACGTCAGACAAATCGGCGATGATGAATTCAAAGAGCTTCTTGGTGGAGAACTTCCTCCAAAAGATGAAGCATTCGTCAAGAAACACCGTATTGTCGTTGACTACAATTCTTCGATATCTGATTTACATTATGCGAAGGGCTTTGCGGGCAGGCTTTTTGCCGGGTCAATCCGCTTTGCGATTAAATTTTTACGCAAGATTGGCAAAAGAACTACTGCAAATACCCTCGTAATGGGTGTATACTACAACCCAGTTCGTGCCTTATCTAGAATGACAGGCGGAGCAATGAGCATGGCCCAGCTCGATGGTCTCATCATCATGTTCAATGGGCATTTCTGGAAAGGACTTCACCATTTTAACAAAATGGGACGTGCTAGAAAGAAAGAAAAAAAGGCCAAGGGGAAGAAAGAGAAATAACCTTAAATGTCGGATAAATTAATAACATTCTGTATCCCATCATATAACTCTGAGGCATATCTTCATTATGCTTTGGATTCTTTAATCCCTGCTGGCGATAAGATTGAAGTTTTAATAATTGATGACGGATCTAAGGACAATACTTTGAAAATTGCTAAGGAATATGAGGAGAAATATCCAAATATTTTCAAAGCAATTCATCAAGAAAATAAAGGGCACGGTGGAGCAATAAACACTGGCCTTTCATTTGCTAATGGAAAATTCTTCAAAGTCTTAGATTCAGATGACTGGGTCGATCAAAAAGGTCTTGAGACTCTTCTTGAATATGTTGAATGCCTCAAACAAGGGTATGATGTCGATATGATTTTGATGCCATATCGTTATGTGCATTCATATGGAGAAGACGGAAAAGGCAAATTAATTAAATATGACTCATTCATAACTCCAAACAAAGTCATTGATTGGAGTGGAGTCACTAGATTTGACTATGGTCACAACTTCACTTTGCATTCCGTTATTTATAAAACAGCAATGCTAAAGGAAAGTGGCATCGTTCTTCCTGAACATTGTTTCTACGAAGATAACTATTTTATATATGCACCTCTCCCTCACGTGAAGCATCTTATCTATCTCAATCAAGAACTTTATCAATACCTTCTTGGAAGAGATGGACAAAGTATGCAAACAGCAAATTTGATTAAACGCACAGAAAACCTCGAAAGAGTTGCTAAACTTGCCTTCGATAGCGTGGATTTAGAAACCATAAGAAAGAAAGATAAGCATCTCTTCCATATTCTTAGACATCAGCTTTGTATGATGGTAACTGCTCCTTTGATGTATGTTACCTATAAAGAAAAAGCAGTAGCTAGGAAAGAAAAGAAAGAGTTTAAAAACTCATTAAAAAAGAGCAATCCAAAGCAATATAAGATGATCATCCGCCGTTTCCAAGTTCATGGGCCTTCCTTGAATAACGGAATCGGAACGGCATATTCGAGATTCTTCCTTTGGACTGCTAGAAAATACGGTTCAATCAATTAATTAAAGAAAGGAAACACAATTATGAAAAAAGCTTCAAAAGTAATGTACATCATTGCCTTAGTCCTCACCATCATTGGTCTTGTTGCTGCCGTTATTATGGACATCTCTGGCATTCTTGCCATGACTGGCCAAACAAGTGGCCAAGCACCTGACGCTGGAATGACTTGGGCACAAGCCGGAGCGACAACTCTTGGATTCGGTATCTATTTAACAATCGTTTGCATCGTTTCAATTATCTTCCTTGTTTGGGCAAAGAAATCCGTTGGAAAAGGCAATACCCTTCCACATATACTTGCCATTGTCATTGGCGTTATTGGTGGAGACATATTTCTTATCCTTGGCGGTATTTTCGGAATTCTCGCCATTAAGCAATAACATTTAACAATCCTCATATATCATTTATAATTAAGGACATGTTGAACCGTCTTGTAATTAACAACCTAGCCATCTTTGAAAACATTGATATTTCTTTCAAGGATGGCTTTTCTGTTTTAATGGGAGAGACTGGCGCAGGTAAAAGCCTTATGATTGATTCCTTGTCTCTTCTTTTAGGCGCAAGAGCATCCTCTGAGTTAATCCGTCAAGGAACAAACAAAGCAACAGTAACAGGTTATTTTTCTATTTCACGTCCAGAAATAAACGCCTACCTTAGTAAAATAAACGTTCCTATTAATAACGAAGAAATTGTTATTGAACGTATCATTTCCCAAAACAAGAATCTCGTTAAGATAAATGGGGTTAATTGCTCCCTAAATGATTTACTATATATCTCTAAATATCTTGCAAACATTCATTCCCAATTCGATTTCGAAAAAATCCTAAATCCCGAAAATTACCTAGATATCCTTGATGGATTTTCTTCTGAACTCACAAAAAGATTGAAAGATGAATATGTTATTTTGCTAAATGAATACAAAAAAGCAAAATCGGAATATCAAGACTTGCAAAATAAGAAAGCAAAATTCCTTGAAGCAAGGGATTTCTACGAATATCAATACAAAGAACTGAAAGGAATGAATCTAAATCCAAACGAGGAAGAAGAAATCTCTTCAGAGTTAGCTTTATTAAAGAATTACGACAAGATTTATTCTCTCATCAATGAGTCGAATGAAATAATTGATGGGACTTTCATGGATGATTTTTACGTTTTGAAAGAAAATCTCTCTAAATTATCTTCCTTTCAAAAACAATACGAAGAGACGTATAAAAACCTTGATGAACATTACTACGCAGTAGAAGACCTTCTATCTTCCTTGAAAAAAGAATTCAGAAACATCGATTACGATCCAAATAGATTAGATGAATTAGAACAAAGAGATTCTGATCTTTCTTCATTAAAAAGAAAATACAAGAAAAGCATTCCTGAACTCATATCTTATCTTGATGATCTAGAAAAGATGATTGGAAAAGATTCCTCCTTTGAAGATTCGATAAAAGAAAAAGAAGAGGAATGCAAAACTCTTTTAGAAAAAACCCTCTCAAAAGCCAATGAATTAACAATTGTCCGTGAAAGAAATGCCAAACTAATCGAAAAAGAATTGATCGATACATTAAAAGACCTTCTTTTGAATGTTAGATTCTCCGTTCTTTTCAAAGAACATAAAAACAATGAATCTTCCTTAAAAGATAATGGGGTTGATGAAATTGATTTCCTTATTGAAACAAATATCGGTGAAGGATTAAAGCCTCTTGCAAAAGTCATCTCAGGCGGAGAGGCATCAAGAATCATGCTTGCATTCAAGACCTTATTTGTCAAAGCCAATAAGATTCCAACCGTAATCTTTGATGAAATCGATACAGGAATATCTGGAGAAACAGCTCAAGCAGTCGCTAAAAAGATCAAAGAACTATCCTTAAGCACCCAAGTTATTTCCATCACCCATATGCCTCAAGTCGCTTCTATTTCTGACCATCATATTTTGATTTCTAAAGAAGTAAAAGATGGACGCACCTATTCAAAAGCAAAAGAATTAAGTATCGAAGAAAAGATAAGGCAGATTGCTTATCTTATTTCCGGAGGGAAAGTAACCGAGAAACAACTCGAATATGCTAAAGAAATGGTTTTAGGCTCCAATTAAAGCCTTAACATCATCAATCGTGAAATTAGAGATCAAGCGTTTGGCCTCTTTTTCATTTTCATAGGCAATTAATGTCGGAAGAGAAAACACGTTATTATCAAGTGCCATATTGAATCCATTTTTTCTATCCGTCTCAGCTAAAACAAATTCAATATCATTTCTGTTTGCTAATAATTCTTTTATCTGAGGCGATATAATTTTGCATTTCCCACATGTTTTTGATGTATACAAGACTATTTTCATATAGAGGTATTTTGCATGTTACATTTTTGCTTATCAATGATTATTTATTTTGCTAGAATTATTGATGTTAAGGAGAGTAGCGTTAAGCCTAGTATTCGTCAACACGCCTTCGGGCCGGAACTAGGCGGCAATTGCCTCGCAAGACCTTACCGATGTTTTCGATAAGGAGAAAAATATGTTTGAAAACAAGAATGCAAAAGAAACTCTTTCATCTTTTTCCGTTGATGAAAATGAAGGCTTGAAAACAAGCGAAGTCGAAGAAAGAAGAAAAAGAGATGGCTTGAATAAGCTTAAGGAAAAGCAAGCCGACCCATGGTATAAAATATTCTGGGGAAACATTGCTGACCCAATGACTTTGATTTTAGCTATTGCAGCGATAATTTCATTAGTCCTAGCAATCATCAATTGGGAAAAAGAAGGGCCAGAAGGACTTGCTGATGTATTCATCATCTTTGGTGTTGTTATCATCAATGCTCTTATTGGGACAATTCAAGAGATGAAAGCGGAAAAAGCCCTTGAAGCATTAAAGAAGTTATCCGCACCAACTGCAACAGTAAGAAGAGATGGAAAAACAATTGAAATCCCTGCGGAAGAATTAGTTGTTGGAGATATCGTAATTCTTGAAGAAGGACGTACTGTTCCAGCTGATTTGCGTTTAATTAAGGCCTTCTCCTTAAAAGCTGATGAAGCATCCTTAACTGGTGAATCAGTTCCAGCCGAGAAAGACCCAGATATCGTTCTTAGCGAAGAGTCTGGCGTTGGTGACCGCGTTAACGAAGTGTTCATGTCCACGCCTATTGTTTATGGCCATGGCGAAGGCGTTGTAATTGCCACAGGAATGAATACGGAAATTGGTAAGATTGCATCAATGCTTTCCGATGAAGGAGAAGAAGACACACCTTTGCAAAAGAAACTTGCAGGCTTATCTAAGTTCTTAGGAATCCTCACCGTTGTTATTGTCGTTCTTATGCTTGGCGTAAAGATAATCTGGGCATTAATTAATAACAATATCGGCGAGGCCTGGTCAAATGCTTTACTTGATTCAGTTGCCTTAGCTGTTGCAGCCATCCCTGAAGGCTTAACAGCAGTAGTTACAATCGTTCTTGCGATGGGCATGACGAAGATGGTCAAGGTCAATACGATCGTTCGTCGTTTAGCCTCCGTTGAAACCTTAGGCGCAGTATCGGTTATTTGCTCTGATAAGACCGGCACATTAACCCAAAACAAGATGACGGTTGTTCGTGCTTATGAAGATGAAACAATTTATGAACAAAGCGAATTCTCCAAAGAAAAACTCTCCTTATTAGCAAGAGGCATGTCTCTTTGCTCTGATGCTAAAGTTGATGGAGGAATATATGGCGATCCAACAGAAGTGGCGTTGATTGAATTTGCCAATTCCTTTGATATGCATAAGGGAGACCTTGAAAAAGAAACTCCTCGTATTGATGAAATGCCGTTTGACTCAGTTAGAAAAATGATGTCAACCATGCATCAAGATAAAGATAAGACCATTTCTTATACCAAAGGTGCGATGGATCAAATCTTAAAACACACGACACATATATTAATTAATGGTGAAGTTAGGCCAATTGCAAAAGAAGATATAACAAAGATTGAAGACGCTGCTTCAAAGATGTCTGGCGATGCTCTTCGTGTCCTTGCCTTAGCTATTTCTTATAACAAGCAGCTTGAAGAAAACAATCTTATCTTCGTTGGCTTAGTTGGCATGGTCGACCCTCCAAGAGAAGCCGCTAAACCCGCTGTTGCAACTCTTAAAAAAGCAGGCATCACAACAATCATGATTACTGGTGACCATAAGGATACGGCCTTTGCCATCGCTAAAGAGCTTGGTATTGCTGAGGATATTTCTCAAACGATGTCAGGTGATCAAATCGATGCATGTTCCGAAGAAGAATTAAGAGAAAAAGTTGAGCATGTCCGTGTATTTGCTCGTGTCTCTCCAGAAAATAAAGTATCTATCGTTAAAGCAATTAAAGCCAATGGTCATATTGCTGCAATGACTGGTGATGGAGTTAATGATGCGCCATCCTTAAAGAGCGCTGACATTGGCATTGCTATGGGAATCACCGGAACCGATGTTGCTAAAGGTGCAGCAGATATGGTTCTAACAGATGATAACTTTGCTTCAATTGAAAAAGCGGTTGAAGAAGGAAGAGGCATCTACGCCAATATCAAGAAGACGATTCTCTTCTTGCTTTCAAGCAATATCGGTGAAGTAGTTTGCATGCTTCTGACAGCTATTATGGGTCTTCCTTCGCCGCTAATTGCTATTCATCTTCTTTGGGTTAATTTAATAACAGACTCTTTGCCTGCTATCGCTTTAGGCGCTGATCGAAAACCCGAAGACATCATGAACGATAAGCCTCGTGATCCAAAGGAATCTCTCTTTAGCCATGGAGGCTATGGAATAACGTTTGGTTATGGCGCATGGATTGGCTTAATAACTTTAATTGCCTTCCTTTCTGAAGTTTGGATGAAACAAGGATTCACCCTTAACCCAAGCGTTATAAAAGCTTTCTATGATAATGCATCTTTAGCAGTTCTAGAAGAAGCGCAAGCGATGGCATTCTGCGTTCTTTCAATGAGCGAACTCTTCCACATGCTTGGAATGACAAATACCAAAAAGAGCTTCGTTCATGTCTTTAAAGATAAGAATTACCTCTTATGGGCATCATTCATTATTGGCTTAGCCCTTCAATTCTTCGTTATTTTCGTTCCAGGAGTCAATGATGTCTTCCAAGTCGTTCCTCTTGAAGGATGGGACTTCGCCTGGGTATTTGGCTTAGGCGTTAGCCCTCTTATTATCCATGAGATAATAGTTTTCATCCTTTGGATAAAGAAAAAAACAGGAAACAAATAAAAACAAAAGGAGGCCTTAATCGGCCTCCTTATTTTCTTATCTTGCCTTTCACCGAATGTATTCTTATTGATCCACCTTGTGAATCTGAAAGAGATTTTGCATAAGCAATTGCTTCTTTTTGAGTTGGGAAATATTTAATCGCTTTCTTGCCAGTTGCTAATTTGACCTGCCATCCTTTGTCTTGAACTTTAGAGATGTGGTAGGTTCTGCTTTTGCCATTATAGGCGTTTGTTTTAACTGCAGGTATCTTTGTTGAAGTTTCTTTACTTGGAGAAGGTTCAATTTCCACGTCGATTTCTTCATCGTTGTTTTCTTCTTTAGAATCAGAGATATCGCTTGGAACATTATCAACTAAGACTAGGCTTTCATCATTTTTGCTGCGATATGAGATTGCATCAATGTTTTCTTCGGGACTTATTGGATCTAGATTCAATGGTTCATCGTTATTACTAGTGTCTTTTGTGATATGAGAATTCTTTTCAATAGGCATTATTTTCTTCCCTAAGGTGAAACCTACAAACAAACGATGAAGGAAATAAAGACAAACGCATATCAAATATGAGGCAAGTAACATTATCAATGCAACAAACCATGTCGACCTTTTAGGATCACTAAGGAAACCATACCAATCATAGGAACCATTTCCATCACTAATCAAATGACAATAGTAATTGATTATATAGAAGATTCCATAAAGAAATACGCTAATAAGTCCTAATGGAGTGTAGCCAATTTTGAAATTGATATTTAGCTCCATCAAGTCGAAAGAAATAATTGCAAGTAAAGGAACAATCAAATGATAATAAAGATTTGGTCCTTGAAATAATGACCAATATCCTTGCCCTCTTTTTGCTGCAGCAGGAGCTAAAAAACAAATAACTGTGAGGAATGTAACAGAGACGCTTGCAACGCCAATATACTTAAGAAGGCCAATCCATGTTGGACATTCATACTTCTTTGTTTTAAGAGTGATGATATTCATTACTAATAAAGGCAAAGAAAATAACGCTAATAAAAGGTTGGATAATACTGTGTAGAAACGTAAAGAATTAAAGCCTTTCGCCATCAATGTAGAATTAGCAGATACGAAAAAAGAATATATAAATGCGGTAACAACAAAGCCAACAATCGCTATATTGCATATAAGTGATATAACAGTAAGGATTTTCTGCTTTTTCGTCATGCTAATACCTCCAAAAAATACTTAACAACGTTAAAACAACGGAACTCAATTAGCAAGAAAATTAGATATTAATGTTTCTCTTAAAAATCCAATTTTCCAAAAATTGTATGCAAAACCCGTCTATTTTGAAAAATAACAAGTTATTTCCTATTAAAAAGCCACCTATACCATTAAAACGATAATCGGTGGCTGTAGATTTATTTGATTAGCTTATTGTCTTTCATCACCATGGAAATATACTGCGACAGTTCCTGGACCTGTATGCGAAGCAATGATCGTACCAATATTGAAGATACGTACCTTTCCTATAAGATTAGGGAATCTCTTTTCGATCTCGTCTTTCGTCTTGTTTGCATCGTCTAAGGCATTAGAATGAGAAATGAAGATTTTTCCGTTATAGTCTTTGCCATTGTCAGCATGATTTTCCATCCAATCAAGAGTTGCTTTTAAGGCATTCTTCTTGCCCATTACTTTTGAATACGCAATGATTTTTCCGGCATGATTCAAATGCATAAGTGGGCAAATTTTCAAAACTGCTCCGATTGATGCAGCTGGACCAGAAACTCTTCCGGTGCGTTTGAAATATTTAAGATCAGTCGTATAGAACTGATGATGAATATGATATTTGTTATCTTCGACGTATTTAGCGATTTCTTCTATGGATTTTCCTTCTTCGTATAAATCTGCCGCATCATCAACAATCAATCCGTATCCGGATGAAGAGCAGGTCGTATCAATAACAACTATTTTTCTGTCTGGATATTTTTCTTTTAATGCTTCGACGGCATTAACTGCTTGGGAATAGGATTGGGTCATGCCTGTTCCAAAGCATAAATGAAGAATGTCTTTTCCTTCATCGAGGAATTTCTTAAAGAATTCTTCGTAAGCGAATTGATTTATTTGCGATGTGGTTGGAATATACCCTAACTTCAATCTTTCATAGAATTGAGGAAGAGAATTTGGATCTCTTTCCATATCGTCTGGATAAGTTTCTCCATTGACTGTATAAGAATAAAACAAAACTTCAAGGCCTCTTCCAGAAATGTAGGAATAAGGCATATCGATGGTGGATTCACAAGATAAGATGAAATTGTTCATAACTTTAACCTCTTTACGAGAATTAGTATATCTAGTATTCAATACTATGTCACTAAAAATTTAATTTCTTTTCTAATCCTTATATAATTATTCATATGAAAATAGAAATTAAAAACAAAGCGGCTAAATTAAAAAACATCAAGATAGGAGAAGTCCTAACATTAAAGGATCAAATCTCTTACCAAGAAGGACAAGTCGTTTCCAAAACGCTTGTTCAAAATCAATCTGTCAGCATGACTCTTTTTTCTTTTGAAAAGGATGAAGAAATAAGCACGCATGAATCTAGCGGAGACGCTTTCGTTATATGCCTTGATGGAAAAGGCAAGATAACGATTGATGGAATTGAGCATGAAATAAATGAAGGTGAAAGCATCATTATGCCTGCAAATCACCCTCATGCCGTATATGCCCTAGAAAGATTCAAAATGCTTCTTGTCGTTGTTTTCTAAAAACAATAAAGAAAAAATTTAATGCAATATATTAGAATTTATATTGCATTTTTTGTTTTTACTTTGCGAAACCTTTCATATCGGTATCATTTTTTTGAAATAGTCGTTAATTAATGTAAAAATGTTAGCGGTTTCATTTAAGGAGGATTATATGGCCAAACTTAAAAATGTAAGCAGAGGTCTCACATTCGTATTCGCCTCAACTTTGGTATTCGGTATTGCTGCCGCTAATATCATGGAAGCGAATGCTGGAACGCTTGATGGTTTCTTTGGAACACACTCCACAAAGTTAGTTCAAAAAGGAGAAGGTGAATTATTTAACACTTTCACGCCGGATGAAGATTTATTAACAAACGGGAAAGGTGATTCAGCGAAGCTTGTCAAAGCACATGAAGATCTTGCAAAGAAAATACAAGGCGAAGGAACGGTTCTATTAAAGAATGATGGAACTCTTCCATTAGCTACTTCAGAATCTAACAAATGCAAGGTATCCCTTTTCGGTATCCGCTCATCCTACACAATCACCGGCGCATTCATCGGACATAAAGCAGCTGGCAACAATCAAACGGTTCATTTCCGCGATGCTTTAAAAGAAGCAGGTTTCCAAGTAAACGAAACGCTTGCTGATGCCTATGACGCATATTGCAAGGATAATGGTATTCTTGAAAACGATTATCCTGCTCAGGGCACATATGCAAAAGTGCCTTTCGATCCAAAAGAAGCAACTATTGATGATTTGATTGCAAGAGATGCTCAAGCCGCAGATTCGATTCTAACTCATAATGACGCAGGTATTGTTGTTATCGGTAGAGCGGCCACAGAAGGCATCGACTGGCAAAAAGATAATGTCGATACAACAACTGGCATGAGCAATCCAATGCAGCTTTCAAATAATGAGAAAGCAATCATTGAATATGCAAAATCCAAATGCAAAAAGGTCATCGTCATCATCAATGCCGTTAACCAAATGGAAATTGATGATTTAAAGAAGGATGAAGGAATTGATGCAATCCTTTGGATGGGTATTGGTGGAAACTATGGCACAAGAGGAGTTGCTGAAATTCTTAACGGCACGATAAATCCATCTGGCCACTTACCAGATACCTATGCTTCATATAGCCTTTCTGCCCCTGCAACAATCAATATGGGTGAATATAAATACACAAACCCAGATTCAGATTTCGCTAAACGTTTAAAAGGCAGTGCTTCCGGACAATATTATGTTATCGAAGCAGAAGGCATCTACACCGGTTATCACTATTACGAGACTCGTTTTGCCGATGCTATTGCAAATAGATGGAACGCTAATACAAGTGCAGGTTCCTCATACGAAGGAAACTGGGACTATGACAAAGAAGTCTCTTACCCATTTGGCTATGGTCTCTCCTATACCACATTTGATGAAGAAATCGTTGGCTCGCCAAAAATCACCCATAAGGCTCATGAATTCAAAATGGAATTCAAAGTCAAGGTGACAAATACCGGCGATAAAGCGGGAAAACACGTCGTTCAAATCTATGGTCAAGCGCCATATGATGCAAATACGAAAGTTGAAAAGAGTGCTATTCAATTATTAGCATATGATAAAACGGATATTCTTGAACCAGGAAAGAGTGAAACTCTAACCATCGAAGTAGATATGCAAAACATCGCCTCATGGGATTCATCCGCAAAAGGTGGAAACGGTTCTTACATCCTTGATCCAGGAAAATACTATTTCTCTCTCGGCAATGGAGCTCACGATGCCTTATGCAACGTTCTTGCTGAACAAAACTTCACTTCCGTAACAGGAAACAAAGAAAAAGTCTTCACATACGATTACGAAGTAAGTGAGACTGACGAAGACACATTCAACGTCACTAAAGCAGGAGTTCAAGTCAAAAACAATCTCTCTGGCGCAGATTTCAATACTTATTCTGAAAACACCGTAACATATCTTTCTCGTAAAGATTGGGAAGGAACCTGGCCAAAAGAATATAAAGATTTAGAAGCAACCCCTGAGATGCTTAGCATCATCAACGGTATGATGTATGAACCATCAACAAGCGACGATGTTTCTTCCATCAAATTCGATGCACAAGGTGATCTTAGCTATGTTAACCTCAAAGGTGCGGACTATGACTATTCCGATTGGTCAAAGCTTCTTGATCAATTGAATCTTGAAGACGCCTTGAACTTCATTGTTCACGGTAACAGAGATTTCTTAGAAATGAAGTCCGTTGGATTCTTAGGCGGAAAATTCACCGAGAATGGTCCTAATGGCGTTGGCGACCAAGCCTTCCAAACAATCTCTTATAGCAATTTTGGCGATAATACTTCCGAATGCCCATGGCATATTTCAGAAGATGATCAAAATGCTAGCTATGAAATGAGAGTATTTACTTCCGGACCAGTTCTTGCTGCAACCTTCTCTCATGATTTAGCTTATGAAGAAGGAAGACTCATTGGTAATGATGCTCTCTTCGTTGGCCTTCCAATTCTTTGGGGTCCATCAATGAATACCCATCGTCATGGATATAACGGCCGTAACATTGAATATTATTCAGAAGATGCCATTCTTACTGGCAACACCGGTATGGAATATTCCATTGGCGCTCTTGATAAAGGCTTAATCGCTGCTCCAAAGCATTTTGCCTTCAACGATCAAGAAACTCACCGTGATGGTGTTGCCCCATATCTTACCGAACAACGTGGTCGTGAAATCGAGCTTAGAGCCTTCCAAATCGCTTTTGAGGCCGATAAATATGATACTGATGAAAAAGATGTTGGACTCTTAGGTGTCATGACAAGTTTCTCGAAGATTGGCCCATGCGAAGTCACTTGCTCCGAAGGACTCTTAACAAACATCCTTAGAGGAGAATGGGCATATAACGGCTACATCGTTTCTGACTTAAATGATGATGAGGACTATCTCCCTCAAGCCTTAGCCGCAGGAATCACCTCCTTCGACTCCAAAGACACAATCGACAAGATTTCTGGATTTGATATCGAAGACGTAAAACACGATAAGAAGATTCTTAATAATGTTAAAGAAGCAATTCATCGTGATTTATGGGTCATCACAAAGAGCAACTATATGAATACCGTTAATGCTAATACGGAAATGGTTTCAAATATGACTTGGTGGAGAGCAGCCTATATTGCCATTATCGCTGCATCTAGCGCATTAATTGCAGTAGGACTTGCTGGCAGCGTATTCTTCACAATCAAAGAAAACAAAAAGGAGGCCAAATAATATGAAATTCATCAAAAAATTAAACGTTGGCTCGTTTATTGATTTAGGCGCGGCAATACTCCTATTGATTTCAATGATCTTTACGATCTGCTCCTCATCTTGTTTAGGCTATGAAATTCCTCACTTAGGAATTGTCGTTGTCTTCTCTATAATTGCCATCATTTGTTTGCTTGGTTCCGTTCTTCTTTCCTTGAAATTCGGCAATAAGCTATACGCCTATCTTCCAATGCTTATTGCAACCGTCTTATCAGGTCTTTGTTTCTACTTTGTTATCAATTCTAGAACTTACCTTATTGGTACGGTTTGGGCAACAAGCTTAGATAGAACGAATGAATATGCGGTTAAAGCCATGTCAACTGGTGCGCCAGCATTCATCATCTATTGCGCAACAATGTTATTGATTGCTGTGGCTTCCTTCTTTAGCCTCGTAAAAGAAGATAAAAAAGAAGAAGCAAAATAAATGTTTCAAAACAACAAAATAAGGCACTTTCGCGGTGCCTTTTTTGATTTTTACTGCAAAGAAGTTGTAGTCGTTGAATCTAATTTAATTCTTATTTGATTAACTAACTAGGCATCATGACGCGATCATATCACTATCATGTCACATCATATCACTATCATGTCACATCATATCATTTTCACTTCATTAGGAAGATTAAAATCATCATTGAAAAAACTTTTATTTGAATTTTTGATCATATTTTTAATGAATAAATGAATAAATTAATGAATAAATGAATTAAATAATGAAAAAACGAATAAAATAACGAAAAAATTAATAATTTAATGAATAAATGTTTATTTTAATGAATCACGTGATAAAATAGTGTCATGATGAATGAAATAAATTACTTAAAAATAAAAGAAAGCCAAACGGTTGAGCTAAAAACATCTGAGCAAAAATTACCATCCAGCCTGTTTGAAACATACTCTAGTTTTGCAAACACAAGAGGCGGTACCATATTTTTAGGAATCAAAGAAGGCAATAACGAAAATATAATAGTAGGAGTAAACAATCCTCAATCATTAAAAACGGATTTCTTCAATGCTATTTCAAATAATACGAAAGTCTCAGTCTGTTTAGGTGGAGATGAATTATGGAAAGAAATTGATGTTGATGGAAAAAATGTAATTGAAATTACGATTCCTGAAGCACCAAGAAGCTTGAAACCAGTCTACTTAAATTCAAATCCTGCATTAACCTATATAAGAAGAAATGATGGAGATTATTTAGCAAGCGAGCAAGAAAGACGTGCAATGGAATTGGATTCATTTCCATTTAAAATGGATATGCAACCTAATTCAAGCGATATAACGCTTTACGACCTAAATCAAGAAAGCTTGGATACATACCGTTCATTATTTAATGAAAGAAATCCAGGAAATTTGTTTAGGAGTCTAGACAATATTACTTTTTATAAAACGATTGGCGCTTTAGCGTACAAAGGTAGGACGCTTTTAGCGACTAACGCTGGGGTTTTACTTTTTGGAAATTATTTGCAAATAAAACGCTTATTTCCTGAATATAATCTTGATTACCGTGAAAACGCCAGTCATTCAACACGTTGGGATTATCGTTTAGATGCTAGTGACCTTTCTTGGAGCGGCAACGCTTTTGACTTTATCATGAAAACATTTGCACATATCAAGCCATTGCTCCCTAACCCATTTCATATATCAGATGATGGAATAACGGAAAATGGCGGACAATTGCTTGCAGAATGTGTTAGAGAAGGAATCGTTAATGCAATTTGTAATTGCGATTATCTTTTAAGCGGAGGAGTTTCCGTTCTTTACGAAGGTAACAAAATCATTTTTAGAAATGCAGGTTGCATGCGCTTGCCTCTTGAAAGAGCGTTGCAAGGCGGTAATAGCGATTCAAGAAATGAAGGAGTTATGAACTTGCTTCATTTAGCTAAAATCGGCGATAAAGCAGGGACTGGAATACCAAACATCGTTCTAAAAATGAAAGAATTAGGATATCCTGAACCAATATGGCAGGAAGAAACGTTCCCTAACAAAACAACATTAACATTCTTGCTCCCCCAAATAAGCGCAGTTAAAGGAATGAACACACTTGATAAACAAATCGTTTCTTTCCTAGCTAGAGAAGGAGAATCTAATGTCACATCCATTGCTCAATATTTAAATGTTAGCAATGCAACAATTAGCCTTTCTCTCAAAGAATTAGTAAAGAAAAACATTGTTTCAGATAACGGCAAACCAACAAAGGGTAAAATGTTCTTTCTTAAAAAGTAGAACAACATCAAATATTATGAAAAAAACGCTCGTTGAGCGTTTTTTCGTTTCGTTTTTAAAATTCAAATATCCAAATATTGGCAACAAAAACCTATTATTTTTGCCAAGAGAGATTATTTCCACCTTTTGGCAAGATATAGGATTTATCTTTCTCTTTGACTCTAATTATTGTCGCAGAATCTTCTAGATTTCCTGAAACGACTTTGATTTCATTCTTCATTTCTAGATCGATTTTGAATTTAAAGATCTTATCGCCTTTCTTTGTCGCGATTAATTTTCCATTGTTATAGAGAGAAACTGTATCTTGATTTGAATATACTTTGATCGTTGCTTTTTTATCTGTTCTATTTACGTATCTCTTTGAACAGATATGAACGAATGGATCTTTTGACCAGTATGCCTTATAAACATAGAATGCATCCTTTTTCGTCTTTCTATCAAAGGTGACTAATCCTTTATGGTTAATGCCTTTTTCTCCACCTTGGTTACGGCCATCCGAGCCAAAGTCGAACATGTTCCAGACATGCGTCGCCCAAAGATACGGTCTATCGTTAATTTGCTTAATCATTCTTTCATGATAGATAGCTTGATATTCTTCCGTGTTATCAAATCTCTTAGGCTTTGACGAATGAAGATTTGGCATGCCTTCCGCTCCATATTCACTTAAACCGATTGGACCATGCGGGTAGAAGAAGTGCCACCAAGAAAGAATCCAGCCTGTCATAGGAGTAAATGGAACATACCATCCCCAATAAAGGTTATATGATGCAACATCGGTAATATGAGCAACCCTATTAAAGATGTTCATAACAGAGAAACAAGCAATTCCTGTTACTCTATTTGGATCTTCCTCATGACAGAATTTATTCAATTTATGATGATCTTCACGGCATTTCTTTCCGAATTGCTTTCTAAACATCGTAATTTCATTAGAAACTCCCCAGCAAACAATTGATGGATGGTTATAACATTGATGAATTAATTCTCTTAATTGATTCTTTGCATTTTCTTCCGCATCAAAAGAATATTTGGAGATATAAGGAATTTCCGTCCATACGATTATTCCGTTTTTATCGCATAAGTCGTAGAAATATTGATCGTGTTGGTAATGAGATAATCTTACTGTTGTCGCGCCAATCTCTTTGATCAAAGCCATGTCTTCATCCATGTCTTCTTTAGAGATAGCATTTCCTAGGCTAGGTCTATCTTGATGCTTAGCAACTCCTCTTAATGGATATGATTTTCCGTTAAGGAAGAAACCTTTCTTGGGGTCAACTTTGAATGATCTAAAACCGATGCTTGTAGTAATTTCATCAAGGATTTGCCCATGATTTTCTAATTTTCCCTTAACTGTATATAGATATGGATCATTTAATCCATCCCATAAATGAGGATTAGAAAGAATGATATCTTCATTTGGTTTTCCTTTTGCAACGACATTTCCTTCCATATCGATTAATTCAATGACAATTTCATCGTTTGTGTTTGCTTTTGCTTTAACGCTAAGAACACCTTTTCCGTCTTTAACTGTAACCGTGCATTTAAGAGGAGAAGACATATCTTCATTGAATTCAAAATGAGATTTTGGCAAAGAGAGCAATTTCACATCACGATAGATTCCACCATAGAAAGTGAAATCTGCAGCAAGAGGATAAATTCTTGAATATTCTTTGTTATCAGCCTCAACGACTAATTCGTTTTCATCTTTTAATTTGTCCGTGACTAATGCGCCAAAAATAGAATATCCACCTTCATGATGAATGATATGTTCACCATTAAGATAAACATCGCAAAGAGAGTTAACGGCATTGAAAATCAAATACACATCTTCGTCGTTTTTCTTTTTGTAGGAGAAGCTCCTTTTATAGGTTCCAACATCACGAAGATAATCATTACCTCCATCTTGCCCATCTTTTCCGTTCCAAGAATGAGGCAAATTAACTTTTTCTTCTTGCTTATTTGCAATCTTAAAAAGCCAACCTTCATTTAGTAAGACTTCTTCACGCATATTTTTCCCTCCTGCATTCATCTATTTTTATATATGAAATAAAAACAAGTAAATTGATTTTAAAATATAAAGTAAGCGCTTTTAATTGCAATAACAATCGCTAAATATTGCAAAAACAATTAATTTCTTTTGCTTCTACGATCACAATTAGGATTAACCGATGCTACCTTCTTATAGCTTCTATAGAAGGTTGAATAATCAGAGAAAGACAATTCTTCGGCAACATCAACGGCCTTCATTCCGTCTCTAATCATTTCCTGAGCAAGAATTATCTTTTTTGAACGGATATATTTCATCAATGGACATTTCATTGCTTTTTTAAATTGATTTGAAAGGTATGATTCTGAATAATGGAGTTTTTCTGCGATTGATTCAAGAGTTAAATCTTCTTTGATATGTTCCTCGATATAATCAACTAAGTCACGAATCACATCATTTTTCTGATACTCTGGCGCTGATTCGCGGGAATTTGCTAGATAGACAAGGATCTCTCTAATTTTTGATTCCGAAAGAAGATAAAGATCATCGTCGTTATATAGATCGTAAAATGTATCAAAAGATCTTACGCATGTTTCAACATTCCTTTTTGCCATATAAAAAGGCAAGTTGTTTTTTAAACGTTCCTGAATACTTGGAGGAACCATCGTTGAAGGAAATTTAAAAACGTATCTTTCATAAGAGACGTCCTTATTGACTGTCGCAAAATGGAATTTTCCTGCGGCCATAAGAATGATGTCACCCGGTTCAAGATGGCGCGATTCTGATTCAACGTGATATGTCACATCTCCACGGATGAACAAAAGAAGTTCATAAAACGTGTGCATGTGCTTGTTATATTCGTCTTTTGGTGATGAGGCATAATCGAGCTTGTGAGCAATGTCGATGTCTTTGCAAGTGAATGAGAACATAAATTTTCTCCGTATTTAATTATTGATTAAAATATAAAGTCAAAAAGAATAAAATGCAATATTAATAAAGCTATATTGCAAAAATAGTTAAATATTAATGTAACTTTTCACTAATTCTATGACTGAAAATTAATGTAAGCGTTATCAAAAAACAAAATATGCAAACATATAGATTAATTATTGCAATTTAAGTATCAAATTTAAGGACTAAAATAATATTTGTTAGCAATAGGAGAAGAAAATTATGAAACTCTCATTTCGCTGGTATGGCTTAAATGACTCCATACCACTAGAACACATTCGACAAATTCCGAATATGTCAACAATTGTTACCTCCGTCTATGACAAAAAGGCTGGCGAGGTTTGGGAAGAGTCCTCTCTTCTTAAATTAAAAGACGCCTGTGAGAAAAACGGTCTTAAGATGGAAGTTATCGAATCCATTCCAGTATCAGAAGATATCAAGATGGGCTCCGCAAAAAGAGATGAACACATCGAAGCATTCAAAAAGAATCTTGAATTATGTGCAAAAAACGGTGTCAAAGTTGTTTGCTATAACTTCATGCCTGTATTTGATTGGCTTAGAACCGATATGCATCACGTCTTATTTGATGGCTCAAATGCTCTTTCATATTCCCGTGATGACTTCGATAAGGTCGATCCACATAACCTTCACTTACCTGGCTGGGATGAATCATATTCACCAGATGAGCTTCAAAACTTATTAGAGACATATAAACATATTTCTCATGAGCAATTATTTGAGAACCTTGTTTATTTCCTTAAACAAATAATGCCAATCTGCGATGAGTACGGTATCAATATGGCCATTCACCCAGACGATCCGCCATGGGATGTTTTCGGTCTTCCAAGAATCATTTCAAATGAAGAAGACCTCGATAAGCTCTTTGCAGCCGTTCCAGATATTCATAACGGCTTAACCCTTTGCACTGGCTCATTTGGCGCAGGAAGAAATAACGATCTTCCACATATGGCCGCTAAATATGCCAAAGCCGGAAGGATCTACTTCGCTCACTTAAGAAACATCAAATATACCGATGACAAAGATTCCTTCACTGAAGTTGGACATTTCTCCGGATATGGCTCACTTGATATGGCTCTTATCGTCAAAAATCTCGTTGAAAATGGATTTGACGGATATGTTAGACCAGATCATGGAAGAAACATCTGGGGCGAAGATCAAAAACCGGGCTATGGCTTATATGATCGTGCCTTAGGATGCGCTTATATCAATGGCTTATTTGAAGCAGTCACACATTTCCAAAATAAATAATTAATAAGGAGTTAAATAAATGGAAAAGAATTTACCTTTATACGTTGATTACACCGATAAGGTCGTAGTTATCACTGGAGCAGGCGGAGTCCTTTGCTCTGAAATGGCTAGAGCATTTGCTCTTTGTCATGCCAAAATTGCCTTACTTGATTTACATTTAAGCGCAGCTGAAGCAAAAGCCGAAGAAATCAGAAAACTTGGTGGAAATGCAAAAGGATATGAAGCAAATGTCCTTGATAAGGATTCGCTCGAAAAAGCACATCAACAAATCCTTACTGATTTCGGCAAATGCGACATCCTCATCAATGGCGCTGGCGGAAACTCTCCAAAAGCTTCCACGACTCAAGAATTCTATGAGCCAAAAGTTTCTGATGAGACAATTTCCTTCTTCGATTTAAAGAGCGAAGGATTCCAATTCGTTTTCAATCTCAATATCTTAGGAACTCTTCTCCCAACACAAATCTTTGCTGTTGATATGATTGGCAAAGAAGGATGCTCAATTCTTAACATCTCTTCGATGAATGCCTTCACCCCATTAACGAAGATCCCAGCTTATAGCTCTGCCAAAGCAGGTGTTTCTAATTTCACAAAATGGTTAGCAACCCACTTTGCAAAAACCGGAATCAGAGTCAATGCAATCGCTCCTGGATTCTTCTCCACAGCCCAAAACGCTGCCTTATTATGGAACCCAGATGGCACTCCAACAGAAAGAACCCACAAGATTCTTAACAATACCCCAATGGGAAGATTTGGCACACCAGACGAACTCTTAGGCGCAGTCTTATTCCTTTCTAATAGCGAAGCTGCTTCCTTCATCACTGGCGTTGTTCTCCCAATCGATGGTGGTTTCAGCGCTTATAGCGGAGTTTGATCTATGGAATTCTTTAGCAATGATGTTCTCCTTAAAGGGGACGCAAGCAAAGAAATATATAAAGAGATTAAAGACCTTCCAATAATCGATTACCATTGCCATCTTGACCAACATGCAATAAAGGTGGATGGAAAATTCGAAGATATCGGTGAACTTTGGCTAGCCGGAGATCACTATAAATGGAGAGCCATGAGAATGGCTGGCATCCCTGAAGAATATATCACTGGGAACGCTTCCTTCCATGAGAAGTTCCTCAAATACGCTTCGATCATGCCTTTATTGGTTGGAAATCCTCTCTATTACTGGACTCATTTTGAACTCAAGCAAGTCTTTGGAATCGAAAAAGAACTTAATTCCGAAACTGCCGAAGAGATATATTCCGAAGCAAACAAAGCTTTAAAATCCTTATCTGTCCAAAAGCTCTTAAAACTCTTCAACGTTGAATTTGTTGCAACCACAAACGATCCAACAGAAGACTTAAAAGATCACGGAATAGTTGGAAATACAAACGTTACTCCAACCTTCAGACCTGATAAGCTCTATAACTTTGATTCTAAATATCTTGAAGAATTAGGGAAAGTCGTCGGATATGAATTATCTGACTTGGATCTCTTAGAAAAAGCCCTTCAAGAAAGACTCGATTTCTTCAAGAGCAAAGGTTGCAAGATCACCGATCACGGATTTAGAAACTTCCCTAAGAAATATGCTTCTTATGAAGAAGCTAAATCTTTCTATCTAAGAAGAGATTCTCTTAATGAAGAAGAAAGAGACTCCCTCTTTGGCTATCTTCTTGTCTTCTTGATGAAGGAATATAAAAAGAGAAATCTTGTTGTTCAAATGCATTTCTCCGTCACAAGAAACATCAACACCCCAATGTATAAAAAAGTTGGTGTCGATGCAGGATTTGATGTCATCTCCGAAGGTGTCAATCTTCAAGATTTGATTAATTTCCTTGATAAATTACCTGATGAAGAAAGACCGATGATCATTCTCTACTCCTTAAACCCTGAGATGTTAAGAGAAGTGGCAACAATTACCGGCGCCTTCAGAAATGTTCGTGTCGGAGCGGCTTGGTGGTTCAACGATACTCTCTTAGGGATAAGAAGAAATCTTGAAATCATCTCTGAATATTCTCTCTTTGGAACAAATCTTGGCATGTTAACTGACTCAAGATCATTCTCATCCTATTCAAGATTCGACTTCTTCAGAAGAATCCTTTCCACCTTCTTAGGAGAGAAAGTTGACGCAGGCGAGTATTCCTTAAAAAATGCTATAATGCTCGCGAAGAATATAAGTTATTACAACATTAAGAACTTATTTGGAGAATAAAGTATGGAAAACATATTAGATGAAATTAGAAAATACCGCATCGTTCCGGTCGTGGCAATCAATAAAATTGAAGATGCCATTCCAACAATGGAAGCCTTAGTCAAAGGCGGTTTGCCAGTAGCAGAGATCACCTTCCGCACAGCATGCGCAAAAGATGCAATAAAGCTTGCTATTGAGAAATTCCCTGAGGCGTTAATCGGCGCAGGAACAGTAATCAATGCCAAACAAGCAGAAGAAGCAATCTCTGTCGGAGCAAAATTCATTGTTTCCCCAGGATTATCCTCTTCAGTATTTGAAGTTTGCAAAGCCCACAACGTTCCTTATCTTCCTGGCTGCGTTACTCCAACAGAAATCATGGAAGCACTTGAACTTGGCTTAACAACTCTCAAATTCTTCCCTGCATCAAATTACGGTGGATTAAAAACAATCAAAGCCCTTAATGGACCATTCCCACAAATCACCTTTATGCCTACAGGCGGAGTCAATGAAGAAAACATTCTTGAATACCTTGCCTATCCCCACATCATTGCCTGTGGAGGTTCATGGATGATGAAAGGAAGCTTCGAAGAAATCGAAGAAAAAACCAAAAAAGCCGTTGAGCTTGTAAGAGGAAAATAAAATGAAAGCAGTTACTTTAGGCGAATTAATGTTACGCCTTCAACCAGACAATTATCTCCGTTTCGTTCAATGCGACCATCTTGAAGCCACATTCGGCGGAGGAGAAGCAAACGTTGCTGTTTCCTTGGCCAATTATGGCATCGATGCAGCATTTGTTAGCAAACTCCCATCTCACGAAATCGGTCAAGCCGCTTTAAATTCTTTAAGAAGATATGGTGTTGATACATCAAAGATCGTTCGTGGCGGAGATCGCTTAGGAATCTATTTCCTTGAAAAAGGCGCTTCCCAAAGGCCTTCAAAGGTTATTTATGATCGTGCTAACAGTGCTTTCGCTCTTTCGAATCCTGACGAATATGATTGGGATAAAATCTTTGAAGGAGTCAACTGGTTCCATTTCTCTGGCATCACACCAGCATTAGGTGATAATGTCGTTGAAATAACTCGCCAAGCACTCAAAGCTTGCAAGAAACATGGCGTTACAGTCTCTTGCGATCTTAACTACCGTAGCAAACTTTGGTCTAAGCAAAAAGCCAAAGAAGTCATGAGTGAATTCATGCAATATGTCGATGTCCTTATCGGAAACGAAGATGATGCAAACGATGTCTTCGGAATCAAAGCCGAAGCCACTGATACATCTTCTGGAAAGCTCAATAAAGACGGATATGTCTCAGTTGCAAAACAACTCAAAGACAAATTCGGATTCAAATATGTTTGCATCACGATGAGAACATCAATCTCTGCAACCGACAATAAGTGGTGCGGAATGATCTATGATGGCGAAGCACATATGTCAAAAGAATATAACCTTCACATTGTTGATCGTGTTGGTGGGGGAGATTCCTTTGCTGGTGGATTAATCTATGCCTTATTAAATGATTATCAACCACAAGCCGCTATCGAATTTGCCGTTGCAGCCTCGGCCTTAAAACATTCCATCGAAGGCGATTACAACTTTGTCAGCGTCGATGAAGTTAACAAACTCGCCGGTGGAGATGGCTCTGGCCGTGTTCAAAGATAATTAGTCTTATCCTCCTTTACATACAGCCTTAGGGATTGTGCCTCCTTAAGGCTTTTTTCTTTATCAAAAAATTGAAATTTCCAAATATTCCCAGCAAAACTCAAATGTTTTTCTTCTTTTAACCTAATGACCGTATTTAGAAAGCGGAATATTTAAAATCTAGACGCTTTTCTATAACATTGTTTAAAAAACGCCTTCATTTAAAGGCCAATTGAAAAAATTATGAATAAACGTATATTAATAACAAATGCGCAGCAGTCACCCATATTTTTATGTAAATTTAAGAAATATCTATCTTTTGTTAAAGGCAATCATTTTATGTAAGCGATTTCATAAATTCAAAATATAAAAAGAAGAAATCTTTACAATTTTTCAAATAATTCGACAATTTAGGAATGTTTGATAATCTTTGATTTATGTTTGCAATTTAAAGATTTCCTTAAATAAGCATTTCGGTAATTTATTACTTTTTTAAGGGTTATTTTTCAAATATATAATAATGACACGGAGGGCAATTAATGAAAAAACAATCCGTAATACTGCTCATATCATCTATCTTCTTACTTGGATGTTCGACAAACAATAGTTCTGAATCTTCCATTGATTCTTCTAATGAAACTATTTCCTCGTCAGTCGAAGAAGGCCAATCAAGCAATTCCCAGCCTTCTTCAAGTTCTGAAGAAACAAAGAAAAAGGAGTTAACCATTGATAATATCTATAATGATTTCCTTGCTTTAGCAAAGGATGGAAACTTCACTATCGAATTTAACAAGACCATTAAAGATATCTATACCGATAATTATGTTCTTCAAAATTCATCTTCGACATATTATTTCAAAGGCGAAACTATTTATGAAGAAAATAAGATAGGCGTTTATTCTGCAAGAAAAGAAAATAATTCCTATGAATTAGGCTATCTTCTTGAAGGAGAAGACGACGAAGGTTTTTCCGATAGTTCTCCTTTAGCAGATTTCCATACGATCAATTTATTCTGTTACTTGAATAATCCTAACTACGGTGCAAGCAAAGATGACCTTTCTTTTTCCTCTTCAGGTGAAGAAATTGTAACTGATTATAATTCATCTTCCCCAAGGAATATGTTTACAATTCTTGCTTTGATGTTTGGCAATTACACCAACGTTTCAACTGGCTTGGTTAACCATGTTTCAATCAAATATGATGAAGAAAATAATATTGTCGTGGAATTCTCAAAATTAGAAGAAAACACATACACGTATCCATCCAATTACGCAAAAGGTGTTATCAAAAATATCAATAAGACAAGTGATGAAACTGCTGAATCCTTCCTAAAAACAATCAAAGGTAAAATAAGTAATAACACTTTCACTTATTACAACACTTATAGCATTCGTAACACCTATTTATCTAGTACAACATCAGCTCATCTAGATTATGAAAATGGAACTAGCTCTTACGATTTAGGCACCTATGAATTAGACTACAATCCTAACAAGATTCATATTAAAAATCCTAATGGAGAAACTTTCATTCATCGCTCAGCTGATGGGGCAGCATATATTCAAGGGATAAATGCCCTAAATGAGGTTTATGATGATACATACTATGCTCAAAATTTCTCTAACATGGATTTCGGATACAAAGATTTTGACTTCGAAGGATTTCGTTACGACGAAGAAGAGAAAGCATATATCTATTATGGCCTTAATGGAGGAGATTCACTTAATTCAATCACTTATTTAGGAATAAGTTCAATGAAGTTTGATTCCATTAAGTTATACGTGGATGAAGAAAGCGAGCAAATTAGCAAAATCATCGCTAGAAGTGCCTCCTTTTTAACTGAATGGTTCCCAAATAAGTATACCTATGCTTACTATACTTTCACAATTGATCTTGTTGATTATCGCACGATTGGCGAACCTTCAATCTATGATGTAACTTCCTCCACAGCTAAAATCCAATCAGTTTTCAATAAGATAAACGATTATGAAAATACCTCCTTTAAAACCGTTTCTAGAGAATGGTATGAAGGAAAAGACTCTAAGAACGTTCAGCCTAAGGTAACAACCTATTACACAAAGGATTATGTATATAAAGAAACAACCAACTACGTTCTTGATGGCAATTCGTATAACCCTGTTACAACTGGAAGAGGCCAATACGCAATTAAAGATAGCGAAGGAAATGTTATCGGAGTCAAAGAGTTCCGTGTCACAAGCGATGGCATAGTTGAACCTCGTTCTGAAATAATCTATGGCAAAACCCTTAAAGATTACTGGATTAACATTCAAGCATCTCCACTCGTTTTTGTATTAAACGATAACGTCATTTCTCCAATAAGTGGAATGGACACAAATAAATATAAGGATTATCTTCCTATCACCCATTCAAGATTTGAAGCCCAAGAAGGCAGCATGCAAAATGGCGGGGATTATGGCGGAATGACATTCACCCTTAAAAAAGATGGAGAAGAAGTAACTGATGAAATTAGCGAATTTAACTACACCTATGGCGTCGAAGGAATATTCGAAAGTGATTATTCCGGCAAAGGAGTAATGACATTCACTTATTCAACCGACTCTAATCCAATCAAGATATCTGATTCCTTGCTATCTCAACTTGAAAACATGGGAACATTCAAGATTCCAAGTAAGTGGAGCGAATCTCAATCAAGCAATATCTATACTCTCTTATCTTCTTTCTATGAAGGAAAGAAAAATAGATATGGCAACGATGTTGATGTGGATAGAGATATTCCATTCTTATTTGATGATGATTTAGACTCATCATGGAAATATTCATCTGGGCAATATACCAACACCAAAACGTTAAACATCAATCACTCCGTATCAAGCTTCGATGATGGCGATATAAACAACTACAACGCCAAGTACGAAAGCCTCTTAAAAAATGATCCTGATTACACCTATAAAACAGAAAATGGTTTAGGCTATTACATAAACGGCGATATTGTAATTGCCATGACTAATTCTGCTATGGGCGGAATATACTTCTATACCGCAATACCACTATATAATTAATGAAAGGAAAAAATATGAAAAAATCAAAATTATTAGTTTTCTCCCTTGCCTCAGTCTTAATGCTTGCTGGCTGTGGAGATAACCAAACCTCATCCTCTACTGAAGGAGCTTCTTCCTCAAACACAAGTGAAGTAGTTTCTTCCTCCGAAGAATCTTCAACAAGCAGTTCTTCCTCCGAAAGCTCTTCGAGCGAATCTTCTTCTGAAGTAGTAATCGAAACTGCAACAATCAAGAAAATCACCAACTATGTTACTGAAGGAACATTAAACGTTACCGAAGGTGACAAAGTTGAATTGAATTCAAAAATCACTTTAACCTTCACCGAAGCCGTTTCAGACAAGGAATATCAAATTCTTGTTAACCAAACAATCGCCGATATGGAATGGGCCGAAGATAACCTTTCTTGCTTCTACACCTTAAATGCAAGCAAAGACGAAGAAATCTCAATTGCCCTCATAGAAAAGAATCCTACTTCCGAAAATGGACAGACAATCACCTTCGAACAAGGCGAACACTACAAAGTCCTTGGCATCGTCTCCGGCCAAAAATATGAGCCACTTGATGACTATTCTGAAGAATTAGAAGATTGGGTCACGGTCTCGATCGATTTTGCAATCATCGTCGATGAAGGATATATTCTTGCTAAACCAATTTTAACTGTTGATGGGATTGACCAATCTCTTTCTAAAAATGATCAAGGTCTCTATTCAATTGGTAAATGGGATTTGACTGGCGCAGGCGCTTTGACAATCAATGTTAACAAAGCAGTTGAACACACGATCACATATACTGGTGCAGAAAATCTTGATACAGCGGCATCTAACATCCCAACAACCTTCATGGGTGGAGATACGATCACCTTCAAGTTCATTGCCAAGGGGGGATTCTCTGTCACGGCCGTTTCTGTCCAACCATATGATAATTCTTACTATTATCAAAAAGATTATTCCAACTACACAATCACTCTTCCAAATGAAGATGTGCAAATTGCCATAACTACAGTCGCATCATATGCAATTAAATTGTCTTCAACCGAGCATCTTTCTAATATCGGATTCTATTCAACGGCTGAGTATGGTTCCGATTCCGAAGGCAATACCGCTCTTAAATTATCAGACGAAATAACAACTGCTCCTTCTAACCAACGTTTCTATGTCGCATTCAACGTTGAAGATGGGTACAAAGTTAGTGAAATTGTTGGTGCAGAAGTTGCAGGACTTGCCGAAGGCGCTCAATCATGGTGTGGTTCAACGGACGGCAGAATCGTCTTCAATTGCACTCTCTATGGTGAAACGGAATTAAAACCAGTCTTTGTCACAAAGAAGAGCGTTACATTAGACTCTTCAACCGACTCTGATAAAGTCTCTCTTGTCTTTACTGGTGATGTTAACACGTTCTTCCCTGAAGATGACGTTAAATTCAACTTCTTACTTGAAGACACAAAAAATACAAGAATTGGCCAAGTCTATTATTGCTATACTGATGAAAATGGTGAAGCAGTTGAAAAAGAAGTCAACTATTCAAAATACTACAGCAGTTATACCTTTGTTATGCCAAATGCAGACGTTACCATCAAAGCAGAAGTTATCGATATTGTTAAAACAACAGTATCTTATTCAAATACGGCTGGAAGCCTTGTTGGATCAGTCAATATAGTTGGTGCAACAAGCGGAACCAAACTAGATGACTCAACAAGCACATCAGACTCATTCGAAGAAAAAGAATCTCTTAATATTACAATCAAAGCCGGGCCTGAACATTTTAAGAAGGTCGCGGCAAACCTTGTTACCGCTACTGAAACAACTGCTATTGAATTAACACTCAACATTGCAAAAGGAACCTACACCGGTAGCGTTTCCGTTCCAGTTGGTGGAGCAACAATTCAAATCGTTGAAGGCGAATATGCCACTGTTAGAACATTAACCGCTTCTGAAACAAGCACGATTGAATATTACGAAAGCACTGATGTATCATCCAAAGTTAATATATTAGGAAATCTCTACGACATGGATGTCTTCTATTTCGTTGTTAAGGATACACCAGCTGAAGGATATTCACTTTCCGTTTCCGTTAAGATTGATGGAGAAGAAGTACCATCCTTAAGTACAGTCACAATCGGTGATGAAACTGCTTATAAGGTTATCGTTTCTGGCAATGTTGAAATCTCTGTTGAACAAGTTCAAGCCGTTTCATTCGGTGTCTCTGGCGCTGACTACGAAGGAGATGGATCTGATATTTTCATTGACTTTGATACAAATGATTATATCCAAGTTAACAATGGAACAATCAAATACGGCACAAGATTCTATTTAGATGATCCTGATTATGGTAGAGAAATAGAAACAATAACAATTGGCGGAGAAACCGTTAAGCCTGACTATATTGATGGATTCCATGGCGTTTATACAGCTACAGGTGATGTAGTTATCACTCTCATCGAAGCGTATTAATATCAACTCTCAGCAGAAAACGAAAGCTGTCCATTAAGGATGGCTTTTTTCTTTTATCGCAAATCTGATTGAGTTTTACCTATGATTTTTCAATTTTTAATTGTTTTCCTTTACTAATAATTTGGAGATGGTTCATTATTCAAACTTGTTTTTAGAACTGCCTTAACGTAAAATTAATTAAATTTTAGAAAAAGTAAAGGACAATAATTATGAAAAAGACTCTAAAAATACTTTCAATAGTCCCTTTATTCGTTTTATGTTCGTGTGGAAATGAAACGAATTCAAGCGAGGCAAATGTATTAAACGAGGCTGATGCTAAAGCACAAGTCGCTTCAATGAAAGCGGAAGTTGAAAAAGAAGACTTCAAAGTGCCAACGTCTGGCCAAATATTAACCGATCTTGTTACCTCAAGCGCTTCACTCTCTTTTAGTGTGACTTCAGATGTTAGATTCAACACGGAAGCAGGTTCAAGATACTTTTATTCAAATTCAAATTTACTTGGAACAACGATTGTTTGCTATTATGAAAAAGACGGGAAGTATTATGGATATGTTTCTTCTGCTTATGGTGAAGATAAAACAGAATTAACCGAGGATGAATTCACCAACACTTTCGAAAGCACTATTACAGAATCCGGCATTGATGCAACATCATTGAAAACGAATGTTGTTGAAGGATTAGATACCATTACTAATTTGTATGATAACTTTGAAAACACTTCTAGCTCAGTGGATGTTACTACTGATCTTGAAGTTACTTTCACTAAAATCAACGAATCATCGTTTAAAGTTGAGGCTAACGGTAAAGTAAAACAATCTTCATTGGGGACGGCAGACGCTGTTATCAAAATCGAATATGAAAACTACCTTCCTAAGAGCAGGTTTATGGATGTTACTGCTACCGAATCCGGGCAAGAAGTTAAAACTAAAACAACTCAAACTTACACCTGGGGCAGTGTTGAGTACATCTATCCTGAAATAAACAAATAAGGGCAGCAGCCATTAATTGGCTGCTTTTTATTTTGCTAAATCGATTGAGATTTATGGGCGATTTTTGAATTTTCTACAAATATATTTCGCTTGATGATCCTAAATAGTTTATTTTTCAAACTTGTTTTCATAATGATTGAGACGTAGAATTAACTAAATTTTAGATAAAAAACAAAGGTAATTAGTAATTATGAAAAAGGCTCTTAAAACACTCTCGATGATTCCTCTATTCGTTTTAGGCTCATGTGGGAATGAAACGAAAATATTAAATGAGGCTGAAGCTAAAGACCAAATCGCTTCAATGAAAGCAGAGATTCAAAAAGATGATTTTGCAATCCCTAGTTTAGGAATGGTGAAAACTACTATGGTATCAAATGAGCAAAACTCATCTTTTACTATCTCTCTAGACGTTAGATTTAATACCAACGTTGGCTCTAGATATGTTTATTGCAATATAACTTCGGAGAATTCTAGCAACAATTCTATTGCATCTTCCGTGATTAATTATAGTAGTGATTCAGATGAAGTTGCTTGCTTGTACGAAAAAGATGGAAAGTATTTTGATTACGGCAAAAGAGGCTCAAAGGTAACGTTTTCTGAAATAAAAGAAGAAGCGGAATTTAAAACGCTTTTCGATAATAAACTTATCCAAATTAGTGCAGATTCAGCTACGCTAAAAACTAGTTTCGTAACAGTTTTAGATAGAATTTGCGAAACATATGATTACACTGATGGATCTTCTAATGCAGAAAACAATATCGGTGTTGCCTATGAAATAACATTTACAAAAATAAATGCGTTTTCATTTAAATTTGAATCTAAAGCTAAAGCAACTGATTCCGCTAGCATGCTTAAAAATTCTGAAACGACAATGATATTTGAGAATTATTTGCCTAAAAGTTCTTATTCTACTAGTTTATTAGGTGTTTCTGGCACTGAAATTACGAGCTCATCTTCTCGAACTTATGCCTGGGGCAGTGTTGAATACATCTATCCTGAAGCAAGCAAGTAGCATTTGAAATAAACAAATAAGGGCAGCAGCCACTAATTTGGCTGTTTTTAATACAAAAGAAAATATCCTTTTAATGACTGTTACTTTGAGAATCGTATTTATTCCAATTTTTTCTCATAGTATTTCACATTGACAACAATACCTTTTTTAAGTAAAATTTAAGCGCAAAGGGGATTACAAAATGAAAAAGAAGACTAAGTTATTGGCTTTGATGCCGCTATTATTTTGCTTATCAAGTTGTGATAAACAGCTTGGCGCAAAGGAAGCCGTTAAATTTGTTGATGCTATAGGAGAAGAGCTCTGCAAAGATGAGTCTTTCTCTCCGACCGTTGGAACAGTTCATTCACATAAAACAAGGTTGGAAGATGGCTTAACAACCACAACGGAAACTGAAGTACGATTCAACGCTGAAGAAGGCTCTAGATATTTTTACGAGAAGAGCGTTGTTACTAGTCAATCTCAATCTGAGAGCGAATTCTATTTATATGAGAAAGACGATAAATATTATAGAGTCGATTTAGATGGCGAAGAAAAAAGTTCTAAAGAATACACAACCGAAAAAGAATTTGCAAAAGATTTCAATAGCGCATTGAGATCTAACGAATTAAATTCTGAAGCGATTAATTATAAAGCTAGATGGTATCTTTTTTACATATCATATTGCTTTGATAACAAAGATAAAGAGGAAAAACTATCCTTAAAACTTGACCAAAAACTTGTTAAATTTAACGATTATTCATTTAAATTTGATCAAACAACTACTTATTACGACTCTAATTCAGAAGAAAAAAATAGAGCAGAATTTCATGTTGAATTTAAGGATAAATTTCCCATAACTTTAAATACTGTTTCTCCAATGACGGATACTGATGGCAAAATGATAACGCTATCTGAAGACGCTACTTATGCTTGGGGTAAGACCACGTATTTATATCCGACAATTACCATATGAGGAGAAACATCATTATCGAAAGGGGATAACTATGAAAGAAACTATAAAATTTATTCTTAAAGGACTTAGTAAAAACGTTTTCTCATTGATACTTTCAGCAATTCTTTTAACTGCATCAACCTTTTCAATCAGTTCATCCTTTGTGTTAAAAGAATACAACCTAACAGAATTTGTCTTAAGAAACAGAACAGTTGGAGATGAATATGCTTATTTGCGATTTAATATGCACAAAGAGGATGGCGAGTACAAACAACGTCAATTTGATGATGAATCGCTCGAAAAAATAAGGGAATATACTTCAGGCAGTGCCGTTGAATGTTACGACTTTTCTTATCAGAAACCAATAAATTTAACGCCTGCAAGAGGAAAGGGGTATAAAGATATTAATAATTTCCTTTATAAGCACAATTGCGTAATGAAACTTGATCAAGATACAGGTGAAGAAAAAGCACAAATCCATAGATGTGAAAGATTATCTAGCCAAACTCCATGCAGATTGCCAAACAAAAGTGACGAAATAGCTATAAACGCTTTATCTGCTTATACAATGCTTGCCTATGGCATTGTTACTGAACTCCTTCCGGATTCTGAATTACCGGCAGTAGTTTACAAGCCAAAGAGCCTTGATGAATTAATAGGCTTCAAACTATATAACGGATTAACAATAACTGGAATCTATTCTTCCAATGATGGGTATTCTGAACTTTTTGAACCATATCTTCTTTCTGGGTTAGATGAAAAAGAAGATTACATAACAAAATACTATTTGTATGGAGGCTTTTCTTCAGCTGGTGCCGCATATGTAAGCAAAGAATTCATAGAAGAAAAAGGTCTAACGACTCCGAAGTTTGTTTTTGCTAAATTAAGTGGTAATTATCGTTCAGATTTAAATTTTGTTAAATCTTTTAATGAAGAAAATGGCTCTTTTCTCTTTCCTCTCAACAAATATACCGGCTACGCTAGTTATTTTGATACCGTACCTATCTATTATGATTGCTACCCGGTAACTACAGATCAGTTTTGGAGAAACTACTGGTATTGCACTATCGCGCCTATAGTACTTAGTTTTGCATTTGCTTTGTTCCATTTCTTCAGAATTTTCAAGAAAGTAGATGAAGAAAAAGTTATTGTTGAAATAGATGTAAAAAAACGTTGTTTGAATGCAATTTCCCAAATGCTTGTTCCGACTTTGCTTTCGTGGGCGTTTGCATTGATTGCAATACAAATCATTTTGACCGTGTTTAATGCCCATTTTGGAGTAGCAATGTTTATCATAACTCCAGGCATTGCATTTGCTGCTTTAGCTGTTTCCTTCATTGAATGTGGAATAACAATGCTTTGCGGGCTTGGCATTTCTAAGATCCCTTTCAAAAAGAAGAAAGAGTCCTAAAAAGCAAAAGATCCTAATTATCATATTTCTATGATTCCTTAGGATCTTTTTAAATTGTTATTTCTTAACGATGTGATGTTTCCTGCATCTAGCTTCGTAATTTTCTTTTGCCCCAACTTGAATAATTGGCTCATTATAACTAGCAGGTTCACCATTGATTAATCTTTGGGTTCTTGTCGCAGCACACCCGCAAACAACGCACACAGCAGATAATTTAGTAACGAATTCGGCTCTCGCTAATAATTCTGGCATAGGCCCAAATGGTTCCCCTCTGAAATCTAAATCTAATCCTGCAGCAATAACACGAATCCCTCTATTAGCTAAGGTTTCACAAATATTGATTATCGACATATCAAAGAATTGAATTTCATCAATTGCTACGACTTGAGTGTCTTCCTTAACTAAATCCATGATTGAGGAAGCATCTTTTATGGCATACGCTTCATATTTAGCCCCATCATGAGAAGAAATAGCTGTCTTGTCATAGCGATCATCGATTGCGGGTTTAAACGCGATGATTTTCATTTTCGTATATGACAAAGTTTTCACTCTGCGAATTAATTCTTCGCTTTTACCAGCAAACATTGGACCTACAATCAATTCAATCCATCCTTTTTGAAGTTCTTGATACATCTTTTCTCTCCCTCAAATACAAACTGCATAATTATATATGTTTAGTGAAACAAAAGTTAATACCATCTACGTCTTTTCTTCGTGATTATTCGCTCATGTTTTTCGACAATTGTTTGAATACCATTTGGTGTTATTAAGTAATTAGCTAAGGAATAATCGTTAGTAACGATTTTTCTTTCCATTTTCAATTTATTCAATATGGATTGAATTTCATTTTTGTCCATTGCAATACATTTCTTTGAGAAGATGTATTTTCGTCCATCGAAGGCGCCCATATGCGCTTTATCGTAGTCGTAAGTGGCTGCTTCTTTGATTAATCTATCGCTTTCATTTAAAGCATATATGCCGGTATAAAGTCTTTCTGGGACGGCAAGTTCAATCTTACGGAACCGATCAGGAACAGGGAATTTATATGGATTTCCTAATCTATCAACTAAATCCGCATCATCGACTATCTTTAAAAGAGTTGGCCTGCTTTTGATTAATTCGATAATGTTAGTTCCGCTTTTTTCTAACATTTCTTTAGCGATTCGCATTGTCATCTTTGAATCATCTAAAGAATTATGATGATCGTATTTTTCTAATTCTTCTTCGCCACAAAGAGAAACCAATGCTTTATGCAAGGCAATAGAAACTGAAGATTCATCAACTAAAAGGCGATACATCATTTGAGTATCAACGGCTAAAACGTTTAATTGCTCTAAACTATTTCTCTTTAAGTCACTTGCTAAGAACCATAAATCATTTTCAACCGCATGGCCGAATTTCAATGAATGCTCATCTTCAAGTAATTCCTTGAAAAAATCATAGAAATGCTCAAGCTTAGGCGCTTCCTTATATGCTTGATAATCGTTGTCATCCCAATACAAGTGAATACGTTTAACTCCATCCCTATCTGTAAGACAAAATGGTGCGTTAGGATTTATCGGGAAATGATGCTCTTTTATGATATTGAAATCTAAATCAGTTTCTATGGCACCAAGCTCGCAAATCTTGCCTGATCCGTTATAGCAATTTGCACATTCAAAATCGAAAAATACATAGTGATTCATGCCTATTTTCTCTAAATTAGCAATATAATTCTCTCTAATTTCGTTAGGAGTAGTTGGTTTTTCCGCTTTTGCATAGAAAACATCCAAAGAATAGTAAAAACAACTGTCAAAGTCCCTTCGATTTAAGAAAACATCAATTGAATTTCCTAAACAAAACAAAAGATTCTTAAGAGCAAGCAAAATCAAGAAAGGCTCATTCTCTAATTGAGGATCACCTTTATCTTTTTGCAAATACAAAGGGATATACTTTCTTAAATCATACAGATCCCTATCAGCTAAAATAACATTCAGCATATATTTGACATCAAATACTTGGAAATCAAAAGGCTCGATACCCTTAGAAGAAAACGCATCAAGAATCTTCGTGCAATCTTCATAAGCCGTCCAGCCGAATATTCCGTTATCGGGATTAGTTAATATGTCATATATTTCATCTTGGTCAGAAGAGAAAGATAACTTATTCTGCTTAATTGGCCTTAGATCATCATCCGCTTCAAGATAAGCAAAATCTAAATCTTCTTCATTTTTCTTCGTGGAAATAAAAACATAACTCATATCTTTGAAATTCTATCATTCCATAAGCGTTTTATAAATCCTAACATCGATTATTTCTTCTTTCATAAAAGCGCTTACATTGCTATAATGATTTTGCAAGAAACATAACTTATGAAACGTAAAAGGAAGAAAGTTTTAATTATTTCTTTATTTGTTTTTGGCGCTTTGATTTTATTGCCTGCGTCCTTTTTAGGAGTAGTCGCAGGTATGGCAAATACAAGACATATCGTTATTGACTCAAATCCGAAAATGAGATCTAGCAATAGATCTGGTTTAGTCCATGCAATCGGAAATTCTTTATACGATAAAGATGGAAATAGATTGGTTCTTCAAGGAGTTAATGCTGGAAACCTTTTGATTTACGAAGGTTGGATATCTCCATTTTCCGTTGGTGAATCTAGAGATGAATATGGGAATCTCATTCTTGATAAAGACGGCTTGACAACATATCCAGAAATGCCAATGGAAGAAGCGTTAGCTGGTTTCAATTCCAATCCAAATTTGAATGATTCCCAAAGAAAAGAGTTAATTGATATTTACCGTTCAAATTGGTTTTCCGAAGTAGATTTCAAAAACGTTAAAGAATTAGGATTAAACACCATACGCCTCCCATTCTATTGGCGTGATATTCTTGATGAAAAGGATGGTGTATTCACCCGCAAAAGTGAAGAAGATGCGTTCTCTTATATCGATTCATTTATAACTAATTGCAAGAAATACGATCTTTATTGCGTTCTCGATCTTCATGGCGCGCCCGGTTCCCAAAATGGTTATGAACATTGTGGCGATATGACTAAAGCTGATCTTTGGACGAATGAAACATATCAAGATGCAACAGTAGATATTTGGAAATTCATCGCAGAGCACTATACCTATACCAATTCAGAATTAGGCAAGAGTATTGCAACATACGATCTTCTAAATGAACCATGTGCTTATTATGATGATAAGAACGCAGGAACAGTTCAAAAAGTATGTGCGCCAGTTTTTGACAAACTATATCAAGCAATTCGTGATGTAGGAGATGAACACGTCATCAATATTGAAGGAGTTTGGTCTTATGATTGTTTCTCCAACCCAGATGATTATGGTTGGGAAAGCATTCAATACGACACTCATCTATATAATTGGAAACACGAAGTAATCCCTTATTGGCTATTTAACTCCTATCATGAAATTCATAACTGGGGTCATGAATATGATGTACCTTATTCTGTTTCGGAATTCACTTTCTTTGATGATGCAAACGCTTGGCAAAGTCAACTAGATATGTTTGAAAGAAGAGGCTATTCTTGGACGATGTGGACATATAAAGCGGCAGTTACCGGTTGGTGGGATACGACCTGGTCGCTATATACTCAATGCCTTGATTTATGGGATAACAAAGTGAAGGCAAATCTTGCAACATCAACCTTTGATGAGCTTAAAACTGCATTTGAAGAAACTAATACATCAAACTGCATCCAATCTAAAGCATATGAATATGTGTCAAATTACTTAAACAAGTAAAATATGGGTCTTTTATATAGTATTTTTTGATTTTTTACTTACAATAATAAAGGGTATTTAATATGAAAATATGTGTTTTAGGAAGTGGAACTTGGGGAAGTGCAATATCAAATCATCTAGCCAATAAAGGGTATGAAGTATTTTGCTATTCTCACCGCGAAGAAGAAGCGCGTCGTCTAAATGAAACCCACATTCAAAAGAATCTTCCTAACGTAATACTTTCTAAATCAATCATCTTTTCTTCAAATATCGAAGATTGCTTAAAAGATTCCGAAGTAATAGTCTTCGGCGTTCCATCTTCATATATTAGAAAAACTTCAGAATTGATAAAGCCATTCTATAAAGGCCAGCTCATCATAGATTTAGCAAAAGGAATTGAAGAAAACTCCTTACTTACAACCTCCGAAATAATAGAAGATGTCTTAGGAATCAAGGATGAAGTCGTCGCATTAACCGGTCCAAGCCACGCTGAAGAAGTATCACTTTCTCTTCCAACGTGTATTGTTGCTGCATCAAAAAATAAAGAAAACGCTAAAGAGGCACAACTCATTTTTCATTCAGATAAATTTAGAGTTTATACCAATGAAGATCGCAAAGGCTGCGAACTTTGTGGAGCCTTTAAGAATATCATTGCCATAGCTTGTGGTATTTCCGATGGTTTAGGATATGGAGATAACGCTAAAGCGGCAATAATAACTCGTGGAGTTCACGAACTTGGCAAATTAGGAATGGCGATGGGCTGTTCTCCAACAACGTTCTCTGGCTTAGCGGGTATAGGCGATTTGATTGTCACATGCACTAGCAAGCATTCTAGAAACAACCAATGTGGCCATTATATTGGCGAAGGATATTCTGTATCTGAAGCGATAGAAAAAGTGGGGATGGTTGTTGAAGGAATCAATTCCCTAAAAGCAGCAACCCAACTATGTCAAAAACATGATCTTGATATGCCAATTGTTTTTGGTGTTAACGAAATAGTAAACAATGGCAAATCCGCCAAAGAAATTTCCTTTTCCCTTCTTCAAAGAGAGAAAAAAGATGAATTTTTGAAATAATTTGTAACAAATTCAAACATTGTATTAAAAGATATATACATTGTTTTTAACTTATAGGAAAATAAAGAACCATGGATGTCTCATCCTAAAAACATAAAAAGGATAAAACTACTATGGCAGAAAAAAAGATTGATACTTCGAAAAAAGAAGATGTTCTTAGCATATTTGGCTCAAACGTATTTAATGAAAAAGCTAGGAAGGAATATCTCTCTCCTGACGCATATAACGCTTTAAATGAAGCAATATACACTCATAAACAACTACCAAAACAATATGCTGATGCTGTAGCAAAAGGAATGCTTGAATGGGCACTTTCTAAAGGAGCAACTCATTATACTCATTGGTTCCAACCTTTAAATGGTCTTTCGGCAGAAAAACATGACGCATTTATTGGCAAGCCTGATGAAAAAGGCAACACTAAATATGACTTTTTTGGAAATGAATTAATCAAAGGAGAACCCGATGCTTCATCTTTTCCTTCAGGTGGTTTACGTGCCACTTTTGAAGCAAGGGGTTACACCGTTTGGGACGCTTCCTCACCCGCTTTTGTTTTAGAAGATGATGAAGATGGAGCAGTCTTATATATTCCAACTGCTTTTTGTTCATACAATGGCGAAGCGCTTGATGGAAAAACCCCTCTTTTACGTTCAGAAGAACTTCTTTCAGAAACTGCCATACGTGTTTTACGTCTTTTAGGAGATAACGAAAGTAAACGTGTTTTCTCTTATGCTGGAGCAGAGCAAGAATACTTCCTTATTGATAAAGAAGAATACCTAAAAAGAAAGGATATCGTATACACGGGTCGCACGCTTTTTGGTGCAAGTGCTCCAAAAGGCCAAGAATTAGAAGACCATTATTTTGGTCCAATAAGAGAAAAAATCTCCTCATACATGAAAGAAGTAAATGACACTCTTTGGCGTTTAGGGATAGCAGCTAAGACCGAACATAACGAAGTAGCACAATCTCAACACGAACTTGCATGTATCTATGAAATATCTTCCTTAGCAGCTGATCAAAACCAACTCGTAATGAGAATTTTAAAAAGAGTCGCAAAACGTCATGGAATGGTATGCCTTTTAGCGGAAAAACCATTTGAAGGAATAAACGGATCTGGCAAGCATAATAACTGGTCGGTCGGAACTGATACGGGAATAAACCTTTTCAAGCCAGGCAAAGATCCTAAAAATAATGTTAGATTCATGGTTTTCTTAGCTTCTGTTATTAGAGGAGTAGATTTATATGCCGATCTTCTTAGAGAATCCGTTTCCTCTTATGGCAATGATTTCCGTTTAGGCGCCAATGAAGCGCCTCCAGCAATCGTCTCAATCTATCTTGGCGATTACTTAACAAAACTCGTAACTGGCGAAGATAATATCGAACAATCATTTAAGACGATAAATGGTTCAAAATCCCTTCCAACTCTTCTAAAAGATGACGCGGATAGAAATAGAACATCACCTTTTGCCTTCACTGGGAATCGTTTTGAGTTCCGTATGGTTGGATCCGAGCAAAACATTTCTGAACCAAACACTTATTTGAATACAATCCTTGCTGATGGACTTAACGAAATTGCTGCAATCCTTGAAAAATCAACAAACAAAGAAGAAGATGCCTTAGCTTGGGCTAAAGAAACAATCAAGAACCATCAACGCATCATCTTCAACGGCAACGGATATTCAAAAGAATGGGAAGAAGAAGCAAAAACACGCGGTCTTCCAAACCTAAAAACTACTCCTGAAGCAATCTCTGCACTAAGCAGAAAAGAGAACAGAGCTCTCTTAGTTAACAACAATATTCTTTCTGAAACGGAGATTGATTCAAGAGAGGCAATCAAATATCAAGACTACCATTCAAAAGCAGTAATCGAAGCGAAAACGATGTCACGCATGGCACATAAATTGTATTTGCCTTCTATAAACTCTGCTTTAGAGGAGATAACAAAACTCAATTCATATTACAAAAATCCTTTGCCAGAATTAAGCGAAGAACAAACTGAATTAGAAAAAACTTTGTCTAAAACGTATTCATCATTGAAACGTCTTGATATTCTTATCAAGGAAAACAATGAGATGCAAGTAAGTGAAGAAGAACATGCTTTCTTTGCTTCGAAGAAATTAAAAGAAGAAATGGTTATCCTTCGTAAAGCAATTGATGAAGCAGAGCTTCTTGTCGCTAAAAAAGATTGGCCTGTCCCAACATATGGCGATCTTCTTTTCCATTGCTAGCAAAAAATATTCATTCGCTATAAAATACTTCTCACGCACTAGGAGGAGAAGGCATGGAAATAATCTCTTATTTATCGGAACGTTTGCAAATAAAGGAATGGCAAACGAAGAATGTTCTTAAATTATTAGCTGATGGAGCGTCAGTTCCTTTCATCGCTCGTTATAAAAAAGAAGAAACAGGAAATCTTTCTGATATTCTTTTACGTTCATTCGAAGAAGAAAAAGAAAAATTCGAAAAACTCGAAGAAAGAAAAAAGACCGTCCTATCTTCAATTGAAGAACAAGGGAAACTTACTCCAGAATTAAAAGAGCAAATCGAGAATTGTGACAACATCACTCTCTTAGAAACAATCTATCGTCCATATAAACCAAAAAGAAAAACTAGAGGTTCAATAGCTAAAGAAAAAGGCTTAGAAGAACTCGCTAGGTATATTCTTAAACAAAATGGAACGATTTCTTCTTTAGAAGAATATGCAAAAACCTTCATCAACGAAGAAAAAGGCGTTAAAAACGAAGATGAAGCAATCTCCGGTGCTTTAGATATAATTGCTGAAGAAATTTCCGATAACGCTGATTTCTATCTTTTTGCTAAAAGCTACATCTATAAAACAGGCCATATAAAAGCAAAAGAAACAAAAGAAGACGTAGATAAGAAATACGAGAACTATGATAACTTCGACACTCCTGTAAATAGAATAAAGCCATATCAAACTCTAGCCCTTCTCCGCGGCAAGAAAGAAAAGAAGATCTCCTATTCTTTTTCTTACGACGAAATAACGATCCATAGCCAAATCGCTAGAAAAATCATTCATAGGAATTCCCCGTATGAGAAGATTCTTAGAGAAACAATCGCAGATGCTTATAAGCGTTTGATGGGACCGTCATTAGAGAATGAAATAACAAAAGAACTCTTCCTCAAGGCGGAAGATTCCTCCTTAATTCTCTTCTCGAAAAACCTCAAACAATTATTGCTTGCTTCTCCATTAAAAGGAAAACAAATACTTGGCTTTGACCCTGGATATAAGAATGGTTGCAAGCTTGCTCTCATCAATAAAAATGGCGATGTAATTGAGACATGTATCATTTATCCGACAATTGGCAAAGAAAAAGAAGCGGAAACAAAGCTCCTTTATCTCTATAAAAAATATGGCTATGACGCGATTGCCTTAGGAAACGGAACAGCCTCAAGAGAATCCGAATCATTCATCAATTTATTCCTCAAGAAAAACGACCTAAGCAATGTTACTTTAACAATTGTTAATGAATCTGGCGCCTCTGTATATTCCGCTTCACCTTTAGCAATAAAAGAATTCCCTAACATGGATATTGATGAAAGAAGTGCAGTATCTCTTGCAAGACGTCTTCTTGATCCAATGGCTGAACTAGTTAAGATTCCACCTGAAGCAATAGGCGTTGGCCAATACCAACACGATATGGATGAAACTAGACTCAAACAAACTCTTTCTTCAACGACAATCGATGCCGTAAATGAAGTAGGAGTATTGTTAAATACCGCCTCCTCATCCCTCTTAAAATATGTATCAGGATTAAATGAAAGAATTGCATCTTCAATCGTCTCTTATCGTGAAGAAAACGGTCCATTCAAAGAAAGAAAGGATCTAATGAAAGTCAAAGGCTTTGGGGAGAAAACCTTCCTTGAAGCAGCAGGCTTCCTTCGTTTAGAAAACGAGAATCCATTAGAGAAAACGGCAGTTCATCCAAAGGATTATCAAACAACGATGAAACTTCTTGAAAAAGAAAACATCTCCTTAAACAAACTAGGAACGCCTGAAGCAAATCTTCATTTAGATTCAATAAAAGATGTCTCCTCTCTTGCAAAGGAATTAGATATTGGTGAATATACTTTAAAAGATATCATCGAAGAACTTAAAAAACCTGGAAGAGATCCACGTGAGAAGATAGTCTCTGCAACGCTTGATAATAATGTTAAAGATATCAAAGATCTTCAAGTCGGTTTGATACTTAACGGCACGGTTAGAAATCTTTCTGATTTTGGCGCATTCGTTGATATTGGCGTTCATCAAGACGGGCTTGTTCATATATCCGAAATCGCCGATCATTTTGTTTCTCATCCGTCAAATGAATTAGAATTAGGACAAATAGTTAAGGTAAAAGTAATTGGCGTAGATATTCCAAGAAAAAGAATCTCCTTATCCATCAAACAAGTTCCTTCGGGAGAATAAAACACTGCAAAACCCCTATATTTAAGAAAAAACACTTGGTTTTACGCCAAGTGTTTTAAAAATCCAAAAATCCCTTATAAAACCTACCTATCTTCTCTAAAATACGGTAAGCCTAAGGCCTCTGGCGGTTGAACACTCTTCTTTCCAACGATACTAGTAATAATAAGTACAACGATTGTAACAATATATGGAATCATCTTGAAAGCTTGCATGCTTGTAAAATCAACCCCTGAAACCATATTCGGCAAGATGAATAAGACGCCAAAGACAATGGATCCTAGAATTGCAAGCAAAGGTCTCCAAACAGTGAAGATAACCAAAGCGATAGCTAACCAACCAAAAGCTTGAATGGTTGAAGAGTTCTCCCAAGATCCTCCAACATAGTCCATGACGTAGAATAAACCGCCTAAACCTGCAATCACTGAACCAGAAAGAATCGCGCCATACTTGTAGGCATTAACGTTAATTCCTGCCGCATCAGCCGCGCCTGGATTTTCTCCAACCGAGCGAAGATTAAGACCTATTCTTGTCTTTTTCAAAACTATTGCGGCAATTATTGCAACCGCAATAGCAAGATAAACTAAGAAACCATGGGCAAAGAATATTTTTCCGAATGCGCCAAGATTATCAGCCCATGCTGGGTAAGAAGAAATAATCTTACTTGCACTTGAGAAATACGTCTTATCGATATTTCCCATGAAGTAATCTACAACTCCTCCACCAAAGGTAGTTAACACCAATCCGGTGACATTTTGATTACAACGGAATGTGACAGTCAAAACACCATAGATAAGCCCTGCAATAAGTGAAAAGAGGGCACTAAAGAGAATTGCTACAAGTATAAGTAAGAAATACGGCGCGCTAGAAGGTGAAGAAGAATGGCCGCTCATAAAAATCGAAATACCTAAACATCCGCCTAATGTGCCAAAACACATAACACCAGGAACGCCTAAATTAAGATGGCCGCCTTTTTCCATGATTATTTCACCAATACAGCCAAATAAGAAGACTGTTGCAATGGATATAGCAGATGGCAATAAAGTATCAAAAAACATCATTATTCTTTTCCTCCTTCTTTGTTTTCGTTCACTGAAGCAATGGCTTTTGCAGTAGTTAATGAACTCCTATCTACGTGTTTTCTTACAATTTTGTAAGAGATAAAGAATTCGATAGCGATAATCGAGAAATAAACTAATCCGATAGCAATATCAGTAATGGAGTCGTTTGTTATAGAGAAAGCAGTTTGCACCGCCGACATTCCGTTTTGCATGATTGCAACCAAGAAAGAAGTGCCTATCATCAAGAAAGGATCAAATTTAGCAAGCCAGGCGACCATAATTGCCGTAAAGCCTAAATTCCTTGCAGAATCCGCATTAATCGTGTGATCGATTGATCCGGCAAGTAAGAATCCAACAAGCCCACAAATCGCACCAGAGATAGCAAGAGTCCTAACCGTGACTAATTTAACGTTGATGCCAACGTATTTAGCCGTTCTTTGCGATTCTCCGACAACTTCAAGCTCATAACCCGCTTTTCTAAAACGAAGATAAACGAATATAGCAACGAAAACCACTATAGCAGTAAGAATGGTAAATAAGGAATCATTCTCTGCTAAGGAAGGAAGATTTCCTGCTTCTTGCAAAGGCAACGTTCCTGAACCTGAAGTAACAACTGCAGAAATAAAAACCGAGACCAATCCAGCGGCAATATAATTCATCATCAAGGTGAATAAAGATTCATTTGTATTGAAGAAAGATTTGAATATTGCCGGTATAACAGCCCAAACAGAACCAGCTGTTGTAGCAGAAAAGAACATCACAATAATTATCACCCAATCTGGACAGCCAGCTTTTCCCATATAGAACATACAAACTATTGCAGCTAAATCACCAATCAATATTTGACCATTTCCGCCTAAATTCCAGAATTTCATCTTAAATGACGGAACTAAGGCTAATGCAACAATCAAAACCAAAGCTAGTTCTCTAAAAGTTCTCCAAGTTCTTCTTTGGGAAGAAAAACAACCTGCAAAAAGATTTGAAATAACTTCTAATGGATTTGCATTCGCAAATATAAGTAGAAGAAGGCATAGAAGGATAAAGCCAAAAAGAATTGCTCCAGCCTTATAAAGAACTCTTTGCCATAAAGGTAAATCATTTCTTTTGGTGATATGGAATGGAGATTCTTTGAATTTAGCAAGGAATTTATTCATTTGCACTTTCCTCCGTTTTCTTTGTCATAAGCAAGCCAATTTCAGATTTGCTTGTCTTTCTTCCATCAAGTATTCCTCTTACCTCGCCATCCCCTAAAACAAGGATTCTATCTGAGATAGCAAGCAATACGTCAAGATCTTCGCCAACATAGATTATTGCCGCGCCATTTTCTTTTTGCTCATTCAGAAGGTTATAGATCATATAGGAGGAATTGATATCTAAGCCACGTGTTGGATAAGCGACCATCAAAACCTTTGGCAAGGAGGCAATTTCTCTTCCAACAAGAACCTTTTGAACATTTCCGCCGGACAATTTCCTAACTGATGTATGAATTGATGGAGTACTTACAGATAAATCATTAACAACCTTATCTGCTAACTTTGTTGGAGACTTTCTATCAAGATAAGGATTCTTAACGTTCTTCGAATAAGAACGTAACATCATATTATCGATCAGGTCCATATTGCCTACTAGTCCCATGCCTAAACGATCTTCTGGAACGAAGGCCAATCTAACGCCAAGCGCTCTGATTTGCCTTGCGCTTTTATCCTTTAAATTGATACACGTACCCTCCGGATTGACATAAACCATCTCTCCAGAGTCTTCTTTAATTAAACCCGCGATTGCCTCAAGAAGTTCTTTTTGTCCAGAGCCAGAAATACCTGCAATGCCAAGAATTTCTCCACTTCGAGCAGTAAAGGAGACATCTTTGATTGCAATGTTTCCTTCCTCATTTTTACAACTGAGATTTTTAATGACGATTCTATCTTGAGGATCCTTTGGCAAAGGTCTCTTTATTTGTAATTCAACCTTCTCTCCGACCATCATTTCAGTTAATAGAGATTCATTTGCATCCTTAGTATCGATAACGCCAATGCATTCGCCTTTTCGTAGAACCGCAACTCTATCTGAAACGGATAAGACTTCTTGCATCTTATGCGTGATGATAATGATGGATTTTCCGTCGTTTCTCATATTTCTAATAACTGAGAAAAGACGTTCTGCTTCGATAGGAGTCAAAACGGCCGTTGGTTCATCAAGAATAAGAATATCCGCACCACGGTATAGGGTTTTGATAATTTCTAAGGTTTGTTTTTCGGAAACGGACATGTCATAGACTTTCTTGTTAAAATCGATCACAAATCCGTACTTATCACAGATTTCTTGAATCTTTTTCTTCGCATCTTTCTTTGATGCCTGATCAAATTCCTTAGGATCTCTGCTCTCTTTCTTCTTATAGAAGTTAGAAAAGAAGTACTTAGCCTTTTTCCAAAATGGAATAGAAGGCTTGATTCCAAGAAGAATATTTTCAAGAGAAGTAAATGCTTCAATAAGTTTGAAATGTTGGTGAATCATTCCGATCTTATGGTCGAAAGCATCTTTTGGAGAAGCGATATCAACCTTTTCGCCATCAACGAAAATCTCCCCTTGATCGGGGTAATAAATGCCTGAAAGCATGTTCATCAAAGTGGTTTTTCCTGAGCCATTCTCACCTAAAAGAGAAAGAATTTCCCCATGATAAACGCTTAGATTCACGTTTGTATTGGCTTTGACCTCTCCAAAAGACTTAGAGACGCCCTTCATTTCAACGCATATTTTCTTTTCCATATTTCTCTCCAAAAAGGGAAAGCCCAAGAGAATATCTCCCTTGGGCTAATAAGCAAAATTAGAATTCGCTATTTAAGAGGGTGATACCATCAATGGTGATATCAAAATATGGAGCGGAACGCTTAGAACTTTCAGCAAAGAAAGTGATTCCGTCTTTAGTTTCAATAGCTTCTGTATCGCCAGTATAGGCTGCATCAGTATCAACATCTGCAAGATAAGAAGTAATATGACCCTCTCCATCAACTTTCATTGCTGATGTGATGTTCTTTCCAGAGACAGTGAAAGTAGAAGTATCGAATACTTTGAGGGTGCCGTTTCTAAGTTTGCCTGCAACTTCGTTAACTTTATCTTCTGTTCCGGCGACTGTTGCAACTTTACCAAATTCGCTTAAAGCAACCGAACCATTGCTTAAAGTTGAACCTAAATCGCCAGTGTAATCAGTTTCGATTGATTCACCTTTTTTGAGTTGTTGGAAACAATATTTGAAATATGGCTCCCAATCGATTTTTGAAGAAACTAAATACGTATTTGGGCATTTAGATTCTGTTGAGCCGTTATAGGAAACGTTAGGAACGTTCTTGCTTTCGCAAATAGTTGGAGCTCCCCATGAGTCAGCGTGTTGGGAGATAAGTGAGCAACCACCGGAGATCAATTTTTCTGCGGCTGTTTTTTCGGCTGTTTCATCATACCAAGATCCAGTGAATTGAACATCCATCGTAACGTCAGAAACAATTGATTTAACGCCAAGATAGAAAGAAGTATAGCCAGAGATAACTTCGGCATATGTATAAGCACCGACATAGCCAATCTTCTTAGATGTGCTAGCATCTTTTGAAATCATATCTTGGAGTTTTAAACCTGCTGCAACACCGGCAAGATATCTTCCTTCATAGATTGAAGCAAAAGCATTATGGAAATTAGAAACGTTTGCGGTATGCGCTTTGGTTCCGGAAGCGTGAGCGAATTGAACATTAGGTTCTTCTTTGGCTGCTTTGATGAGGTAATCTTCATGTCCGAACGAGTCAGCAAAGACGAATTTGCATCCAGATTCAACTAAATCGATGGATTTTTCGTAGGCATCATTGGATTCTTTGACACTTGTTACGATTACTGGAGTGACGTTTTCTGCTTCAGAAGCTGCTTTGAAAGCGTCGATGAAGTTCTTGTCATAAGTAGAGCTTTCATCATGTAAAGCAATAAGGCCGACTTTGATTGTGTCGTCTTTCTTTGTTTCGCCGCAACTAGCTAAAGCGGTAATGGTGAGGATTGATAAGGCTGCTAATTTAATACACTTTTTCATGTGTTCTCCTATTCTTGTCCGTAACCCTTGTTTGAGAATTGGAAAGAAAGCAAGTCTAACAAATGAAAAAGCTAGATACTGTTAAGATTTTGCTTGTTCATAGTGTTGGATTAAGGTCCAACGTAGAAACTTTCCGCCAATCCGGCAATTATACGAACAATGTCTTTCGACAACATATTTTGAAACATATTCAGTCAATATAAAAGAGGAAATTACTCTGAAAACGGTTTCAAAAAAAATTTACAATCTTTTTCTAGCCAAATTGTAAAGACGGGTATAACCTTAAAAAATAGAGCGATGTTTCTATAAATCCATAGGAGAACATTAATGCGTAAAATAATCATGAACCAAGCTCAAATTGAAGCTTGTTACAAAAAAGTCGGTGAAGAAATTTCTTCTTCTCTTAGAAATGAAGAAAAAAGACCTATCTTACTTTGTGTCATGAAAGGAGCGATGACCTTCCTTATTGGTATGATGAAATATATCGATATTCCTGTGATCGTTGATTATATCCATATCTCTTCATATGACGGAACATCATCAACTGGAAAAGTAAACCTTCTTAAAGATATGACCTTCAATCCAGAAGGGAGAACGATTGTCATTGTTGAAGATGTTGTTGATACTGGCATTGCAATTAATTACCTTCAAGAATATTTAAAGACAAAGAACCCAAAAGATATCAAAGTCGCGACATTCTTCAACAAAACAGCAAGACGTGAAGTAGAGGTTAAACTCGATTATGTTGGAGAAACATTCACCGAGAATCTCTTCTTATTGGGTAATGGATTTGACTATAACGAAATTGGAAGAAATATTCCTTATGTCTTTATCCCTGATGAAGAAGATTTCAAGAATTGGGATGAAATTTGTGAGAAAGACCCAATACAAAAGTTATAAATATTCAAAAATCACCGGTAAAAGTCCGGTGTTTTTTAAAACTAATGGGTTTGTATGTTTAAATTTCCTTCTTTAAACGTGTTTTTTCTTAAACGCAAATTAACTTCAATGTCTTTTCAACTCTTAAAAAGTTTTTACTGAAAAAGCAGAAAAACTTTCTAAAAATCAAAAGTTTTTACTGAATCTCCGGAAAAACTATTAAAAATAACAAAGTTTTTTGGTAATATTCTAATAAGAAGTAAGAAGGGACATTTTATGATAATAAGACCAAATTATTTAGCGAAATTAAAACCATTCATTGATGTGAAATTAGTTAAAATCCTTGCTGGAGTCCGAAGAAGTGGGAAATCTACAATATTAGAAATGCTAAAAAATTACTTGCTTTCTAATGGGGTTGATCAAAAACACATAATAACAAGAAAGTATTCTAATGAAGATTTTGATACATCTTTTGATTCTAAAATGATGTATGAAGATTTAAAAAAATCAATAGTTGATGATGAAAGATACTATTTATTATTAGATGAGTTGCAGGAAATTAGCGGTTGGGAAAAAGTCATAAACACTTTGTTAGAAGACTATAACACCGATATTTACGTAACTGGATCTAATTCTAAGCTTATGAGTTCTGAAATCTCTACCTATTTAACCGGTCGATACATCACTATCCCTGTTTATACGCTTTCTTTTAGGGAATATTTGGATTTTAAAAATAATCCTTCTAAATCAAACAAGGAACTTTTACAAGATTATATTAGATACGGGGGCTTCCCATTGGTTGCTAGCGGAAATTTTGATGAAGCATCCGCATATGCTATAGTCGAAGATATTTATAATTCAGTTGTTGTAAAAGACATTGTCAATAGACACTCTATTGCAAATATCGATTTATTTAATCGCGTCGTAAGGTTTGTTATCGAAAACGTTGGCAAAACATTTTCTGCGAATTCAATCGTTAAATTCTTTAAAAATGAGCAAAGGTCAATATCAATTGAAGCAATTTATAATTATTTAGATTGGTTAGAAAAAGCTTTTGTCATATATCGTTGCAAAAGATATGACTTGCAGGGGAGAAACGTTTTAAAGACGCAAGAAAAATTCTATATAGCAGATCAGTCTATTAAATATTCTTTATATGGATTTAATCCAACTAGTATTGCTGCAATGATGGAGAATATTGTATTTTTTGAACTTAAACGTCGTGGATATGATGTTTATATAGGGAAAAACGCTGATAAAGAGATAGATTTCGTCGCAACGCATCGCGATGAAAAACTATACATTCAAGTATGCCGTGAAATGCCGAAAGAATCAGAAAGAGAAATAGCCAATCTTATGGAGATAAATGACAATTATCCAAAAATCGTTGTCACTCTTGATGATTATGCAAGCGGCAATATCAATGGAATAAAAATAGTGCATCTTGCAGACTTTTTGCTTAACGAAAACATTTAATTATTAGAATCTTTTTACAATTTTATCAATCTAACACGCTGCTAGATTGATTTTCCCTACGTTTAAGAATCTTTGGAAGAAGAATTAGATAAACGACAAGGGAAGTAAATGATGCAACAGTATCCGCAATAGGCTCTGCATAGAAAACCATAAAGGCATTAGCTGAACATAATGGCAATAATATCGTTAAAGGTAGAAGGAGGACAATCTTTCTAAATAAGGATAGCCAAATTGAATATTTAGCTTGTCCTAATCCCGTAATTCCATCCACGCATACGTATTGAAAAGATAAAGGAATAATTCCATACATATAGATGGAAATGACCTTTCCTGCTGTAGTAATAACATTTTCATTTGGGTTAGAAGAAGACAAGGAAATGAATAATCTAGCAAACGGTGATCCAATAAAAAACGAAAGAACAAATGATATTGATGTAAATATCAAAGCAAAAACAATGAGTTGTCTCTCTGCTTTCTTAATCAAATCAATATTCTTCGCACCGTAATTGTATGAAAGCAATGGCTGAGTTCCTGTTGATATTCCAAGTAATGGACCAGTAAATAAAGAGAAGAAGGCCTGAGTTATTGTTGCAATCTCAATATAGAAATCCGCATCCGCTCCGCCAAAAGATTTGATTGATGTATTCAAAGCAATATAAATAATAGAGTCAGTCGCGAGAATAACAAATGGAGAAAAACCTAATTTGATAATCTTTTTAACAATCTTCCAATCCAATTTTTGGAAAGATAATTTGATATCCGTGACTCTCAATAGTAGTAGAAGAACAAATAAGAAAGAAACGAACTGCGATATAAGAGTTGCCCATGCCGCACCTGCAACACCCATATTGAATACATAGATAAATATTGGATCTAGAATAACATTCAGTATTGCACCAACCAAGGTAACTAACATCCCAAGAAGAGACTTTCCTTGCGCAATGACGAATTGATTTAATCCTAAAGTCAAAATAGAAAAGAATGTTCCGCCTAGATATATAAGGAAATACTGATAGGCATATGGGAATGATGCGTCAGAGGCACCAAATAAATATAAAAGAGGCTTCCCTAATGGATAGAAAATAGCCACAATCAACGCAGATAATCCAAGTAATAAGATGAATGAATTGGATAATATCTTTTTAGCATTTCCTTCATTCTTTTCCCCTAACGACATCGAAAAGATAGGTGATCCACCATAGCCAATCCAATAAGCAAAAGAAGATATGAAGGTCGTAATAGGTGCCACAACACCAACTCCAATCAAAGCGATCTCTCCAACAGAAGGCATATTCCCAATGAATATACGATCAACAATGCTATATAGAACTGAAACTAGCTGAGCTAACATACTAGGCAAGGCTAGCTGCATGATGCTTTTAAGGGTATTTTTGTTTCCTAAATCCAATTTGCGCACGAGTAGGATTTTAATCCTAAAAGAAAAGGAATTCATCAAAAACACATCTATAATATAGGTATAGAGAATCTCTAAGTCGTATTTCTTGCGCCGATATTTCTCTATTTCTATAATGTTGCAGTTCGAAAGGAAACCCTTATGCCAATAAAAGATTATTCAATGCTAGATTTAATCGGAAATACTCCACTCATCCGTCTAAGAAAGATCGAAGAGAAATATTCTTCGTCTTCCCCAATATATGCCAAAGTTGAAAGATGCAATCCAACCGGATCTATCAAAGATAGAGCAGCAAAAGAAATGATTCTTGCCGCTTTAAAAGAAGGAAAAATCAATAAAGATACAACGATTATCGAACCAACTAGCGGAAATACTGGCATAGCCTTAGCAGCAATAGGCGCAACACTTGGAATGAAAGTTGTTTTCTTCATGCCTGCTAATTGTTCAATCGAAAGAGTGAAAATGATGAAAGCATTTGGCGCAGAATGTCGTCTAGTTAAAGAAGGTGGCATGGCTCAATGCATCAAAGAAGCAGAAACCCTTCACCAAGAAATAAAGAACTCTTTCATTCCTCTTCAATTTGATAATATAAACAATTCCTTAGCCCACTATAAAACCACTGGACCAGAAATATATGTCCAAACTGCTGGGGAAATTGCGATTTTTGTTGCTGCTTTTGGAACAGGAGGAACGCTTTCTGGCACGACTAAATACCTTAAAGAAAAGAAACCTTCCTTAATATCTGTTGGAGTGGAACCTGCTGGCTCACCATTTGTTTCAACAGGTAATAAAGGCCCTCATAAGATTCAAGGCATTGGCGCAGGATTCAAACCTGAAATCCTTGATCTTAACTTAGTTGATAAAATCTTAACCATCACCGATGAAAAAGCATACGAACTAACAAGAGCCATCGCTAAAGAAGAAGGGCTCTTTGTTGGAATCTCTTCTGGCGCTAATGTTGCAGCATCTTTAGAAATGGCAAAAGAATACCCAGGAAAGATAATTGTAACCGTTCTTCCAGATAACGGAGAAAGATACCTTTCAGTCCCTGAATTATTTGAATAATATGAACTTAATAGATTTAGAAAAGCAATTCGAAAAAAATCCTTCTATTGAACCATTCAATAAAGAAGAAATTGATTCATTTTTAATACACGCATCCGCTCTTTTGATGTTTGAATACCAAGAAAAGCCATATTCAAAAGAGAAATTAGAAAGCCTCTACAACATCGTTTCAGATGAATTAGACATCCTCCTAAAGAATGAAGAAAAACATTTCTCATTCAAAGAAAAGTTTCTTTCCTCATTGCCTGATATAAGAAGAAGTCTTAACACATCCCTTGAAGCAATAATCGAAGGAGACCCTGCAAGCACATCTAAACAAGAAATCGTTTTAATGTATCCAGGATTTGAAGCAATCCTTAATTACCGCATTGCACATGAATTCTATCTAGAAGGCCTTTCCTTAATTGCTAGATATATCTCCGAGAAAGCGCATAAAGACACCGGAATAGATATTAATCCTGGCGCTACAATAGGTGATTATTTCTTCATTGATCATGGAACAGGTATTGTTATTGGTGAAACTGCTATATTAGGAAATAATGTAAAACTCTATCAAGGAGTAACTCTTGGTGCTTTATCTCTTTCAAAAGGAAGAGGACTAATCGGCAAGAAAAGGCATCCAACAGTTGAAGATAACGTTACCATCTATTCCAATGCGGCAATCTTTGGCGGAGATACGATAATTGGTGAAGGATCAGTAATAGGAGGAGACGTATATCTCACTCACTCAGTAGATCCGAATAGCCTCGTCCTTCAAACTGATAAAAATTTAACAATCATTCATAAGGAAAAATAAGCAATAAGACCTGAATATCAAATGAGTTCAGGTTTTTTCTTCCGAAGAAATTGCCATTAAAAACGCTTGGTTTTAGTCAGAAATGATTGTTTGAAAATAACAATATTTTTCCTAATCTTCTTTTTTATAGAATTCTATATTTTTTGCTATTTGATTAATCAAATAGAGGCACCAATTTTCGACAATTTTATAGAATTCTATATTTTTGTCGATTTGTTAAAGAAAAATATCAATTATTATTGAAGAAGATCTAAATGCGTTGTTACAACTATGTCTTTTTTATAATGAAATTAGTCAATTCACCATATGAATGTTTCTAATTAATTAACTTGCTTAAAATTTTTACAAATAAATGTTGCAAATTAGAAGGGGGGGGTCTCTATAATTTTGACATTGAAAGCGCTTACTTGCGCGAAATAAAAAATAAAAGGAAAGGTTATTTCTATGAAAAAACATCAAAAGGTGTTATTAGGATTGATGGTCCTAGGCCTTGCTGGCGGTGTCGGCACGGCTGTAGCGTTGACCCGTAACGCGGCAACGGATTCAACCGGCGGTGGCTTAGATCAAGCTATCTATCTAAATTGGGGTAATGAGGTCCAAAATTCCGAAGCACAAGCAACAGTCGAAAACTTAGTTGCAAAAGCTCCTCAGTATCGTTATCTTGTTGTAACAACAAAGGCAACGAATTTATTAAAAGGAAATGTCACATTAACATTTACTGCGGCAACTGAAGAAGATACCGTCATGACTGGCTTAACGATTGACGTATATTCCGTTACAACTGAAAAAACTTCGACCTTCGTTACTTCAACTGAAGAAGGTATTGCACCAGACAAACTTGAAGGAACGATTTCCGAAACGAACAAAACCGTAACATCAAAATTCGCTGTTGATGGAACAGCAGCAACGAGCTTAACTCATTACTACACGTTGGTCTTCACATGGGATGGCACATCGCCTGAAGATGCAAACAAATCAATTGGCGCGAATCTAACAGTTTCACAGGATTTCGCTATTGCAGAATAAAGGAGCTATAGATTATGAAAAAGATGAATAAATTTATTGTCGCAGCTTCTTTAACTGCTGGTGTTGTTGGCTGCTTTGGAGCAGCGTTTGCTCTCTACAAAAAGGCCGAAAATCCATTAAATATTGGTATTGGCAAAGTCACCACCCACGGTGACTCGACTGCCGTAATCAATTACTCATTTGGCGATGGCGTTACTGCGTACAAAGATGAAGCTTTGGAAAATACAATTAGTTTAAAAGATAACGTTATTTCACCTGAAATTAATAAAGTTTATCTTAAAGTTCCTCTTCAATTCAAATATACAACCGAAGATGCAAGCTTCACTAGCCAAGGAACAACCGTTGGCCGTTTCTCAGTAACTGTTGATATTAATGAAAAAGTCAGAACTGCAGGCAACGTAGTAGTTGGAGCTAAACTTTGCGGGTATGAAAAAGTTACCATAACAGGCGACGACCAGCAGAACTACGATGTAGATACATATTTTACAGCCGAAAAAACAAAGAATTTCTTCGATACTACATTTAATAATGAAACTACAACTAAAGTAACGAAGTATATAGATACAGCAGTTGATAAAACCAGCATTTATTGTGTTATCTCAATTGATATGAGTGCCGCTATGACTGATGATAATTATAAATATTATGACTTAGTCAACGAACTTAAAGACGGAAATGCTTTCGATGTTTCTCTTAATTGGGAAGGCTATAAGAGCACTCTTGCGAACTTTGATACTAAACTTGTACCTAATGCATATGTCCGTGGCGACTATAGCGACTGGGGAATACGCGAAGGATATCAAATGGTTCCAAATATCAAAGGACGTGTAAATATCGGTTCCGATGATAGCCATTGGGAATGGGGCGTTGAATGGACCTATAAGATCTTAAAGAACTTCAGTGTTATTAAGGTATACGACGAAAGTGATACTTTAGTTAATGACAGCGGCTGGGTTTATTGCAGAGGTGTAGCAGCAGGCTCTGGAGCTACTAAAGAAGACAATGGTAATGCCAAGCTTGATAGCGAAAAGACTTATGACATCTATTACAAGCGTAATTGCAAAACTGAAGCTGGCTTCTGGGTCGACCCTGGTTCTGAAAGCGTAGACTAGTTTCTTATTTTCCGCATCTTTATGAAAAAGAAGCAAAAGAGAAAAAATAAAGTTATTTCGATAATTGGCGAGGTGCTCTTATGGGCTCTCGCTCTCTTTTGTGTTTCCGTTTCACTTGTAAGCACGATTGACACACATACAAACTATTCGTGTTCTTACTTTGGATTAAGAACATCGGTCATTGTTTCTAATTCAATGGCTAATGCCAATCCAGAGAACACTTATTTAGATTCTTCGATGACTCGGATAAACAAATATGATGTTATAACCGCTAAAGAGGTCTCATATGATGATATATCTCTTTATGACGTCGTCCTTCATGTTGAGGGAAACAATCTTATTTGTCACCGAGTCATCGATAAGTATCAAGACAATGGAACATCGTATTTAGTCACCCGTGGTGATTCAAATAACGTTAATGACGCTCCATTTGCTTACTCATCGTGTAGAGGCAAAGTCATCAATGTTATTCCAAATATAGGAGAAATGGTTCTCTTCCTTCAAAGTGGTTATTTCTTCCTAGCCTTATTCTTCTCGATATTCCTTGTCGCTGGAACTCTCTTTACGATCTCTTTTGTTTCTGAAAAGAAAAAAGCTAAGGCAATAAGCCAATCTAATACCAATGCTGATATAATTGACGTTGAGATAAATAAAGAAGATCCTTCAAAAGAAAACAAAGAAGAATAACTCTCATTTTATTACAGAGGAAAACGTTATGAAAAAATGCAATAGAATCATATTGCCGATTTCTGTCATATCTTTTTCCTTTGCCTTAATTTCTCTTAACCATGCTCTTGCAACATATATGAATACTGCAAGTAACATCAATATAGGCATATCAGGAGTTACTCCAAGTTATTATCTTGAGTGGAATAGTGGCGAAAAAGAAACGTTAGCTAGTGATGGTTCAACCACTCAATATAGCAAAACGGTTAATATATCTGAAACAGGCAGCTATTCATATAAAATAGTCGATATTAACAATAATGAAATATTCTCTCAATCATCGTTTGACGTGGGTTTGACCGGGGATTTTTCAATTTCTTTTGATTCTGAAACAAAGAAATCATCCATAACTTATTCATTCTCAGTCCTAGATCATGGAAAAGTATTTGGCGAAGGGATGTATTGCTATGCAAGTGAAAACGATCCAACCGCAGTCGGGCATAAGATAATTGGAAGTTTCTGCAACTGGTCGTTAGGATCTTCTAGTGCTGTTCAAATGTCAAATAATCCTAATAATTCTGATGATAAAGGGATGGCGAGACATGTCTATCTTGCAAACGGAAACACATTTAAGCTCGTTGATTCAAATGGAACTTATTATGGCTATTCGAAGTTAAAATCAGCAAATGATTTTGATGACTTTGGAAATTGCTTTAGCGAAGACACAAATTCAGATTCTAATATAACTGTAACTAAATCCGGATATTATGATTTTTGCTATGCTTCAGATGGAAATTTATATGTTTCTAAGAGCGATGAAGCGGAATACATTCAAGGAACCACCGATGGGATAATTACAACATTCACGCTAGATGCAACCAAATACGCTTCATCCAATACATATTTGTCTTTTTATGGAAACGAAACAGCTAAACATAGTGGAACAGCGGATATAGCATATTTATTCTCTTCAGAAACTAATGCTACATGTCTAATGACAAAGGATATCTATTTGAACCCTGGAAAATGGAATACCGCTAGTGCTTGGTTTATGGCTGGAGTTGGTTCAACAAACTCTTCAAAGACAAATTACGTTAAAATGGTACAAAACGGAGACACTTATTATTCTATGAGTTTGCTAACTTCGGATGCGTATGCTGATTTCTATCGCATGAATAGTGAGTATGATAAATCCGATCCAAAGTATAATGATCCATCTTATAAATGGAATATGGTTAGCTCATTATCCGATGGAAAAGATATTGATGTTGCAAATTATTCCTGCTTCTCAATAATTGAAAATTCAGGTGGATCATGGACTGAAAATGATTGCTCAATAACATCCATTCCAACAGGACTCCCTCAATATAGTCCTATTCCATATATTAACTAAAGGAGATAAACAAATATGAAGAAAAAGAATCTAAATATCTTATTATTCACAGGATTATTGCTAAGCATTTTTTCCTGTTCTCCTTCGAATGATACTAGTAGCAATACTACCGACGAAACTATCTCCTCAAAAGAAGAAGGAACAAGTGAAAGCCCATTATCTTCATCAACTTCATCTAGTACAAGTTCTTCATTATCAAAGAAAGATGACGATCCAGATATTTCTGAAAAATTCACCGGAATAGTAAGAATTTATTTCCATGATGATGGAGGAACAGAAAAAAACAAAGCAATCTATTGCTGGATTTCAGGCGTAGACGGAACAGAATATGCCTGGGATGGAGAAGAAGATGGTTATGGCACATACAAAGATATCGACCTTTCTGATCCTAAATTCATCGATAAAGTAACAGATGATTTCTATTTCATCATCAAATATCCCGCAACATGGGATGGGCAAAGCGATGATATCAAAATCGTTCTTTCTGATTATCTAAAGAATGGTGAAGTAGATACCCTAGAAAATGGTAAAAAAAGAATAAATGTTTTCGCTTGCGATGAAGGAGGAGGAAACTACGTTACCTATTACCATAAAGCAGACGCACTTGGTTTCCGTTTTGGCACAGCAACCATAGAAAAAGACTGGAAAACATTAAAGGTAACTTGCACTGGCAAATGTGTTTCCTATTCACTATATGCACTTGATGGAGCCTTTGCTGCTAAAAAGATAGCAGTAACCGATCCAGAAGCCAATCTAAGTTCATACCTCATAAAAGAAGACAAACCTAACGTTGATTCTTTTGAACTTGATCTGACTTCCTTAAGCTATCCAACAGGTAGAGCAGTAACAGTAAGACCAAACCTTACTTTCATGCTTATTGGTCATTTTGAAGACGCTCCAGAGAAAACAAAAACCAAAGCAGTTTCTTTCGATAAGCTTTTTGATACCGATAAATTCATCTCTGATTACACCTATTCCGGCGATGATTTAGGCGTGACATATAGCAAAGAACGTACCGAATGGAAGCTTTGGAGTCCACTTTCAGTTAAAGCTGATTTAGTCCTCTATAGAGACGGAACCCCTAAAGCGCTTGTCACCGATAATTCCGGCGGATGGAATGATTTTGCCTATAAAGTAGAATCAATGAGATATGACTCAAACGGAGTATACGTTGCTGCATTAAAAGGGGACTGGTCTGGATATTTCTATCAGTATCGTCTCTATTACAACGGAACGTATGTTGATACACCTGACCCATATGCCACCTCGTGTGGGCTTAATGGAGTTCGCTCTGCTGTAACTGATTTCTCCTCCCTCAACCCAACTGGATGGGATGATATTTCCTATACAGCCTTATCTTCTCCAACGGAATTAACTCCTTATGAAGTTCATATTAGAGATCTGACATCTCACTCAACTTGGATCTCTAGAAAAGGAAATGAAAGAGGAGGATATAACGCCTTCCACGAAAAAGGAACGGGGTTTAACGGGGTAAAAACGGGTTTTGACCATATAAAAGAGTTAGGAGTCAATGCAGTTCAACTCTTACCAGTCTTTGATCAAGATAATGATGAAAGAACATTGACCGATAAGAATGGCGTAGTCCATAAACCTAACTATAACTGGGGATATAATCCAGCTAACTATAACTGTGTGGAAGGATCCTATTCCTCAAACCCAAGCGATCCAAATGTCCGTGTCAAAGAATTCAAATCTCTAATTAAAGATTATGCTGATGAAGGAATAAGAGTAATAATGGACGTCGTATATAACCATGTCTCAAGCATTTCCACCCATCCATTCTCTTTGAGCATGCCTCATTACTATTTCCGTTATAACGAAGATGGAACGACAATTGATGACACTGGATGTGCTAATACAATAAATTCTTCTCGTATCATGGCTGAGAGATTCATCGTCAACTCCGTTAAATGGTGGGCGAAAGAATATAAAATCAAAGGATTCCGTTTTGATTTGATGGGGGTCCTAGAAACATCCACCATGCGTGCAGTTAAAGATGCATTATATGATATTGATCCAGAAATAGTCGTCTATGGCGAAGGATGGACTGGTGGAGGAAGCCATGCTTCAAGTCCATCAAATACCGACAATATCTATGCAAAACTAGGAGATAATGGCAAAGGAGCGGTAGGTTCATTCAACGATTGCTATCGTGATGGAATGAAAGGAAACACCCTTTATGCTGATGTAGTTCCTTCTGGTGGATTCATGGATTCCTATGCCCCAAGTTCTGATCAAATCTGGAATGCTGCCACAGGAATGATTGGTGAAAATAGATGGAAAAAACAAGGAGGAGCCAAAACTCCTGCCGCAATGTCGGTCAATTACATCTCTTGTCACGATAACTACACTCTTTATGATCAATTTAACTACCTTCTAAATGGTGTTTCTAATTGTGAAAAAGAAAATAAGAATGCCAAAGATGCAGCACTAGCCGCTCAAGTTAATGCCTTTATGGGCCAAGGAATAGGCTTCATCCAGGGAGGAGAAGAAATATTCCGCAGCAAGATCATCCATAAAGATAATGATATGTTCGACACATTCGTTAAGACATACCAGCATAAGAGTAATGGAACAAATTCCTGGATTGAAGGTGATGGCGTTAAAATCAACGACAATGCCTGGCTCGTCCGTAATTCATATAAATACGGTGATGAAGTAAACGCCTTTGATTGGTCGAGAAAAGTCGATAACGAAGACTATTTCATCAAATTCAAAGAAGCGATAGCACTCCGTAAAACTTCCTTTGGAACATACCTAGGAATGAGCCAAGAAGAAATCGAAAACGGCGGAACAACATGCCTTGGCGGAACAGCTATTGGTGGAGGCTTCATCTCAAAAGAAGGAAACAACCGTCTTGTAATAACAACTGGAAGAAAACTTGGTGTACTCAATAACATTCCTTCCGCCCTTCAAGGAACATACAAAGTCGTATATTGCTCCTCTTCACGCTTAGAAGAAGGAAACGAATACATCGTTAATGAAACCCTTGAAACAAATTCCACATTTGAAACCCTAATCTTAGAAAAGAACAAATAAGGAGAAGATCTATGGCACACAAAAATAAACTAACATTGTTATTCACCGCAAGTATATTGATGCTTTCATCATGCGGAGAAACAAATTCATCCTCAAGTGATGTTAATGAAAGTTCCAAAACACCTGATTCTTCAAGTCAAGTAAAGAGCGAAACACCATCTTCCTCAGAAACTAAAGAAGAATCATCAAGCAAAGAAACTCCAGTATCTTCTTCAAGCCAAACCTCATCAAGTAACTCAAAAGAAGAAATAAGTTCAAGCGAAGAATCCTCCGATGAACCTGTTTCTAGTTCAGAAGAAGTTCCGTCTTCCTCCGAGGAAGAGCCAAGTTCATCTGAAGAGATTCCTTCATCCTCTGAAGAAGAAATTCCATCCTCCTCAGAAGAAACACCTTCTTCATCGGAAGAAATCCCAAGCTCATCCGAGGAACAACCGTCTTCCTCCGAGGAGATTCCTTCATCCTCCGAAGAACAACCATCGTCTTCCGAAGATTCTTCTTCCGATAGCCCGTCTTCTTCCGAAGAAAAAGCTACATACACGGTAACATTCGATTCTATGGGTGGAAGTGAGGTTCCTGCTGAAGTCGTAGAAGAAGGAAGCAAGGTCATCAAGCCAACAGATCCAACAAAAGAAAACTATATTTTTGATGGATGGTATTTAACTGATTCATACAAGAAAGCATTTGATTTCGACACAGAAATATATACGGATTACGTTCTTTTTGCAAAATGGAAGAGCGATGAAGTAACTCCTGATCCTGAACCAGAGCCAGAACCAAGCGTCACATATGTTGATTATTGGATTGCAGGTACTTTCTGCTCTTGGAGCAAGGATGGTGCTATCCAAATGGAAGCGAATCCTAACGGCACCGACCTTGCAATGAAACTTGGCGTTGAAATTGCCGCAGGTGAATGTTTCAAAGTCACTAATTTCTCTGATTGGATTGGGTATCGTAGCGAATTAAGCGAAATCGCAACAAGCGGAGAAAACGAAAACATCGTCTTAAAAGAGACTGGGACATATAACATTTATTTGAATTCCTACTACCAAGTTTGGGTTGAAAAAGTCTCATCAACCGAAGAAGGAGAATCCACTTCAGAAGGATCTTCCTCTAGCGAATCAACCGGCGGAGAAACCTCAAGCGAGAGCGAAGGTGGAGAAACCTCAAGTGAACCATCCAGTGAATTTACCCCTGAAGAGTCCTCTTCTGAAAGCACTGGAGAAGATTCAACAGAGCAAATTTCAATACACGCTCCCGCTAATTCATCCTTAGTTGAATGGTATTTAGTCGGTGAAGGATCCCTTTGGGGAGATAACGGCTGGACAACAACAGGCGGAATTCAACTTTTCTCAAATCCTGAAGGGGATGACCTTGCTTGCATCTTAAATCTTGATATTGCTGTAGGAGACACTTTCAAAATATTTGATGGAGGAGTCAAGTGGATTGGCTATTCCGAGGTTGATGATTGGGATGATCCGTCTAATCTTGGCAAAAACAATTTCGAAGATTCAAATACCAACTTCAAATGCAAGGTAGCTGGGACATATAATATTTATCTAAACGAAAAAGATGGCAATAAAAACGTTTGGATTGCAGCAAGCACCATCACGGAGGAAGAATAATGAAAAAACATATAATTTTAGGGACAAGCTTCCTCTTACTTTTAGCTTCCTGCGCTGAAACAAATAGCAACGAAAGCTCAAATAAACCCGCCGAAGAGCATTATGATTGGACAATCACTTTTGAGTGCAATGGTGGAGAAGAAGTCGCACCAATAAAGGTAAAAGATGGTGAAATTGCAACAAAACCAACTAATCCAAGCAAAGAAGGATATATTTTCCAAGACTGGTTTGTAGATACATATCTAACAACTTCCTTTGACTGGGGAACGGAAATAACCTCTAACTGGACCTTGTATGCTGGCTGGAAAGTTGATGAAACATATCAATCAAGCGAAGAAATCGTTTCATCTTCAGAAGAAGAAATCTCTTCATCCGAAGAAACGATCAATAAAGGTCATGGTCCTGAAGGATCCACTCTTGTAAGCTGGTATCTTGTTGGCTCAGGTTCATTATGGGGAGACGATGGCTGGACTATTGCAGGAGGAGTTCAACTCTATAGCAACCCAGCAAGCGATACTGATAAAGGCTGTATCTTAGGCTTATCTTTCAAAGCAGGAGATACCTTCAAAGTAACCGATGGAGGATCAACCTGGTTTGGATATGAAAAAGTAGATTCCTCAGTCTCAGATAAAAACCTTGGCTTAACGAACTTCGAAGGCGCTTCCGATGGATTTGGTGGCAATAACTTCAAATGTACTGTTGATGGCGAATATGATATGTATGTCAATGGCAAGGGCGTTTTCTGGATCCAAGCTGCCGCCTAGGAGGGAAGAAAGATGAATAAAAAAAGATTAAGCGTTGCCTTAATGCTAACTTCCGTCTCTGCTTTAGCGGTTGGTTGCAATCAAGAAACCCCTGATTCCTCATTTAGCTTAGACTCATCATTACAAATCTCGGCTAAATACACTCTTTTCCTTAACGCTTGCGGAGGAGAGGTAAAAACAAGCATCTACAAAGGTGAAAAAGGAACGACCGTTGATTTATCTAAGATAACTCCAACAAGAGAAAAATATATCTTCGTCGGTTGGTCCACCTCCTATTTAAGCAAATCAAAAATGGGCGATGCAAATTCCCTCATTGAAGATAACACATTTACTTTCACCGATAAGAACGTCACCTTATATGCTGCATATAAGAGAACGGATTCAGGAGAGCATACGCAAGAAGAAATAGACAAATACATGGATTCCTTAGCTAAGAGCAGCCAAGCAAACCATCTCTATGTCCATTATTATCGTTTTTTAGATACAAAAGAGGATTATAACGATTGGGATCTTTGGTGTTGGCCATATCGCCCGACTGAAGGACAAGGAGCAAGATTCGATTGGAAAGGCAGAACTCAGTCTCAAGATCATCTTTCTGCAACAGGAGACCCTGAAATTGATGATTTTGGTGGAGTCGTCGCTGATATCGATTTAACTGCAACATATGATGGGGGAACAACCTCCCAAGGGCATAAAATTGGCGGGACCCCTGTATCATTTTACGCTGATAAAGATAAAACAACGCTCGATACTCAAGTAGGTATTCAAATCGTTTATTCCCAAGCAAGACTTAACGCGACCTCTTTCTGGAGAAATGATGGAGGAAATGTTTATCTAACGCTTGATAATGAAGAAATGGTTTCGACCCTTGAAACAAACGATGGGGGGAATGCCTACCATGTCTTCCTTCTTCAAGAAAAGGTCGGAGATCCAAAACCTCTCCCAATAAGCGAAATAATCGATCCATACGAAAATGATGATGGAACGAATACAACAGACGATTCTTCTTATCAAAATGCAGATTGGGAAGATAAAGAAAAGATGGGAACTGCCTCCTCTTGGTTAGACGGAGTAGGAGTTGGTTACCAAATCATGGTTTCATCATTTGCTGATTCAGATGGTGATGGTTTTGGCGATATCTATGGCATCACCCAAAAGCTTGATTATTTAGATAACCTTGGCGTTAAAGCGTTATGGCTAACCCCAATTCAATTATCAGACTCATACCATGGCTACGATATTTCTGACTACACTCAAGTTGATCCTAAGTTTGGTTCAAAGAAATCTCCTAATGCAAAAAATGGCTTAGTCACATCCGCCTCAGCGATGGAAGATTACAAAGATTTAATAGCTAAAGCACATGAAAAAGGCATCAAAGTCATCATGGATTTAGTTCTTAACCACACATCTACCTCAAATACTTGGTTCAAGAAGAGCGCTTCCCTAGAAGAAAGTTATCGTGGTTTCTATCAATGGGGAAACCATAAAACCAATTCTAAGATCACCGAAGAAAATTGTTGGTACCCATATGGTGATCATGATTATTCTTACTATGCTAAATTCGGTTCATCAATGCCTGAACTCAACTATTCGTATCAATCAACTCGTGAAGCGGTTGAAGATATGTCCCTTAGGTGGTGTTCTCTTGGCGTAGATGGCTTCCGTCTTGATGCAGTAAAACATATCTACATGCTTGATGAAATAGGCTCATCTCAATATAAGAATGACACGACAATAAGCGATGTTTCATCTAGCGGAGACTATTCAAGCGACCTAACAAAAAACCTTAATTTCTTCAGAGAACTTAACTACTCCGTAAAGAAGAAATATCCAAACGCCTTCTTTGTTGGAGAAAACTTCGATGGCCACGCGTTCCACGTCGCTCCATACTATGAAGCATTCGATTCAATGTTTGACTTCTACGCTTATTTCAAATTAACAAACGCCGCTGCCTCAAGCTTTGCTAAAAACAATTGTAACCAAACATCATCTTTCATGCAAAAGAATGGTTCTTGGTCCTCAACGAGTGAATCAGGCATTAAGAATGGTTCAAAAGAATATGGCGAAATTGATGGCAAATACGGCTGGAATCTTCCTGATTTATATAAGGCATATGATACATATCGTGGAGATAAGGCCATGCCTGGCTCATTTACTTCCAACCACGATATTGCTAGAAATATCAATCGTATAGCAGGTAATTTTGATTCATCAACAAAAGAAATTGCCGCTCAAGGAAATGTAACCACATCAAACTTTGCCGAACTCACAAAGAAATCTAATGCAGCAAAGATTGCTGCCATTCTTCTCCCTGGTTGTTCTTGGATCTATTATGGTGATGAGCTCGGTATGACAGGTAACTTCGAAGATGGAAAGACATCCAAATCCGATTATGCCGACCTTGCCTATCGTCAGCCAATGAAATGGAAACAAGATGGTGAAGTGGGAGATGGCTCCTTTACGACTGGATATAACATCACCGGTTCTGAAGCATCCGTTAAATGGGATGATATAAATTCATCAACCCTAGTTAAAGATGCTACTACCCAAGTAGATGACTCATCTTCGACATTTGCAAAAATAAAAGAAGCCGTAGCCTTCAAAAATGCTAACCCAGCCTTAATTAGCGGAACATTCGAGAATGAAAATTCAAGCAAATACAATCTCAAATGGAAAGTTTCTAAAGGAGAAAACACCTATCATATCTCAATTGATTTTGATGAAGGAAAAGTTACAATAACTGGCTCTGGAACCTTATCGATTGATTGCTAACATTAACTAACGGTCTTGCTAATCTAAGGCCGTTTTTTAACACTTAAAATCTTTACAATTCTGCAAATTCATTAAGCAAAACGTTGCAAATCCATTAAGCAAAATATTGCAAATTCATTAAGTAGAGATGATAATATTGTTATGGAAAATGAAAAATACTTGCCAAGAATATTAGATTCAATCATAGAAAAATCCCTCTCTTACAAAAGTTGCATATACCTAAAAGGTATGAAGTATACAGGCAAAACAACTACATGTGAGCGTTTCGCTAAAACAAAATACAATTTGTTATCAGCTAGAGAAAGGGAATCGGTAAAGCTCGCTTTATCAACAGATCCATCTATCATTTTCAATTTGCCTAAGCCAATCTTTTTTGATGAAATACAAAAATATCCGCCAATCTGGAATGAAGTAAAAATTAATATTGATGAATGCGGTGGTGTTCCTAACCAATTTTTGCTTAGTGGTTCAACTGTATTTCGCGATGACCAAGATTCATCAGAAAAAGCAAGGCATACTGGAACAGGACGTTTCAAAGAAATAATAATGAGACCTATGTCTCTATTTGAATCAAAGGAATCTGATGGAAGCATTTCCTTAAAAAAACTTTTTGATCAAGATATTTCAATTGGGGGAATAAGATCATCATTAACATTAGAAAGACTTATATTTGCAACTTGCCGTGGCGGTTTTCCTACGTCTTTAAATGCTCCATCAGATGATTTAGCCTTAGAAGTAGCATCTGATTATTTTGAAGATATCGTCAATAAAGATATACGCGATATAGATAATGTCGATAGAGATCCAACGCTTGCTAGAAGGTTCCTTAGAACATATTCAAAAAACATATGTACCCTAGCAAAAAATACAAAAATCGCTGCAGAAATCAGGGGAAATGATTTTTCCTTTAGCGATGTCAGCTATTATGACTACAAAAAAGCTCTAGAAAGCCTCTTCATTATTGAAGATGTGGAGTCATGGTCACCGTTGATGAAATCTAAATCCAACATGTATTCAATTCCTAAAAAGAATTTAGCCGATCCATCTATTGGCATAGCAGCACTTTCTCTTACAAAAGAAAAGATGGTCCGCAATTTATATGACTATGGATTCTTCTTTGAATCCCTTTGTATTCGTGATTTAAGAATATATTCATCTGAATTTGATGGAGAAATAAATTATTATCATGATAGAAATGGCTTAGAATGCGATGCTGTTTTAACTCTTAAAAATGGAAGATACGCCCTAATAGAAATGAAATTAGGCGAAGGGCAAATCCTTGATGCAGAAAAACATCTTTTGGAAATCGTAAACAAAATAAAACAATACAACGATAAATGTGATGATCCATATATGAAAATGGAAATGCCATCCCTTTTGATGGTGCTTGTTGGATCGCAAACCGCCTATGATCTTGAATCAGGTGTTAAAGTAGTTCCAATTGGTTGTTTAAGAAACTAAAACAAAAAATAAGGGATACGTGTATTGATTTTGGAAAGAAAGAATATCGAAAGCTATTTTATTGTAATCGAAAGAATATATCAAAATGGACCCAATTAAACTAATGCAAAGAAATGAGAAATACGTCATCAAAGACGCTCTCATGCCTAAAGAGAAACAAGAAAAAGCTAGGGTATTATGCTTTGAATATAATTCTTCATCTCCAATAGATAAAGAAAAAAGAAGAAACATCTTAAATGAACTTCTTGGATCATCTTCTCCACTTACATTCATTGAACCAACGTTTAGATGCGATTATGGTTTCAATATCCATCTTCATGGATTAACCGTTATCAATTTCAACTGCGTGTTCCTTGATTCTTCTCCAATTAATATAGGAGAGAATTGTTTTATTGCGCCAAACGTTGTTCTTGCATGCTCATCCCATCCCTTAGATGCAGAAGAAAGAAACGAAGGATATTTAGTTTCTTCACCAATAAATATTGGAAAGAATGTTTGGATTGGTGCGAACTGTACTATTCTAGGTGGAGTAACCATAGGCTCAAATGTTGTTATTGGTGCAGGATCTGTTGTTAATCGTTCCATTCCTGATAACGTTGTAGCAATAGGAAATCCTTGTAAAGTCTTAAGAGAAATCACTGAAAAAGATAAAATATTCATCAAAGAATCTCTAAAACGATAATCAAAATCAAAATATCCCCTACAAATCCCCTGTATTTTCAAAAATAAAAGAATAAATATTATTCATATATATTTTATGGTTGACTGTCTAATTGATGTTTTAAGTGAATCTTTTTAATGTGTTGTAAGTGGGAATTTGGCGCGATTTTGGGAAATGAATGTGGGAATTTGGCGCTCTAGAAGCAAATTATTTCGATAACATCGACATTTTTGGAGAATTGATAAATTGCTTTAATTTTTGATACCAACTTTCTTCAATAAAATGATTGATATTTTTCTTTCATTTGCCTATCTTAATAACAATCAATAACAACTCTTGGAGGCATCTATGATTAGCCTATCTTTAATTGAATTAAACTCAACAAAGGTCAATAATTCCTCTTTTCGCCATTCACTTCCTACAAATGCTTTTTCTTTCATGACCTCCGCAAGCCTTTGTGATCATAAAAATGTTGTTTCCGATGTCTCTAACGAACTATTTCAAGGTAAATATGGTCTAAAGAATAAATATACCATCCTCTTTTTATATGATTTCCTTGAAGATCAAACAAGCAGAGACTTCATTACAACATACGGCGGTAAACTTCATAATGCTTCATCGATAAACATAACAATCCTCACTTATTTCTCTGTCCATATGGCACGAGATTGGAACAACGTTCAATTTAGAGATGGCATTGGCTTTGGAAATTCTGAAGATTCATATAGAGTTATGGACATCATTCAAGGCCTCCAACATGCATACAAAATTAAACAGTTACCTGCCGCAGTAATAATCAAAAAAGATAATGATGAAAAAGAAGAATCCCTTAACATCGATCTTTCCTCTTATAAAAAGAAGGAAGACCTCTATATGATCTTCAAAGAAATGATTGAAACAATCAATGATAACTGCGAAGAAGATTTCCCAACCATTTCTAGAAAGATCCTTGGCGCTGATTCATATATAAATAAGGATTCAACAATGAGCTATTTCAATACGTCTAACTATGTCGCAGATTTGGTTAAAGAAAAGAATAACACCTTACTCGATTTAGCCCTAGAACTTGGCATATCTGAAAGAGGGCTCCGTAACAAAAGAAATAATAACTCTTTCACTAGAGATGAATGTCTCTATATAGCCATCCGTTTTGGAATTAGCATCAAAGACCTTAATGAACTCCTCCGTGTTAATGACCATCATGAACTTGTCTTCGAAGGAAGAGACGGAATAATAAGAAAATCCCTCTTTGATAGAGATGATGTTGACACAACAAATCAAAAGCTAAAAGAGAAAGGCTATAAAGGAATAGTAAAAGAAATTCAGTAGTTTTTAAAATCGGCAATGAATTTGCCGTTTTTGCTTAAAGAGGCTCCTTAAACTTATACCCGTAACAAATAAAGGAGCAAAAAACTATGAAACTACTTGATCAAATTATTGGCTATGAGTCAATAAAAGAGGAACTATATCAAATCGTTGATATGTTCAAAAACAAAGAGAGGTACAAAAAGATTGGGGCCTCTCTTCCTAAAGGCGTTCTTATCTATGGCCAACCTGGCATGGGCAAGAGCATGCTTGCAAAAGGCTTTATCGAAGAATGTGAAATCAAATCTTTAGTCTTGAGAAAAACCAAGGATCCAAAATCCACTCTTAATGATATCTATAACACATTCGAAACTGCCGCTGATTTAGGCGAATGCATCATTTTGATTGATGATATTGATAAATTCTCCGAATCTTCATGTGAAGATGTTGATGATGAAGCATTTGTTGCCATCCAATCTGGCATTGATATGGTCAAAGACAAAGATGTATTAGTTGTCGCGACTGCGAATGAATATCGAAAACTTCCTCAATCATTAAGAAGAAGCGGTAGATTCGATAGAAAGATCGCCGTTCAAACCCCATCAAGCGAAGATGCAAGAAAAATCATCGAATTCTATATGAAAAACAAGAACGTCGATAAGTCTTTAGATTATGATGATGTTGCAAATATGATTGGCTACACCTCGTGTGCAGATCTTCAAACGATTCTCAATGAAAGTGCGATCTACGCTGGATATGAGAAAAAAGAATCCATCGATATCAACGATATCGTTAGAGCTTATCTTAGAGATTCCTATCAATCTCCAGATAAGAAAATGAAATGCTCAGCAAGAGAAATTGAAACGACTGCAATTCATGAAGCCGGCCACGCCGTCGTAGCTGAAGCTCTTAAAAAAGAAAGCGTTGGCTTCATCAGTGTTCGCACTTCTGGTAGAAGTTCAACGGATGGTTTCACTCACCTTTGTAAGGAATTCAACAGAAGGCCAGAAAATATCTTGATTGCGCTTGGTGGCAAAGCTGCGGTCGAACTCTTCTACGAAGGCAGATGCGGCAGTGGTTGCGTTAGCGATCTCTCTAAGGCAATTAATCTTATTAGAGATGGTACAGCTTACAATGGCACTTATGGTATTGGTGCAATCGATACACGATTCGATATAAACGATGAACTATCACAATCTCATCTTGCTAAATTAGAAGCAATTTGCCAAGCCGAATTAGAACGTTACCTTTTCCAAGTCCGTGATATCTTGCTTAAAAACAAAGATTTCTTAATGAAGATTGCTAACGAACTCAAAGAAAAAGAAGTTCTTCTCTACTCTGATATAAAGAGAATCAGAGCATCATCAAACATCATTGAATTCAATCAAGTGATGTAGTTCTCTCAATAATGCCTGGGTTGTTATTAGCAATCCAGGCATTATGAAACATACGATTTAGAAAGCCAAAATCATCAACGAAATCATCCTTCTTTTAAATACAAATTTCCAGGGAAAATGTATGAAATACACCATAAATATGCTGGAAAAATGTGTAATTAACCATTAAAAACAACTGGAAAAATGTGAAAATAGGCACTTAAAATCACCGGAAAAATGTGAAATAATAGATTCATAAAGAAAAATCCATTAACGGAGGAATGCCTATGTACCTAAGAAGAAAGATCGATGATTTCTTGATAAATTGGAAGAACAATGAAGATAAAATGCCTCTGATAATCAAAGGAGCAAGGCAAATTGGAAAAACTGCTTCGATAGAAATGTTTGCAAAGAATAATTATAAGTATGTAATCGAAATCAACTTTGCCCTGCAAAAGAAATACAAAGATATCTTCGATGATGGCTTTGAAGTAGACGCTATCATCAGGAATATCTCATTGAAAAATCCTGATTTTGTCTTTGAGCCAAAAAACACATTGATCTTTTTTGATGAGATGCAAGAATGTGTCAATGCAGCCACCTCCCTTAAATCATTTAAAATTGATGGAAGATATGACGTAATTTGTTCTGGCTCCTTAATGGGAATAAATTATAAAGAAATTGAATCTAATAGCGTTGGATACAAAGAAGATTACATCATGTATTCGATGGATTTTGAAGAATTCTTGTGGGCTAAAGGATACAAAGAAAGTCAAATAGAAGACGTGTATTCTTGTATGAAAGAAACCAAACCATTGTCACATACGATGATGAGTGTAATGAGTGAAAACTTCAAAGAATATCTAATTCTAGGTGGAATGCCAAATGTTGTTCTTTCCTTCGTCAAAAACAAGAATTTTTCGGGAACTTTGGCTATGCAAAGGCAACTCATACTAGATTATGAGGAAGACATAACTAAATATGCGAGTGGACTAGATAAAACAAAAATACTGAACGCATTCAGAAAAATACCTGTCTTTTTAGGCTCGGATAGCAAAAAATTTCAAGTTTCAAAAATATGCGAAGGGGCGAGGAATAGAGACTATATTGGCGTTATGGAATGGCTAGAAAGCGCTGGAATGATAAACATTTGCTATTGCATGAACTTTCCATCTTTGCCATTAAAAGGAAATTACAAACCAAATAACTATAAGATCTATTTCCAAGACACAGGCTTATTGATTGCCACGCTTGACGATGAAGCACAAGATGATTTGCGATCCAATAAGAATTTTGACGTCTATAAAGGTGCAATCTATGAAAATATCGTTGCAGATATGCTCGTAAAAGAAGGATATTCCTTATTCTTCTACAAAAACGACAAAGGGACCTTAGAAATGGATTTCTTTGTAAGAGATGCAAACTCTTTAATACCGGTAGAAGTTAAGGCTAAAGATAATGCGACTATATCTTTAAATAATCTGATAGACTCAGATAAATATAAAGATATTAAATACGGAATAAAACTATGCGATAAAAACATAGGTTTTAATGGTAAATTCTATACTTTTCCTTATTTTCTAACTTTCTTGCTAAAAAGATATTTGAAAGAAAGAAAACAATAATAAATATATCAATCAAACTCAAAAAACCGCCAACTTAGGGAATCGAAATCCGCCAACTTAGGGAATCGAAATTCGCCAACTTAGGGAATCTACTTGAAATATTGCGATAAAACCCATATATTTTCTTTGGTGATATAAAATGAAAAAATATTACAAGAGACTCATCGAAGGAAAAATAGAAAAGAAGTTAAAAACTTCTGGCGCAGTTTTAGTAACTGGTCCAAAATTTTCAGGGAAAACAACGACTTGCATGCTTTTTCAAAAAAGCAATATATCTTTAATAGATGATAATTTGATAAAAATAGTTGCAACGGATCCTAATATAGCTTTAAAAGGTGAGTTTCCTCGTTTGATAGATGAATGGCAAAACATTCCAAATTTATGGAATCTAATTAGACGCGAAGTTGATAGAAACAGCACATTTGGAGAATACATTTTGACTGGTAGCGCAACACCAGTTGATTCAAAAGAAATCCATCATAGCGGAGCTGGAAGAATCAGTACGGTCAAAATGAGGCCCATGTCTCTTTTTGAATCGCTCGATTCAAAAGGAAGCATCTCATTAAAGAAACTTTTTGATGATAAAGACTATACGTTCTTTGATGAAAATAACAATCATTCTTTGGAAGATATAGCCTATCTAATTTGTAGAGGTGGCTGGCCTCAAGCAATTGTCGATGATAGAGAAATAGCGTTAGAAATAACAAAAAACTACTACGAAGGCCTCTTTAATTTCAGATCCAGTGATAATGATGAAATAAGAAAGAAAAGACCTGAATTCTTTCGCAATGTCTTAAAAAGCTATGCAAGAAACATCTCAAGCGAAGCTCAATATTCAACGATGATGGAAGATCTAAGAAATAACAGCATCCAATTTGATACAAAGACTTTTTCTTCCTATATAAACATGGCTGAAGACTTATTTATTGTTGAAGATATAGACGCTTGGACGCCAAACCTTAGAAGCAAAACGGCCATAAGAACAACTCCAACAAGACATTTTGTTGATGCCTCAATTGCCTGTAGGGCTCTTTATATTTCTCCTAATGATTTATTGAAAGATGCACACACGCTTGGCCTCTTTTTCGAAGATATGGCAATAAGAGACCTAAAAATATATGCTGATACAATGGATGGGGTAGTAAAACATTATCGTGATAAAAACAATCTAGAAGTAGACGCAATAATTCATTTAGATGATGGAAGATGGGGCGCAATAGAAATAAAGCTCGGAAGTGAAGAAGGAGTTCTTGAAGGAGAAAGGAATCTTCTAAAATTAGAATCGCTTATTGATGATGATTTTAAAAAACCATCCTTTAAAATGGTCCTAACCGCATGCGGTATGGCGCATAAACTTCCTAGTGGAGTATTCGTTTGCCCAATAAATCTCTTAAGGAACTAATATTTAACTATTTAATTTTTTCTCTATAAACCAAAAATAGTTTAACGATTAAACCACGCTTTTCATGACAGCAAAATATCAACGATAAAATGACTTCAAAAAGGCATTTTCAATTAAAACTCTTTTATCATTGGCAAAGAGCAATAAAAAATCCGCATAAAATCTACGTTTTTAATTTATTCGTGTCGAAAAGTGTAATTTTTTACAAAACATTCGTGTAGTTTAGTGTAAAAAATGACCCCAAAATTACACTAATCTACACGAATATTAACGAGCCTTGTTTTTTATTGACGAAAATTTCATCAAAAAATACGATTATATTTTAGAGACTAGAAAAAAAGACCATGGTTTATAAATTCAAATAGAAGATGCTAATATATAAACATAAAAGTTTCAAAACAAACGGAATGATAAATGAACAAGCAAAGAATTAAATACATGATTATTGGAGGATTGCTAGCTCTCCTTAGCGTTGCACTTGTAGTAACCTTCTCTCTTCTAATTGGCCTAAATTCATAAAAGAAGAAGGTTTTGCGTATTATATTTGGATTTTTCGTATAAGTATGAAAACATTTGGAAACGCTTTCATAAATGTTTTTCTTATTTAAAAATTTTTTTGTGATAATACAACCGCTAAATAAGCACTCGTAAAAATGTGTTTCATGATGTTAAGCGTCGCCTCCTCAGCCGTCCGACGGGGAAGCAAAAAGCTAACGTCTTTTTTTGGTTACAAAAGGAGTAAAAAATGAACAATTCAGAATTCTTAGGAAAGGAGAAAATGGGCAAGTTGATTTTCAAATTTGCCGTGCCTTGCATTCTCTCACTACTAATTAGCACTCTTTATAATATCGTCGATCAAATATTTATCGGCAATTCCGATGCTTGAGCAATCGGAAATACTGCAACGACAATCGTTTTTCCTTTAACGAACATCGCTCTCGCCTTAGTCCCATTAACCATTTGCTTGCCTCTTGCTTAGGAATCGAAGGAGTCCTATGGGCTGCACCTATCGCGGATGGAATATCAATAATCTTCACAGCAATATTCATCGCCACTGAATTCAAAAAGATGTCTTCTAAAAAAGTAAAAATAGCTTAATAAATATACAAAGTCTCAGTCAATTTACCTATAAAAAGCAAGATTTTTCTGAGACTTTTTCTTATGTCATCAAATAGTTACAAATAGATATTAAATGTTGCTATTTTTAAAAAGTCGCTCCGAATTTGTTAAAAAGTCCAAAAAAGTCCCTCGGAATTTGTTAAAAAGAAGAAAAAGCGCGTTAGGAATTCATTTCTAAAATATGAGTGAAAATGCTCCAATGCAGCAGTCAATGAAACGTTTTACTCATCGCTAGCAAATTTCTAAAATCAAAAAAACGCAAAGTAAAACACCAAAAAAACACATAATGAATTGTCAAAAAAATGCAAAGTAAAACATCAAAAAAACGTTAAATGAAAATAGATCTAATTTAAGAAACGATAAAAATTAAGTGTTATTTGAATTTATATTTTCCCTTGCCTTTTCCGTAAACAGTTTCAAGTATGCCAAGATCTAAAAGGTAATTAACATAGTTGCTGCCAGCTGAATTAGAAGATTTCAAAAAATCAACAATATCTCCTCTTCCAAATGTTTCATTGAAGAATTGATTATATATTTTGATTAATATTTCTTTTATTTTTCCTGAATATGTTGACTCTTTTATAATACCTAATATGTCGATAGTGTTAATTTTTATTTTTACGTGGCTAATGTCCAAATTCTCATCCGAATGTCCAAATTTCTCGTCTCCAATGTCCAAATTTTGGTTTTTATTCCCCAGATTTTGGTTTTGAATGTCCAAATTTTCATTGCCAATGTCCAAATTTTCATTACCAATGTCCAAATTTTGGTTTTGAATGTCCAAATTTTCATTGCCAATGTCCAAATTTTGACCTTCAATGTCCAAATTCTCATCCGAATGTCCAAATTTCTTGTTCTCAATGTCCAAATTCTCATCCGAATGTCCAAATTTCTCGTTCTCAATGTCCAAATTCGTATATTTATAATATCTTTCATTGACTGGTATTACGACTGAAGTTATATCTATGTTCTCATCATACTCTTCGTAATGAAATTTCTCGTTACCGTTTTTGGCCATAGCTCTATATGCTTTGCCAATACCGGAACCATAAGATTCTATATAGTCAAGTGCTTTAAACATTTCCCTTATTGTTGGGTTTTCATAAACTCTATTAGGAAAAGCATCTTTTGTATTTAAGTCATTGATCGTTACTGGCGGAATCGGTCTGTTATAGTTGGTGATAACAATCGATTTTTCATATATATAAACTTGGACCGTTCTAGGGTTCTCGTAATTCTTGTGAACTATTGCATTTGTGAGTAACTCTTCAACGGCAGAATATGGGTAGTTATAAATCGTTTCACTCTCTAATCTATCATTGATACGTAATGTAATTGAGTTCAAATACATATTTTTGATATCGTCCATGATATTTTTTACTTGTTTCCAAATAGGCCCTCTGTATTCTTTTGAAGACATGACTGATTCGCCTAGTTTGCTAGTATGAATAAGCTCAATATAAGAATATGGTATGAATTTCTCTGGATTTCTTGAAAACATCAATACGGCAAAATTTCTAACCATGTTAGTTGATGTATCTATTAAATTCATGTTTTGAGCCATCTCATATTTTGAAAGAATGTTCGTATTGTTCCTATTCGTTGTCATGTTCAGGAACTCTCTTATATAATCCACGTCTAAATCATCAATAGTAGCGACAGTAGATAATTCTTCAGAAAAATGATAATTTGCAAATTTCTTTAGAAGTTCGAACTCTTCTTTAAGGCTTGCTAGTCTAGAATCTCTTTCAATCCTTACGTATCTCCCTCTTTTTAAATTAATGTTTTTATCTTTCTCCGCTTTTTCGGTTATTTCATATGGTCCTACATTATTGTTAGAGAAGGCAACGATAACGAAAGATTTGCCATCGATGTTTGAATGGGTAATGCTGAAATTGATTTTCGGCTTAATATAGCTCGTTAAAGACTTAATTGAATTTTCTGCCGTTTCTATTTGACTCTCACTATAGCCGTATATAGGTCTGATTGGAGTTGCTTTCAAATTTGCTTCGTCATGTTCTTCGACTCCAATTAAAATCATATTTAAATGTCTATTCATTAAATTGTTAGCAAAAGCACACATCGTTTTGAGGATGCTATCTTGTTGAAGATGAGATTTTTTGTATTCTAAAAAATCTGATTCAATGGCATTTTCTTTTAGATATTTAAGTGCTAGTTTTTTAATCTCATCAATTTTCATAAATTCATCCTTTTATTTAGACATTCAAAGCAATTTTTGTTATTTATGACTAAATTTTCGCATGAATGTCCAAATTTTTCAATGAATATCAACAAAAATACGTAAATTTAACAATGCAGATTGCTTCAGCTTTTAGATAATGGAAATCAAATGAGCGATGTAGTTTAAATAACCCTACGGTTTTCTTTTTAAATGCCTAATCTATACGGCCAATAAACTATTAGATAGTTGATTTCATTGTTTTGAACTACAATTAATAGCATGAATAAAGAAGACCTCATTAAAGAAATAGAAGAGTTCACTCCAACAAACATAGAAGAAGAGAAAGATAAAGCAGTCATTTTATCTCTTCTTAAAAAAGAAGAAGATGTCTTTACTCGTAATAATGAAATTGCTCATTTCACTACATCTATGTGGATAGTAAATAAGGAACTAAATAAGGTTCTTCTTTGCTATCACAACATCTTTAAATCATGGAGCTGGCTTGGTGGTCATAATGATGGAGAAGTAGATTGTTTGAAAGTGGCATTAAAGGAAGCACAAGAAGAAAGTAGCCTCACTCATTTCCAAATCCTTAACAACAAAAAGATATTCTCTTTAGAGATCCTCCCAGTTTCATCTCATTACCGGAAAGGGAAGTATGTTCCATCCCATCTTCATTTGAATGTCACATATCTTTTGATGGAAGATGAAAGAGATCCACTAAAAATAAAAGAAGATGAAAACTCCGCTTTAAGATGGGTTCCATTAAAAGACGTATACACTCTTTCTAGTGAAGAATGGATGGTCGAACATATCTATAAGAAACTCAATAACAAACTCTTAGATCTTAAAAAGAGAGG
>CAVIBR010000002.1:0-183109 GCA_963641445.1 Bacteroides uniformis
GATTTACTGTAATGGGTGCTTCTTATTTCATGCTTGAATTTATAAAGTAATATAAGGAATAGATATGATTATTAGAAACGCTACTAAAAATATGCTGAGGCGATTGCGGAAGCATTGAAATTAAGTCTTCGTTATTCATTATTTTTTGTCCTTAGCACAAGAGTAGATATTCACAGATAAATACAAAACAAATAAAAATCCGCGTCTTCAAGGCGCAGTTTTTCGATCTGGCCTATAAGGCCGATTACTGGCAGGGCCAATCTTAGCCCTCTTAAATAGCCCAATTGCCCTTGTCACCCTTACTTACCCGTGAACGGGTCCTTGTACTCCTTCAGGCTTCGACGATCCTCTATCTGGTCCTCGAGCTCTTGGTTCTTGATGTAATTGGCGACGGTCTGCTTGTTGAGACCGACGGTGCTGACGTAATGCCCCTCGGACCAGAAATGCCTGGCCCCATAGTTGTATTTGAGGTTGGCGTGCTCGTCGAATATCATCAGGCTCGTCTTGCCTTTCAGATACCCCATGAAGCTCGAAACGGAGAGCTTCGGGGGCATGCGTACAAGCATGTGTATGTGATCCGGCATGGCATGCGCCTCGATTATCTCGACGCCCTTGTACATGCAGCATCTCCTTATGCATTTGCCGATGTCGCTCCTGAGCTTGGCGTATATCGCCTTCCTCCTGTACTTCGGCGCGAGCACAATATGGTACTTGCAGTCCCATCTCGTGTGCGACAAACTAGACACTTCATCGGTTTTATGTGGCATAATTTAAAGGTCCTCCTTGGGCCAAGGGCAACTGAACAATGCAATTGTGCCCTCGGAGGACTTTTATTTCATCACCGCCACGGCTTATTCAAGTCTCGCCCGCATAGCAGGCGGTTTTAGGTCGTCCCTTCGGTCCACATAATAATAAAGGTGGCCTTGAATTCAATCAGGGTCACCTTTTAAAAATCTAAAAATGCTTATGCATCAAAACTCACTCATCGTAAACATCACCGATAATCGTATCTTCTTCGATGACTTCTTCTTTTCCTGAAGTAAGATAAATGAGTTTCCTTTTGATTTTTCCATCATATGGTTTTGCGAACACATCCCAATGTTTCTTGATTTTCTCAAGTTTAGAAAGAACATCATGACCTTTGTATTCAAGAGTTGTTTCATCGAACCACGCGTTATCTTTATAAAAGGCATATTGTCTTTTGTCTGTCACGAAAACGACGCCTTCCGTGCTTAGAATTTCTTCATAAGGTTCATCAGATTTATAAACCAAAATATCGTCATGAACCAATATGATATCAATGACCTTCTCGTTTATTGGAAACTTTTCCATTCCTTCAAGATTGAAACCATCATAATTAGGAAATTGTTTTTCATCTTCAACCTTATTGAAAATGAAATGAGGGGTATAGTCAGGAGAACAAAACCAATCATCTTCCTAATCAACTCGGTTATCAAGAATGAACACTCCATTTGAACAAACCAGTCCTAAACGCATGAAGAAATCATTTGCAGGTTGGAATTCAAAGATTGGATGCGAAAACGAAACAAGTTTGTTTCCAATTATTGACTTTAAGTGTTCAAGACTTTTACCAGTTATTGAATTATTTAATATTTTCATAATTATTTACCTTCTTTTTTCAAAATGTATTTTTTTGGCCGACTATTCCGGCCGGGTCATTCGATCTTCTCATCGAAAGTTGGACTGTCGGAGCATGTCCTGGTGGATAATCAATTCTAAGAGTGACATATGTGCCGTCATCTAAAGAGCAGCCCCACATATGGCCTTCGATTAACACTCTTATTTTACCATCAGAAGTAAACTGCTTTCTGACTTCTTCTCCTCTTTTGAAAACCTTTCTTTCATATATCATAGAGACAATAAATACAGCCTCTATTTATCAAAATAACACGATGATTATCTCTTCTGCTCTTATATATTGAAATTGGTAATCTTGAAAAGAACAAAAATCAATCTTTTATTAGCGCTTTTTTAGCGCTCGGAAGAGGAAAATAAAATGATTTTTAGGGAGTTATAACGAATGAAAAAAACAAAAATCTTAGCGGTCCTTTCTCTTTCTGGCATGCTTTTGTTTTCCTGCACAGAGAACAAAGACGCTTCTTCTAGCGAGGGTAGCTATTCTGAAAGTTCAGCTGTGTCTTCTTCGAGCGAGAACAGCTATTCTGAAAGTTCAAATACGCCTTCTTCTTCGACTCATGAGCATTCATATGCTAAAAGCTGGAGCAGCGATGAAAATAAGCATTGGCATGCAGATACATGCGGCTGCGGCACAAAAATCGATGAAGCTGATCACGTTTTTGCTGAAACCGCTGAAACCGATATTGGTACGAAAGAAACCTGTAGCATCTGCGGATACGAGAAAACCTCGCCTTCCAAATATAGAATCGAAGAAAACGATTGGAAGAATGCAATGGAATCTTCCAATTTCACCATTGCTATCTCAATGGTCGTCCTTTCTCAAAATATCACCACAACTACAAATGTAACCTCGGGCAACCTATATTGCATTTCAGTGACCGACGGTGAAGTTTCCAATGGTGCGTCTTATTTAGAAGAAAATGGCAAATATTATGCGTGCACTAGAAGAACAAATAATGAGGAAGTTTATTGGGAAAAAACTGAGATAAGCGAAGAAGACTATAAGCATTATCTTTCATATTCTGGGGCTAATGTTCTTGCTTATTTCACGAATGAGTTTTCTAATTTCGTCTACGACAAAGAAGAAAAGCTTTATAAATCGGCCTCTCTTGAGGTTGAAATGGACTATGGGAAAGTTACTTTAAGCGATATTCGCATTTCTTTCAAAGAAGGAACGCTTCTTAGAATTGAATTCAAATGCGTAAGTTCGGCTGAAACGACTTCAGAAATTAATTATGCAATCTACGATGTCGGCTCTACTGAAGCTGTTGTGATTGCCGAAAAAGATATCCATAACCATACTTACTCAGATGAATGGACGACGAATGAAGAATATCATTGGCATGCTTCAACATGCGGGCATGATGTGAAAAAAGACTATTCCCAACATGATTTTAAGGAAACTATCGTTAAACCAACATATGATGAAGAAGGCTACACATTGCATTCTTGCTTAACGTGCGATTTCTCATATAAGGACACTTATGTAGATAAACTCACTAGAATATTTACGATCACCTGGCAAGATTACGATGAAAGGGTTTTAGCAACAACATACGTTTTTGAGGGAAGCATTCCAACTTATGATGGACCAACAATCGTCAGAGAGGATGAAGGTGGATATAAATACACTTGGGATGGTTGGACGGAAGAGGTCACGGCAGCCCATGCCGATAAGACTTATACGGCTAAATACGCGCAAACAAAAATACAATATTCGATAAATTATGATTTTGATGGTGGAAGACAGCCGGAATCTTCTATGTGGTTGCTTTCTTTTACCGTCGAGGATGAATTCACTCTTCCTAGCCCCGTAAAAGATGGTTACAAATTTATTGGCTGGTTTGATGAAAACGAAAAACAAATTAGCAAAGTCGAAAAAGGAACTTTCGGTGATTTAAATCTGAAAGCAAAGTGGTCGGCAGAACTCAATCAACTTACGGTTTCTAGCAATAATTCAAGCATGGGCGAAGCTAAAATAACCTCCGGTAGTGGATATACAGACGAGGAAATCACCGTTCTTGCAACCCCATTAACTGGCTATGTCTTTACTGGATGGTATAGCAACAACAAACGAGTAAGCGGTGACGCCTCTTACACTTTCATGATGCCAGCCGGTGACTATTCATTGGTTGCTAACTTCGTTTCTAAGACCGCACAAGAGGAAGCCCTAGGCATCAGACCTGTTTATGATTCAAGCGCAAAAACCATGACTTATGGTCTTTATCCTCAAACGTATGTATCCGACTCTACTTTAATTGCATCATTAGAAACCCTTACTCCGACAGAGGTGAATGGCTGGTATTTGTATGGTGGCGTTTACTATGCTAAACAAAATGTTTCTTCTTTGGCCTATTCATCCACTGGCTATCATACTTTCGATGATGGCACAAAAATCGTCAAAGGAAACGATTATTGGTTTAAATGCGAGCCAATTAAATGGAAGGTATTGTCTTCTACAAATGACAAAACATATTTCTTAACAACTGATTTATGTTTGGATACGTTTGCTGCTAGCGCATATTACGGAACAGTAGATGGCCATTATGCCAATAATTACAAATATGGCGATACCAGAACCTATCTAAATGGGGATTTCTACAATACGGCTTTCGCTCTCGGAAACAGCCTGATTCAAACTGTCACGGTGGATAATTCTGCTTCGACAACCGCTTCTAGCACAAATGCCTACGCATGCGAAAACACGCAAGATAAAGTCTATTTGTTAAGTTATCAAGACCTAAATAACACGACCTATTTTGCCGATCAGGCATCACGCATGCTTAAATCGACAGATTATTCTCGAGCAAGAGGAGTATGGTCATGGCCGAAAAACGATGCTTATTTACATAATGTTTACTATAATACTCGTTCTCCACACACTTCCCATTCAAGGCATGTTTCTTATGTTGACCATGATGGAAATATCAAATATTCAGATATAGGTTCTACTGAAGGAGGAATAAGGCCTGCTATCACTTTAAAGATTTCCTAATACTTTGAATAAAGAAAAGCCTTGGCGTAAATCATGATAAGAAACGATTTGCTCCAGGGCTATTTTTGGTTCTTTAACATTTAATGGAGTAGAGCCTGAGGTGAGACCCGAATGTTGGACTTGCTTCTAATATAATGGCTATGCAACGGACGCTGTCTATGTTTTATAGGCGGCAGATACGGTTAGTTTTTTGCTTGTTATCTACAAAAAATTAACAGTATCTATTGAAATTGGTAATCTTGAAAAAATAAAATAATGACATCATTTCTTTTTACAGCCATTTGTTTCATCTCGAATAGAGTATGCGATTAAGTCAGTTCATCTTGACTTGATTTATAGTAGAACTTCGTCTTTGAATGGAATGCTATCGATAGCGCCAAGCCTCGTAACGCCAATGGAAGAAGCCTTCGAAGCAATCATCATGGAATTTCTTTCGCTTTCTCCGTTTGCCAAAGAAGCAAGAAAATATCCAATAAACGTATCTCCGGCAGCAACCGTATCCACTGCTTTTGTTTTATAGGCATCTACATGTATTTGCTCATCTTGGGAATATAACGTAGAGCCTTCTTCTCCCAATGTAATTAGAAGATGCTTAACTCCATGAGATAAAAGATAGGAAACAGCTTCATTTCTATCTGAACAACCTGAGCAGGTGAGAACCTCTTTTTCATTTGGAATTAAATAATCCATTTTTTCCAAAACCTCTTTCTTTAATAAATACGCTGGCGCGGGATTGAAGACACATTTTTTGTGCAAGGAATAAGCAATATCAATGATTCTCTCCGTTATATCTATAGGAAGTTCTGCTTGCAAAAGAACGAAATCCGTTTTTTCTATCAAAGGCAAAATCTGTGGAAGGTCTTCCTTATTTAAGGCGTAATTTGCCCCATGGTTGACAACGATGAAATTTTGAGAAAATTTGTTTACTAATATCGTCGCACTTCCAGTAAAGGTGCTTTTCACGAAAAGATAATTGTCCAAAGAATCCTTTCTAATGGTTTCTTTAATAATCTCGGCTTCCGAATCCGTGCCAACAGCCGTAACGAAAGTAACATCTGCTCCAGCTCTTTTTAGAGCTATTGCTTGATTGAGTCCTTTTCCTCCAGGACATACTTTCTTGCTTAAACCATTGATTGTTTCTCCTGGTAAAGGAAAAGCATCAACATAATTCGTCGTATCGACGTTGCTGCTTCCAATTACTAATACTTTCATGATCAATGAATCCTTTTAGAGCTAAGATCATCGAAAAGATGAATTTTATCAATGTCAAATACAACTGAAATTGAATCGCCGTTCTTTGCATCAGTCTTTGATGGAACTTTGGCAATCAATTCCTTGTTAGCAAATTCAAAATGAACGTAATATTCGTTTCCAAGAAGTTCCGCGACTCCTATTTTTGTCTCAATTGGAGAGGAAACTTTTGCTTTGGCTTCAATGAACTCATGATGATAGATATCCTCAGGACGGATACCAGCCTTAAGCGTTTTCTTGTCTCTTTGCTTTGCTTGATATTGAGAAATTAGTTCTTCGTTAGAGGAAATGACTTTTTCAATATAATCCACGCGGTTCTTCTTCTCTTTCGCTTTATCTTCCTCACTATAAGAGGAGAGTTCTTCTTTCAATGAAACGTTATTGGCATTCAAACTATCAATCTCTTTTTGATAGAAATCGTTGCATTCTTTTTCTAAATCGAAATTGAGCTCGACGCTATAGCCGTTTTCAAAAGTGATTTTATTCTGATTGCAGCTAACGTCTAGTATGTTCATCGCTGGGGAGCCGATGAAAATAGCGACAAAAATATTTGCTGGGTAATTGTAGATTTCTTTTGGCGTTCCGATTTGCTGAACGTGGCCGTCTTTCATTACGACAATTCGTGAAGCCATAGTCATAGCTTCGGTTTGATCGTGGGTAACGTAAATTGTCGTTGCCCCGATTTTCTCATGGAGCTTAACAATTTCGCTTCTCATTTGAACACGAAGTTTCGCATCCAAGTTGGAAAGCGGCTCATCCATCAAGAAAAGCTTAGCGTTTCTTACGATTGCTCTTCCGAGAGCGACTCTTTGCCTTTGACCACCGCTTAAAGCATTTGGTTTACGATTCAAATAAGGAGTGAGTTCTAAAATCGTCGCGGCATCTTTTACCCTTTTATCAATTTCCTCCTTCTTCATGTGTTTCATCTTATAAACCTTAGTCGGAGTATTTTCGTAATAGTCTAAAGATTCTTCTAGAGAGCGAAGTTCATTTTGATCATAATTAGATGCCTTCTTCAATGAAGAAATCCTTCTTTTGAGATAACGAATAACTTGGTGGTTTATTGCAAGTTTTTCAGTGCCATCTTTATTGAAAATCTGGGTTTTGTATTTCTTGATTTTCAAAGAGAAGGCAAGATTATCATAAACAGACATATGAGGATAGAGGGCATAACTTTGGAAAACCATGGCAATGTCTCTTTCCTTTGGCTCGAGATCGTTGCAAAGTGTTCCATCAATAAACAAGTCACCATATGTGATCGATTCAAGACCTGCAATCATACGAAGGGTTGTGGATTTGCCGCATCCAGAAGGTCCAACAAAAACGATGAATTCATTCTTTTTGATATCAATGTTGAAATCATAAACAGCCTGAACACGATTCTCATATATCTTGTTGACGTCTTTTAAAGAAACATAGGCATCTTTAGGAGCTTCTTTCTTTTCTGCTAAATTGGCTTTTTGGGCCGCAAGCATCGTTTTATAGACTCTTTCTCTTTCTTTCTCAAGGGTAATGTCTCTTTTGTCTTTCTTTTTAAATAATTCTTTGATTTTCATACTTTTGTCTCCTATTTAATGCCACTTCTTACGATTCCGCGCACAAAGGCGTTTTGACAAACGGAAATAACAATAATCATCGGCACAGAGAAAATAACGCTTGCCGCCATAACCAAGTTCCAATCCGCAGTTCCATTCGAAGAGATAAATTGTTGCATTCCGAGTGATAAAGTGAATAGTTCTTGATTTGATTGAAGATAGATAGATGGACCAACATAGTCGCTCCAAGCGTTGATAAAGGAAAAAATAAAGAGCGTAGCTAAGCAAGGCTTAATCTGCGGCAAGATGATTTGCCAAAGGATTCGGAAGGAAGAACATCCATCCATTTTTGCCGCTTCATCTAGTTCCATAGGAATATCATCCATGAATTGCCTCAACATAAACACGTTAAAAGCGCTGCCGCCAATCCAAGGAATAATGAGAGGAAGACGTGTTCCAATCCACCCTAAATACTCAAATTCAACATATCCAGGAATCATAGTGACGACCCATGGAATCATCATCGTTGAAAGAAGAATATTGAAAAATAGATTGGACCAACGATTACGGAAACGCGAAAAGCCGTAAGCAATCAAAATTGATGCTCCAATACCAATGCCCATGCTTCCTGCGACCATGATTAAAGTGTTTAATATCTTCTTTCCCATGTCGATATAATTCCAAGCATCAACATAGTTTTGGAAACGGAGCGTGCCGGAATAAAAAACAGGTGGGTATAAGAAAATGGAATTGCTATCTTTCATCAAAGACATCAGGATCATGTAGATGAAAGGGAATGCGAAAAAGATAGAAATCGCCAAGCAAAGAACAAAAAGCACGATGTAGATAACGGCCTTCTTAGCCTTTCTAAAGTTTGGCGTTTTCCTTTTCACCAATGCGTAATCAATGTAAATTTCTCTAGATTCAGCCATAACTATCTTCTCTTGTCTTTCTTTTGCTGAGCGTTATTCGCTCCCATATAAATCAGTGTAAGGACCAAGGTGAATAAGAAAACAATCCAACCTTCGGCGCTCGCGTATCCTAAAGTCTTTGAACCAATTGATTTAAAAGCAGTCTTCACGATAAGCAAAGAGGTCGTTAAGGTGGCAATTCCAGGACCACCATTGGTCAAAAGTTGGACTTCAGCATAAGCCTGAAGAGAGGAAATGAGGCCCGTTAAAATAACGAAGAATAACGTTGGATAAAGGTTTGGCAGAATGATATGAATGAACTTTTGCCAAACATTCACGCCATCTAACTCACTAGCTTCAATGATATCCGTGTCGATTCCCTGAATACCAGCCAATAAAATAAGCATCGTTGGGCCTAAGCCATTCCAAATACCAATGAAAATGATGGTAGACATGCTAGAAACATCAGTAGCAAAGAAATTGATTGGAGCGATTCCAAGGAAGCTTAAGAAATAAGAAATGATGTTGTAGTCTCCACCTGTGAATATCATCTTCCAAAGCAAGGCAACGCTTACCACAGGAATGATACTAGGCAAATAAATCAAGACCCGGAAAACCTTTCTGCCAACAATCTTCTTATTCAAAAGCAAAGCGATTAGCAAAGCGATAATCGTAAGAAGGAAGACTTTTACGAATGCATATACAAAAGTATTCAATAACGCCCGTTTGAAGTCGGTGTCTTCTGTAAAAATATGCACATAATTATCGATGCCAACATATTCCCAAGGATCCGTGGAAAAGTTCATCATCGTCACGTTCGTAAAAGAAAGAACGAAAGAAATGACAATTGGAACAACGGTAAAACAAACTAATCCAATAAGCCAAGGCGAAATGTATGCGAAAAAGAGAGCGGTTTTCCTCTTTTCAGGATTAAAATGCCTCTTTTTTCGTATGAGATCTAAATCAACTTCTCTCGTGTCTCTCATAAAATCAAATCTCTTTCAATAAGTCATCATGGATATTTTTTAGAACAGAATCCAAATTCTTTCCGGATGGATTCTCTAAGTATGGCTGATAATACTTGCCAATCGTATCTTCGAAAGTAGCTTGAGAAATAAATTTGTTGTAGACGATTTCATGGGTATATTTCGTAGCTAAATTAAGGAAGAAATTGTTGATATAGTTAAGATTTGCATCTTCGTTATTTAGGAAAACGTCAGATTCAGCAATTTTCTTATTTCCTGGAATATTGAAGGATTTTTTCGCCATGTAGTTTTGTCCTTTAGACATATAGTAATTTAGGAAAGAGACTGCATCTTCTTTCACCGGAGAATTACGATAAACGCTTAAGCCAATCATTCCGCAACTTGTTGCATAAGTATCTTCTTCAGTTAACGCTTTGTCTTTGGAAGGAACTGGCGGAGGAGTCAAACCGAAATCAAAAGATAAAGTATCCCAGCCAAAGTTGGAGTAAGCCCAGTTACCATAGAAGCAGAAAGTCAAAGCGTCGTTTTTAAATAAATCGCCGCTAGATTGACCAGTCGGGCCAATCTTTGGTGAACTCTTTTTGTCACCGATTTGAAGATCCGTAAAGAATTGGAAAGCCTTCTTTACGCCAGCATCATCATAATTGAATTCCTTCCCGTCTGCTGTCCAAGTTGATGAGCCTGTCATTTGAATCCATTCCATCAAATGTTTGTATGGGACACGATCTAACATCGTTCCATTCTTCCGATCACCAATTAATTTATAGCTAAGTTCATAGAATTCATCCCAAGTCATAGGAACTGTCTCGCTTGGATATTCTAGGAATCCAGCATCCCCTTTCTTGAAATTATGTTCTTCGTTATATTCATCAAAATGTTTTTTGTTATACCAAAGGGCAAAATCAGGTGACCAATCTTTGATCAAAGCGTAATAATCGCCTTTCCCGAAATCATTTCCATCATAACGATATGTGTCATTTATATTCCAAAGTTCAATGCTTCCCGTAGGATTCGTTTCGGTTTTTACATCAATTTGCTTTTCAGCGATATAAGGAGTCAAATCCAAAAGTTTTTTACTGGAAATATGGGAGGCGAACTCCCCACTCTCGGTAAAGAAAATGTCAGGAGCGGATTTCTTCGAGCCTAAGAAAACGTTAAGATTGTCGTAATAGGACCCAGTGGACGCTACGATTTTTACTTTCTTTCCAGTTTCTTTTTCGTAATCGCTAGCAATCTTTTCATAATTCTGAATTTCGTTTACGTCCCCCCAAACGTAAAAGCTGACATAGTCTCTTTGATCTCCATCTCCTCCACAAGAGGCAAGTAGGATTCCAGCTAGAGACAGAACTGATAAGCGCAAAACGGATTTTTTCATAATTTTCCCTCCATGTACGAATTAATTTTATCGGTTATTTCTGAATTGCTTATTTGCAAACTAATAAGATGATGTTTGCCATTGTTATCTAAATGGAAGGTCGTTCTTCCACTTGAATCGATTTGGACAACCCCTGGTCCGGTTAGGCGATAGATTTCAGGATGAATTTTACTAGCATAAAGAACGGTTAATGGATCCCAAGATTCGCGGTTACCATTCGCGAATATCTCATAGGAAAGAGATACCGGATTCGATGAATGGTATTTTTCAATCAATGGATAACCAGTCTTTATCGCTGCACCAGTAGAGAAATCAAGGAAGGAAATCATCACGTCCGCTTCATTTAACAAAGTTTGGGCCGATTCGATATCCGTAACAATATTGAATTCGGGGTCGTTGGTTTGAAAGTTTCCACCCATAATGACAATTTCTTTTAGTTTTTGATTCAAAAGAGTTTTGCCAGAAATATTTTTTCCTTCATCTAAAAACTGATAAGCTTTGGCAAGATTTGTAAGCATGCCAATGCAAACATAGGTCACACTATGATCAGGGAAAGATAAAAGAGTATCAATTATCAACTTGGTGGATGATATGTATGTTCCCTTTGCCCCAAATTTTTCAATCAAAGCATCGTTATAAGGATTCACAGAAACGCCAGTAAATCTTGCCTCATCAGAATCGCAATAACCAATTTTAATGTCATCAAGACCGTAAAAATGTTCCACCGCTTTGATTGCGTCAGGCCCTTTTTTGTTAAATGAGCACGAATGATTGATGGCGATGATTTTGCAAAGGTTGGCTCGATGCAAATGACTTAAAATAGCAAGTGCGCCAACATCGTCGCAATCAAAGCCAATGTCTGTATCTAAGAATATATTTTCCATAATTGTTAATCTCGCACACTCCTGTCACGGTTGTTTTCTTTGTAGACTCCCGGAACCGTAATGGAGTAATGTTGAAGCGTTTTAAGAAATAGTTGTTGAAATGAGCACTGCTTCTGAAGCCGACCTCAAAGCCAATCTCTTTGATAGAAAGGTCGCTGTTTTGCAAGAGGCCTTTTGCTTTATCAAGGCGATAATTAATAAGATATTGATTCAAGGAAACTTCGTTTTCTTCTTTAAAAATATGTCGGAAACGATCGTAGCTATAGCCATAATTTCGGCTTAATAGTTCGAAATCGATATCTAATTTGTAATTTTCTTTGATGAAAGCTTTGGCTTTTTTCACGATATCGGTGTGATTGTTTTTCTTTAAAGCAGACTGCTTTCGAAGCGTTTGAATCAATATGATATCAAATAGTTTTGAAACCATCTCGTTTTTATATGGGAGAGAATGACTTTCCTCAAAAGAAATGGTGTCTAAGGCCTTTTTGATGTTCTCATAAGTAAGATCATCCAGCTTCAAAAGATAATAGTCTCTTTCAAGCGGAATGTTTAAGTCAAACAAAGCGATATAAACCTTGGTAAATTCTTCCGTTCTCTCATCATGGACAACGCCCGGTTTTGTGATTGTAATAGTTTTATCGGAATATGTAAAAGATTCTCCGGCAATGCCTAAGTTCCCATTTCCTTCCAAATACAAAACAAGCTCGTAAGAGGCGTGGGAATGCATAAGAACATAGTCGTTGTTCTTATGCTCATAATAAACCAATGATTTTAAAACGCTTGATAACATGAATTATGCCGCTCTAATAGAATCGAAAGTAGAATAATATCCCTTTTCAGTTAATTCAGAACTCGTAGGAAGTTTATTGACGGTCGCGACTTTTACGCGATATGTCTTTCCACCGAGAAGAGATAAGGTGGTGTTATTTGCTAAAGTAACCGAAGAAGAATTCTCCCATTCGCCTGATTCGTTGAATTTGCCTTCTTGACCACTTATAAGGGTACAATTAGAGAAAACCATGCTTGCATTCTCTTTGGAATAGGCATAGATATAATTTTCATGAGAAATCGCAAAGGCTATGGAATCTAAAGGCTTGTCATAATCGATTAAGATTCCTTTGTTCAAATAAATTTTTTGGCTATTTCCTTCTTTAATACGATTATCGTATCCGAATGAAGCGAAATTAGGACGCTTGGTTTCACTTGCTGCCACAAAAACGTTATTAAGGGCTTGAAGAACAGATTTCGTATCGCTTACACGCGTTCCTTTTGGAGAGAATTTCTCTTCTAAGGTTGTTCCATCTTTGTTGTAACGGCCATAGAGAGCACCATTTGGAAGTTCTGGATAATAAACAGGACCAGATAATTGATATCCCGTATATCCTGTTGCGCCCAAAGATATATTTGCAAGCATTGCCTTATAGTTAATGTCGTTCGCCCAGTTTTCTGCATTGATAACAGGCATATCTTCAAACTCATCGCTGAAAGATTTGATGCCGTTTCTCATCGCATTCACATCATGAAGATAAGTCGGGGAAACCAAATCAACGAATTCATTGCTTTTTGCGTTGCGCACGAAGTTCAATACACCGCTTTGCTCACAGAATTCTGTTCTTGTAATGGCTTTATAGTTGGAATATTTTACAGCCTTTCCCATTTCGTTAAGATAAGTATTTGTGAGAGTTTCGGCTTCCTCTTGAGTCATGAGATCGCTTTCTTTCCCTGGTACCCCGTATTGAGAGATTCTCCATTTGTAAAAACGATCGACTCCTTGTCCTAGCTGAATCATCATCACAGGGTCTTTTATGGTTTCTTTCTCACTCCAATCATAGATATGGTTGCAAAGGGAATAGATTGCCTTTTGCTCACGTGAAAGTAGATTTGAGGAAGACCAATCAAGTATTTCATAACGTCCAAATACCCCGCCATCAAACAAATCCAGTAAAACGGGGTATGTTTCTTTGTTGTTAAGAACATATTTTGGAAGGTTTGCACCATGTGTTTCTCCATCAGTGATGGAGCCATACCAAACAAGGTTGAGTTTGAGATTGTATTTCTTTGCGAAATCCAAATAAACGTCAATGTCATCAAAGACATAATCGTTCATTTTTGGTTCAACCTCTCGCCATGTGACAACTAGATCCATCGTATTGAAGCCAGTTTCTTTAGCAAGAGCGAAATAATCCTCCATTTCACTAGGTTTCATGAAGTCTGCATTAAGAAGGAGATCCGTTCTTAAAAGGGTGGAGAGGTTTAAGACTGGTGTTCCATCGTTTTTTAGAAGATGAGCCTTGCTTGTATCATTAGAAGCAATCGTGTATGGGGTGTATCCTTTTTCTAAATTAACGAAGGAAATATCTTCCTTGGTACCTTCGCAAGTCGCTGGCTTACAAGTTTCTTCTCCACAAGAATTCAACGCAAGAGGAAGAAACGACAGCAAAAGTAATTGGGTTTTCTTTTTCATAAATTTCCTCCGATGGATTCAAATGCCGTAGAAACTAGATCATTTGTTTTATTTGTGTAATCGAATTTATACAAGGTGTTGGCTGAAAGATTATATTTCGTGTTGAGAGTAAGAGAATTTTCAACAGTAAAAGTTAAATCAGATAAGCTTCCACTTGATGCTGCTGTGATAGAGACATTTTCAAAGCTTAGCGAAGCATCGTTAAAAAAGTAAGCATACAAGCTATCATCATAATCTACAACATAGCCACTAGCGCCTTTTGCTGTCTCGAAATTAACTTTGACATTCTCGCTCTTAATGGTTTGAGTTAAAGAAGTTTGAGGCGAGTCGCTATTCAAGTTAAAGCCCAATACGTTACCGTATTTCGCAAGATTCAATGGGCTAGAGCAAGCTCTAAGTCCCTCTAAAGTCTGCTTAATAGAAGATGCGTGGGTTTTTGGAGTCAAAGTTTTATCGGCGTTAACTTTATAAATTCCTTGATCAATATCGGTGGAGTTGTTTTTCTTAAAGAAGGGGGAAGTCGCAAGCTCATAAACAAGATAGCCAGATTTCATGACTGCACTTGTTAATAAGAGCGAGGACGTATTGGCGTAATTGCCATCATTCTCGGCAATATGGGAGAAATTGCCGTCGAGTTTTTCGCGATACATTTTCTCGATGCCTTTGACATCTTTTAAGGTGGCGTTGTAGCAATCGTCGCCAACCATATCGATTCCTTCAAGGGCATAGAAATCTTGAATGAAGGGGCGAATTTCAGCAATATCGCCATTCTTATCATAAATTCCGCTATATTCTCCGTCTGAATCGCCTTTAGTGCCCGTAGCAATATTCGTTCTAGTAATAATCTTGTATTTATGGGATTTGATCCTTTTGCCAAGATAATCAAGAGCGTCAGTTACGTGTTTGAACGCATCTTTTTTCTCGAATTTTACGCCTGTCTTTGGGTCAATGACTTCTTTTCCTGTCGTAAAAATCCTCCAACGGGCAAAAATATCAGCTTCATTATGAACTTGGAAAGATATAACGGATTTTTTAGCTCCGTGAGTTGAATCGTATTCGTAAATATAGTCAAGAACCTTATCAAGAGCATTCCCTTCTCTTTCTAGAAGTTGCTCATTGGAAAAATCTAAGTACCACATGATGCCATAGTAAGACCAGAATTCACCAGTGCGTGGTGCATCAAATTTTGGATAAGTTTTCCCATCTCTAAGAATATAATCTGGCACGGTGTATGAATGCGTGTCTCCGCACATATTCGTTCCAAACCATAAGAACTCAATTTTAAGATCGTATTTTCTAGCGTATTCAAGAACCTTGAAAACGTAGTAGAAATCGAAGATATCTTTTTCAATTTCGATATCAGCCCATTCTAAAGGAACTTCTACGATGTTGAAGCCCGCTTCTTTTGCGGTTTTGAAGAGAATCTCAATATCATCTTCATTCCATTTGTCGGTGTTCATGAACGCGTCAGTTCTAATTTGAACCCCATCATATTGGAGAGGCTTCCCATCGTAATCGAGGTAAGTCTCTCCGAAAGAGTTCTTTTTTAAAGAAGTTACGTAGACATTTTCGCCATGATATTGCGCTTCGCCTTTATCGGCGTCTTCGAACTCTCTAGGTTTGATTGTTTCTTCTTCCTCTGATTTAGAGCAATCGATAGAAGAAGAATCACATGAGGAGCCGCATCCAGTAAGCGTGGTTGCGACCATCAAAATAGGAAGAAATGTTTTAATTACTTTTTTGCTCATTTGGTTTTCCTTTTTTTGATGACAATCACGATTGCAGCGCTAATAAGAGCAACTCCGGCAACGCCGCCGATAACTCCTCCTACGATAGCTGGGACATTATTTCCGCCATCGTTATTGTCTTCTTTCTTTCCTTCAATAACGTTAAATTCTTTAACAACAGTTTCTTCGTTGTCATAAAGGTCGGTAACTTTAACTTGAATAGAATATTTGCCAACTTGATCCAATTTAACCTGGAATTCTGCCTCGGTGAATTTGGACTTGTTACCATCAGGTTTGGTGAGGGTAATTGCATAGGTCATAGCAGTATCATCGCTTGCATCAACCTTGAAAGTCACGGTCTCATTGAGCGTATAGCTTTCATTTACAGAGAAATTTACAACAGGCTTCTTTGTATCAGCAACGTTGATGTTATAGTCAACTGTTGCAGTATTTGCCTCTGGCGTTGCATCATCGCTAGCGAAATAACGGATTGTATAAACACCAGGTTTGCTAAATTTATATTTGTCTCCAGCTTTTACACTCGTTTCGTTTAGTTCCATGTCAATTACCGTAATGGTGCACTTGTCTGGATTGACGTTAGAAGAGTAATCAGCATCAAGAATCGTAATCTCATCGCCAATGGAAGCAGTTGCTTGATATTCGCCTTTGAGAGTGATTGTGGTTGGAATTTTCTTTTGAGTCGCTTCAATATTCAATTCCTTTGTCACTTCTTTTCCACTCTTACCGGTGGCTTTTGCAACAAGTTTGTATTTTCCGATTGTATCAAAGGTGTATTTGAATTCGCCATTTTCCAAAATGATTGTTTCTTCGCTTTGATCAGGCTTTACCATTTTTACGCTTTGAACAAGATCAATATCTTTCGTGAATATATCTTTGAAATATACGCCAAAGGTTTTTTCATCCCCGATTTCGACTTTTTCTTCGCCTGAAATCTTTACAGTAACATCGTTATAATGATTCATAACTCCGTTGTTGTTAGCGAGGTCCTGTCCGTTTATGCTAGCAATCGTAGTTTCAAAGACGTTAGCAGAGATACTGCCATAAGATAGATTTACATCGCCAGTCGAGAAAGTAAGCTTATATCTTCCTTTCGGAGCGGAAGCAAAGAATGCGTTCATCGCATCTGAAGTTGTAGTTTGGCCATCCACTTCTGCCACTTTTCTATTTCCCGTATGGTCAATAGATTCAAAGAAGTCGGACATGGTGAATTTCAATTTGAGATCTTTGTAATTTGAATTATCGCCATAGGAAATCCAGCCTGTGTTATCAATGATTTTTGTGTTTTCCTCTGGCATTCCAATGCGTACAGTTGTTGGACAATCGTGGTTGTCTGTCGTTGTATCGGTCCAAACGCGATAGGCAATCCAGTAGTCGCTATTTTGAGCGTTAACCAATTTGAAATCCACATAGCCAGCGCTTGAAACGGCTCCGTTTGTTTTTCCTTGAGTGTTAATGAATGGAACATGATATTCAACATCCATTCCATCATCGAGCATGAATTCGCCTAGAGAGATGTCCTTATGCATCTCTTTGGTACGGATTTTAATTCCTTTACTTTCATATTGAACCAAAGCTTTTGCATCACCTTGGTCAACGAAATCAACGCTCGTGTATTCCGTGCGATTAATGGTTACGCTTTGATGCGTAGATTCAGTTGATCCGCCTTTATTCGTGGCAACGAAATAATAGTCATAATTGCCAGAAGTAAGATTTTCATCCACATCAATTACGAATTGATCATTAGAGTTAAGAGAGACGGTCTTATATTCTTCTTGGCTTTCTAAGCGGTATTTCATTTCGATTGTCGCTAAACCGGTAGAATCAACAATTGTTGGCTTATCCACGACAATAGTATCGAAATAGTCATAGGTTTTTGATTCGATTGTAGGAAGAGAGCCTTCAAAAGTAGGCGCATTTATAATGTTAACGCCTTGGAAAGTGAACGTTTTTGATGCTTCATTGCCACTCTCGTCTTTTGCGAAAACCGTAACGCTGTCTTCTCCTTCTTTCGTTGGAGTGAAAGAAAGACCGTCAACTTTTGTTTCGCCATATTGAATCGAATAAGAAATATTGCTAGAAAGAACGTCGTGGGCAGTGATTTCTAAATTCGCCGTCTCATCAATTTGGAATGTAGATGGGAAGGAGAAAGAATCAAAACGAGGAGCCACATTGTCTTCGATTTGTCCATCCGTTGAAGCAAGGGATTGTCCATTTATTTCTTTTAAAACAACATTGGCTTCTTTTGCCCATCCGCCATCTCCGCCGATTTTAAAACCAATATAATTAGCATCGGCTATCGCTGCTTTCGTTGAATTAAATATATCAGAACCATCATCATTCACAAAAGGAACAAATTTCCCATCAGAGTCCGGAGCAATGCTAGAGAAAAGATTTTCTTTGTCAAAGCTAATGGAAAAACTGCTGCTAGCAAGAGCGTCTCCTTTGATGGCTTTGCCCGTGCTAGGAAGAGCATTCCATGAACCATCATACAAGGCGTAAGAATGAGATCCATTCTTTGCTCCCCAAGCGTCAACCCAGATTCTAAGAATAGCTAATGTATTTCCTTTGCTTAGGTCTATCGCATAAATATCAACGCATTGGGTTCCGTTTTTCGTTCCGACTTTCAAATTGCCATCTTCATCATAGAAATCGATGCTAAACTCAAAATCGATTGTTTCGTTATCCTTTAAAGAAAAGTTCTTCGCAATATCTTTAGTGATATCGTTTCCTACAAACGGAACGTATGAATTGAAATTCCAAGCATTATCCGCTCCAACGGTATCTGCGCCTGGGACGACATGTTTGATTCCATCCGCTTCAAAAGTTGATTTAGAACCATCGATGTTCCATCCGCCAAGGAAAGAACTTGCTGTGAGATCTGAGACAGAAAAGTTTTGTTGAGAAAGTTTGGCTTGTGCCGAAACTAGGATGCCGATAAGTGCTGGTAAAGCTAATGTTTTAACCATAATATCCTCCAATTGTAATCGCTTACATTTGCCTAAAATATAAGTTTTTTAGAATTGAAAAACCATATTGAAAAGAAAGATTAGCCAATTAACGAAATACTTAACTTCGAATTGGTTGATTTTAACTTCTTTTTTCTGATTTTTAACAATTATAGGCATAAATTCGTATTTTACTTAGCGATAAATGACACTTGAAAAGAAATAAACCGCTTTAATTCACTAAAACAAAAGATATTGTTCAAATTGAATTAACCAAAAAATGATACGCGATAAATCAATATATGTCAAAATCCGGAAAAAGCCAAAAAGTGCAATGCTATTTAGAAGATGATTTTTCGGCAAAATGATTCGCGTCTTTGACGTCTATATTCAAGATGTTATCACTAATTGTCCTATCGTCATGACGGACGAATAAAGCAAATACGTTAACGATCAAGATTACTATGCTTATAAGGGCAAATATAGCATTGCTAATTTGAATATTGCCAATAACAAATAAAGGAGATTTCACTAGGTTAAAGCCAAAAACAAGGCCAAAGGAAAGCAAAATACTACAATAGGTTTCAAGAAAATAAAAAACAGAACGCAAGGCTATATTACCTTTTTCAATCGGTTTGTTGTCTATAATAGAAACCTCTTTGAAAAGTCTTCTCCCCAAACTCATGCCGTATCCAAACGAAAACAAAGGAATAATGAGATAAAAGATGATAAATGATAGCAAATGGCTTATTAATATCCCGTATGCAATATAAGAAACGCTGCGATAGTAATAGGATTCATATTCTGTATATATAGATTTGTATTCAGACTGGTTTGTGACGATGTTCGCAGCCTTTTGATATGTTGCATCGTAGAAACGATAGAGATTTTGAAAATTATCTCCTTGTTTGTTTTCGAGAAGCTCTTTATATAAATCAATGGCAAAAACAGTTTTTAAAACAGGGATTTTAGAATAGGAAAAGTCAATTAAATAGTACTCTGTGATTTTGCTGTCCTTACAAATCGTATTCACATAGTAAGAAAGAGCGGACGTTCCTTGATAATCGATCAGTTTCTTCTCGTTAGCATATTTGGTGAAAAAATAAAGCAATTCATTATTTTCCAAAGAAGAAGGCTTCATTTCGTAAGGATTAGAGATGGTTTCGATGCCGTTTTTTTGAAATTCCTCTTTAGATTCATCATATGAAAGCAGGATTTCCTTGTAGGCGAAGCGAATAAACATTTCGGTTTCGCTACGAGGTGTATTATCTTCTTTAAGCTCAATGAGGTGGGCGGATACGCCATAGTCATAAAGCTCGAGCATTTTTTTCTCTCTGCCTTGATCCGCTTCTACATAGCCTGGCAAAATTTTGATGATTTGAAAAATAATGGCGATGAAAATAAGAAACTCGCCGATGCCTAATGTCAAAAAGTCGACTATCCAAGCCCATATACGTTTGCTTGGCCTAGCATTATCTAAAATGTCGATATTGTTTTCTTCGATTTTCATAATAATAATTATCTCTCAAAAGAAAGGGAAAAAATCAAATTGTATTCTTTATCCCTTATTTCGTAATCGGAATGAACTGGGCTTCCCCACGTGTCATCCCCTCCAACTCCTCTTGTCCTTGAAGCAATTTCAAGATAATTTGCTATGGAATTTGGCAATTCTTCAATATGAGTGGCGTTCTCTATCTCAAATTCTGTGTTCTTTAAATATTTAAATGAGAGGTATCGCTTTTCCATTTCAAAATGCAAGACATCTTTCTCCCCTAATATATCCACAAAACGTGTTTTTTCATGATTCCCGTATTCTTGAGGAAAAAGATAAGGCATAAACTCATTTTCAGCATCGCTAGAAACAATCTTCGATAAAGATCCACCAACTCTATCGGGATAATTCTCATTCGTTCCGAGAGCGAAATATCTTATTTTTTTCTTCAATTTAGGAATTGGAAAACGAATACCGAAATATGGTAGATTATTTATCAGATTCAATTCCTTCATACTCTCTTCAACAAGCAAAGAGCCATTTTCTAAAACGGTATACTTAATCTTGATTTTTTCTTTCTCTAACGGGCTAAGACGATATTCAAAGGAAATCCAAAAGAGTCCTTCATTCGTTTTCCCGTTTTGAATATCTTCGTTGTTGATAAATAAATTTTTTGAATAAAGCAAGGCGAGCCCTGAATCAACCTTAAAACGATTCCCGATGTCATTATTGGTATTAGGCCTAAAAATAGTTGGGAGAACTTCATTTTCTAAAAACTCTTCTCCTTGATAAGAAAGAGAAACTAGGCCTGGCAAATGAGAAGCGCAATTCGCTAGAGAAAACAAATAGGAGAAATTCTCTCCAACAACACCAATGTTATAGTTCCCTACTACGATTTCATAAGGTTTCTTTGAAAGTTGAACACGCTTCCTATCGCAAGGAAAGATAGATTCTTCAGAGGCGATACTCTTATCATCGTTCTTGCAAAACACTTGAACCGTGTTATCGAATTTTGCATTTTTGGAGAAAGAAAAAGGCATTGCAATTGTTTTTTCTTCTTGTGGGGCAATATTCAAAGATATCGTTTTTTCATTGATAATCTTTCCGTCTTCCAACAAATATATTTCAAACGCCAAATCCGACGTATCAGTGAACAAATAATCGTTTGTAATGCTTATTTCATCCTCGTTGATTTGAAAATGAATCGGCTGGTAGCAATATTTCATCGCAACGAGCTTTGAAGATTTCTGAATCAGTTTTCGATCGGCGAAAATGATACCATCAGCGCAAAATTCTTTATCGTTTGGACGCTCCAAAAAGTCTCCGCCACAGCAAAGGGCTTTCTCTCCACGATCGTTTTGAGCAAAAAGAGCTAAATCGATGTAATCCCAGATGAATCCACCAGCATAACGATCACTATAAGAGAATAGTTGCATATATTCATCGACGTTTCCAAAAGAATTTCCCATAGAATGAGCAAATTCACATAGAAGGAAAGGCTTATTATTAAATTCGTCAAGATGCTTTTTAACATCGCTTGGACGAGTGTACATCTCGCTTTGAACGTCGCTTGCTAAATTATATGTGCGGTCTAAATGAACGCCTTCATAGTGAATAAGAATTTTTGGATCACGTTTTTTCAAGGCGTCATGTAAAGAGACGAATACTGCACCACTTCCTGATTCGTTTCCTAAGCTAAACATAAAAACTGAAGGGTGGTTTTTATCTCTTTCATACATCCTCATTACTCTAGAAAGGCATAATTTTTCCCATCCTCTGTCGTTTCCTGGAATTGAGAATTCATTAAAACAGCCATTAGGAGTTTGGAAAGAAGCATGAGATTCAAGGCATGCTTCATCCATAACATAAAAACCTAATTCATCCGCCAATTCATAAAAATACTCTTGGTTTGGATAATGGCTTGTTCGGATAGCGTTCACGTTATTTTCTTTTAGGAGTTTTAAATCAAAATCAATGATGTCTTTTGATATGCCTCTTCCTCTCTCCATATCCCACTCGTTACGGTTGATTCCCTTTATTTTCAAACGTTTCTTATTAAAAAGAAGGACGTGTTTCGAATCGATTTCAATATTTCTAAAACCGATTTTTAATGTCTTGATGTCAAGCAAAACGTCTCCGTCATAAGTTTTCAAAATAAGATCATATAGATAAGGCTTTTCTGCATTCCAAAGATGTGGATGAGAAATAGTAAACGAAATTGAATCAGCTAAACTCGTTTTCTTAAAAACAGTTAATTCTTCGTCCTTGATTTCAATTGTTTTCTTTAATGAAGAAGATTCAGGTGTCAGGATGATGTCCCCTGTAACATTGTTTTCTTTGAAATCGACGTGGTATTTAACATCGATGTCATATACGGAATGAAGACGTTCTTTTTTGATTGTAATATCTCTGAAAATGCCAGAGAAACGATAAAAATCTTGTGACAAAATATAAGAACTAGAGGAGTATTTGAAAACTATTGCAGCGATGATATTGCCTTTCTTTCGTAAAAATGGAGTGATGTCAAATTCGTTGTCTAAATATAAATTTTCTGAGTATCCAACAAATTCCCCATTTAGATAAAGAAATAAGGCAGTTTCGAACCCTTTGAAATTAATGATAACTTTTTCGTTTTCGCTCCAATCTATGTCGAAGCGTTTTAAATAAACGTTTGCAGGGTTGTCCAAAGTTATCTTCTCACCGAGCTTTATCTTTTTATATCCGTCAAAAGGATATTGAGAATTAATATAGGCTGGCTTGCCAAATCCTTGAAGTTCCAAAGAAAGAGGAACGATTATGTCAGGGTAGGAAGAAATGTCTTTTTCGGCAAAGGTTTGTTCAAGAAATGCATTTACTTGAGAATAAGCGGATATTACATTCAATTTCCAACCATCATTAAAAAGAATCTCATTTGTTTTCTTATCTAGATAATCATCTTCGCTTAGATATGCTTTATATGTGCTTCGAGCATCCAAAAGATTGATTTCGTATATTTCTCGATTGAATAAAATTGCTTCAAAATCTATATGTTCCATCATGTCCTTATCTTATAGATAATGGTGAAATTACGCCATATTATCTAAGCTGAAATAGCCAAAAACTTCAATCGATTATAATTCTAAGAAAAATTTAATCATTGATCGAAAACGATTATATATTCCTCATTACTTGACAGAACTCAAAAGAAAACATGTGGGACAGCTCGGAAGGCTGTGGTTGGTCGCCTTAGCGGAAAATTTCATGTGCTTCCACAACTTCGGCTACGACTATTTTTTTACAATTCAGCCCAAAACGAAAAAAACCGTTGATTTTCTACGTCATATGGTAGAATAAGACGACTTCAGGAAACGAGGCTAGAATGAAGAAGAAATTTTCACCGCAAACAATTGCGTTTGGGGTATTACTGCTAAGTAATATCTCTCTTCTTTCGATTGGCTTCTCTATATGGAATGCAGGAGGTTTAACCTCTGGCGAGGCGGAAGTCAATGCCACCACTGGCGGACTCGTAGATATCAACAATTATATTAATTACGGATCTGCTGATATCTTCGATTATTGCAAAGACGGGATAGTGCTAGACGACACGATTGTCTCCGAAGGGGATGTAATCGTCGATTTCACGATTGATCTAAATGATTCAAACGACAAGATTTCTGATCATCTCGATGGGAAAACATCTTTTTTGCTAGCCACGACATTCACCAACGGATCCGAAGATGTATCTGAGATTTTCTCTTCTTATCTTAACGATGTAACACTCAGCGCTAGCTTATCGCAAAGCGATGTTAACTATAGACTTTCTCCAGCAAAACGTGAAGATGATGGCTCGAAAACATGCAAGACCACCTTCCCAATTTCCGATATCTTAGATAGTGACCGCATCTACTTCAAGATAAAATATTCATTCAAGAATTTACCAATTGGCGATGATTTTAATTCGCAAATCTACACAAAGCTTAATCATGGAAGATTCTGGTTCGATTTCAAAGTGGAGGTTGAAGCAGCATGAAAGGCGTCAAATCGTGGATTGGCATATTTTCGCTATGCGTTTTCGCTACACTTGAATCAATCGGATTCAGTAGTTGGTTCGTTAAGAATGAAAATGCAAAACAATACTATCAAGATCCGGATACGAACTCCCAAAAGGTCGCCTATACACAAAGCACAACCAACGGTAACTTAGTTAATACCTACTATACAACTCTTGACGCTGCGATAAAGAACACTAATTCCGGAACTATTTATGTCATCCCTGGCACAAACCCTACACTACATCAAAACGCAACAATCGCTAAAGACGTCACGTTAAGCCTTCCTTACGAAGACGATCTAAAAAACACCCATACCGTTGAGGATTCCGGTAGAACGTCAACAGGAAATTTTGCTGATTATGTCGAAAGCAATAACAAATCGACAGTTTATTGCCAATCAAATGTCACTATAGCCGATGGAGTAACCCTGACAAATAATGGGACTATTTTCGTTGGTGGAGTGCTCGGAAGAAACGGACAAGCACCTACTGGCATGACCGTTGGCAAGTATTCAAAGATCACTTTAGGATCCAATTCATCGATATCAAATTATGGAACTATCACAAGCTACGGCTTCATCAAAGAAAGTACAGGAGTCGCTCAACCTGGCAAAGTGGTTTCTTCCGGTAGCGGCGTTTTGAACCTTCCTGTCGTAATATATGATTTCCGTGGCGGATGGTTCTCCTTATATGCTGTCGGTACGCTTAGAGTACTCGACAACTGGAAGACGATGCCATTCAGCGTTTTCGATTTTCCGAATATCCAATGTGACGTTTATTTCACTGGCAACAGCGGTCTAAATGGGGAAGTCACGGTTTATGCAAACGACAATGTCGTCACATCTAGAACATCCCTTATTGGACCTTCTAGCTCATCTTCATTAATCCGATTGACATCTGGCACCATCAAATATAGATGTTCTGTTCCTAAAGGCTATTTGTACGATGACTATGCACAAGGAACGACAGAGAGCATGGTGAACAGGACAAAGTTCACCGTAAACGGTAACATCAGCATCGCAAATATGGAAGTCGATGTGGGAGTCTCAATAAAAACGAGCGAATTCCATCTGCCATTTTCCTATAAATTCGCATTCGATTTCGAATCTGGCGAAATAAACATAGCAAACAAGGTCAAATTCCTCGCTGGATGCGTTTTTCATATTGGCAAAAACGCAAAAGTCAATATCAACGCCGAGACTGTTTTCTATCAGAATTATATTCCGAAAATCACCACAGGCAGAGGGGATGGATATCCAAGATACGCAGAATCCTCCTCGTTGATAAATGATGGCACGCTGAACATCAATTCAAGCTTCGGCGGAATTGTCAGCTCTTCCTCGGAATTGGCTAAAACAATCACTGGTAACAGCTTTTCAGCAAGCGTAGGGACAACAGAGGCATTGACAGGCCAAACAGGCGGAGTTAAAGGAACAAACGATCCCCACACTGAAAACGCTAAATTTACCCTGATAGACAAACAATTCTTTGATTCTACCGATGATACAAAGATGCTTTATGGAAAATCCAATTCCTCTTTGAATTCAGATATTATCTCCGGCGGAACATCATATACCTCATACGCACTCGATAAATCGGATAATTATGGCTGGCACGATGGTGGAACAATCAATGACGTCACCTACGGAATTCGTTACGAGCTAAATAGTGAAACAGCCGTGAATACTAACAGTGTTACGTCATTTAACAAATCAGAATCATCAATCAGTTTGAAAAAGATGACGAACACTTCTGGCAAATATTCGTTCGATGGGCTTTATTACGATTCTAAGTTTACGAAACGTCTAGAAGATGGCACCGATGGAGATATTCTATTGAACCCATCTACAGCCATTGAGAACTTAAGCGGAAAGAACCACGTAGTTCTTTATGCGAAGTGGATTGATTCTTCTAAGGCAAAATACACGGTCGAAAGTATCACGAGCAACACAGACGACCATTCATCGACTAAACAGATCTCATCTACTCCGGCAAACTATGTTGTTGGTGAAGGCTTTACTTTGGAGAAGCCTAACGAATTCTACGTCTATGAAAATCTCGTCACCGACAATGGAACAGGATCAATCGTGACATATAGTTTTGATGGTTACTTAATTCAAATCTACGATGGAGATGGTGAACTTACTGACACATCAATTGAAGTAGATAATCAAGGCAACTCAACAAACGGCGAGATTGTGAACTTTGTATTCAAGGATACCTCTTTGCTTAAAGAAAATTACAAAGTGGTTGCGACAGCAAAGTATACGGCAGAGTCTTCTTCGTTTACTTTATCTATTAATTCCGGAACTAACACAGTAAGCAAGGAATCTAAGACAAATATTTCAGTAAATGGGTTAGATGCCTTTAAAAATAAAAATATCAGTTTGACATTTGAATGGTCGGCGAATAACTCAAAGGCTACATTTGGCAATAAATTGTCAGACTCAACATATGTATTTAATAATTACAGCGGAACATGGGGAGCAGCAACAAGTTCGACAGATGTTAGCATTTGCTGCACTATCAAGGATGGAAACCTAACTATTTCAAAGCCTTCTAAAACCATTAAATTTAAGAAGGGCATAGCTGAATAGAGAGCTCTTAAGCGGTTTATGTTTGCTTCCTTAGATAGCATTTGAGTTGCTTCCCAATGCTATTATGGCTACTGTTTATCGTGTTTCGATTATATCAGATACGTTCCTTCACCTTTATTGCTTACATTTCTCAAATTCGGATAGACGTATAGTCCCCATTTTGAATCATATACAAGATTATCTTTATCATTATTGACAAGAAAACCACCATTAGATGGAATACCTCTAGAAAGACACGTTTCAAAGAATGCATTAGTTAATTTGAATTCATCCTTGTAATATGAAAAATGTATCCAGTCTTAAGGTAAAGCACTTCTTTATCATATGCATCTAAAACCTAAAGAAGCTTCTTTTCCTAAAAGTGACGATATTATTTAAAACATTTCACTCCTTCAACAAGAAAATAAATTTGCCAGTTAAGGGGGTAAAAATTGAAGAAAATTCAAAAGTTACCCCCTTAACTGGCAAATTCGTGAATTAATTAAGCAATGTAAATGTTAGAAAACTAACGTTAGGAATCCTATCGATGACTATCAATGAAATGGGTGTTATTGGAATCTTTGTGTCTGATATTAGAGCCGAAAAAAGACGCATCGTTTATTGTTTCACATTGTTTGAAATAGAACTTCACTTCTTTACTTTTACCTTGCTTAATCTTTACTTTTTTGTGATATTTAATAAAATAAGTAAAGATATTAGAGAATTAATATGTATTCTTACAAACCATTAGAGAATAAACTAAATGAAATTGGTCTAACAAAATCAGATCTAACTAGCAAGCTTGGAATATCGTCTAGAACTATTGCCAAATTCTCAAAAGGAGAGAAAGTAGCAAATAATGTTCTTCTTAAAATAGCTTCTTTTTTGCAATGCAATCCTAACGACTTATTCAGATATATTTGTGATAATCACATCCTGCAAATCTTACGTGAAGAAAAGGAAGGAAAAATTTCCGGCGGGCTTTATCATGAATTGCAAGTCAGAATGACTTATAACTCTAATCACATCGAAGGCTCTATACTTAACGAAGATCAAACAAGGTTAATATTTGAAACGAGAACGATAGACGCTAGTGAAGGAATTCCTGTGGACGATATTATCGAAACAAGCAACCACTTCAGAGCGATCGACTACGTAATCGATAAAGCATTAGAACCTTTGAGCGAAGATATCATTAAACATATACATTTGTTATTAAAACAAGGAACGAAAGATTCCTCTCTTGAATGGTTTGCTGTAGGTGATTACAAAAAACGCCCAAACACCGTAGGAGGAAAGGAAACTTGCAAGCCAAGCGAAGTTCAAAAAGCCGTTGGTAAGCTCATTGCTGATTTCAATTCTAAAAAGAATATAACAATTGACGATATTATTGAGTTTCATGCCAATTTTGAATACATCCACCCATTCCAGGATGGAAATGGCAGAGTCGGTAGATTAATCGCATTAAAAGAATGCCTTAGATTTAACATCACTCCTTTTATTATAGAAGACTCTAAAAAGTATTTTTATTATCATGGACTTGCAAACTGGAGCCAAGAAAAGGGCTGGCTTAGAGAAACTTGCCTTGATGGACAAGACGAATTCAAAAAGATCCTAAATACTCTTGATATTCAGGAATAAAGCAAGACGCTATCTGCAAACATTTAAATCATATGTAGCAATTAACAGGTGATTCAACGAACTTCGAGAAAGAGATTTGAGATATTAGGAGACGTTTAGAACATGCTGCATACACAGCCTCTTCTATTCATCGTCTTTAAAAATCGCTACATGGATCATAGATTTTTTGTGGCTTCCCTTACTTCAACCTGGCTATAGATTTCAAAAATGAGCAAGAAAGTGAGCAAGAACTTTTGATAACGAACACCACAAAAAAACGATGTTGATAACATTTTCCGCATCACGTAACGAGTGTAGAAACATCAATAGATAGATTGAAAAATCATACGGATAGAACTAATCTTTGAAAATTTGAGTCCCTACTTTTCATCTTTTTTTGTTGCTGTGTGCCTATTTTATTCGGGGAGTTCGGGGGGTGTTCGGGGAATTCAGGGAACAGTTCGGGGAATTTGTATCAATTGAGACAAGATGTTAATGTTGACTTTTCTAGAATTCACATCGACTGTTTCAAGCTCTCAACATTACAAATTTAAGCAACATATTAAACAAGATTTAAGCAAGATAATGCTATTATCTTTGGATTGCTAACCTTTAAGTAGACAGAGTATTACAATTTTGCATACGGATTGTGATGCTTTGTAGACAAGGAGGTCACAAAAATGAAACTCAAGAAAGAAGAAGCGTTAGAAACACTTCGCAGTAGAGTCAAGCAAGGCGCAAAGACAACGCTGGCAAGCCTATGCAAAGAAAATGAAATACGCCAAAAACATTTCTTTTGATGATACCATTCAATCTATCGAAAAATTAATAGGCATCTTATTTTAAGAAATCGTTTTAAATCGTTAGGAAATCAGTAAACTTTGGATCGTTGTTTTTCCGTTTAGTGCATTTTTCTGTGCTTCTCATTTTTTCAAAATGTCCTAAATCACTCTCTTTTGTATTTCAACCTCGACAAAAGCCTCAGCACTGAAGAAAAAATCGAGTTTGAATATCAGAGAACGTTTATTAATGCTATAATAAACTCGACAAAAGCCTCAGCACTGAGGAGATTGGAGAATATAACTATGTTCAAACGTGATTTTTATTTAAAACAGTTGATAAACAAAAAACAAAACCATCTTATCAAAGTCATTACCGGGATTCGTAGATGCGGTAAATCATATCTTTTGAATACTATTTTCTATAACCACTTAACAAAAGAAGAAAATATCCAGGACGATCATATCATTAGATTCGCCTTCGATAACGAGGAAGACATAGTCTTATTAGATAAATATTTGCCAGAACAACCCACGGTAATAGAGAAGAATCGTCAAAAATTGGTAAATAGCAGGAAGTTTCTTTTATATATAAAAGATTTGGCTTTAGATGATGGACAATATTACTTTTTGCTTGATGAAATACAAAATCTAGAGGATTTCGTAAGAGTTCTTAATGGCTTATTAAGACATGAAAATTACGATATTTATGTCACTGGAAGCAATTCAAAGTTCTTATCAAGCGAAGTAGACACCGAGCTTGGTGGAAGAGGAGATAGAATCCATCTATTGCCATTAACTTTCTCCGAATTTTTAAGCGGGACTGATTATGATCATGAATCTGCTTTAAAAATATATGAGAGATATGGTGGAATACCATTGGTCCAACTACAAAATGATGATGTTGAAAAAACTAAGCAAGCAACATCAATCTTAAAAGAAACATATATTAAAGACGTCAAAGATCGACACCCTAATGTTAATGTTAATAATTTAAACGACACCTTAAATGCAATAGCTTCGATGATTTCAACTCCTATAAATCCTTCAAAAATCGAAAGGACCTTTAAAGCCGTTTATCACATTGACACGACAAAAGACACAATTGGGAATTACATATCATGGTTCGAGGAGGCATATTTGCTTAATAAAGCACTTAGGTATAACGTGAAAGGACGTCACTACATAGGAACACCTTACAAAATATATTTTGAAGATATTGGCATAAGAAATGCTGCATTAAATTTTCGTGATGTGGATGAAACCGATCTTATTGAAAACATCGTATATAACGAACTTAGGTATCGCGGATTTAATGTTGATGTCGGTGTTGTTACCATCAAGAAAAAGACTGACAGAAAAGATAAAAACGGCAATTGGATATATGCAGATGTAGATACTGAATGTGATTTCGTAGCAAACAAAGGAGACAATACCTATTACGTCCAAGTCGCTTTAGCGATAGACAATCAAGGAAAGAAAGACCAAGAATACGAATCTCTTAGAAACATTCCCGATTCATTCAAAAAAGTCATCGTCGTCAAAAACGAGGGAATGCATTACCGCACAAATGAAGGATTTCTAAGAATAAGTCTCTTTGATTTCTTAACAAATATTGATTCTTTGGATTGGTAGTAATTCATTTCATTATATCAAACTCGACAAAAACCTCAGCACTGAGGAAAATGTCGAGTTTATTTTTAAATAACAGCAAAACAGCAAATCAAATATAGTCCAATCATTGATTTTTAGTCCGAAAAAAATAATATTTGACTAAAAATTATTTATTGAACTAAAACCGTTGTGAGAAAATTTGATTATTCCAAGTTAAATGAATTGTCATTTGATGCAGAAACAATTAATTACTTATCAAAAATTGATCAATATAAAGGTAAGCAAGAACTATATATAAGGCAAAAGCCTTTAGAGTTAGAAAAGTTGGTTCAAGTCGCAAGAATCCAAAGTACTGAAAGTTCAAATTCCATTGAAGGCATAAGAACAACTAATTCTAGAATAAAACAATTATTAGTTGGAAAAACTTCGCCAAAAACTAGAGATGAGGAAGAAATAATCGGATATAGGGATGTGCTTGATTTAATTCATTCATCATCCGAAGAAATAAAGATAGTCCCTAATCACATATTACAATTACATAAAATATTGCTGTCCCACACGAATTTGTCCTATGGCGGTAATTTCAAGAACGTTCAAAACTATATAACAGAAACTTCTGAAAACGGCGAAACTAGAATTAGATTCACCCCGTTGTCACCTTTTGAAACACCAGATGCGATTGCAGCGATTTGTGAATCATACAATAGAACAATTAAATTAGAATTAATTGACCCATTAATCTTAATCCCTGTATTTATTACGGACTTTTTATGCATACATCCATTTAACGACAGTAACGGAAGAATGAGCAGATTGTTAACATTATTGTTACTTTATCAAAATGATTTCCTTGTCGGAAAATTTATCAGTATTGAAAAGCAAATCGAAAAATCCAAAAACATTTATTATGATGTTTTAGAAAAAATAGATTACGAATGGAGAGAAGAAAAGAATGATCCTACTCCTTTCATCAAATACTATTTGAAAGTAATATTAGCCGCATATAAAGAACTTGATGAAAGAATAAGCCTAGTAAATGAAAAAGGGTCTAAAAATAACATCTATGATGTAGTTAAAAGATATTGTCAAAACAAGATTGGAAGATTTACTAGCGCGGATGTGATAAGAGATTGCCCTAGTGGAGGAAGATCAAGAATTTTTGATTCGCTTAAGAAATTAGTCGATGAAGGAATCATAGAAAGAAAAGGGTCTGGAAGATCTTCGTATTATGTTAAAGTTGAATCTCAAGAAAATTTATTAGCTAATCCAAAAAAAAGATTCGTAACTTTTTTATTAACTAAGCAATAAGCGAATAAACTTTGCTATTTAATTTAGGTTTAAAGCATAGTTGCAAACATTTTTTGCCGTAACTAGATCAATCAAAGCCCTATAAAACTCGGTAAAATAAAAAGCTCGGCCAAAATAAGGTTGCACCGCATTTTTGTCAGAAAAGAAAATAAATGACTTTTTTCAAAAGCGATATGAAACCAATCATATTAGTTTTAAGAAAGAATGTTCGCGTTTTTACTGGCCAGTTCTAGACGAGGGAAGAGTGTAATTATTTACATGAAAAAGAAAACTATCTGCCTTAGATAAAAACACCTTAATCATTCCTGTCTGGTACATATAAAGAACGACTATCTTATCTTAACTTTTGTAACAATTTTTCCATCTATATCGCCATGTATAGTAATTATTTTTTCATTTAAGTATAATTTCGCCAGGAGGTACTTTTATGAAAACAAAAGTGACCAAAATATTATGGGCTACATCCCTTCCAATTCTTCTTTTAGCTTCATGCCAAGATCAAGAGCAAAACAAATGGTCTTATAGCAAAGAAGATATGTCCAACTTCATTTCCGTCGAAGCGAAATTAAGCAAAAACACCGATGGAACTTCCACATTTATTTACAATACGGAAGGCAAAATATTCGACTCCGATTTAAAGAAGAACGATGTTATCGTCTTTGATATCGATAAAGCAGTTTCTGCTTTAGAAGAAAGCAAGAAAGAATATATCGACTATTCAACATTGAAAACAGCATCAGTCGAAGTAAGTGACGTTGTTACTAGCTCTAATATGGCAGGATTTGAAGTTACTTTTGCTTCAAATGACGAAAGCACCTATGGAATGCTTATAAATTCCTCTGCGACAGCATTTTCACAATACATAATGGTTAGCGAAGGAAAGAATGATTTCGATGCAAAAGACCCTCAAGCTGAATTTGAAGATCTCTATATCAAAAGCGGCATCAGCTGGGAAGATGGCGGAAAGTTTGTTTATCAATTAATAAGCGGAATAGGCACGATCATCGTTGGCGCAGCAACAGAAAACCCTGGCACAATATCCACAGGTATATTTAGTCTTTTAGGAACCTTGTCAGAAAGTCTCCTATCCGGTGGTCCAACAATGCAAAACATCATGGATCAACTCAAAGAAACAGATAGGAAGATTGATGAATTAAGTGCCAAAATCGATAGAAATACCCAGCAATTAGCGGATGAAATCGTTCGTGCGGAGGCAATGGTTGATCAAGCAAACTTGAATACATTGAATCTTGCAATAAACGATTTTGCAACCAATTGCTTAGCTCCTATAAATACATTTAACCGTAACTTAGCCGATGAAGTAGGTTTCTATTATCGTGATTATGTCAAATCTCCTCAAACAATAGACCTTTGCCTTAACAAAAATTCTGATGGAGAATGGGAATCGACTCCTCTTGGAGAAATCACTGGAACGAATTTCAGTTTGTATATCTCTAGTTTTGATAACGCCTTAGCTCATTTATCAAAGCATAGCAATATCGTCGAAGAAGGCTTCATGGATGAACTCGGAAAAGACATTGAAAATGCCATCAATCTTAAAACTGATCTTCCAGATGGAATCGAAAAAGACACTCTTCGTGATTTTGCCGCATCAATGATTTATGAGCAATTCTCTAAGCAATATTTCTCTGCAAACATGGATAAAGCTCAGCAATACCGTAATTATATGATTGAATGTGCGCAAAGAATAAACGGTTCAGCAGGTATGATATCCATATTGAATACATACTCATCCCGTTTGCAATATATGTTCAATTTTGCTGGCGAAATCAAATCTTCAATAAGAACGATCTCCGCGAATATATTGCAATTCTTAGATATGAACACGGCTCGCGCTTCTGAAGCGGCTTTATTCGCAGAACTCTCATCTTCTGAATTGGAATCAAATTTCAAAACAGCCCGTGAATCAATCCAAAATTTCTATAAAAATATCACTGAATTACCAGATACTTATTCTTTCACAAGCTCTGCTACATTAACTGGCAGTTGGAATAGTGCAAGATATAACCTAAGTTATTCCAATCCAGGCAATAAATGCACATTAGATGTTAAATTCAATCTCCAAAAAATGGAGATGTATGGCATGTCAAATATCACTTATATGGATGATGACATAAGTAAGCATTATAACCTTTCTAGCATCCAACACGCTCGTATTGCGACAAGATGGAGCTTGCTCCGTTCCTCAGGAATGATTGATTCCGAAAGCGATTATATCCATTACTTAAATGATTCAAAGGTTATTTCTGATGCGGCAATGAAGGCCGCAGATACCTGTTTCCGTTGGAATCATGCCTTAATTAGTGAGTGTTACCGCATTTTAACAAGCGATAGAAACGAAAGAGATTTAACTATCAGCGATACATCCATGTGGATTTATTGTGTTGGTCAAGGAAATCCTAGCGGAGACTATTTCACAGTTGGCAATGGATATGGATACCGTGAGAAACACGACGCATCTTCTTGGTATGGAAGAATCTATGAAGGCACATTCGTTTATGCTGCAACAGGAGGATATGCTGGAACACAAAGAATTTGCATGTGGGCCCGCTATGCCGAAAGCCATTGGTATTGGGCAAATGATGAATATTGGGCTTTCAAGAATCTTGAAAACACCAACTACTTCTTCTCGATATACGCCACAAACTAAAGAAATCCCCAACTTCAAACGAGGTTGGGTTTTTCATTTATTTATGCGAATTTATATACGCTTCATGAATGTCTTTAGGTAAGGCATCAGGAATTGATGTTCTTACTTCTTCTTCATTTCCGCCATTTGCTAATTGAGAATAGAACCAGCATTTGTATTTAAGCATATTCATGGCTTTTTCTAGTTGTTCCATTTGCTTTTCAACACGTTCTTTTTGCGTTTTGATAAGTTCTAGACGTTTCGAATATGTTGATGGGCCTTCCTGACACCAATCCATAAATAATTTAATGTCCTTGATTTCAAGACCGGATTTCTTCAAACACTCAATGACACGTAATGCCTCAATCTCATTATCAGAGAATTTACGGATACCTGATTCACGTACTAGATTAGGGAACAATCCTTCATTATCGTAGTAACGTAAAGTAGAAACAGGCAAATTCATCATCTTAGATACTTCTCCAATTGTATACATGTCTCTCTCCTTTTTAAAAAGTCTTGACCTAAAGTCAACTTTAGGTTCTATCGTAGTATAGCATACAAAGGAGAAAGTTATGAACAAGCCATATATCATTTGTCACATGATGAGTTCAGTCGATGGAAGAATCGATTGCAAGATGACGGAGGAATTACCTGGAGTCGAAGAATATTACAAGACGTTAGATTCTTTTGCCGCCCCAACATCTATTAGTGGAAGAAATACTGCCGAACTTGAAATGTCTTTGTCAGGAAAATTTCTAAGCAAAGGCAAAACTTCGCTTAACAAAGAAGGTTTTTACAAAGCAACCTCTTCAAACGGATATGAAATCGTCGTTGATACAAAAGGAAAATTACTTTGGAATGATCAATCTAACGAAGAAAAGCCATTACTTATCATAACTGGCGAAAAAGTAAGTTTGGAATATTTAGATTATCTAAAAAGCAGACACATATCTTGGATAGCATGCGGAAAAGAAACAATTGACCTAAGACGTGCATGCGAAATCCTTGCAAATGAATTTGGTGTTAAGAGAATGTCTCTTGTTGGTGGAGGGCATATTAACGGAGGATTCCTCCAAGAAGGCCTTATTGATGAGGTAAGCATTCTTATTGGCGCAGGAATAGATGGAAGAAAAGGTATGTGTTCCATATTTGATGGAATGCCATTAACTAAATCTGTTACAAAACTAAAGCTAATTGATGTTCGTTCATTTTCTTCTGGAGCAATTTGGCTTCGTTACAAAGTAATTTAATGGGGTTTTAGCAATGAAATTTGAAAATTTAAATGATTTCGAAAAAGAAAACGTGTTTGGAATAGGAATTCCTAATACGGCATATGCGAAATATTTTATCGGCAATTCATATTTGAATCCGTTAACTAATCCAAAGAATGGGCTTTTCTTAGCGAATGTCACCTTCGAACCAGGATGTCGTAATAATTGGCATATCTATCATGCAAAAGTTGGTGGAGGACAAATACTCATATGCACGGCTGGGGAGGGTTGGTATCAAGAAGAAGAAAAGGATCCAATAAGTCTTCATGAAGGAAATGTTGTTGCCATTCCTCCTAACGTTAAACATTGGCATGGGGCTAAAAAAGATAGCTGGTTCTCTCATATTGCCATCGAAGTTTCTGGAGAAGAATGTGGCAATGAGTGGTGTGAACCAGTAAGTGATGAAGAATATAACAAACTTGAGGAAGGAAATAACTAATATGGCTAAAATCAAACAAACGGCGGGAAGAGCTGCTTTAGGTGAGTTTGCGCCTGAATTCGCTCATTATAACGATGACATACTTTTTGGAGAGAATTGGAATAACGAAGATATTTCCTTAAAAACTAGATCTATTATCACAATAGTATCTTTAATCTCGCAAGGGATAACCGATTCATCATTAAAATATCATCTTCAAAATGCTAAAAATAACGGAGTAACAAAGGAAGAAATTGCTGCAATAATCACGCATGTGGCATTTTATGCTGGATGGCCTAAAGCGTGGGCTTCTTTCAATATCGCCAAGGAAGTGTGGGTTGAATAGCTTTTGCAAAATAGAAAGTACAATGAAGTACAATAAAAATTTCAAAGTACAATGAAGTACAATGAAGTACAACTTGTTTTTCAAAGTACAATGAAGTACAATATTCTACGATAAAAGGAGAAAGGTTATGCAAAGCCCATTTTCGATTTCATTCGGTAGAACAAATGAAAAAATCATTCAAAGGAACCAAGAAATAGAGCCTATTTTTGAAGATTTCAACGCAGAACACACTAGAAATACAGTCTATATTCTTACTGGCCCACGCGGTTGTGGTAAAACAGTTACCTTAAGCCACATTCTTGATGAATATAGGCAAAAGAAAGATTGGATCGTCGCTCGTTTAACACAAGGTGACAACATGCTAGAGCAAATGGCTAGCATCTTATATGAGAATGGTTTGCTAAAATTGAAATCACTAAAAGTGGAATTCTCCTTCTCCTTCCAGGGGTTATCTTTTCAAGTAAAAGGTGAGAAGCCAGTTTCAAGCATACATGTCTATTTAGAGAAACTTCTAGACTATTACAACAAGAAGAATATACACGTCTTAGTTGCAATAGATGACGTAGCTAAGAATGACGGAATGATTAATTTTGTTAGAGCGTATCAAGGATTCCTAATCGATCATTATGATGTTAGATTACTAATGACAGGGTTGGAAAAGAATATATCGAAATTGGAATCCGATCGTTCCTTGACATTTTTGTTTAGAGCGCCAAAAATTCAACTATCCCCATTATCTATTTCTTCAATCGCATATTCTTATCAAACCACTTTCAACATAACGGAGGAGAATGCGATAAAGCTGGCCAAATTCACAAAAGGCTATGCGATGGCATATCAACTTCTAGGTGACATACTCTTTAGAAATAACGTCACATCATTAACAAAAGATGTAGTAAAAGAATTCGATCTAAAAATAGGCGATTGGAGTTATGAAATCATCTATAGCGAACTCACTGAAACGGAAAGAAAGATATTAACTTTAGTTGCAAATGGCGTTACATCCAATCAAGAGATCATGGACAAATTAAACATGAGCAAAGGGAACCTTGCCATTTACAAAAAGAAATTAGCGCAAGAAGGTATTTTAGACACTACAACAAGAGGGAAATCAGAATTTCAGTTACCAAGGTTTGATAATTTCATCAAAATGAAAGAATTCATATCTAATTGCTGAACTTTCCATTAATTATCATCATCAAAAAATATGGTGCTTTTGCAATAGATTTTTCGATATATTGATTTTTGATTAGTTATTTAAGAATATCTTCGTTTAGCAAGAAATCAAATATATCTACAACAACAAAGCCGTTATTATCTCTACGAATTGATAATCCATCTTTAGTAATGATAATCTTCTTAAAAGAATCGTCGATGTAATAAAGAGGTTTCTTTTCGCGTTCAAAGACTTCTTCATCGTTCATATTTAAACAAACCTGGATGTAATATTTTTCATCGTTACGATAGGCGATAAAATCCACTTCTAAATTCTTTTTTGAATAAATGGTCTTACCATTTTTATCCTTCCTATCAGTTGGTTCGTTAATATCAATTTCCCCAAAATCAACAAAGTAGCCACGATACCTCAATTCGTTATATACAACGTTTTCCAAAAGATGAGTTTCCTCTATTTGTTTGAAAAATAATCTAGCATTTCTTATGCCAATATCTTCAAAATATATTTTGTATGGCGAATTTATATATGAGTTGCCTTTGATGTTATATTTTCTTGCTCTAGAAACTATGAAGGAATCTTCAAGAGAGACAATATAGTTATCTATCGTATCGTTGGACGCTTTGACGTGTTTCACGGAATTAAATGTTTTTTCCAGTTTTGTCGGGGAAATAGTGTTACCAACGCCTGATGCAAGAACATTAAATAGATCAGAAAGAAGGCTCATATTCCTGATGCCATCTCTGTCTTTGATATCTTTTAAATAAATCTCATCACATAATGAAACAAGCATCGATTCTCTTTCGCTTATATCATCTTGTTTATAAATAATAGGCATTCCGCCTGTGACAATATATTGTTTCCAAGTCTCTTCTGAAGGGAGGGAAAGTCCCTCTTTAAGTTCTTTGAAAGTTAAAGGAAGAACATGGATGGTTGATTTCCTTCCGCGAAACTTAGTCTCAACATCACTAGAAAGCATTTGGGAATTGCTTCCTGTAACATATACGTCAAAATTCGAATGATGTAAAAAACCATTTAAGGTTCCAACAAAGGAATCAAGAATTTGAATCTCATCAAGCAAGAGATAAAAGCTGTCCGTATCATTCGTTATAGAAGAAATATAAGCTCGGAATTTTTTGGAGTTAACATAATACAAACCATTCCCGGCTGGAATCTTTGTGTTTTCCTCTGGGAAAAAGGGATCGAGCTTATCTAAATCCTCATCGTTATCAAAAGCAAATCTGATGATTTGATAATCTTGAATACCATTTTCCTTTAATGTTCGATAAAACAAAGCATTAAGCAAATAAGATTTACCGCATCTTCTAGCGCCGGTAATAACTTTTATAAGAGAATTATTCTTATACTTAAGTAAGCGATCAATGTAATGTTTTCTAGGAAATTCCATATTCGACATTCCTCAAAGTTCTTTGGATTTTGTCGATTACATTATATATGAGAATTATACATTATTCTATATCTATTCGACAAAGTCCAAAGTTCTTTGCATTTTGTCGACTAGAAAATTTTGATGAATATAGAATACAGAATAAAGCAGATGGGTTTCACCATAGATTTTTCGATATATTGATTTTTGATTGGGATTTTCGCTTAATCCCACGCCATTTTGTAATCAATCGGTTTCTTGACGGAAAGAACTCCTTCTTTTGCAGAAAGAATCATCTTCTTCCCTTCAATTGGCAATAAAACCTTTCCATCTAAAATCGTTTTCTTCTTATGCATATGAATAATTCTATTTTTGCTATCTATCCATTTAAGGCCGAAATTTGCATCTACGAAAACGTTTATGATATAGCTTGTGAAACAATGATTTAATGATGCAAAAACAGAGTCGTGTTCCCATAATGTTCCAGTAAGAGAACTCATCTTGTAAAAATATTCAATCGTTTCTTTAAAAACCAATTCGTCATAGCCATAACGATTAAGAAGAGACAATCTCATCATTATGCCCATTAAGACATTCGATTTATAAACGTTTGGATATACACTTTTATCATCACGATACTCACCGAAGTTATTAACCATCCTTTCAAAGAATACTGGATCATCTTCTTTTCTAATTACATCAAAGAAAAGAGCGTAATATTGACAAGTCTCCGTTATATTTGATGTAGGAACTATTCTGTTATTTAAATCACGAATAGCGTTATCAACGAAAAATCCATCTTTGAAAGATAATTCACGAATGGTTGTTTTCAACCGTTTGCCTTTTTCAATTAACTCCTTGTTGTTTAAGAGAGAGCCCGCTTTCATTAAAGAGTCTGCATACAACATATTCGACGGAAAATTGATCCCTTTTATGAATTCAGGATCATTTGCTTTAGACCATTCAACGAATACCCAACCTTCTAAATTCTCTAGAAGGCCTAATTCGTTTTCAAACGCACTAAAATATTTCAAAATGCCACGGATATTATCTTTGCTCTTTTCAATTAATGGGCTTTTGCCATTCCTTTTTTGATAATTGAATAATTCCAAGATATACCACAAAGACCAATTCGGGATAAATTCTTTACTTGGAAAATCGGCTGGATAACACATCGGAATCATTCCTTTTGGAAGATTATCTTTACTACACTTGGAATAATTATCAAGGAAGGCTTCTTCTACTTTGTTATAACCAGTAATCAATGGTTCGGCTTGTCCGGAAAAGAAAGAATCGCATAACCATCCGGCTCTTTCTCTTGATGGGCAATCGGTAAGCAAATCCAAAGCGTTTTGCGCAAATGTATTTTTTGCCGCGTCTAGCACGGAATTAATCTTAGGATCAGCAAATTCAAACCGAATGTTTGCGTCAGGATTTTCATACGTAAGAACACTAAAATCTTTTATCTCACATTTCCCAGATAAAACAACTAGTCTTGCATACATAAGAGTATACGGCTCAAAAGATAGCAAATCATAGCTGCCTTTCCTCAAAGAATAAGTCAAACAATTATGGGTTGTATTTCTACAGAACGAGATTCCAATCAGTTTAGGATTATCTTCGCTAGGAATATTCACTTCATCAAAAAGAATATAAAGCAAAGTATCTTCTTTAACTTCAACCTTTACTTGAATAAAACCAGTTAAAGAACGTTTATTTGAATAAGTAACAAAATCATTCTCTTTCAATAAAGGGAAATCATTATCGGCCAGCTCAAAAGATAGTTGGGACGCGGTCTTATTAGAATCGATTTCCCATTCTTCTTTAGGGAAAATTTTCAAAAAATCCAAAAATTGGTAACGATCCTCGTATATTTTCTTGCTTTCATCAATATGCGATCTTCCTTTTTCAATCAGAGAGAATTGTTTCTTAACGTATTTTGGATAACTTACAATACGTTTTTCTAATTGTTTCTCATCTAAAATTTGGACTTCTAATCTTTCATAAGATGAATCCTGATCTTCTAGGAATTTCTTAAAACGATCATCAATGCTATATGACTCGCTAAAAGCTCTTTGATATGAGAAACGAGTTACTTTATGGATTCTCGTTTCATTATTGAAGATTTCAAAATCTCTTCCAGTTGATTTGATAACTTTGTATCGTTTATTTTCAATCTCGCACTGGAGAAAGGGTTCGGTGTTAAGAGAGTAAAAGGAATTGCAGTTATATCCGGACACTTCAATTACTAAGATATGCTCTTTGTCTTTTTTGAAAGAAAGGCCATATTCATCAACTCGATAATAATTATGTGCGTCACGTGATGGGCCATAGGCATAGAATTTTCCATCAACATATATACGATAAAAATTATTCGCGGTTATCCGTACCCTGATTTCATCTTGATTGTTGATTCTTGTACGGAAAAACAAAGATGAATTAAGTTCATTCACCTTTCCTTTTCCCCATATTGGCTTTGCTATCTTAAAGACTGGTTTCATATTTCTTGCTTGATATCCAAAGAATTTTTAACCCCTCTTACCTTACTATAATCAACGACATAATAATAAGGTGTTTCGTTATCTAGGAATACACGTTTATCTAAATATGTCTCCCTTTTAACTAACAACATATCTCCAGCAAAACGAAGGTCTTCTTCATAATGGATTTTTAAATCGAAAGAGATATTGATTGTTTTATCTTCATCAATCGCAAAACGCAAAATCTCATTTTCATATGTATATCTAACGTTTCTTATTCTAAATCGAATTGTTTTTGGTATGTAGATTGACACGTTAGTTTGTTTCTTTATGTTAGAAAAAGATAATTTAACTTTGCCTTTTTGATATATGTCTCCATGAATTGAAAGAATTCTTCCATCATCAAGGGCTAATTCTTGATCGGTTAACGTCAGAATGGAAAATCCATCTTCTCGATCTAATGAAAAATATTTCTTTGCAAAACGTAATCCTTCCGCAAAACGCATGGTGCAGCAAAAGAATGCTTCATAAAGATAACCATGAACTTCATGATTATCTTCGATTAAACAAGTATTGCATCCTGCCCCACCATTATTCCTTTGAGACATGCGAAAGGAATTCAAATATATGCGGTTAAATAAACGCAAATACTTGTTATCTTTCGTATGTTCGTATAATTTTCCTGAAAGAATCAAAGAATCAACCACGCAACAAGGTTCAGTCCAAGTATCTGGACGTTTAAACCAGTTAATATTTGAATAGTCTTTTGTCATGCCTAATGAGACGTATTTATCAAAAATATCCTGTACATAGGTAAGGTATTTCTCATCTTTTGTAGCTTGATAAAAGTTAAAGATCCCTCTTGCACAAGAAAGAGTCGCATGGGTTTGACATTTAAGACTAACGAAGTCAATGTTCATAAATACTTCAATTATTTCGGAAATGATTTCTTTTAGTTTCTCATCTCGAAGCAAATAATACGCTTCGCTCATCCCATCAAGCATGATAAACGCGCAACCGACATCACTACTTGTCAGCCAACCATTTGTTACTCTTCCTTCGATATGGCCATCGACTCCACCGAGTTCACGGTTCATCAAAGGATAGTTGGAATAAAATTTTGATATTTTGTAAATGAAATTATTAACGAATTTTTTTATTAAAACCAAAAATGTTTCATCTTTGGTGATTTGATAATATTCAATGAGTCCTCTTAAATACCATGAATTTCCACTAATTTGCTGCTCGTTGACATAATAACCGTTTAAGATTTCTCCGAAATAGCCCTCAGAATTTACATGATCCTTAAGATGAATCATTATCTCATCAAGTTGTTGTCTTACGCTTTTTTGCTCCTCTGGATATCCATTCAAGGAAAAATAAAGACTTGTCAAAGCTAGGATGCATCTACCATCCCAATCTCCTGGCCACGAGGAATTTCTTCCAAAAACGCCAGGGTAACAATACATGTTTGAAGCGAGTCTTTTTCTATTCAGTTTTATTCGTCTAAGAAGATCGCCTTTAGCTATTCTTTTCATATGTGTGAATGCCCTTCTATTTCCCCCTAAGGCAAAAACCTCAGGGGGAAACAATAAGCTAAGCTTATTTATTAGATTGCTTTATTTATTGATTTTGATCAATTCGACTCTTGAGGAAGCAACATACATAATTCCACCAGAGTAGCTTCCCATGAAATAGAGGCTGAAGAAATCGGCTGATTTCGTGGCAGTCCAGGTAACTTCTTCTTTATGATATCCTGCAGTTGTTGGGAAGGCAGAAGCATCAGTCCAATAGTTGTTATCGATATTGATTTGCATCGTGACATCGCTAGCAAGGCTTTCAACGAAATAGATTAAGGTGATCTTATATTCGTGGCCTTTTTCTATTTGGCTGTTGCTTGGATGATACCATTCAACGTTGGCGTCTGATTTTGTGGCAGTCTTGAATTCAAATTTTGCAATTGTTGATCCTATTCCATCGCCAGAAACGGTTGATGGGGTAGCAAAATCGTTTGTGACTTGAACTTGGCCATCAACAAGCCCACCGCCAAATGAACGGGATGAGTTTGTCCAATTAGCGCCAACTTTGTTGCCAAGTTCTGTTTCATCTTCCGGAAGTGGATCTGCTTCAGAAAGCTTAACATTCATATTGCCCATATAAATATCGAAATCGGCATTTTGTGGGTAGAAGTTAATTGAAACGATGCCGCTTGGGAGAGTTCCGCTCCAAACGAATTGCTTGATGTTGCCATCTACTGTTGTCATGCTAAGGCCATCATTCATAGCAACTCCGCCAGGTGCCATAACAAGGAAGTTGAAGCTATTATCGTTAACACAATAGTATTTGAAAGAAATGGTGAGTTTCTTGCCTGCAACAAGGTTTGTTGAATTTAATCCGTTGAAGACATGATCATCTCTACCAGTTAAACGCATAGTGTTAACACCAAAGCCATCTTTATTTGCAATAGCCGTGCGAACCGTTTCATCTTTGAGATCTTCGATTAAGAAAGTTTCACCACTGCCGAATTTATTTGATTTATCGCTCCAGTTAAAGGTGAATCCGTCTTCTGCTTCTAATTCCTCTGAAGTAGGGATGACGTCTGTTGTTTCAACGCATTTCTTTGCTGTAACGGTAAAGTTATCAATTGCAACCTTGCAATCACCTGTATCTGCAGCAAGTTTAAAGAAGAAGAAACCAGCATTTCCGCCTGTAGGAATAACTACTTCTGTGAAGGTGCGGGAATAGTGACTCACTTTATTAACAGTGGTATCGTTAACGAATTGAGCGTTGTTGCCATCCATTCCATCCCATCTTTGTCCGAAATAGACATTGCCATAATTAGCTCCGCTTGATAATGGTTTGTAATCAAAACTAACTTCATATGTAATAGCTTTTTCACGGATTAAGGTACTTGTGAATGTGTTGATAAAGACAGAATTCATTGCGGATCCCGATGTTTTATTTAAATCAATGATGAGGGAATTTCCTTCAATTGCTTCTTCGGTGGCAGAAAGTTCTGTGGCGTTATTTGCATCACCTAAGCCTTTGTATAACTTAGAAGATATCCCTTTTTCAAATCCATCTTTGAATGTGCCATAGTTCTTAACTGCTTCTGGATCATCATCTCCATCTTCAGTTACGAAAGTATTTTCATGAACTGGGGTAACGTTGATTGTTATTGTTTCTTCTGCATAAGGTGCGTCTTCTCCATCGCCTTCTTGAACATAATAGGAAATGGTATGTTGTCCTGCTATTTTTGAATTGAATGTCTTATAATCCGCACTTAAAGAATGTGAATCATCATAGTCTTCTGCTTCAATATCTGCAGTTAAATCGGTCTTGCCATCTCTTGCTGTTGCTTTAACAACTGGTAAGGTTAAATTAGCTCCGGCGACAACAGTTAATGTCTTATCGCCTGCGATTGTAATGCTTGGGTTATCCGCTAGAGGTTCTTCAACGGTTAAAGTAACTTTTGATTCTTTCGCACCGTCTTTAGTGGTAACCTTGATATCGGTGGTGCCGGCTTTAATAGCGGTGATCGTATCTCCACTAACAGTGGCTACAGCTGGATTTGTCGAGGTCAAGTCGTAAGCTTTGTTAGTTGCATTAGCAGGCGCCACTTCAACTGTTGCTTTTGTGCTCTCGCCAACGGTGAGTGTTGTCTTAGCAAGCGTTAATGTGACTCCAGTTACCCTAACTGTCGTATCTTCGCTAGAAGATTCTACTGGCGTCGTAGACGAAGACGGAGTCGGGGTTGGAGTTACTTGCGATGATGTTTCTGACGATGTGGGATTAGTTGAAGATGATTTATCTTCACTAGGGTTGCAGGCAGCAAGGCTACTTATGCCAACTAATGCAGCCGCTGCTAGGATTGGAATAAATTTCTTTTTCATTTGTATCCTCCTAAAAAATTTATTTCTTTTTTATTTCACAGCACTTCTGGTGCTGTTTTTTCATTATTTGAATAGATATTGAGGCATTCTTGCCGTCATGATTTTGTTGTTTTCAACGTTGTGAGGAACATTAGAGGCTTGGATTCTCTTTCTTGATGGACGTTCACAATCAGCAACAACGATTGCCATATCAATTCGTTTTCCTTCATCAATTGCTGTTTTGAATTGAGGGACCATTGTGAATGGGAAGAGAACTTCTCCTGTGTATCCGGTTGAAGTGGTGACCATCTTTGCTTGAAGTTTGCTTCTATTTTCGTAGATGGAACTATTTGTTCTTACAGAAGCAACCGTTCCAAAACCATTGCTTGACCAAGTTGGTGCGAAAGCAGCCTGGATGACTCCACCTTCTTCTTTATAGACGCTAAGATCCGCATTTGGCTTATTTGTGATGGTGCTTGCTAAAATTTCCACGCAATCGCCAAGCCAAAAATCATTAACTGTTTTACAATCGATTGTGTCATCAAAGACATCAAATCCGATGTAGATTCCGGTATCATTGTATGTCATCTTCAAAGAATTGATTTTGAAGGTATCTTCGAGCTGTTTATCGCTCCACTCTCCGCCAAGTGCATCAGTATAGCCACGAATTTCAATAGATGTCGCGCCTATTGAATCCCATTCATCGAGTTTGCCATCTAGGGTGATTTCTCCTGTTGCTTTAGCAATATCTACTTCTGGCCCAATATCATCGATAACTTGGAAAGATATATTCTTGTTATCTATTAACGTTGTATTTTCATCAGACGTGGATCCTTGGGGGATGATTCCGCTTAAACCATTATTTAGATTGTATTGGTTATAAGATCCTTCGATTGTGATGGATTCGGTGTTATACATGCTAAATAAGCAATTATATGCATCGCCTGAAGGCTGAGATGAACTTGCATCATAGAAGAAACAATCTTTGATTATGGATGAGCCAGCTCCTCTTAAGGAAACACATGAATTACCGTTTTGCGAAAAGAAATTGTTCTCAATTGTGAAACCGGAAAGCGTTCCTGCTGGGGCGACTGAAGCGTTATTCGAAATTGCAAAAATCGAAATATCCCCGTATAAAGTCCCTTCTTTTAGATAATTGTTGTTCATGAACTTGTTATTTTTGATAGTAAGTCCTTGAGGAAGGGTTGCTTCATTGAATTGATCCATTGCCGTTGCAGCTTGGATTGAGCCGTGTCCGACATTCATGAATGTGTTGTTTTCAATTATGGCATTAGGAACTTGAACAAGAATTCCTCTGTTTCTTTTATTTCTGACAATGTTGTTTTTAAATTCAAAGGTTGGCGTGTTAGAAATGAAACTAACGCGGCAATCTCCCCATGAACTATATCCGGAGATTCTTTCTTTGACGGTAAGAATCATCTTTCCTGCTTCTTCGCTTGCTGATGCGACCGTATATGTTCCATGGCCTTCGAAAGTCGTTTGATCATAAACAATGATCTTATCTCCTGCTTTTGGAAGAGGCATTTCAGTAGTTATTTTGCTAAGAGTCATGCTCTTACTTTGAGAAGATGCACTATCTAATTTATACCAATAACCATGTTTGATATTTAAGGCATCATCATGTGAATATTCGATGATTGAATTAGTGAATTTAACTTCACCCGTCATATAGGTGAAATGCGTTGCATCAGCGCATGATGTCATAAGGTCTTTACTTCCTTCTTCCACGACAAGATTGAATCTATTGAGATAGAAGTTTTCGACATTATTTGCCGTTAAGCCCATACCATATGCTTTATTCATCGTCAAAGACTCTAAGTAGACATCCTTGCAATCTTCGATAGATATTCCAGATACGTCATATTGAGCGAATTGCAATGATGCAAGTGTGCCAATCTGAGATTCATTTATTGCTTTATTGAAACGAATGGTAACAGTATATTCACCATTGTCTTCTTTAATGTTTGTGCTGGAGAAAGAATCAACGAAGAAGTTTCCTCCTTGGATTGGTGCTTTTGTTGATTTATGGAATTCAAGATAACTACGGAGTTTCTTGTTTTCTTTGACGACACGTTTCATCGTTTCGTTATAGGAAGAATCCACTTTAAGGGTAACGCTGTAATTATCAACATCGTAACTTTCTATGACGCCGGTGACGTTTGCGCCAACTTCTTGACGGAAACGGATGCCTGAAAGAGTGATATTCTCACAATTAGTGATTGTCATATAGCCTTTATATGAAAGACCTGATATTTGAATATTTATGACCGTATCATTTCCTTCTAAGGCAACATTCTTAAGGCCATCTAAAACGAAGGCACGTGTGGTAGATACTTTTGAGGCATCAACATCGACATTTCCTTTTGGGAGTTTGATCTTAACGCTCTTATTCTCATCGACATATTTCTTAGCAAGAAGGATTGCTCCTTGAATAGACGTATAGCCATTTACTTCACTTGCATCAGAAAGAACTTCTTTGATTTGAGAAAGAGTTAATGAAGAAACTTCAATTATTTCATCATATTCGGAATCTGCTTTAGGCGCATATAAAACAGAACTTTCCTCATCAATATCAACACCAACTTGATCAGGAGAGGAAAGGCCATATTTATCTCCGCCGATAACTTTATTTTTGTATGGCGTGCTTAAAAGTTCCTCACCCATTTCATTGGCATTAACGTATTTATATCCTGCTTCGATGATTTGAAGAGTGACGGAGCTTTCTTTGTTGCCGTCTTCCGTTTTAACGCTAATTACGACGTTGCCACTTTTAATAGCGGTAACAACGCCTGAAGAATTAACTGTTGCCACTTCTTCATCACTTGAAGAGTATGTGACATTCTTATTTGTCGCATCGGAAGGAAGAATCTTTGTTTGCAAAGTTAATGTTTTTCCTACTTCTAGTGATGTGACAGTGCTTGTTAAAGAAACCGATTCCACGCTAATTTTTTCAACGCTAGCATTTGGAGAAGATGAATCTTTTGTTTCGTTAGAACAAGAGACAAGTCCTCCTAAAGAAGATAGTATTAAGGCTGAAGAAAGCAATAAAAGTTTGTTTTTTCTCATAATTAGAGAGCTCCTTTCAATATATTGTTCTCCAAAATAACATTTTCATTATTTGATGTTTGAGAGGCGAAGTTGTAGCCAATTTTCTTTTCATCAAAATAAACCGAATTGTTTTTAAGAGTTACATCTTTTGCATAATCGATGTTGCAAGAGTAATTCTTAGATGAATTTTCATAGAATAGGTTGTCATTAACATTGATGTTTCCAACTCCCTTGAGCCTTAAGGTATTTCCAGTATCGTGATAGAAGAAATTGTTATATACATCAACGTTTTTGAGGGTACCTATAGTGGAATTTCCATTTTTGTCCCAGGTGAAAATATGTAAATCATCCCAGCAATTTAGGAATTTCGTGTTATAGACTTTGACATTTTCAGGAACGATTGCTTCCTTGAAAGTATCATCGACCCCAAGAATCTGGATTGCGCCCATATTCACATTAGAGAATGTGCAATTCTTGATAATGGAATCTCTTCCTTGAAGGAGGATGCCTCTGTTTCTTTTGTTTTTGATAACACAATTATCTAAAGTTAAATGGATTGTTTTTGTGACATTCCCTAAGCTAAAACCAGCATAGGAATTGTTTCCTCTGGAAGGAACGTTTTTATCAAGCGTCAAATCGAAGGATGTTCCAACTTTATCTACCGCAGTTACTCTGTACGTATTCTTATATTTCATGCCCGTTGGATCATATACAGCAACCTCATCTCCAACATCAAATTGAATTGTCGTCTCGCTTTGTGTTTGAGTAACTGTGACAACGTTTCCCTTAATCGCACTAATTGTCGTGTAGAAAGATTTAACGTTTATCGCGTCATCATGGCTTCCTTCAAGAATGCAATTCGTGAAGATTCCTTCTCCTTCTAAGTTACATGTATGCAAGATATCTGCCGTGCAAGTAAGAAGGCGTTTTGTGCCTGGTTCACGAATGAAATTAACACGGTTTAGATAGATATTTTTACCACCATCCGTTCTTAAACCCATTCCACCAACTGTGTATGTCGTTACATTTTCCATATAAGTGTTGATGCATTCTTTGAAATAGAAACCATGGTTTTCATATACTTGGAAAGCAACTGCTGCCACCGTTCCAGCTTCAGGAGTCTTATAAGTATCAGCAAAGAATGATTTTGATAGAGTTATTTTTAATAATCCGGTTGAAGAATCGTATGTTAAATCAGTTAAGCCTGGGTTATAGAATAAATTTCCCGAACGGTCAGGGACATATGCTTGATATTCTTCATCGAAATAATATTCCGCATAGCTTCCTGTTCTTTTTAGGTAATATTTTTGATATTCGGAATTTGTTAAATCGTATTCTTCATCTGGTTTTAAATAGATATAGCCATTTGATGAATCTTCTTCGGATTTAACTACTGTTCCAGTGATTGTTGGAGATGGATTGATATCAAAAATTATGTTGTTGATATGGAAATTTTCACATTGGGTTAAGATGATGAAAGACATCCAGCCAGTGAAAATGAATTTTGTTCCTTCTTCTCCAACCAAATAACAGTCTTTTACTCCTTGCCCGCTTATTGAATTGCCAAAATAATATGTTCCTTTTTGGAATTTGATGACTTTGGTTCCTTCAATATCCGCTAAAGAGTTAATAAGATTCGTAAGTTTTCCAGCATTATTGGAGCCGTTTTCGCTTATTCCTGCATCAGAAGCAAGATACGTCGTTACATTTTCAGTTGGAACAGGATATAAAGATTCGTTTTCCAAACGTTCTTTATTAACGCCAACATTTCCTGCATCGCTTAAAGCCCATCCTTCAGATGTAGGATATTCTCCGGTGGAATAAACGTCTTTATGAAGATTTTCTAAGAATTGTTTATCGGACACGACGTTTCTCCTTTCTTCTATGATGAGTTTTACTAAGGAGGTGAATCCTCCTTCCTTAGTTTCGGCTGTGATATCCACTTCACCTTTTTCTAAGGCGGTAACTTGATTTCCTTCGATTCGTACTAAGTTTTCTTTATCGACTTTGTAGATGAATTCTTTGTTTGTCGCATTTTCTGGAAGAATGGTAACGTTTAGCGTTACGCTTTCACCAACAAACAAATTCTCTTTTTCGCTTGTTAGATTGATTCCAGAAACAGGTATTCTTGTTTCGATACTTGATTCGTTGCTTGAAAAGGATTCTTGAGAAGATTCTTCTTTTTGAGAACAAGCAAATAAGTTCGCTGATAACAAGCTTAATAGTAAAACGAAAGAAATCTTCCCTTTTTTCATTAGTGATACCTCTTAAGCATGGTGTTGTAGATGTTCTCAAGATCAGTGCTCTTGAATCTTTCTATTGTAGAAATATAGGTATTCCAATCATTGTCGTTGTTAATATCCAAAGTACCTGTGATGAAAGATGCTTCATAATAGGTTATTTGGTTATCAAGGCTTGCTTTGATGGTGGAAATCTCACTATATTCTTGACTTGTGAATTTGTATTTTGCAGGTTCTGGAGTCTTTAGGTATGGAGTGTAGATTTCACTTTGGCGGTTTAAACGAGTGATGACTTCATCATTCATTTTTCCAACGAAATCGTTGCTCCAGTATAAAGCCGATGCACTGCCAACATTTGGAGTTATCGTTCCACGGTAATCTTCTTGGTTGCCAGTCCATGTGTCAGGAACCTTGAATGTCCAGGACGTATGGGCGTCATCATCCCAAGTCCAGTCCTCATTTTCCACGCCATAGGAAATTAATTGCGTTCCAAGCTCGCTATACATGATATCTAATAGACGGGCGACCTCTTTTTTGTATACGCTTGCAGTTGGAATGCATGCTCCATCTGGTTTGAAATAGCCAAGGCCTAATTGAATTCTTGGCCCTTGATAAGAAGATGAAAGCAATGGTCCGATGGTGATGTATTCTTCATCGTACTTATATGGCGTACCGTCTTCTTTTAGATTGTTCTTGTCTTCATTTTGCGTGGTAATGATATACGGTGCGGCTGCGACAAAGGAGCCTAAACGTTTACCGTTTGTTGCCATTTGTGAATCAGTTTTATTTTCGGGAGAGCTCTTATCCATCAAACCTGCTTTCCACATGGATGAAGCAGTTTTTAGATAGTTTCTAAAAGCATCCGTCTTAGGAACATAGGTGAATTTAGACCCGTCATTTTCAATTTCACAGCCATAAGAAACATATCCGTAGCTTTGTAAGATGAAGTTTCTAAAATATTCAAACGCCTTAGAAGAAACGGCAATTTCATCATCTGTTTTTCCATTGTTATTTGCATCATACGTGTTGAAATCAGTCAAAATCCCAACATAATCATCAATGGTTAAAATCTTGCTTGCATCATCGATTTCATGTGTTTTTGCATAGCTTTTTGGATATGAAGAATAAATATTCTTGATCCAAACGTTGTTAATGAACATCTTGTATGTCAAATCTCTTGCGACATCTTTGACTGAAAGCGAGCAATACATCTTTCCATCGGATACTGTTGCTGCATCTTTTGCATTTTCTTTTGCAGTATCGATACCAAAATTATTATCAAGAAGCTTCTTGTAATTTGGCATATAATTATCAATCAAAGATCCAATTTCCCCAGTGGAATCCTTGTACGTTGAATCATTGAACGGAGTTAATGCGTCAAAATGATTTTCGGCATATTGGACTTGTTCAGAAATAGGATTGTTGAATAAGAATAAGTCTGGTTTGTATTTTTTATCTTCCCAAACTGCTGCTCTACGTGCTTGATAAGCGCTTGTGTCTGGAGTCGTAAATTCAAAATTCAAATTAGTTATTTTGCTAAGATATGTGAACATCTTCAAATCTTTGTATTCTGGATTGCCAGAACTATGTGGAGCAAAGATTTTGATAGTTACAGGATTCTTGACGATTTGATAAGGATTTTCACTTGTTCCATTAGGAAGGAAATTATCCGTGTCATAATTAGTGTTGTTTCCGCATGAAATTAGCGAAGCACATGATGCGAAGCCTAGAACGGTCTTGAATAAAAGCCTTTTTGTTTTGATTTTCATATTTTTTTCTCCTATCCTTTGACGCCACCCATAACGACGCCTTTTTCAAAATATTTTTGGAAAAATGGGTAAATAACTAATAATGGCAATGAACTAACAACGATTGTTACGTATTTGAGTTGTTCCTGAACGTTAGGATCTCCTCCGCCAATAGAACCGCTATTGCTGACAAGCATGTCTTGTAAGACTCTTTGGAGTGGATACAAGTCACTGGATTGAATGTATAAGAGGGCATTGAAATAGTTATTCCAATATCCAACTATGGCATACAGAACCATGACAAAGAGGATTGGACGGCAAAGAGGCAAAATAACCTTGAGGAATATTTGGAAATCTCCACATCCATCAATACGTGCCGCTTCTTGTATCTCATTTGGTATTGAAGTCGACATATATGTACGAATAACGATGATATTAGAGACGCTCACGCATCCAGGAATTATGATTGCCCAGATCGTATCTAACATTTGAAGTTCGGAAATTAACAAGTAGGTAGGAATCATTCCTCCGCTTATGAACATCGTTAATGTGAGGAATATATTGAGGAATTTTCTTCCTTTGAAATCTTTACGGCTTAGAGGATATGCGCAAAGCATTTGCAAGGTTACTTGAATAAGGGTTCCTAGGAAAGTGTAAAGGAGAGAATTTAAGAACCCTCTAGTCAGGCTTCCGTTTGCAAAGACCTGTTTATATCCATCTAAGCTGAAATCAACAGGGATGAGGCCGACTTCTCCTGCTACAACTTTATCTGCACTAGAGAAGCTGCAGGCGAGGACATTTAAAAGAGGCAAAAGGAAAAGAATAGCCACAACCCCCATGATAATAGCAACGACGATATCGAATGTTTTTTCATGATTAATCTTTTTCATATGCATCACCAGAGCGAATTATCGCTGACCTTCTTTGAAATGAAATTAGCCGTAATAAGAATGATGATATTGATCACGCTGTTAAATAAGCCGATGGCAGTCGCATAAGAGAATTGAGGCATGCCGTAATCAGGGAAAGAAATACGATAGACATAGGTGGAAATAATTTCACTGCTAACGCTATTTCCGGCCGTATACATCAAGTAAACCTTTTCGAAACCTACGTTAAGAATGTTTCCAATAGACATGATTAACATGATGATGGCCAAAGGAACGATTGATGGGAAATTAACGGAGAATATTCTTCTAAATCTTCCTGCTCCATCAATCTTGGCGGCATCATGAAGATTCTTATCAACGTTTGCAAGACTTCCCATATAAACGATCGACCACCAGCCTAAGCCTTGCCAAAGTCCACTGATAATATAGATTGCAACAAATGCTTTTGGATCAGACATAGCGCTTGTTGATTCAAAGCCTAAGGCCATCAATATACGAGTTATCGCACCTGTATCCGCCCTAAATAAGATGAAGAGAATGCCGACCATAACAACAGTAGAAATGAAATATGGGGCATACATGATGATTTGAATTGTCTTTTTTGCCCACTTATATCTAACTTCATTAAGGAAGAGAGCATAGATAATAGGCAATGTTGAGTTAAAGATGATGCTAAGGACAGAAAGAACTAATGTATTTTTTGTTAATGTCCAGAAGTTTGGCGCGGTAACAAACGTATAGAAATGTTTGAATCCTCCCATGCTTGTCCAAGGAGATCCCCAAGTGCCTTGGAAAGAGTTATAGTCTTTGAAAGAAATTATTAATCCTTCAAGAGGCATATAGTGAAAAATAAAGACGTAAATTACCGTAGGTAATGCCATTAGGATCAATGTCATACCCATTTTTGACCATAAGCTCTTTGGTTTTGGCTTACGGATCAGTTCTTCTTTTGTGAAATTAATGCTGTTTTTGTTCATACTTTCTGGAAGCGCTTCCATTATATAAGGGAATGCCGGTTAAATAGAATAAACTAAATATTCAGAAATATATACTTTTTTGACTTTTATTTTTATTTGCATTATGTATAATTGACTTATGGAAGAGAAAAATAAAGACATTCTAGAAAAGAGCGTTTATTACAGTTATATACAAAATAGTTATGACTTCTCTATTAGCCCTTTGATTGTTGGATCAGAAAGATGCAAGAGAAACAAAGGGAAAATCAAGTTCAACAAAGCATGTTATGTCATGCATTACGTCTTAGCTGGGCAAGGTTCTATCAAAGCCGAGCAAGCAACATACGAAGTCAATCCTGGAGATTTCTTCATCTTTGTTCCTCATTCAAATGTCATATATGAGCCAAAAAGAGAGAATCCATGGAGCTATATTTGGATCGAGTTCAACGGTTCAAGTGTGAAAACAATGCTTGATGCAACGTCTTTTAGCAACACAAACTTCATCTTCAAGGATGATAAAGATGAAACATTAAAAAGCACCTTGGTGGAAATGATTCATGAAGATAATTTATCTACCGAATCATCTGAAGCTATATTGATTACTTCTTATATATTCAAAATCCTTTCCTTCTTGGTAAGGAATTATCCAAAGAATGAGAATGTAAATATCACCAAGAAAGAAGAAACGATTAAGAGAATCGAGCGTTATCTAAATATCCATTATAATGACACCAATTTTTCAATTGGGAATGTCGCGGAAGAATTTTCTTTCTCTCAATCTTACATCACTAGGCTATTTAAATCTCAAACAGGAATAACTCCTATCCAGTATGTTGATGAACTTAGAATGAAAAAAGCGATTGAATTGTTAAATCACCATACGTTAACAATCGATCAAATCGCGGAAAATATCGGTTATAAGAATCAATTCTATTTCACGAAAAGATTCAAAAGATATTACGGAATGCCTCCAACAAAATATAAGCAAAAGAACTCGGTGGAGAATTAGTTATCTTTTTCATCCTTTTGAGATTCATCAAGAGGATTTTTTCTTTCTGTATTGTTGAAGCTTGTTGAATCGAAATAAGGAGAATCAAGAATAACATGCCTTGCTTCTTCTTGTTCTTTCTTTTCTTCAGCCTCTTTTTCTTCCAAAGAACGATGGTCTTGATAATAACGTTTATCAATTACAATGGTTGAAGAAACAAGTTCAGCTAAAGATCTTTTATCTTTTCTTACTAACATGATAATTGAGTTGATAATGCATATGATAAATAAGACGGCCGTGATATTGAAAAAGGATATGCCTATGCCATTTATTGATATTAGAGGGTACATCCAACCACTATTGAGTCCACCAGCAAAGAAACAAGAGAAAAGCATGCAAGAAAAGAAAGTAAAGAAAGAGATAAGGTCTCTTAGAAGGACTTCTCCTTTTGAAACTTCCAATCCATCTTTGTTAATGATTCCGGCTTTAAAAACAAATAAACCGATACTTTGCCCTTCTTTGAATAAGAACGTTGGTAGTAAATAACACAAAGCAAAGGTAACGATATAACTAATAAAAGAGAAAAGGGAAATTATTTTTGAGCATGATGCGTAATGTTCTTTGTATTGTTGATAAACATTTTGATAACGAGAAGAATTGAATAAGACTTTCTCGGCATATTCAAATACACCTTGATACTGGCTAATCAGGTAATTGTATGTATTTAAGCCCGCTTGGCCTCCTTCTTCAAAAGCGACATAGCGATAAAGAGTATACGCATAATCCATTTTTAAAGATGGAAGGGCATCTTCTCCTTCAAAATAATTCCATTCCGCGCCCATAGAATAGTTTTTCAAAAGAGTTTTGTAATGAGCCATATACGTTTCGTTACTTGTTAAAGCGAAAAGATTATCGTTTTCATTGTTATCTTTAGCGTAATTAACGAAAAAATACGCTAAATAGTCATTGGAATATGATGCAGATTCAACACCATATTCATCTTTAACTGTATATGGATTGTCATTTTCTTTAACGTATTTTGCATCCCAATTGTCTTTATTTAAATCATATGAATATAAGACATTGCTAAGAACGTATTTTTTGAAAATATCATTTTGAGAAACAAGGTTTTCATAATCAGTCTCGCCGTTATCTTTTGTTTTGAATTCAAAAAGTTTTGTTTCTTCTTGAATCTTATACATATCAACACGTAAAGAGCTTATTGCATCAATCTGGCTTGAATATGCAGGGGTATTTCCAACGATAGCGTTAGATGCTAAAAGAAGGCAGAAAGAAACTACAACCATCAAAAGGGCATCGAGTAAGGAAGAATAGATTCTTCGAGTAAAAGATAGGTATCCTTCATTTCGATATTGTGAGGCGTATTTCTTTTCCATAGGTGAGATTATAGAATAATTTTCGTAGAAACCGAATCGAAAATATGAGCTCTGGAGAGATCAAGAACTACTTTGATATTTTCGTTAGCGTTTATTAAACGTTTTGCTGCTATTTTAGCGACAAGATCCTTCTTATCAAAATCAATATGAATGAAATATTCATGTCCTAATAGTTCTGGAACGCTTACAAGTCCATCAATTGGATCGCTAAGATTTCCGTCGGTGAAAACCTTACCAACTTCATAAATATCTTCTGGGCGTATGCCGAAAACGACATTGTATTTATTCTCTTTGATGTATTTGGAGAATTCATTTATCGCTTTCTCTAAATATGCAAGACGTTCATTGGATTTTGTTACATGTTCTAACTCAAATTTGGTTTTCTCAATTTCAGATGCTTTTTTAGGGGTATCCGGCAATGTTTCTAGATGTTCAAGTTTTTCTAAAAGCAGATTTCTTTCCTTAAAATTCTTTAAAAGGGTTTCTTTTTCAGTTTCATATTTCTTTAATTCGTTTGCATAGAAAGAAATTGCTTTTTCATAGTTTTCCTTACTTAGTTTGATTTCGTACCCATTTTCAAAATGGAGAATTCCGTTTTCTAATGTTGCAGTAAATAGGTTCATAGCTGGAGAACCAATAAACGTAGCAACAAAAAGGTTTGCTGGATGGTTATAGATTTCAACTGGCGTGCCAATTTGTTGAATATGGCCTTTTTCCATGACAACAATACGGGATGCCATTGTCATAGCTTCAGTTTGGTCGTGGGTGACATATATCGTTGTTGCATTTAACCTATTATGAAGTTTGATGATTTCCGATCTCATTTGAACACGGAGTTTTGCGTCCAAATTAGAAAGAGGCTCATCCATTAGGAATACTTTTGCATTTCTAACAATAGCTCTGCCTAATGCAACACGTTGGCATTGCCCACCAGAAAGGGCTTTTGGTTTACGATCCAAATATTCAGTGATTTGAAGGATTTCTGCCGCATCTTTTACTCTTTCACGAATTTCTTCGTTTGGCATGTGTCTATTAACATATTTTGGTACGGGATTTTCTTTCAAATATTCAATTTTCGCCGTCAATTCCTCAATATCTTTATCGATTTGAGGTATTTTTTCTGATTCTGTTTCAAGACATTCATCATGGAAACGAAGGAGATTCTTCTTTTCTCTTTCTAAATCTTTGATTAAGCCGTTATTGATGGCTAAAACAGGATTTCCATCTTTATCTTTTACAAGCGTTGGGAATTTTCTTATTTTCAAACCAAAAGACATGTTTCCTGCGACAGTCTTATGAGGATAAAGAGCATAGGATTGGAAAACCATGGCTATATCACGATTCTTAGGCTCTAAATCGTTGGCGTAGATATTATCAATATACAAATCTCCTGCAGTGATATCTTCCAAACCTGCGATCATACGGAGGGTTGTAGATTTTCCGCACCCAGATGGGCCGACAAAAACAATAAATTCATGTTGTTTTATCTCTAAATTGAAATCATAAACGGCTTGAACATGGTTATCATAGATTTTGTTGATATGTTGTAATGAAATGAAAGAATCTTTTGGAGCGATTTTTCTCTCTTTCTTATGTTTTTTCTCATAAGAAATCATGTCATTATGGGCACGTTCTCTTTGTTCAGCTAAAGCTTTTTGCTGAATTTTTTCTTTTCTTCTTTCTTCTTTAATCTTTTCCAATTCAACTTTTCTTGCCATTTTTTCCATGGTTTTTCTCCGTTTGTTTTCTTTCCTTAATTCTAGAACGAATGTAAGCGGTTTACTAGAATGCTAAATTTTCCTCAAAATATACTTTTTTGACATTTTTTATTTGTCTATTATGACATCATGATTCATTATCTAATAATTATTTGGAATGTTATTCTTAAGAATAAGAATTTGCCACACTGTATTTGAAAAGTTTTTAGATGATTTCAGCAAATAATAATTATCTTGAACGTTTCTTTTAGGAAAATGAGCTTATATTCCCTTAAATACGGGCTTTTGCGGGTGCGTTAAATGCAATTTACGCTGCTGTTCGTTATTCATCAAAGTTCTTTGGCTTTTGTCAGCTATTGCTATATTAGCAATACCGTATTTAAAAGAAAAATCAAATACCCGCCAAAGGAAATGCGTATATATCCTTATCAAGCGGATAGATCGTATTCGTATTACAAATAATGCCTGATGTTCCAAGAATATAATTTGTGTTTTCTAAGCATTTGAAGCCTTTGATATAAGACTTATTAAAAGAAATACCCGCTTTGCATTCAACTCGATGAAGTTTTCCATTATGAAGAATGACAAGATCGATTTCATTCATTCTGTCATCTCTATAGTAATAGAAATTAGGGTTTATTCCGTTATTGAGATATGACTTTCTTATTTCGTTGATGATATATGTTTCAACAAATCTTCCATTTAGAAAGCTTGCTTGTAACATTTCCGGATCAGACACTCTTGCTAAATATGCAGCAAGCCCCGTATCAGAAAAATAAAGCTTCGGTCTTTTTACAATTCTCTTTTTTATCGACAATTCATTATACGGTTCTAACAAATAGACGATATCTCCGGCCAATAATATTGAAATCCAAGATTTAATCGTCTTCATATCAACGCCAACGCTTTTAGCTAAATTGTCAAAAACAAGCTCTTCTCCAGTCAAAGAAGCCAAAAGTTCCATAAATCTCGTAAAGGCAAATTTATCTTTAACATTAATAATTTGTGAAACATCTCTTTCAATGTATGTTTCAACATAATCAGAATAAAACATGTTAGGAGTTAGGTATTTATTTGAATACAATTCAGGATAGAATCCTTTGATTATTAGTTGATAAAGTTCACTGACAGAAAGAGGATTCATTTTTGATCTATCGTTTATTTTTAGGACATCAAAATCAAATACAGGCTCTTCTCTATCGAGGATTTCATTCCTTGAAAGCGGAGGCATATGAACAATAGAAACTCTTCCAGCCATCGATTCAGTAACATTGCTCATAAGGTTGTACATCTGGGATCCAGTAAGAATATACATTCCATAGTTATCAGGATTATTCATCTTTTCTTTGTTAACTATTTCTTCTATTGCATCAAATAGACCTGGCGCTTTTTGAACTTCATCAATAATTAAAGGCCATTTATGAAGTTGCAAAAACATTTGAGGATCATTAACGGCAATCTCAAGCTGTCTTGAGTCATCTAAAGACACATAGGAAAAACCATTCTTCATGAATAATTGGGCAATAGTGGATTTACCAACTTGCCTAGCGCCAGTAATGAGAGTAACAGGCCTGCATTTAACGGCTAATTCAATATGTTTTAAGATTGTTCTATTTATCATGGCTAATCCTCGAAATTATTATATTTGCGTAAAATTCGGAATTCAACTCCGATTTTGCGTAAATTGAATAGCCAAATAATTGAAAAATCATCTAATTAATGGTCAATTCAAAAAATGGTCGAAGAAATATATCAGTATTCATCGAAACTTTTTTGAATTTTCGACCAAATCGCCAATGCACTGGCGAAATAGTCGAAAAAATTAGTTTTGTGAACTATGTTGACTTGCTATTTTTTAACGATTTCATTGTAAAAAGCATCTGCAAGCATCAAATTTCTAAGGTAAACATTCCAAGTTTATTATTGCCCAATAGACTTAATTGGTTTGTGATTTTCTACGTAAATCACGTTTGTTTTAACATAACAGTTTAAATCCGAGTGGGTTTTGCATGGTATTTTTGGAAATATTGATTTTGAATATTTCTAAATCGATAAAAATCGCATTTTATTTAACGCGAATAATGTTATTACCGTAATTGGACGTATCTATTTTGTAATATGTTGCACCCGTTGGAATTGAATCATTTTTGAATGTTATATTTTCATCATACGAATGAATGTAATCAGGATATGTTTCATCTAACGTTTTCCCGTATATCGAAACATTTGAAAATGAAACGTTTTTCACATAATGTCCTTCATTTGGATAACCTAATCTAGTTTCCATTGATCCTGTTACTTTAATTTTTGGATTGTCTATACCAGAAAGAACAAGAACATTTGAAACGTTAACTCCATCAATGTCTCCTAATGAAGTCTTTTTATGGTTATCGCTCCAAGTTGGACTATAGGAAACATCAAATTCAAAAAGATATGGCGTTCCATCTCCTTTGCCAATGGACGCGTCTTCAATCGTTATATTTTCATAACGTATATTCCTTATTTTTGCATTGTTTCCATTATGAATGTTTAACACTGGTTTGTGGTATGCGTGCAAAACAGTGATATTCCTAAAAGAAATATCTTCCATCTTTTCACCTATTGTCTCATATCCAATTTCCATCGATTGAGCTAAATCAGTAACGATCAAACAATCAGAAAAATGAACTCCTGAAGTAACTCCTTCTTCTTTGTTACGATAATTAACATAATTCTTAACAACTAAAGAATCATCCCATGTACGAAGGAAACAGCCTTCAACATTAACATTCTTAGAAGACTGGATTGAAATGCCATCACCATTGCTACGGCTAGAAATGACCTTTGTGTTCTTAATTAACAAATCATTGGCAAAATAAATATTAAATGCCCAGCCAGCTGGATCGATAACTGAGAAATCTTCTAATTTGAAGTTACTACAAAAATTAAAATCTAAAGGAATTGTCGCCGTTCCATCGTCTGGATTTCTTGGAAAAGAAGATCCATCAATTATTCCTGGACCTTCGATTGAGAAATTACTCGCATCTGTCGCAGTAAATCTTCCACGAATAACCGCTCCATCTTCTAGGTATATATGATCATTGGAATGCACGATGATTTCGTTGTTACCAGAAATCCTACTGTCGTTATCTTTTGTATGAATTCCTTTTTTGAAAACAATTTTATTTGTTAAATCTTCATCTTTTATTTCGTTAACGAATAGGTGTAATGTTCTTTGCTTTGTTTCGATTAAATATTGTCCTGGAGAATCTATAACGAAAGATATGACCCACCTGGCATGATCAATCTCATAAGCTATATTCTTTCCTAATGGGCGTATAGTTACATCGTTTAATGGATTAAACGCACATTTTAAATAAATCTTCACTTTGCCTTTGATGGCAATTGTTGAATAAGCGGACATATCACGGACTCCTCCATCCGCTTTCCAAACACGATTCTGATTGATGTTAACTTTATAAATTGGAACTTCTTCTCCTGCGATATACATCTTCATTCTCGGATATAGTTCCATTCCTTCGACATAATCAGAAAATTTAACCTTATTCGTTTCTTTTGTATCATTCTCATCATATTCTGATTTGAAATAAGATGGATCAAATTGCTTGAATCCATCTTCATCACGTGGAAAAGAAGATTCCTCACTTGAAGAAATATCAAAAGATGGAGAAGATCGGTCTTCCGAAATGTTATTAGAGTTAGATGGATCGTTCTTGCATCCAGCAAGAGAAAGTACGAACATAGTTGTTACTAGAGCAACGATTCGCCGTTTTCCTTTGAAAAGAAACATACATTTTCCAAACGGAATGAAACGTTGATTTCTTCCGCTTTCTTGAATCTTCCAAGTCCTTCAGTTGAAATGATTAGGTCATCATCTTTTCCTGCAATTGAAGCGTATACTAAAGTTTCCTCGCCTAATTGTTCAAAAAGATTTATCTTTGCTTTGAAGCCTTGTTCTTCGTAACGTAAATCGCCATTAACGGATATTGCTTTAGGACGGATGCCCATAGTAACGATTTTGTCCAAATAGTTTTCATTGAAGTTTGTCATTCTTTCTTTTGGAAGTTCCATTTCTTCTTTGCCTAAGAATGAAACGAAATATCTATCGTCTTTCTTGCTTACTTTAGCATCAAAGAAATTCATTTGAGGGGTTCCTATAAATCCAGCGACAAATTGATTTTTAGGATTTAAGAATATCTCTTCTGGTGTGCCTATTTGCTGAATTATTCCATCTTTCAAGACAACAATCTTGCTACCCATCGTCATTGCTTCAACTTGATCGTGAGTAACATAGATAAAGATTGTTTTTAGCTTATCGTGAAGACGGGTTATCTCACTTCTCATTGCAACACGCATCTTTGCATCAAGATTAGAAAGAGGCTCATCAAGTAAGAATACTTCAGGATCACGAACGATTGCTCTTCCTAAAGCAACTCTTTGTCTTTGGCCACCGGATAAATTAGCAGGTTTTCTATCAAGATAATCGCTTAAGCCAATCTTTTCTGCGGCTGCTTCAACTTTCTTTTTGATTTCTTCTTTTCTTTGTTTTCTGTACTTAAAATCAAAGAAATGTTTGAAAGGAATCTTTTCTACTTCAAGAGGAAAAGCAATGTTTTTAAAGACAGTTAAGTGAGGATATAAGGCATAGTTTTGGAAAACCATGGCAATATTACGATTCTTCGCTTCTTCGTCAGTAACATCTTTTCCATCAAGATAAATGGATCCTTCTGTGACGTCTTCTAATCCGCCAATCATTCTAAGGACCGTGCTTTTACCACAACCAGATGGTCCAACAAAAACAACAAATTCCTCATCATATATGTCTAAATTGAAATCCTTTACTGCCGTAACTCCGTTTGGATATGTCTTATAAATTGATTGAATTCTTAAACATGGTTCCTTAGAAAAATATTTCAAAATATCAGAAAATTTATTTAGTGGATGATCGGTGAATTCACTATCTGATGCATCGCCAATGCCAAAAGAGGTAAAGCCGCCTTTCTTAGCTGCTTCAACACCTGCTTTAGCATCTTCTACGACGCCACATTCGCTTGGATCTAAACCAAGTTTCTTTGCAGCAAGGAGGAAAACTTCAGGATCTGGTTTTGAATGAGCTATCATGCTTCCATCAACAACTTCATCAAAGAAATTGGCTAAGCCAATTCTTTCAAGAATAAACGGAGCATTCTTGCTACCGCTTCCTAAAGCAAGTTTGATTCCTTTTTCTCTTAAAGCATTTAATGTAGATAGAACATCTTTATCTACATCATTAGGTGTTAAGGCATTCAAGGATTCACGGTACATCTCATTCTTTTTCTCACAAAGTTTTTCTTTTTCTTCTTCAAAATATTCCCTTGTGGCTTTCTCTAAAATGATTTCTAAAGATGCCATTCTAGAAACGCCACGTAAGCGATTATTCACTTTTTCATCAAAAGGGATATTTTCTTCATCAGCCATCTTTTTCCATGCGGCATAATGAAATTTGTCAGTGGAGATAATCACTCCATCTAAATCGAAGATCATTCCTTTAATCATTGTTTATTTCCTCCACTTTTGCTTCTTTTGAGCTTACTTTGATGCGGTATAACTTATTTCTTGCCTTGATTTTATAACTCAAAGAAGAAATCTCTTTTGGCAATTGATTAGAACAAGATATTTCACCATTATCCGATATTTTCAAACCTGAAAATCCATATATTGCAGATAGATATGCTCCACCTGCACTTGCTGGATGGGTTCCACCAATATAGATTCCTCCGGCATATAGTTTTTGAGGACCATATAAATCAATGGACGCACTCTTTCTAAACATCGAATAAGCGTATCCTCTTTCGCCTATTTCTGTAGCAAGCAAGGAATACATGCTGCTAGATAGACTTGATCCATGCTCTGTACGAGGGAAATAATAATCATAATTCGCTTCTTTTATTGACAGAGGGAACTCATCACCTAAAAGCGAAAGCATTGCAGCGACATCCGCTTGCTTGATTATTTGCGTTCCTCCTGCAGGACCATCTTTTCCTCCCCAATACTGTCTTGGGTCTTTTAAACGAGACCTAACAGTTTCTAAGGAACAATCCTCTTTTTGAAAATAACCTTCAAATTGTTCTATGACACCATTAGAGTTTGGTTTAGGAAGATAAAGATTTTCTAAGAATTCTTCTAGTTTAGAAAGAATTCCATTTGAATCTTCAATTAAATCCATGTTGTTTCTTAATGTTTTGATGGTAAAACGTAGAGCGTGTGCGACCATATAATTCGTAAATGCGTTGTCGTTCACTCTTTCGTGATATTCATCCGGGCCAATAACATCATCGATATGATAAAGGCCGTCTTTTCTTTTCTTCGCATAACTTAAAAAGAACAATGAGCATTGGCATAAAACATCTAGTGCTCCATCTGCAAAAATCGAATTATCCCCCGTAATAGTTAAGTATTTTTCTATCGCATAAGGAATATCCGCACTTATATGAATCTGTTTTTCGTTGAAATAGGTTCTAATTGGTTTGCCAGTTTTGTAATCTGTGACGTTGTATTTTGAGCATGCTTCAAGGCCACTTTCTTGGCTTTCCCAGGAATAGAATGCACCTTTGTAACCAAATTCTTTTGCTTTCGCTTTTGCACCAGGCAAAGTATTTACCCTATACATAATTAAGTTGCGGGCAACCTTTGGTTCGTTTAGAGCAAAAAATGGTAATAGGAATATTTCAGTATCCCAAAATATTGCACCTTTATAGGTTTGTCCAGAAACTCCACGAGCAGGAATGCTACGTTCTCTATTCTCATCTCCTAGAATCAATAATTCATATATCGAATACAAAAGTTCTTTTTCTCCATCTTCATCACCAATTAATTCAACTCTTGCTTGATGATATAAGGAGGAGAATATTTGGACGTGATCTTCTTTTTTGGCTAAGTATCCATCTTCGATTACTTCATTGATTTCTTTTTTAAAATCCGTTTTTGATTCAAAGATCAAAGAATAAATACATAGTTCAAAAGTTTCATCTTTATTTAAAAAAACATCTAATTCATAGAAACCATTATTAAATGCTGGATTACCTTTGTTGAAAGAATAATTCACTGCTTCAAAGATTGTCTTGTTTTCATTTGTTTTTCCTTCGAATAATAAGAAATTATCTTCCTTTGTTATATTCTTTTCTTTGAAATGAGGGCCATTAATGTCGTAAATATCTAAATCAAGGCCAAAAACAAAATGATATTTCTTTGATTCTTTGGCTTTGATTCCGATTTTAGCTGCAAGAAGATTATCTTGCTTCTTTGAGAGGAAACGTTCACTTTCGATGAAATAGGAAGGAAACTCACTTCTTCTTTTTAGGATACCTTCTTCAATATTTAATTCTAGTTCATGTGCTAACGGATCAATCGAATTAACGGTTTCTTCATTTCCATCTACGAACGTTTTGAAAAAGATTGGATCAGGAAGGTTAAGTGATTCTCTCCATTTATCTTGGTAACGATCATAGACTCCAACAAGATTGAATCCTTTCATGGAATCCTTGTTTTCTTCTTCTAATACTCCACGATATCCTAGATGCCCATTGCCAATAAGAAGGCGATTTCCCTCTTCGATTCTACTAGAACGATTGAATCCATGAATAATCAAAGAATCATTCATCTTTTTATCTCCATCTTTTCTGAAACAGTAACATCTTGGCCGTATATATTCATCGAAACTGGTTCGCCTAAGTTTTCAATGCATAGTGAAGATGGATAGATGTCCAACCGTAAAGGTGAATTATGATAATTTAGTTTCACTGAATAATGTTTCCAACGACTTGGCAAGGTTGGATTGATTAGAAGTTTTTCACGATCACTTCTTAAGCCTAAATAACCATAAACGATATTCATCCATGCTGCGGCAATGCTAGTCATATGGAGCCCTTCTGATGTATTGCGGTTGTAATCATCTAAATCTAGGCGTGTTGCAAAGCCAAAGAAATCAAGCGCTTCTTTTTCTTTGCCTAATTCTTGAGCGAGTATGCTATGAACGCTTGGAGAAAGAGAAGATTCGTGGATGCAACGTGGCTCGTAATATTCATAATTGGCTTTCTTTTCTTTTAAGGAGAAATCCTGGTTGTAAAGGAAGATGAACATCAAAACGTCTGGTTGCTTAATCATGTCGTTACGATAAATTCGATCATATGACCAATGGCTATATAAAGGGAAATCGGTGACAGGAATCTTATCTACGTCAATATGCGGAAGGTCATAGAACCCTGCATGTTGTTCGTATAGCTTTGTTTTTGGGTCGTAGAGAATTAGCATTTTATTCATTGCTTCAACCATTTCTTGAAGTTTTCTTGAATCAAAACCTGTCTCTTTCATTGTTTCTTCTTTTTCAATACGTTTGTCATTTAATACGGACAGGGTGTATTCAAAAGTTTTCTTTGCCATGATATTGGTATACATATTGTGATTTACCATGACTTCAAATTCGTCTGGGCCCATTACTCCGTAATAACTGAAATGTTCTTTGGTTTGATTCCATTGCCCGCGGGTAAGTAAGAACTTATCAATTTCTAGTAACATTTTTAGTCCGTACTTATTCATGAAATCCCAATCTTGATAAAGATTCATGTAATGGAAAATCGCATATGCGACAGCGGTTGTTGGTTGAATTTGCGTTGAGGCGTGCTGCCAAAGAGTACATGCTTCCTCGCCATTTCTTGTAGCGATAGGGAAACACGCTCCTTCACAATCAAGGTCTTTTGCTCTTTCTTTTGCTTTTTCTAAGGTGTTATAACGGAATAGCAAGAGATCCCTAGCTGCTTTCTGGTTGGTGAAAAGATAATAAGGAAGGCAATATGTTTCGCTATCCCAGAATGCGTGGCCGCTATAAGCTTCACCAGTTAGTCCTTTTGCACCAATATTGTTATCAGGAGCAAGTCCGTTATAGGCTTGTTGGAGATTGAAAAGGCAGAAACGGATGCCTTGTTGATCTTCATCATCGCCATCGATTTCAATATCGCTTTCTTTGATTCTTTCAGAGAAAAACGAACTATTTTCTTCAAAAAGGCCTGCAAAACCCTTCTCTTTTAATAAAGAGAGATTCTTTGAAGCACTCTCAATCATTTCTTTTTCATGCGTATCGCTCTTTTTATCAATGAGATTTTCGACATAACGGGCGAAAGTAATTTCCTTTCCTTCTGTTAGAGAAAAATCATAATTCAACGTTATTGATTTATCTTCAATCTTTTTTGATGATTGCGAAAACGGTGAATCAACCTTCATCACGCTAACGATTGCCTGATGAGTTGAAATTGTCTTCATGAAAAGTCCGTATTCATCGTTATTATCGATAATCTTGCCTAAGTTCCAATAACAATGATTTCCCCAATGAAGAATTCCTCCATCGATAGTTAATGAAAGATGAACATCTGCTTCCTTATCAGATTTGAAGGAGATTCTTTGAATGGCGTTTTCTGACGATTTCATGCCAAGAAGTCTTTCGAATGTCATTTCTACTTTCTTTCCACTTAAGGTGTTCCAAACGAAATTTCTTTTTAATAATCCGTTACGGAAATCAAGTGATCTAACAAAATCCGATTGGGATATGATGGCTAAATCGAGTTTTTCACCATCAATTATGATTTCACATTTCAAATAGTTTGGAGAATTGATTGTAAAATGACTTTTTTTGGCAATTCCTTTATAGGCGTTAGGGATTTCTTCAAGAGAATATTCAAAAATTCCGTTATAATACGTGCCAATTAATGAAGGTAAGGTTACTCCTTCTTCAAGGAAGCCACGAACCCCGCTATATTCATTTCCTAAAGAAAAGATAGATTCGCTAACTTGGTTACGATCTTTGTGGAAGCCTTTTTCGACAACTCTCCATGGTTCTACTTCTAAGTATTTGTTACGAATTTTAGCCATAATTTACTCCTTGCTGCCTTTATTTGCTCCCACACCCATGATTTGACGTTGGAAGATAAGGAAAATGATTACTTGAGGGATAATTGATAAAACTAATAACATTAGGAATTCTTCAGGTTTTAAAATATCTCCAGCATTGCCAATGTCATAGATTCCAACCATTAATGTTTTGAGTTTGTTATTTTGCAAGACTAGATATGGCAAGAGGAAATCACTATATGATGCAGTCATAGCAAAAATAGCAACAATGCCAATGATTGGTTTTGATAAAGGCAAGATAATTCTAATAAATATTTGGAAGCGATCCGCTCCATCCATATTGGCTGCTTCGACAAGAGATTGAGGAAGTCTTGAGAAATAATCTTTAAATAAGGTGTAATAATAGGCGTTCGCGCCAAAAGAAAGCCAAAGAGAGAGGAACATCAAATAAGACTCGCTATCGGCTTGTAAAAGGCCAATCGCATTGATTTCCTTTATAAGAGGGAAAATATTCAACACGGCTGGAATCATGTAGCCAAGAAAAACTAACTTATCGATGATTTTATATCCGGCTGGTTTTATTACTGCAATCGCATAAGCAAGCAAACTATTGAAGAATACCGCACATATAACCGCGCCAATAACATAAACGAAAGTATTTAAATAATAACGAGTGAAATCGATTTTCTCCCAAATGGTTGCAATCTTTCCCCAATCCCAAACTTTTGGCCAGAAAGTATATGTCGAACTATAAATCTCACCAGAACTTTTCAAAGCGGACGCAATCAAGTAAACAATAGGAAAAAGAGCAATGAAAGAAAATAAGCAAAGGAAGAAAACGATCATTCCATATCCTGCTTTATGCCAAGGGCTACGATAATCAGCAAAATTGAGGAAACCGCCTCTTTTATCTTTTAGGTGAGGAAATGCAAATTTACGTTTTTCCATACTATTTCCCCTCCTTTTTCTTTAAGAATCGATCAAGAAGAGCATATCCAATGGTGAATAAAATGATGATTCCACCTAAAACCATCGCACATGCCGCACTCTTTCCGTATTCAAAATCTTCAAATGCATATAAATACGAAAGTAACATCAAAGACATCGAACTATCTAAAGGACCGCCTTTTGGTCCGATGATGAGTGGTTCATAGAAGACTTGGAAAACGCTAATAATTTGCAGGACTAATAAAGTTAGCATTGTTCCACGCAAAGCTGGAATGGTAATTCTCCAGAACCTTTGCCAAGAGCTAGCGCCATCACTTCTAGCCGCTTCATACATCGAATCATCAATAGATTGAAAAGCGCTAAGGTAGATAAGAGCAGTACTTCCAGCTCCTTTCCAAGTCATTGCTAAAACAATAAGAGGAATAATTAAGGAAGTCGATCCTTTCCATGGATGGGATTCAAATCCTAGCTTTGTGATAATAACGTTGAATAAATCCGTGTTAGAATCGCCATACATAGAATTAAAAAGGAAGACAACAGCCATTCCACTAATCATGCACGGAAGATAAAGAACGATACGGAAAAATCCTTTCGCATGAATGACTTCGCTAAGAAGGAAACCTAAAATAACTGGAACAAGATATCCAATAACAAGTGACCAAAGGATGTAAAGGAAAGTATTCTTTAACGCACTAAGGAAAGTTGGATCTTCAAATATCGCCTGAAAATTAGCAAATCCGACAAATTTAGCATCTTCATATCCATCTTGAAAAGAAAGAATGATATTACGTCCCATCGGATACCAAACAAAGAAAGCAAATAAAGTAAGAGGAATGATCATGAAAGCCCACCCTACAAGATTCTTCTTAAGGGTTGATTTCCAATTCTTTTTTCGTTTTATAAGTGCTTTCTTTTTCATAAATAAAAGGCTCGCTTATTTGTTTACAGTCTTATCAAGTTCTTTTTGAAGTTGTTGGGATGCAGTTTGCAAGAGAGCTTTGCAATTAGCGTTTTCAAGGTTAACGAAAACACTTTGAATTACAGTATCTAATGCTTCATACATCTCTTGTGCGGCATATGGTTCTTCACTCTTTTTGTTTGCTTGAATCGTATCAAAGAATGGTGAGTAGTCTTTCATATCAACAGTGATGTATTCTTTTTCTAATTTATTAGCTTCAGCTAGATATGTTTCATCTTTCCAAGGCATGATTGAAGGCAAAATAGGTTGATTTTTTGTTTTAGCTACTTCGTATCCCTCTTTTTTGGCTTTGAAATTATTTTCGCTTGTTGAAGGAGAACGACCAATATAATCAAAGAATTTAAGAATTCCTTCGACTTTCTCATCAGAAACGTTCTTAGTGAAAACATAAGGTGTTCCGCCATAAAGAGAATAGTGATCTTTGTTATTTCCAGTTGGCATAGGAACGAAGGCTAAATCGCTCATTTCTACGCTGCCTTGAAGTTTGGCTTGTTGGAGAACATCGCTTCCAACAACTGCCATAGCAACCTTATCACCAATATTGCCATACCAATCGTTATAAACAGTTCCAACCGCATCTTGCATTAGGCCATCAACTTTCATCTTTTTGACCCATTCGAGAGCGTTAACTGCTTCATTTGAGTCGAGATTCGCCGCCCATTTTCCGTTTTTTTGAATTTCTAGCTCTGCACCAAAATTCCAGGCGATATTGCTAAAAACCCAACCGCCGTTCTTATTAGCGCTATACATTAAGAAGCCTTTTGCGGAGTCTTCGTTTTCGTTAACGATCGTATTGCTGAAATCGTAAACCTGTTCCCATGTTGTTGGATAAGCAGGCGTTCCATCTTCGTTATAGATGTTATAAGTTCCATCTTCGTTTTCTGGCAATAAGCCATTTTCACCGAGGATTCGCTTGTTAATCAATAAGCCAAGACCATACCCATCACGTGGAACTCCGTATATTTCGTTATCGAATGTTAATGTGGATTTCATCTCATCGTCCATTTTCACATCCCAGCCAATATCTTTAAGTTGAGCCGTTATTGGACGGATGATTTTCTTTTCCATCAATTTTTCTGGCTCGGTGAACCATGTTTGCCAAACATCAGGAAGGCTTCCCGTGCTTGCTTTTTGGTTAACTGTCTCCGTGCTATAGGTGTATGGCATTCCTTTGATCGTGTATTTTGGATTTTCTTCTTCAAAACGTTTTGCCCACGTTTCATACATAGCCACGTCTTGTTTTGATGCGCTTTCAGGCCAAAAACCAATTTTCAAAACAATTTTATCGCCATCGCCTCCTTCACCGCATGAAGCAAGCAAGATACAAGACAATGCTGATAAGATTTTTAAGTTTAAGGTTTTTTTCATATTTGAATCCTCCAAAGTGAGGGGGAGGGGAGAGACTTCCTCCCCCTCATCACATTTGTAATTAACGTTAAATTAATTAATGAGTTTTAATCAAGCCCAAGTTTCAACATAGGTTGCTAATGCTGTTGAATACGGGATTTCTTCGCTATAAGCAGTTGCTGCGCCAAGAGTGAGTTTCCAAGCTGCATCTTGTGAGTTATGCAAATGAACTTCTCCATCTTTTTCGGTAGCAATTCCAGCTGCTTTTAAGTCAATAACTACTGTTACAGGGTCTTTTGTTAACTTATCGGTAAGAGTAATTGGGCTGCCATCAACGTTCTTAAGAAGCTCTGCATTATCCTTCGCCCAGATTGTCTTTCCTGCTGCTTCAACACGGAATTGAGATAAGTCAGAGGAAGAATCTTCACTAGACATAGCGATGTAGATCTTGTCGGTATGAGCAGTTGCTTTCCAGCCTCCGCAATATCCATATCCAGCAGCAGCTTCAACATTATTTGCACCCATAGCATCAAATGAAATGCCTTTAGCTGCAGCAAAGATATTTGTAAAAGTGACTGTACCCGCACCATCTCCGCCAACATGTACGTGGGTAAATCCATCTCCTTCTGTCGGGAAGGTGCTGATATCCACATAATATGTTGTATCTTCTTCAGGGATAATGGTGTCTTTGTTTACTTTGCTTCCTTTCGTATCGTAAACATCAACTTCGTCTTTATTAATCCATTTTGTCTCACCATTGAGTTGGAAGCGGAATGTTGCAAATGTCGCGTCTTTTCCATCTCCTTTTACGGTGAAACCAACGTATTTAGCATCTAATGCTTTACCGACGTTACCAGCATATTTATAACCAGCTAGATCAATATCTGGTGTTGTATCAGTCCATCCATCAAGGACTTTTGCTGCACTAAATGCATTGGCATAGAAGATTGATGAGATGGAAATGGCTTTTTCACCAGAGTAGTAGATGTTGATTAAATCGTCAGCTTGAACGTTATGGTAATTTAGATCAACGACGTACCACGTGTATCCATCTTCTGTTAGATATGGGCTTGCAAAATTAGCATCGCCATAAGTCTTGACTCCTTCCATTGCCATAGCGGAGTTAAACCAAATTGCAGTTGCTGAACCCATTTCGAAACGGAAGGTAGATAAATCTGCGCCTTCTTCTCCTTTGATTGAGAAAACGATGTATTGAGCATCAGCAAATGTATGGGTTGAGCCAATTGTTACTTCATCATATCCTTCAGTTACGCCAGGAAGATGGAGAGCTCCTCCACTTGTAGAAATATTTGCTCCATTGGAATAGGAAACGAATCCGTTAATGCCTGCGGCAATATTCTTTTCGTTAGCAGCTGAAGCATCCCAATCTGAGTCTAAAGAAGTAATATCACGTTCGAAGTTATCAAAAGTTACCGCACTTTCAGCGTTGATATTTGGATATTTCTTATCAAGAACAGGTTCTTCAAAACTGGTTCCAAAAACATTTGCAATCATCAATTCATTCTTGCCATCGTTCTTGATTGTGACGGTTTTGATATTTGCATCAGCTGGACCGGCAAATGTTGAAAGATCAATTGCAATAGAAGCAAAGATACCATCAACAGTATTAACGACTGCATTATCGGTTTTTGCTTTAAGATCTTTGAAAGCTAATGCTTTTACGGTGTTAGCTGCATCATCATATGCGACTTCAACGCTACTTCCACTCATATCGCCAAGTGCTTCAAAGACAATATGTGAATATCCTCTTTGTTTTTCGCTTAAGACTGGTGTGGTGTATTTCTTGCCATTAGAGATTTCAACGCCTTTACGGACTAAAACTGCATTCGCGCAATCTGTTGGACCCCAATATACGTTTGGATTTCCTGTAATTGTCGAACGGTTGAAATCGTCAATAATGACTGTTGAATCGCCTTTGCTATAGGAAACTTCAGCAATTTCAATAACCGCAGACACTTCGATTCCACTCTTAACATATAAATGGAAACCTGTTGCTTCGGAAAGAACCTTTAATTGAGTTTCTGGGAAGAGGGTGTCTTCATCTCCGACCGATTCCGAAACCGAAACGGAAATGGTTTGGAATTCGTTTGTTAATTCTGGGAGAGCTTCTTGCTCACTATCAAGAGCATCGCCAAGATTAATTGGATACACGTGTCCGCTATTATCATCGCTTGGACGGATGCCAAGAATAAGATCTTTGATGGAAAGCTTTCCGCTAGCAACGCGCATCTTGAAGTTGATTGATGATTGGCCAATAAGAGTTTTATCTCCGCCAAATGTCGCACTTGCCATCTTATATATGGCTGAATCAGGCGTGATTTGGAAGCTTTCTAAGTTGCTATCAACAACTTCTCTTAAATATGCCTTATGAGTTACTCCGTCAGTAGTTCCAAGAAGAGATTCGCCAGAGAAATCCTCGATGATCGTGTCGAAACGTTCGTCGTAATTACGAGTAATAGCCCCTTCCGCTAAAGTCTTATTAAGCCCTGCTCTATGAGTGACTGGATCAGTTTTTGAACTACTCGTATCTTGTTGTTCAGATGAACTTATTGGAGTTTCGCTTGAAGATGCTGGAGGTGGAGTTACAGATGAGGTTGGAGAGTTTGATGAGGAAGATTGATCAGGTTTATTATCCGGACTGCAAGCAGCCAAGATCATGCCAACGCTAAATGGCAACATGACCAACAATAATTTTTTCCCTTTCATTTTATTTTTCCTTTCTGAAAGTTATTTATTTAACCCCATAAGCGCTTACTTCGGATAATTGCGCACCATATCCGCCAGGCGCATCGTTGGAGTAAATAACGATTTTTAGATAACGACATTTAGCATTTCCCATATCGATAAGAACGCGATTTCCACTTTGAGGGTCGAAAAGATAATCTTGTCTTTCCTTAACGATCGTGAAGCTTGTGCTTGAGCTGCTATATTCAAGATTGCTGTCGCTAACAAGAATTTCGATATTTTGGGTTCTTGCACTCCAAGTGAGGATTGGAGGTAGGCAAAGAACGAGTTTTTGTAAGGAATATACGTCGCCTAAATCAATTACGAGATAAGCTGGAAGAGACTTACTTTCATAGTAACTTGTTCCCGTTGGATCGCCATCAACCACTTTTCCAACTGGATATACATCGTTATGTTCAGTCGCATCGACAACGGATTTCATGTAAGTCAAAGATGGTGGATAGAACTCAATTTCACTAACGACATATTGTTTTGGTGAACGAATTCCTTCCGTTTTCACAAAACGAAGTTGCAAGCCAGCAAAGTCTTGTGTTGGCAAGTTGATATCAACAACATTGCCATTCGCTGGAGACATCGTGTAAGACTTTGTCGTTACCAAACGAGTATATTTTTCACTCATTTCCGTTGATCCGGTCTTCTTTTTTCTAGCCCATATTTGAATGCTATAGGTAAGACTATATTCATTATCTTGATCGCCATATAGACGGATGACTCCAACATTTGTGACGGCCGAGAAATCAAGAGTTAACGTTGCAAATTCATTATCTTCACCTTTCCATTCGCCAGAGATGTATTTTGTTGATTTATCTCCATCGAAGGCATAGCTTGCTTTGCTTCCAGGAGCAAGGAAATCACCGCTTCCATCATCACCTGGGGTTGTTGTTTTTGTTCCAGCGCCATGCGTGGCAGAGGAATTTCCTCCAACTTCAGCTTTAACGCCAATGAAACTTGCTTCGCCTTTGTAGAAAGCGAATTCAGGAACTATAAGTCCTTCTTGAGAAATTGTTTTTACGCTTGTTTTGCTTACATTGGCATCCGTTAAAGCGGATTTGTATGGCAAATTGATATATGCTCCATGAACTTTTTCCATCTTTTGGAAAGTTAGGCCACTTACAAATTCATTTGTCGCTAATCCGAGTTCTTCTGCGCTTGTGATTTGTTTTCCTTCGATTTCAAGACCTTTGATTTCGATGTTTTTTAATGCACTATCAGAATCTTCTCCACGCATTCTTGCACATACGCTATCGGCCATTTTGTAGACTTTGACGTTTTCGATATGAATACCGTCTACCGATCCACGCTTATCACCACTTTTTGTCCAATCCGCGTTATATGCAATGGTGAAATCAATTAAAAAGTCGTTTTCTTTGTCTCCGCGATCATCACCAAGGCATTCTGCATCTTCGACTGTAATGTTTTTGTATGTGACATCACTTATCTTTGCCTGATCGCAATTATGGAGTGAGATAACAGCTTTATGCATCGCATGAACAACAGTGATATTTTTAAATTTGATGTTATTCATTATTGGACCATATGTCTCATATCCAACTTCCATTGATTGGGCTAAATCAGTCCAAACAACGACATCATGTATGTAAATATTGTTTGTTGAGCCCATCTCGGAGTTTTTAACAACGAGGGAATCATCCCATGTACGGACATATCCTCCATTAACTTCAACATCAGAGCAGCTTTGGATGGAAATGCCATCTCCATTGCTTCTAGCAGTAATGATTTTTACGTTATTTACTTTGACATTTTCACATTTCCAGAGGTGAAGAGTCCATCCGGCTGGGTCAAAGAATACCACATCTTCAATCGTTAAGTTCTTAACATTTCTCATTACAACTGGAATGGTGTATTCATTAGAACTATTTCTATTATAAATGCTTCCGGAAACGATGCCTCTTCCACGAATGGTAACATTACTGACTGCTTCCGCGGAGAATTGACCATAAACATAGGCTCCACCAGCTAAATATATCGTCGTATTGTTTTTAATTGGAAAGACACCTGCATCATAAATTCCAGGGCCTACGTAGATGATATTTTCATCTTTTTTAGCATCTTCTTCCGTTATAGGATCCTTTTCTATTGGGTTTGCGAATATTTGTATAGCGTTCTCACTATTATCGTTATATTCAAGGACGTAATTTCCGTTATGAGTTAAATCAAAAGAAATTGTATGCTCATTAAATGTTGGTGAAATTCCATAAACGCTTGGACGAAGGATGGCACTTGTAATAACGGTTTCCTTGATTGTTACATCTAAATGGACCGTTCCTTCAAAATCAAAAATGACCGCTTGAGTCATAGTATTTGGTGCAGCCCAGGAAAAAACACGACCATGATTTACGCGAGTTTCATATACGAATAAATCAATGTCGTTGACTTTGACACTTACGGATTTGGAGCTTTCTAATAAAGATGGTCCTTCGTAAGTTACAAGCTTTGTTGTTTTTACTTCATTTGTTGGAGTTATCAAAGCGTCAGGATCATAATGATCATTGCTTATTGAAGATTCAGATGATTGAGCCTCGCTTGATGAATCAACAACTTCTCCACACGAGGTTAATCCAATAGCACCAAAAAGCATGAAAGCGCTTACTTCACGAAATGTTTTTGTCAAAAATGATTTCTTCATAGTGTTTTCCTTCTGACTAAATTATTTCACTTAGACAAACAAAATGAAAGAAAAATCGTTAACCGCTTAACTAAAACTAATTGTTATATCCTTAAGGATATACTTTCTAAAAAATTTATTTATTTTTATGAAAGCCCTTTCTTGCTCTCGTGCTTAATCGTACTATTTCTGACCAAAATGCTGGATTCAATAACGTAGTTTTTCTTGCTTGTCGATTTGTTGTTAATCTCTTCAAGAATCGTTGTGGCGCTTAGTTTGCCTTTTTCTCTGATATCCTGGTGAACTGTCGTTAATGTTGGATGAATATATTGTGCTGGTTGGATATCATCGAAGCCAACGATAGATAGATCGTTTGGCAAGTTAACGCCTAATTCAAGCAAACGTCTTATTAATCCAATAGCAACGATATCAGCGTCCACTGCTACAGCGCTCATCAAAGAAAGCTTGTTCTTTATTGTTTCACCCATCGAATAGCCACCTTCTAATGTGGTAAGTGTGTGAAAAACAAGTTCTTTATTGATTGGGATATTGCTTTCTAACAAAGCTTTTTCATATCCGCAATAACGTTTGTAGTTAACAATTGACGTACTTGGACCACCAACAAAGCCTATTTTCGTATGTCCAAGTTCAATTAAATGGCGAACGGCAAGATATTCTCCTCTTTCATCATCGATACGGATGTTGGTAAATGGTGCGGAATATTCTTCGTAAACATCAACTAAAACCGTTGGCGCATTCATTTCCGTCAAAGCTTTTTCCATATCTTTTGAAAGGGAACCTAAAACAACTATTCCATCTAATGCACGTGATTTATACCAACGTTCGAATCCTGATACTGTTTGGTTGGAACACATGATTACGTCATATCCTTTTTCTTGAAGGGCTTCTTCAAAAGAGCCAAGGAACTCACCATAGAAAGGATTATTGAAGAATGCCTCACTAGTCGCATTTAGTGGGAGAGCTATACCGATTAGATGGCTTTTCCCAGTTGAAAGAGAAACTGCCGCATGATCACGCGTGTAGCCTAATTCATCCATAGCCTTATAGATGCGTTTCTTTGTTGCTTCAGAGACTTTTCCTTCTTTCCCATTAAGAACATAGGAAACTGCCGCACTAGAAACATTAACGTGCTTAGCTATGTCATAAATACTTGGTTTTTTCATCGATATGAGTATAACGGTAAAGTTAATGAATTAACAAACAAAAAATTAGTAAATACGGGGATTATTGATGAAATAAACGCAATTTTGTTAACCTGTTAACTAAATAGTTAACCTTGAAATTAAACGAGAATGCTAATTCTTTTTAAATTCATAGCGAGCGAGATATGCACAAACGCGATTGCCGTGTGGCAAAAAATCATCCCCTAAACAGCAAATGATTATATATATTGCAACGAATATGAGTCAAATAAACACCAATTTTGAAAAGTTTCGGTTTTATCGCATCTTTTTTGCTTGAAATTCCCAAAAGGTGCAATTAATGCCTCTTTAGATATACCGAAAAGGTGCAATTAACCATTTATCCTTTAGATTTTGAAGAGTTCCTATATAACTCAAATAGAATCCTATATAACGTCATTAAAGATGCGTACGAGAAGAAGGCGAAAATCGATGAATCAATACATGAATTGGCTTTGAGGCAGTTTTACGATTATTTGGTCATTGGCGGTATGCCTGAAGTCGTAAATGAATTTTTAAAAACAAAATCATATCAATCAGCAAAAGAAATACTGATTGACCTATATGACAATTACTTAGGGGATATGGAGTTATATCAAGCTAGTCCAGAATCGATTGTTTGTTCTAAGAAAGTTTTCGAAACAGTTTATTCTCAACTCAACAAGAAGTCTAAAAACTTCAAAACGTCTTTGATTGATAAGAATCTAAAAGGAAGGGATTTGCAAACTCCTATTGATTGGCTAACGCTTGCTTTTTTGGTAAATAAATCGTCGTTAGTAAAAGAAAAAGTATCCATCCCATTAATCAGCTCAAACGAATCGCTATTTAGATTGTATTTGTCTGATATGGGCATGTTCACATATCAAAGCAGCATTAATCCAAAAGTATTTTTATCAAACGAAGGGATAAACACGCTTAGTGGAATATTTTTTGAGAATTATGTTGCGATAGAGTTAGTAAATTATGGATATGAACTATTCTATTGGAAAGGGAAGGGCGATTCTGAATTCGAATTTGTCATCGAAAGTGAATCAAGTATCATTCCTATAGATGTTAAGAAATCAAATGGAAAACTGAACTCACTTAAGAAATATACGGAACATAACACATTGAAATACGCAGTTAAAGTATCAAAAAACAATTACGGATTTGATGAGGAAAACAAGATTTTGACAATACCATTTTATTTCCTTCCATTTTATTTAAAAGAACTCCGTAAGAAAGAAGAAATAGATTGATCTAAATAAGCCTCGGTATGCTTATGCCTTATCACTCCCGTAAAATCGTTTAACTTGCAAAAACGCATTAAAAAGAAAATTAATGTGGATTTAGAATTAATTTAATTTTAAATATAGCGAGTATAAATATTCAAAAAATCTCAAATTCCCTTGCAAAAGCCCCCCCATTAATTACCTTTCATAAACAGAAGATCAGGCATATTATTGATTTCAATAATTGTTTTTAACTTTTCTGCAAATCCATTTGGATCTTGCATTTGATATTGCGCGTGATTATATCCGTCAAATACAGGGAAATTTGCATTTTGATAGGATTTCATGGCTGAATCGCGATACTTGAAATGGTCTTCAATATTATCAAATTCAAAATAGGCATGTTTTTGCAATTATTCAGAAAGAGGAGGAAACTCCTTCTTCTCTAATGAATCGCTTAGTTGACGACGTAAATTTCTATAGGTGAGATTTTTGCCTGCTTCAATGAAATAAGGCGAATAATCATCGCGCCACATGATTTTCTTAAGAGTTTTCCTTTGTTCCAGTATAGGCTTTTGATCGCAAAATAAAGGAATAGAGTCATGATACGTCTTGTTGCTTTGCCAATTTGAGCAAATTACCCTCCATCAAAGAAGACATGTTCAACCTTATAATTTGTTTTAGAAAGAAAGGCTATAGCTAAATCTGTGCCAATCGAGGATGCAACAACTAAGGTTAAATCTTCAATTCCATTTTCTTTTAAGAATGTTTCTACCTATTTGACTTCATCTTCTTTGCTAATGTATTTTTGCCATTTGCAATAAACGGTTGACGTCGGCATGAAGCAAAAAATAATCATTTTCTCGAAATTATACTACACGCTCACCACTACCTCCGTTAACTCCCATCGCATGGAAAAATAAAATCGCTGGGTTCTCTTTATTTCCTATTGTTCTAAAATTCATAACTGCCCCCTGTTTGCTCATAAGCAAATATTATCAGTTAGTAATATAACTATCAGTAAGATATTACGAACCGGATAATTTCATTGGCAGTTAAAAATGCATTTACTTCAAAGTCACTTCAATGTCTACTTCAAAGTCACTTCAAAGAAACATTGAAGTACTTCAAAGTCTTTTTGAAATACTGATAGAATTGGCATGTTTATCTGCTTATTCATTTAGTACATCTGTGACTTTTGCTTTTTTTGTGGAAAATAGCTTATATTTCCATTATAATCAATCCGAGAAAAATAAAGTCTACTTCAGAAAACTCGGTATTTTATGAATTACATCAGACGACAATTAGAAAAAACAGTAGAAAAATTATCAAAGCAATTTCCTGTGATTATGCTTTGTGGGCAAAGGCAAACCGGGAAATCAACAATGTTAAGACATATCGCTGAAAAAGACAGGGTATACGTTAGTTTTGATGATAATAAAGCAAGAACATTAGCGAAAAACGACCCTGAGTTGTTTTTTGAAAGATATGGAACAAAACTAATTATTGATGAATTTCAAAGAGTTCCAGAGATTTTGTTAGAAATCAAAAAAATAGTTGATGAAAAAACATACAATGATGAGGATTCCTCAGGAATGTTTTGGTTATCGGGCTCGCAAAAATTCGTTATGATGAAAAACATTTCTGAAACATTAGCGGGTAGAGTTGCCATACTAAGCTTAATGCCTTTATCTACAAAGGAAATCAATGGGCAAGATGAAGATGTTTTCCACCCATACATCGAAACATTAAAAAAATTAGATCCACAAAAAGTAACGCAAAGCAAGATATTCGAAAGAATATTCCAAGGCGGGCTGCCAAAGATTATTGCTAATCAAGAATTGGATAGAGATGTTTATTATTCAAGCTATATAAACACTTATATCGAAAGAGATGTATCCGCACTAGAGCAGATTGGAAAACTTGATGAATTTAGAGATTTCATCACATATATGGCCGCGAATACAGCCCAGGAATTAAAATATGAAACTATATCAAAGGTTGTTGGAGTATCTTCTCCTACCATAAAAGAATGGGTAAGCATTTTGGAACGTTCCGGAATAATATATATCTTACGTCCTTATAATAATTCAGTAAGCAAAAGATTGGTTAAAACGCCGAAATGCTATTTCATAGATACAGGATTAGCAGCGTATCTAACTTCTTGGCCAACAGCAAGAACATTAGAGAATGGAGCAGCAGCTGGCGCTTTTTATGAAACGTATGTGGTATCCGAAATACTAAAAAGCTATTTTAACAACGGAAAAGAGCCAAATATTTATTATTATCGAGACATCGATCAAAAAGAAATCGATTTATTGATTGTAGAGGGAGATAAGATCTATCCAATTGAAATAAAAAAGAATAAATTCCCGTCAAACCCGGATAAAAATTTTAAAGCGTTGGAAAAATTCAATCTTAAAATCATGCCAGGCATAATTCTTTGTATGAGTGATCAATTAATTCCTTATAACAGAGATTGCTGGCTATGCCCTATAAGTTTGATTTGATCATCCTCATATCAAACATCTTTATAGTTCAAAGAAAATTGGTCATTCAAAAGAAGAATCTGAAATGTTTTATTAAACACATTAATCTTTACGAAATTAAAATAATCTTTCGGATTTTTAATTATTCTCTCGGAAATTGAAATAATCTTTCGGAAAATCGATTATTCTTTCGGAAAATTCCCGAAAGATTATTGGCAAATATGTTTTTTTCATAACTAAAATAAAATGGTTTTACAGTCAATTTCTTTTCAGAATATCGAGGATCTAACATAAAACTCGCATAATTAATGCTATTAATCATTAGTCATGAAACAGCGATTGTTCAAAGACTAATGCCGTTTTTAAATCGTTTGAATATCAAATTCATAAATTTTTCAGAAAACTTAAACTGACACTTGTTTGAGAGATGTAATTTATAATTAATGGGTGTTTTATAGGGTATTTTTAGATTTTTAAAGAATGATATTGTTTTAAAATTCTCCTTTCAATGAAATTTGACAAATATTTCTCGCTTTGAGTTGGCACTTTGTTGGCGCATGTTTTCTTATACTCTTTGAGTAAAAAATACAAAAGAAAGGTAACAGTCATATGAGTAAGTTTTACATTAAATGTCCTAATTGTGGCAAATTCCATCTAGCATCAACCGGATTATTCGCTAGCAAACATATCGATTGCGATTGCGGTTATTCGATAAGTGTCAAAAACGACAGAATGTCTTCCACAACATGCCCTGAATGCGACAACACTGTCGTTTACGATCAAGCAAAGGCGGGCAATGCTGAATGCCCAGTTTGTCATAAGCATTTAGACCCATTAAAAGGGAATGGCTTAGTTAGCATTCATTGTCCAACATGCAATATCCAAACTAACGTAGATAAAGCGGCAAAATATTACACTTGCCCAGTTTGCGATACTACTATTGATGTTCAAAAGCAGATCGTTAAAGAGAATGCAGCAAATAGCAAAAAGATCTCTATTATCAAATACGAAGGCCCTAAAGATGTTATTTGCTATAAATATCCAGTCGAAGACTTTATTACAGGTTCAGAATTGATTGTTCATGAATCTCAAGTCGCAGTCTTCTTCAAAGATGGTGAAGCGTTAGATACTTTCGGACCGGGAAGGCATTTCTTAACGACTGATAGGCTTCCTTTGATTGGAAAGTTCTACAAATTAGATACAAATCAAAACGCTCAGCCTTTCCATTGTGAAATATATTTCGTAAATATGTCCACCATAATGGGCGTCAAATGGGGCACGCCAAACAAAGTAGGCTTATTTGATCCTCATTCTGGTCTTCATGTCGATATTGGCGCATGCGGAACATTTAACCTAGTCGTCAAAGATGCAAGGAAACTCTTATTCAAGATTGTTGGCACAAGCAATGGCCTTTTTGAAGATGACATCATTGGCGAAGATAGATTCTCTGGCATTTTCAAAGACTTGCTTGTTAACAAAGTTAAATCAAATCTTGCAAAAACAATCAGAGAAAGCAACATCAATATCCTTGAAGTAGACGAACATATCGATGAGATATCCGATGTTTTGAAGAAAGTGGTCAATCCAACACTTGAAGAATACGGGTTATCAATAACTGAATTCTACGTTGTTAACATTCTTCTTCCTAACGATGATCCAAACTTCAAGAAAATGAAGGAACAATATGCCGAGCAATATTTGAAAGTGAGAAACGAAAACATCCTTAAAGATGAAGCGTTAGCAAAGCAGCAAAGAAGAATGGTTGAACTTCAAACTGAACAAAATGAAGAAATAATCAGAGCCCAAGCAAAAGCTCAAGCGTATCGTTTGCAAGCTCAAGCTGAAGCCGATGAAATGAAAATGAAGGGATACACCTACCAACAAGAAACCCAAAGACAGGTTGCATTAGGTGCAGTAACGAATGCGAGTGGAGAAGGCGGAGGAGTATCCGGAACTGCTTCAAGTATGATTGATTTGGGAATTGGCCTGGGAATGATGAAGGAGGTTGCAAAAACCGTTGGTGAAACATTAAAACCAGGACTAGAAGAAAGTAAAAACGTCATATCAGAAACAATAAGTCCTTCTTCCACTTGGGAATGCCCTGAGTGCCATGCCAAAGGGCTAACTTCTAAGTTCTGCCCAGAATGTGGAGCAAAGAAGCCAGACGAAGAATGGACTTGTCCTGAATGCCATACCGAACATATCAAAACAAAATTCTGTCCTAATTGCGGACACAAAAGAGGAGAATAAAAACCATGGTTAAGAAAGAAACTTATATTTTCGCTGGAATTATTACGGCCTTATCTTTATTGGCGTATTCTCTTCTATTTTTCCTCATTCCATTTCCAGTAAAGGATTCTAATGGACACATATTGAATTATGTGACAACGCTTGTGCTTGCTATCACCTTTGTCTGTTCTTTCCTTTTTGGCTTGTGGAAAAGAAAAGATGTCGCAGGACTTGTTTATAGAATTCCATTAATCAAGTTGATAATCGGATTTGTTATTGCCAACGTAATCGTTTCAATCATTGAATGTACCATTAACTCCTTCGTGCCAATGCCATTCTATGCGCCAATAATTGTTGGAATCTTTGAACTCATCTTCTTCTTCAGTTTATTTGTGTTAAAAAGACAAAATATAACTCACATCGAAAATAACGAAGATAAACAAAAAGAAATGACAAGCGTCATTAAAGAATTAAGAACAAGAGCTAACGTTATCTTCAATAACTGCAACGATGATGTTTCAAAAGAAAATATGAAGAAAGTTGTAGACGCTCTTCAATATTCTGATCCTGTTTCTTCTAAAGCGACAATTGAAAATGATGGCAAAATTGCTTCATTGTTAAATCAATTAGAAGAAATGGTTAATGATGGAAAATCCATAACATCCGTTGATGAAATATTAAAAGCAATTAGCAAAAGAAACATAACAGCAATCAATAACAAATAATCAGGAGTCTCTTTTATGGCTTTATTTAAATGCAAAATGTGTGGGGGAGATCTCGTGGTCAAAGAGGGTGAGAAAGTAACCAAATGCCCCTATTGTGAGACAGCCCAAACAATCCCTAATCAAAAAGATGAACAAACAGTCAAATTAATTAACCGCGGAAATTTATTACGTAACCAAGGTGAATTCGATAAAGCGTATGGTATATTTTCCCAACTTCTAAATTCAGAAACCGAAGACGCGGAATTATATTGGAACCTTCTTCTTTGCAAATACGGCATAACATATGTCGATGATTATGATGGGAAGAAGATTCCAACCATCAATAGAATGTCACGCACCTCAATTCTTGATGATGACGATTATAAGAAAGTACTCTCTTTAGCAGATGTCGTTGCAAAAGATAATTATGTTGATGAAGCGAACAAAATAGCTAAGATTCAGGAGGGAATTTTGAAAATTGTTAATTCTGAAGAACCATACGATGTCTTCATTTCCTACAAAGAAAGTGATGAAACAGGCGATAGAACAAGAGATTCCATTTTAGCGCAGGAAATCTACGATACTTTCACTAAAGAGGGATATCGTGTTTTTCTTTCCCGCATAACTCTTTCTAACATTATCGGAAAAGAATACGAACCATACATTTATTCTGCATTGTATTCATCAAAAATAATGTTATTGGTTTGCACGGATGAAAGTTACGTCAATTCCGTTTGGGTCAAAAATGAATGGACCAGATTCTTAGGCATGATGAAAGAGGATAAGAGTAAAACGCTTATCCCATGTTATAGAGATCTTGATCCATATGATTTGCCTAAGGAAATCAGAAACCTTCAAGGACTTGATATGTCCAAGCTTGGCTTCATCCAAGATTTAAAAACAGGCGTTTGCAAAATCCTTGGCAAAAAGAAAGCTGAGGCTGTTCCTTCTCCTACTCCAGCAAAAACGGAAAACAAGAACGAATCTCTAGATTTAGTCACCAAAATGATCAAAAGAGGATTCAGCTTCCTTGAACAAGAAAAGGGTGAACAAGCCAAAAAGATGTTTGAAGAGTCTTTGCTATATGAAGAAAGAACCTACGCTTATTTAGGGTTACTTTGTCTTAAATACAATTGTTCAACAGTTGAAGAATTATATGCGCTTGATGATAAAAACATTGCAAACCAACCTCTTTTCAAAAAAGCTTTAAGCGTTGCTAACGAACAAGAACGAGAAACGTTAAATAACATCGTTAAAAGCATTACGGACAAAACATATAAGAAGGATCTAGCTAAATACAATGCCGCTTTGAAATTGAAAAACGATGGCAATTATCATGACGCAATTCAAGCGTTTAATGCAATTCTAGATTTTTCCGATTCAAAGAATCAAATCAAAGAATGTGAAAATTTAATTCTAGAAGGTAAAAAAGCAATCCTTTACGAAAGACTATGCAAACAATATCAAGATAAATATTTCAAAGGCGTTTTAGAAACGTTCCAAGAATTATATAAATTAGATAAAGATTATAAAGATTCTCGTAAATTGCAAGATGAATCCATTATCGCTTTATGCAACAATTTATTAAAAAGGAACGATTATGTTAAAGTTCGAAAACTACTTAATGAAAATAGGTGTTTTTCCAAGGAATACATTGATGAAACATATAAAAAATGTGATCAGATTGAAAGAGAAACTGAAAGCAAACAAGCAGAACATAAAAGAAGGCAAAACATTTATCAAGAATGTGATGTAATCAAAGAAAATGAAACGCTTTCTGACCTAGAAGCAAAATTGAACAAACTTCTTACGTGCAAGGGCGATGATTGCTATCCAGAATATACAGAGCAAAAGCTCAAAACAGCCATTAGGAAGAAAAAAGCAAAAAAAGGAATATTCATAACTATCACCACAATGATTGTTTTAGCCGTTGGCGGAGGGATTCTCGCTAATGTAATCGTTAGCAAGATCAATGACAAAAAAGAGGCGGAGAGATTATCTTCAATCGAAGAAAGACAATCTCAAGAACTATCTTCATTAAAGAAAAAATACGCCGCACCTATATTCAATTTCGAAGAAAAAACGATGACGTATGGCGTTTATCCACAAACTGTCGTTGATGATGAATCACTCATTGGCAAATTAAACGATTTAACAGGAGATTCTCAACATGAAAATGAATTTTATTATTACAACGAAGAATATTATTATCCGGTAAAAGCAAATCCGAATAAGAGTAACTACGTTTTTAGCAATGGATCAAATATCATTAGTTCCACAAAATATTGGTTCAAAGTAGAGCCAATAAAATGGAAGATGATAAATGCTAGCGAAGACAGCATCACTTTAACAAGTACGGCATTGGTAACTAGACAGGCTTTTGCTGCCTCAACATATGCCAATTCAGATGCAAGGAAATGGATTAATGGAGGATTTTATAACAAAGCTTTTTGTTTAGATGATTCCTTAATTCTTACTAGTGAGGTTGATAATAGTCATTCGATGCAAGATACATGTGGTAGCAAATATTACGAAGACAATACAAACGATAAGTTATATCTTTTAAGTTACCAAGATATTTATCAAAGAAAATACGAACTATCAACCGATACGACTGATCCTTATAACACCGGTTGCAAAATAACGGATTACATTAGAGCGTGTGGCGCATATTGCGACCTAAAAACTGGCTATGAATATAATGGTGATTATTGGACGCGTTCCCTTTGCTCATCATCGGGCAATCCATCATGCGTAAATTCAAATGACACAATTAATCATAGCGTAGGTAATCGAAACTATAATGCATGCCTTAGACCATGCATGAAAATATCACACAAATGGACAGATGAAGAAAAAGCGTTAGCAAATAAGAACAATAATCAATTATCAGAGGGAAAGGCCGAGATTAAAGAAAAATATGGCAAACCTGTCGTAGATTTAGCTAATAACACGGTGAAATATGGCATATATCCACAAACTCTTGTTTCCGATGAAGCGTTAACAACTAAGTTAGATTCATCCTCTATTTACGATAGCGCTAACGGATGGTCTTACTATAACGGCGAATATTATAAGAAGTTTAAAGCTAACCCATATGATAGTTCTTATACATACGATAACGATGAAACAATCGTAAGCGGAACATATTATTGGTTTAAATGTGAGCAAGTCGAATGGAAGATAATGAAAACGGGCGATGATGGCACATATCAACTAATAACTTCAAAACTGATAGATTGCAGATACTATTCATCAACACCAATGGATGATAGTTTTGCCAATTCATCAATAAGGACATGGCTTAACGGAACTTTTTATAATCAGATTTTTCTTGATCAGTCATATGTTCAAGAAACAAGCGATGAAAATAAATTTTATTTTTTAAGTGAGGACGAATTATGCAGCTCAGATTATGGTTTTTCCTCCGATAATGCTTCGCGCTATTGCAAGACAACAGACTACGCTAGAGCGAATTATGCTTGTATTTATACTGATGATGAAACTAAATATAACGGAATGTATTGGACTAGGACATATTATAAAGGTGGAGGCGGAGTTTTTTATGTCATCAAAAACGGATTTAACGATAGAGACTCTGAATCAAGCATTATTTGCATTCGTCCATGCGTGAATATCAAAATCTCCGAATAAAACAAAAATCCATTTTTCCCCATCAAAAGCCTTACGGATTTACATTTTAGTAAGGCTTTTTAATTAACTTTGTTTTTCACATTTAATAGAAACTTTGTTTTTATAGAAACTAACACCAAACAAAAGGGTATTCTTAATACCTAGATTTTTTAATTCTTGATCGTATCCTTGCGTTTTTATTTGTTTTATAGCATTCTCTGTTGAATTTTCTAATCTCGATTCAATTGTTCTAGTTTTTAAAGATTTAACTTCAACCACAAATCCTAAATCTTTGTTATCTTTTGGTATGACTACTATATCCGCTCTGCCACTACCAGCATTGAATTCGTTTTTGATGTATGCGTCATCGAATATTACGGCTAAAGTCGTAGATAACAATATTTGGTAGTTTTTCTCTAAATTCATCTCATATGATGAGAAAGTAGACAAGAGATATTTTTCCATTAAGTCCTTAAGATTAGAAGAATCTCCATCTTGGAAGGCCTTCTTCAATTTATAGACTAGAGGAATTTGATCACTCCTAAGATATCTGGAACGGATTTCTCTTCTGAACACTGCTTTGATTTCTTTGTTAGGTATAACAAGGCTGTAAAATTCTTCGTAGTTATCCGAGATTGATAAGTAACCACTAGCTAAAAGATAAGAACATACCGAAATAAACGAATCGTCTAAATCCTTATAGGAAAGAGCTATATCTATCTCGGTATTAATCTTCTTATCAGATAATAAAGGCAATAAGGAATTTAAACGTTCTAAGCTAAGTATCTTTCCTAAAGTTTTGCTTTCGCCAGTATTGTTCCAATACATTCCATCTTCTCCCCCGTTTTGAATAAAGCTCAAAACAGATAATGGATTGAATATTTTAGAATTTCCAAACTTATATCCTCCATACCAGGAGCAGACATCATCATATCTCTCAGAATAGTCATAATATTCAAGCATATCTTTGACTTCATTTTCGGTGAAGCCAAATCCTTCATCCATATTCTTAGAAAGAATTGAGTTGGTAACTAAATTATTAACCCCGGAGAATAATGATTCTTTTGCGATTTGCAGTATTCCAGTTATCACGGCTAAACGAAGAGATTGATTGGTCTTTAAGCTTTCACCGAAATATTGTTTGAAGAACATGATCGTTTCATCATAGAAACCATAATCAAAAGAATAATGAACAGGAGAATCATATTCATCAATTAAGATGATGACCTTTTTATTAGTCGTTTTATATAGCATCTCAGACAATCTTAGCAAGGAACTAGAAAGATCGTTTATCGTAGAATCCTTAGCGACAATTGATTGAAAATATTCTTTTTCTTCAGAATTTAATGTCGATGAAGAAAGAATATAGGCATGGCGTTGATACTCTTTGCTCATACATTCTTTCATTTTTTCAATCAATGTTTCAAAATCCATTCCTATTACATTTTTTAAATTGATATGTATAAGCGGGTATTTTTGGAATTCATTTTCAATAACTTCTTTGTTATTCCATATTTTTTTACCTTTGAAATATTGACTTTTATCGGTTTCGTCTTTTTCAAAAAACTCTTGAAGCATTGATAACATCAAAGTTTTGCCAAATCTTCTAGGACGAGTAAAAAGTAAGCATGTTCCAGTAGGAAATTTTGAAATAGTCTCAATAATGTTTGTTTTGTCTACGTAATAACATTCATTCGATACTGTCTCGAAGAATTCAATTCCTAATGGTACAGGTTTCTTTTCCATAAAATAACTCCTGTTATTATCTTACAACATCAAACAACATCAAACAACATTTGTCTCTCTCATACAACGCTTGCAACATTTTTACTCATCAAACAACGCTTACAACATAAAATCATCAAAAATAAAGTAAAAAAATCCAAAAATCAGCATAATCGTAAAAATCTATCTAGTGTTTTAGAATTAAATATTCAAAAAAAGATTAATCCTCTTGGCTCTTTCTTTCCTTACGGATCGGTCCAGCTTCCATGCCAAACATTTCAAGAGCTACATTAACTTTGTCCATGCGCACTGTTGGCTTTCCTTGTTCTAAATCTCTAATAAAGCGTAATCCGAGACCAGAACGCATCGCAAACTCTTCTTGGGTAAGCCCTGCTTCTTTTCTGCTTTTCTTAACAAATTCTGCTATTGGATTCATAAATAATTCTCTTTATGCATATAATTTATACCCTTAAAGGTATAGTTTCAATGAAATTTGTATTTTTTATACCTTAACGGGTATGTTTTATATTCATAATGGTTTTCATTGAAATAATTTGATAAAAGATACTCATCTCTGAAATTATTTACAATTTATTTACATTTTCGATAAATGCTTAACTTTTTATGCATGCAGAAAATGTCAAAAAACATACAAAATATATTACATTTTTATGAAAACGCTTACTGAAAACGCTTACTGAAAAGCCTTTCATATTTTACCTTCTTGAAATCGTTTTAAGATAATGGCGCTTTGGGAAACAAAGCAATGTAATTAAGGAGGAATTCATATGTTCTTCAGAAAGAAAAGCAAAAACTACAGCGAATACAGCAAATTGCTTGCCGCTATTGCTAAAGAAGGTCCAATTTTCCGCGACTAATTGAAAAACGACGGCTTATCTAATTAAGCCAAGATTCCCCCGTCCAAAAAATAAGGACGGTTTTCTTTTTACTTAAATCCCACACATTAGATATATTCCTAATGATGATGAAATAATTGCAACAGGCGCAAGAATAATTCCATATTTAACAAAAGAAACGAAATTAAAATCTAAATCGTTTTTCTTTAGGATGGACATCCACATGATTCCTGCTAAGGCACCAATTGGAGTGAGATATGCGCCAATATTCGATCCAATGATCGTTGAGAATATCGCTAATTCATTTTTTCCTTCAAGAATTGATGAATATAAAACAGACATTGGAATGTTATTGATAACGTTATCGAACAAAGTGGATGAAACAGTATACGTAAATGTCTCGGCTAACGGATTAATGGATAAGGTATCCAATATCTTTTGTAATTCGCTTATTATTCCATTCTCTTTTAATGATAGAACCAATATGAACATCGATAAGATGAATGGTATAAGGTTATATGGCAATCTTTTGTATGTTACAAACAAATATTCTCCGTTCTTTTTCAACAACGAATATATTGCTAAAACAAGAGACATCGTAGCCATTCCACCTAAGCAGATCGCCCACATCTCTAAGGAAACATAATTAGATATAACTAGAAGAATGGTTGTTATTCCTAAAACACAAAGATTGATAATTACTAAAGGTTTGTTATTAAGCTGAGCTTCTTCTACTTCAACATCTTCAATCTTCTTAGATAGATCTTTTCTGAATATAAGGAAAATCGTTATCAATGTAGCAAGTCCTGCAAATAATGTTGGTAACCACATCTTTGAAAGATAATAAGCAAAAGAAATATCACTAGACCCAGAAAGGTAGATATTTGTTGGGTTTCCAATCGATAATAACATCGAATAAGTGTTTGCATTAACAAATTCGCAAATAAGATAAGGCAATGGATTTATCTTAGCTTTCTTTGAGAAAGAAATAATAAATGGAGTAAAAGTTAGAATAACAATATCGTTAGATGTAAAGACAGTAAGCAAAGCGACAAGAAGATAAATTGAAAAGAATATCTTATATCGGCTGCCTTTAGCTTTATTTAGAACCTTTGTCGCAAGGAAATTGAAGAAATTTAGCTCATCTAATGAAATAGATATCATTGATAAGGAAATGAACAAGACAAGAATCTTTATTGGATTCATCTTCCCCGTAGTTAAATCGTTCCATAAAGATGAAAGATTTATTTGATTTGAGGCTAAAACAACTATTGCTCCGATAAGAGGAGGAATCCAAAAAGTTTGAAAAGAGACCTTACCTATACTCATATTTGGCTTGAATATGATTAGAATCATCATCAAGAAGACGCTAATTATGAATGTGGATAAAGAATGAGCCATAAAAAATACCAACGGGTATTATACGGCTATTAGTTTAAGGCGATAGAAGAAATAACCATCAATCCAGCAAATACGTATCCCATTGCAAAGAACACGCCATATAAAATCAAGGTGAAATAATCTAAAGGCTTATTCCTGCTTCCGAAATGTGGGTGATAGAAAAGTAGCATTGGAGCTAGATAGATAATTTCCCAATATCCTCCTAATCCCCTATTTCCTTTTGTTGAATGGGCGAGCAAATATTCCGTTAAGGAAAGAACGCAGATAATCACGCAGATAAGAATATTCTTCATAAAATAGAATTTATTGCCGTTAAAGAAACGTCCTGCAACTTCAGGTCCATATCTGAATTTAAAGAAGAGTCTAAGGAAATAAAGACCGATCAAGTAAGAGCAGCATAATAAGGAGAATTGAGGTCTTTCGGAATTGAAGAAATAAACCTGCCATGTATTAAAGTTTAGGCCCCATTTCTTGTAGTTTTGGAAAATAACGGTTGAAATGATAATCCATGCTAAAGGAAGAATGGCTAAGCACCTAAAACCTATTGTTTTCTTCTTTGAATCCATCCAGCCTGGAGAATAGAAAAGGAAGACCATGATGCCAAAATAACAAGCGATCGTAGAAAAGTTATTCGGAATGACATAGAAAAGATCGACTATCTTAGCAACTCCTCTTGTCATGCTGAAATATTGAACCAATGTTGCTTCAAGAATATATAATCCAAAGAAAACAATGAAATAAAGGAAGAAATTTCTAAGACTTCTTCTATCATTAAGGAAAATATCGAAATCAATGAAATATAGTAAGAACATTCCAACCGTGAAATACATGAACAAGCTTAAGGAAGTAGATTCGAAATCGGATTGATCGATTCCTGTGAAGGTGAAAAGATTTATCGTATAAAGAATGATTCTTATCGAGCCGAAAAAGACAAGACCTATTCCAATTAATTCATATATCGTTTCAGGAACAAATGGATAGAAACGTATGTCTTTCTTCGGTGTCACGCATGATCTAGATATTGGAGCGTCGTTTGCTAATTTAAGTTCACGTGCTGCATCCTTTGCTAATCTCTTTTTGCTCTTTCCACCAAAGAAGATGGCAAAGAGAATGAAGAAAAGGAATCCACCAGTTAGAATAACTCCGCCTAAACCAAAGCCAAGAGAAGAAATCTCCGCATAAAGATTCTCCGTCGCGCTTTCTGCATGATCGACAAGCAATTCGTTATAGAAATTGTAATCTAAGTCTAATTTCTCTTTGATTAAAGATGTGAAGGCGTCGTTAAGCTCATTAACATGTTCTAAGGCCTTATCTTTTAATTTTAGATACACCTCACTAGAAGATTCATAATGGTTATATGCCCCATCATAGAGATCATCGGTGAATTTAAACTCACTTTTATCATCGTCTCTTTGTAGGTTGTTCGTGTATTTTACGAGGGTTTCGCGGTCGATATATTGAAATTTGATTGTTGTTAATGCTTTTTTTGCATCATTAGGAATGATGTAATAAATATTCTCTTCCTCGCTTGAATAACAAACATATGCGTTAAGACTTCTAATAGCGTAGTCTTCCGTTGAAGTACTAATAGAGGTAAATCTCCCATTAGAAGATGAATGAATCTCAGGTCTAGTCATCTCGTGGAGGAGGGAAACTGTTGTTCCGCCTTTTTCTCTCATTGTATAAGCGAATGTTAGATATCTTTCGTTATAGAAATCAGTCGCATGATCCATGACATAGCCATAACGGCAAAAGCCGAATATCGTTAAGCCAATTGATGCAAGAAGGAAAACCAATATTCCTATTTTGACATATACCTTTGATAATAATTTCTGATAGAACTTAACAAACCAACCGACCTTTTCAGGCAATTCAGCAGGATAAGAGGAGACTCCTTCAAGATATTGAGAATAATCAACGCCTAATGCTTTAGAAATTCTTTCAACGTATTTTTTGCCTGGTTTGACATATCCATTTTCGTAATAAGAATAAAAAAGAGGGGGTACGTTAAGCAGTTTTGCAAACTTTCGCTTAGTTAATCCCATCTCCATTCTTCTCTTGTAGAGATATTCGTTATAGGCGATGCTTACTTCCATACGTATGAGTATAACATTTTAAAGTTTCTTTCTATTATCTTTTTCTTTTGATTGCTACAATATATCAGATGAAATTTAAGAAGATTTTAGTATATTCAACGCTTACCATCTTCCTTTGTTCCTGTGACCAAAAAAAGCCGGGGAATTTCTCATTTCGTTATTCTCAAGCAGTAAGCAATGATTATACTGGTCAAGCTTATTATACAGATGAATATTTCAAAAAGGATTCGATTGAATATAATCAATCGCTATCCACTTCATCTCTTTGCTTTGCTATGTCTGCTTTTGCCAGCAATTCAACTCAATCCTACAGTAATAAATATATAAACGTTCAAAGCTTCCTTGAAAGAAATGGATTTAGCAAGATTGATGTGAATCAATATTTCAAAGTTAAACCTACAGCAGATTCTCTAGGCGTTTGTTTTGGAATGAAACAAATTGATGGAGTTACTTTGGTTGCAGCCGGAATTCGTGGCGCAGGATACGAAATGGAATGGGCGAGCAACCTTACCATCGGCGATGGAGAGAAAATCAAACAGCACCAAGGCTTTTATGAAGCATCATCAATTTATCTTGAATCTTTACATGATTATTTAAAAAACAATGCAATAACCGGCTCGATTAAGCTTTGGAGCGTTGGTTATTCACGTGCAGCCGCGACAAATAATCTTGCATGTGGAAGAATTGATCAAAGAATAGATGAGAATAAAACTATCTTTGATGATTTGGATGTTACAATCAAAAAAGAGGACCTTTTCGCATATTGTTTTGAATGCCCTCAAGGAGCGTCATGGAACGAGACAATCTCTCCAAGAGATAAAATATATTCAAACATTCACAACATCATAAATTCCAACGATCCTGTTCCAATGGTCGCGATGTCTGCCTTCCATTTCACACGTTATGGGATTGATTATTATCTTCCTGATTCGATTAGAAATTCTAACTACTCATCTTTTGAACCAAGAATGCTTGAGTTATATAACAAACTAGATAATCGTTCTGCTTTAGGGGATTACGTTATTGATGATTTCAATATGCGTGGAAGCAAGGAAGAAAATCTAGATGCGTCAAAATCAACAAATGCTAGAAAGAATTGGACATCAGGCTTGTTCTTAAATGAATTATTAAACAATCTTTCTACGTACGGCATTGGTTCAGTTGCCAATTACTTCACCAACATCCAAGCTGGTCTTAGAACAGTTTGTGAGATTCTTTTCAATAATAGCCAAGCTAAATTCTCTTTAATGAATCTAGGCGTATCCTTAGCAAGAATATTCGTTAATGACTCAAACGTTGATATTGTCGTCAATAACCTTTTCCATGATTTAAGTGCGTTTAAAAATGATTTGTTATATGCGTTAAAAATCGCCTTTGATTCGATGGGGATAACAACGAATCCTAACGATATAATCGATGCCTTAGAATCTTTAGTTAGTGCATTAGTAAAAACTTTATCAATGCATTTTGAATATTTCTTTGTTTTCCTTTCTACATCGAATATCAAAGCACTTGCCCAGGCGCACTTCCCTGAATTGTGTTTTTCTCATATGATGGCATTAGACACCAATTATAACGATACGGTTAAAGAATATAACAATGACGGAAGCTATTATTATTTGCAAATACCTGATTTAAATGACAAAACAAAGATCACAATAACAAACAAAGAAGGCAAGCAAGTCGCGGGATTAGATGCCTATCAGTTATATGCGAATGGAACTCTTTCTTATGCGGTTATGGAAAATACGTTTGTTGCATATATTCCAGTTGATGAAGAATATACGATAAATATTGAAAATGGAACTGGCTACGACCTTTCTTATTTCGACCAAAGATATGAAGATATGATTTCATATAAGTTAGGCGAAATAAAAGATGAAACATTTTCCTTAAGCACAGAAACATATCCGGAAAAGAAAGTGCAATAAGTCATTGTTAATTGAATAAAAATAGAAAAAGGCCGAACGCGTGTATGCAAATTCGGTCTTTTCATTTAATTAAGAATATTATTTATTCTCTTCGTTATTTTTGACTTCTTCTTTTGGTGTATCATCGAAAGCATAATCGGAGAAATCCCAGTCAGGATGTTTTTCAACAACCTTTCTTAAGGATTCCTTGATCAAATCAAGTTCGATATCTTTCTTTTCTTCACCGGAATCTTTAATAGCTTTATCTGCGTTAGCAAGAGCCGTTTTCGCTTCAGTCTCACTTTCTTCGATAAGACCGGAGATCAATAAATAAGCTCTAACTGCTGGCGCACTGCTTAAGTTAGCAATGAACTTCTTCTCTTCAAGAGGGAGTGAAACATATTCTTCTCTGGAAGCTTCAAGGTCGCCATTTAATAAATGGATGGAAAGTCTTTGAGCAATTGCATTGTTATAAACCTTAGAAGACACTTTTGCTTTAGATGAAATCGTATATTCATTGATCTCTAATGCGGTAGCAAAATCTCTTTCTTTTAACGCTTTATAAACGGAGACTTGGTTAAGGGAATTGGTGAAGTCTGTAACTTCTTTATAAATAGGCGTCTCAGGTAATTCTTCTCCAAGAGCCATTTTTTCTTGAGCAAGAAGAAGATTGTTATATGCTTCAACGTTTGTTTTGTTATTTAGAATTGTCATTAAATAGCCGTCGTTTTTGCTATCTAATGCGGCAGGGAATATGTTATATAAGTTAACGAGAACGCAGATAGTAAGAACGATTAAGCCTGCGACATAAACCGATTCCCAAAGAGCGTTGTTGTCTTTGAAGAAGGCTTTGCCCATAACAACACAGGCCGCACATGCAGCGATTTCAAGCAAGAAAATAACAAGCGGGGAATATATAACGTGTCTTGGATTTACTTTTTTGCCTTCTTTTGGCGCGATAGCGGTTTCGCCCGTTAGGCCATCAAAGGAGAAGGAGAAGGAGAAATGTAGGTGATTGTCTTTTTCTCTTTTCCACTGGATTCCAAGAATGTTGACTTTGGTAATTTTATATCCACCAATCTTAGCGCCAATTATATGTCCAACTTCGAGTAAGATTGCTGATAATAAAACACCAACAACAACTGCGATAATGACATATAGAATTGAGTTCATTGGTAAGTATGAACCATTTGAGCCTAATTCTGGTCTAAGCATCACGAAGCCTACGACGGCTGCAATGCCTAGCATAAGGATGTATACAATCCATCCCATTGCTTCATTTTTCTTCATAATTATTTAATCCTCCTATGGATTTGTGAGGGAGATGACCATCACACGTGTATCATCGTCTTTTGCATTCGATAGAAGGCTACCTCTAAGCGGGTTTAATTATAGTCTTTCCATCATTTTTTTAAACTATAAAGTTTATGATTATCTCTTTTTCTCTTCTTTTATCATTGAAACGATCGCAGGATAAAGGATAAGCGTTGCTGAATTGATGTATTTCTTTAAGAATGTTTCTAGTTTAACAACCGTGATTCCTTGGCTTTTAAATGCAAAGGAGAATTCTTGTGACACACTAGCGGCAAATCTTCTTGCAACATTACGGTATGTCGTTTTAGTTAAGCCTATCCCGCTTTCATGAGGGGAATAAACAGTAATTAACCTTGTGAGTATCTTGTTGTAATAGAAATCATTAACTAAATCAGCACCTGCAGATTGATATGTGAAAAGTAAGAAATCGAAGTTTCTTTTTGAATATTCAAGCAAACATTCAAGGATTTCTTTAACGTTATTGCAATCAATCAAGCCAGGAACATCTTCATTAAGAAAAATCGAGGCAAGCAAATCATAGATGTCTTGGTAGTGATAATAGAATGTTTGCCTATGCAGATGCAACTTATTGCAAAGCGAGGTAACGTTTATCTCGCTAAGCGGTTTAGTTTGCATCATTTCTCTTAGAGCTGTTTTAAATCTTTGTTCTGTGGTCATTAATTAGACCCCTTATTTTTCATTGAGGCGTATTCCACGGCGATTTTTGCGCCAAGTTCAGCATTATTCAAGACTAAGGCGATGTTTGTATCAAGGCTCTTTCCGCCAGTGACTTCAGCAATCTTTGCTAATAAGAATGGAGTGATGTCTTTGCCTTTGATGCCTTTTTCATCGCATTCTTTGATAGCCGCGTCAATAATGGAATCAATGTATTCGTGGGAAAGGGCGTACTCTTCTGGGACTGGGTTAGCAATTAGCATTCCACCAGTTAAGCCAAGATCACGTTTAGCTTTGATGATTTCCGCTGCTTCTTTTGCTGAATTGAAAACAACATCGACAGGTTTTCCTGAATTACGGCAATAGAAATTAGCAAAACCTTTTTCTTTATAGGACATGACAGTCACACCTTGAGTTTCAAGGACTTCTAAGGTTTTATCAATATCAAGAATAGCCTTGCATCCAGCGCAAACAACGGTAACTGGATTTTCGCCGATTTCATATAAATCACGGGAGACATCCATCGTATTTTCTGCTCCACGATGAACTCCGCCAATTCCACCAGTGACAAAAACTTCAATTCCAGCAGCCTTTGCCATAAGTATTGTTCCGCTTACTGTTGTGGCTCCCCAGCCTTTTGATGCAACAACGACAGGGAAATCTCTTTTAGAAACTTTAGCGATTCCTTTTCTTTTGCCGAATTCTTCGATTTGCTCTGGGCTCATTCCGACGATAGGCTCTCCATCAATGATGCCCATTGTTGCAGGAACGGCGCCATTTTCACGAATGACTCTTTCAACATCTAAAGCAGTTTTGACATTCCTTGGATAAGGCATGCCATGAGAGATAATTGTGCTTTCTAAAGCAACTACTGCTTTTCCTTCTTTTAAGGCTTTTTCAACTTCTGGATTGATTTTCATTTTGATCTCCTTTTTTCATCTTCATGAAGTAATGGCTATCGATATAGTTAAGAATGAAATAGATAATTATTAAAACGCCGGTGACTCCTGCAACCATCCAAATGTGGGTTGGAGTGAGGCAGTGATATTTTAAACCAAATATGCTTGTTATGCCTTTCTGGCTTGCTTTATCTCCCAAAATAAAGCTAAGTAATTGAGTCCCAAAGAAGTAATCGAGGATGAATAAGCCTACTCCTGTAACAAGCAAGAAAGCAAATATTCCTCCACGGTACTTATCGAATTTCCAAGATACTTTTCCTAGAACGCAATAGGAAAGAACACTAAAGCTAATAACAGACATCAATAAAACTTGATCATCATTAATAAAATCTGGATCAGCCATATGAATGGAATAGAAAATAAGAACGGTGACTATTTGAACAAATCCACCAGGGATGGCCTTCCTAAGGACGTTACTCATGAAAGTTCCATTGATTCGATCGTTGGTTTTTTGTAAGGCCAAGAAGAAACCTCCTCCACCAATGGTAACAATTTCCCAAATATAAAGATTCTTTGTCGTGAATGGATAATTCATTCCTCCGCAAGAACCGATAATAAAGAAAGCGAAGGTAAGCATTACGGCAAAAATTGTTTTCGCTAAGAAAAGTGACGCGCTTCTTTGAAGATTATTTATTGCTCTTCTTCCTTCAGCAACGACATCTGGAAGTTTAGAGAAATCATTATCCGCAGAAACGATATGAGAAACGTTTCTTGCCGCTGATGAGCCAGAGCCCATGGCTATTGAACAATCCGCTTTCTTAAGGGCGAGAATATCGTTAACGCCATCGCCAGTCATGGCGACTTTATGATCTTTTTCTTGTAAGGCAGCAATGATATTTGCTTTTTGTTCTGGTTTAACGCGGCCAAATACGGCGTATTTTTCTACAATTGTAGGAATTTCTTCATCTAAAACGTTTTCCATTGAGATGCATCTATCCGCATTAGGGACTCCAGCTTGTGCAGCAATATACGAAACAGTATCCGCATTGTCGCCGGAAATGACTTTTACTTGGACACCGTTACTAACAAACCATTCAATATTTGCTTTGGCATCATCTTTGATATGATCGCTAAGAGAAATGATTGCAGCGAGTTCTAAATCGTTAGGAAGATTTTCTCCATCAAGATTGGATTTTGAATGGAATACGCCAAGAACTCTAAAGCCTTTTGCCGTAAGTTCTTTCAAACGGTCTTTTCCTTCCTCATTCATTTCTCCAGGAATAAATTCAGGGGCGCCATATACGAATAAACCGACATTTTCAAAATATCCAGCCGCATATTTTTTCTCGGAATCAAAAGCGATTGTCGTTTTAGGCTCAACGCTATCTTCCTTGAATGAGGCTAAAAGGCAATTGGCTGTTTGATTTGAATCACCATTCTTTTTTATGATTGAACGAAGATATTTTTCTATGTCTTCTTTTGAAAGATCGCCATATATGTCTGTTGAGTGCAAAGACAAAGAACCATCCGTGAGAGTTCCAGTCTTATCAAAGCAAATGGTATCTACTTTAGCTAGCATCTCCACGCAATAAAGTTCTTGGACATTCATCTTCTTTTGAGCAAGTCTTCCAACGGAAACTGCAAGAACCATCGAAACAAGTAAATACAATCCAGCCGGAATCATTGCAATCATTGAACCAGATAAAGATGGTACAAATCTTTTAAATGATTCATAGTTAAGATCGTTTCTTGCTAGAGATCTAAATATCCAAGAAAGGGTTGTGGCAATTCCAAGAGTCATCGAAACAATGCCAGTTGTTAAGAATATTCTTAAGCAAGAGGATTTAAGCTCGCTCTTTGGGCGTTTGAAAGTTTTTGCGCTTGCTTGAATGCTTTCAGAGTAATTGGCATTACCTATCGCACAAACTCTAACATACGCCTTGCCAGATTTTACATATGTCGCACTTAAAATCTTATCTCCAACATTCTTGCTTACTTTGACAGATTCTCCGGTTAAAAGAGATTCATCCATCTCTATTTTTCCTTCGAGAACAATTGAATCAGTGCAGATTTGCTCTCCTGCGGAAACAAGCATGACATCATTTAAAACGACTTCATTTACAGGAATAGAAACCTCTTTCCCATCACGAACTACTGTTGCTTTAGGGTCAGTAACCAAACGTAACTTTTCTACAAGGTGACGAGTGTGAATATCTGTGAATAAGCCGATTGAAATGTTAAAAAGAACAGGGATAACAAACATGAAATTAGTGAAATCCATGCCTGCGGCAATCATAAAAGCGACAATAACGAAATAAACAATGTTGAAGAATGTGAAAACGTTATCAGCAAAAATTTGCCAATAAGTTTTAGTAACGCTTTTCTTTGTTTTGTTTGAAAAGCCTTCTTTCCTTTGGAATTCTACTTGTTCTGAATTTAGTCCAATGTGTGGATCAACTTCAATAGGAGTAGCATTTTTGATTTTTTCTATAAGATCTTCTCGCAAATTCATCATTCTCCCCTTAAAGCAACAACTGGGTCTTTTTTCGCCCCGAGTCTAGCTGGGATAAAGCCAGAAATGAAGGAAAGTAGAACCGAAACAACTATTAATATAAAAGCGTGTAGAGGATTTAATGATGCGATATGGCTTAAACCATTTCCTGGGAAAAGATGGTCAATTATGGCCGATAATGGGAAATTTAAGATCAACGTAACAACAATTCCGAGTATGCCTGCGACTAAACCTATAATCAAGCATTCAGTCTCAAAAAGATGACCGACGTCACTCTTTCTTGCTCCACACGCCCTAACTATGCCTATCTCTTTAGTTCGTTCGATAACTGAAACATAGGTGATATTTGCTGTCATAATTGATGAAACGATCAAGGAAATAGAGGCGAAAATGATGAAAACAACGGAAATCAAAGAAATGAACGTTCCTAATGTCGAAGTATAGGAAGACATGATGTCCGTGTAATAAACGTTTTGATCGGATGAAGTTTCCTTGTTCCATTGGTCCATTCTTGCTTTGATTGCACCTTTATTCGAAATCGATGATGGGAAAATCATTACTGAAGAAATAAGTGAATATGATTGAAAATATGCAACAAAATCAAGGATGTTGAAATCTAGATTCAATTCATCTGATTTTAAATCGTATGTAGGACTCTTGTAGTTGAGTTCATAGAAAGAGGATTCGCTCAATCTAAGAATGAGTTTTTTAAGTAAGTTGGCTTTTGTATCGGAATCAGAAGAATAGAATTTATCAACAAACTTTCCAACGAGGTCTTCTCTAAAATCCTGTCCTATACGTCTTGCTCCATTAAAGTAGCCGGAGTAGTATGGGACAACTCTTGTTCCTTCATCGATGTTTTTTTGCTTTGCGAAGAAATATTCGTAATTTAAAGATGAAGCAATATTAGCTGCGACAGTCGTGCTAATGGTATCGGAATCGGAAGATAAAGACTTAATAAGTTCGCTCATGGCAGAAGACAGTCTATCAAGTCCGTCTTTGCCGTTTGAATCTTTACCAGCAGTAAAAAACCAGGCTTTCGCAGAGGTATTTTGCATTTCTGAACAATTTTTGCTTACATCTTCAACAAATTCATTCTTCAAAGACTGAACGTATCCAATCGAAGCAGGCATAAGATTCATATACGATGTTTCAGATGGTCTTAGGACTCCAACTATCTTTAAAGTCTTTGGAGAATATGTTGCATCATCGTTATAAATCTTCTCGAGTCCTTTTTGATTTGTGTTAGGTTCAATATAACGTTGGATTGTTCTTGTGCTTGGCGTGCCAGAATATGTTATTTGTCCAGTGGTTAAATCATAACTTGGCTTGATGTCTGAATAAGCAGGCAAATCCAATTTGTATGAATCGTTATCCGTGGCTTGGAAATATTTTGATGGCTTATACGCTTTATAAGTTGTTCCAAGAAGATCGCTAAATGAAATGCTTGATGTGGTTTTATCAGTTGATGCAATGAGACCGAGATTAACTAATGTTGTCTTTTTTACTCTGTTATATCTATCCGTTATCAAAACGATTTCATCACTTGATTTAGGAAAACGACCGCATATTGTGTCATACATGCTGCTTAAGTCTTTGTCTTCACCATAGAGTTCGTGGAAAATAGTTGTTGGAACAGATATGACCGTGTCTAAAATAGAACCAGTCGCAGACGCACTCTTACTTTGATCGATTTGAATATAGGTGGTATTTCCGTCTGGATCAGTTATTTGTTTGATTATGTTAAAACTTAGTCCATCACGATTTAAGATTACGGATTGAGCTAAACCATCTTTAACCATTGGGTTTAGAACTTTTTGGATGTATTCTTCAGAAAATGAGTTGGTGTGAGCGATGCTTTTTGTTGAAGATGTATCGTAAACGTATATTTTTTCATCGCTTGGATATTGCTTATATCCATCGTTTAAGTCGTTTGATGAATATGAGTAGGAAACTTTGCTTATCGTGATTGGCACGCTTGAAGCAACCGAAGTTTCGAGGTTGCTAACGTATTCGCTAAAACCATTTGTGATTGATAAAACGAGTGCAACACCGATAATACCAATGGATGATGCAACGGATGTCATTGCTGTTCTAGCTTTTTTTGTGCTTATGTTCTTAACTGATGTTTTGATTGTTGTCCATAAGCTCATCGAAGTTTTCTTTTTTTCAAGTGAAGGTGGATTTTTGATTTCTTCTATTGGCAAAGGAGAGGAATCTTTAATGATTTCTCCGTCTTTCATTTCGATGATTCTATCTGAATATTTGTAAGCTAATTCAGAATTATGAGTAACCATAACGACAAGACAAGTCTTACTCATAGATTTGAGAATTTCCATGATTTGCACAGATGTTATTGAATCAAGTGCGCCTGTAGGCTCATCCGCTAAAATGATTTTTGGGTTGTTAATGATTGCTCTAGCTATTGCAACTCTTTGCATTTGGCCGCCAGATAATTGATTTGGTTTTTTCTTCTCTGAGCCTTTTAATCCGACAATTTCTAATGCTTTTAAGGCTCTTTCTTTTCTTTCTTTTGCTGAAACGCCGTTTAGCAACAAAGCGGTTTCAACATTTGAAAGAACATTTTGATAATCGATTAAGTTATAGTTTTGAAAAACAAAACCAACTTGTTCGTTACGATATGCATCCCAGTCTTTGTCTTTGAAATCTTTAGTTGATTTGCCATTAACTAGCAAATCGCCGCTCGTGTAATGATCGAGCCCACCAATAATGTTAAGGGTTGTTGTTTTACCACAACCGCTTGGGCCAAGAATTGAAACGAATCCAACATCAGCAAAAGAGACGCTAATATCTTTCAAAGCAGAGAATGGCTTTTTGTCTACATAATAATCTTTTTTGACGTGGATTAAATTGATCATAATAACATTTTTTCAACATATAACATCTTAACATAAAGTTAAGAGTTATTCGAATAAACATTGAATTTTTTATACATTGTATTATCAGCAGTAAAATTCATTCCTTCGTTTGAAGAAATTAAATGATTTTGTTTATTTTGAAAGAAAGTATTTGCGTTATTAAAATCCATGTGGTTTTTATAGGCGATTTATGGATTTTTGGATTTTTGAAAAATTGAACTATCTCTTCTTCTTGAAAAACTCTTTTAGTAAGGAATCGCATTGATTATCCAAAATTCCCCCGTAAATCAATGGTCTTTCGTGAATTGAAGGTTGGTCAAAGACAAAGTAATTAGAAAGTACTGCGCCATCTTTTTTATCTTTTGATGCGAAAACGATTTTGGAGATTCTTGCCTGCAAGATAGCACCTGAACACATAAGGCACGGTTCCAACGTCACATAGAGAGCCGTTCCATCAAGCCGCCAATTATTTAAAAAACATTCAGCTTCTTTGATGGCTTCAATTTCTGCATGAGAAGAAATATCATTCATCCCTTCACGATGATTATGACCTCTTCCGATTATCTTGCCATCTTTTACGATTATTGCGCCAACCGGCACTTCATCTTCTTCATAGGCTTTTAAGGCCTCTAAGTAAGCCTCATGCATATATTCTTCATCATTCATACAGTTACAATTATAAAAAGAAAACCACCGCACAGGAATCTCCACTTATGGCTGCTACCTTCCGATCCTGACCAGGTTCATGGAGGCTTCCTCACGATGGCATGGATATTATAACAAGAATTAGATATTTTTCATTAAATTTAAATGCGTTGGATTTTCGTTTAATTTAAAATGATTTCATGAAACAAGCAGAATTTTTAAAGACTGGTTCAAAAATAACAATGATTGCTCCATCTTTTGGAGTAACGACTGAACCTTATATGACTAGGTACGAGGCTTCGAAGAAGAATCTAATTAAGCGAGGCTATCAAATAAACGAAGGCAGAAATGTTCATTTAGCTGAAGGTGTTGTCGCCTCTTCAACCCCAAAAGAAAGAGCATTGGAGTTCATGAACGCATACACGTCTGACGCCAATTTGATTCTTTCGGTCGGCGGAGGAGAATTAATGAATGAAATTCTCCCTTATGTTGATTTTGATTTAATAAAGGCTTTACCAGCAAAATGGTTTATGGGTTTTTCTGATAATACCCATCTAACGTATACTCTAACCACTATCGCGGATGTAATTACAATATATGGCCCTAACGCTCCATCATTCTTTGAGAAGCCATTACGCTTGAATCAATTAGACGCATTAAGGGTACTTAATGGAGAAAAAGAATTCTTTGGATACGAAAAATGGAACAAGCCAAACTTTAAAAAGAAATTTGATCCAAGCGTTAAAAAGGAAATAAATCCTCTCCATAGGTTCCGTTATATGAGTAAGAAAATCATCACTCCATATAATTGGACAAATGATGTTGAAGGAAGATTATTAGGTGGATGCCTTGACTGTTTAATCATGCTATGTGGAACTCCTTTTGATAAAACCAATGAATTTTTAGATCGTCATTCAGAAGGAATTGTTTGGTATCTTGAAGCATGCGATCTTTCACCTCTTTCAATTAGACGCGCATTATTCCAACTAAAACAAGCAGGTTGGTTTAAAACCGCGAAAGCGTTCCTTATTGGTCGTCCATTATGTTGGGACCAAGAACAATTCGGTCTAAACCGTTTTGACGCGGTAACAGGAGTTTTATCGGATTTAAACGTTCCGATATTGTTTGATATTGATTTAGGCCACTATTCTCCGGCTTTGCCAATTAAAAACGGTGCGGTGGCAAATATTTCATATGAAAATAACAATATTCATTTTACATATAAAGAATGATATTCTTATCGAAAGGAGAAAAGAAAAATGAAAAAAGCTATCAAAATTACAAGTATCATCTTCACAGTACTTTCTGCTCTTGCTGCAATCGGCTTATTTGCTGGCGCTATAGGATACACTGTTTTGTTGAGCGATCCAGAATTCATAAAGCAAATGATGAACTCGATGAACGAAGGGGTTTCACCAGCCAACCAATACACTGAGCAAATGGTAAGAGATTCTATTACATTAGTAATTACTTGGATGAAAATCGAAGGAATACAGATGCTAATCGCATTCGGACTTAACCTTACTTTGGCCATTCTTGCTTCAAAGAAGAAAGAATATAGCAAATACACATGGATTACACTTGGAATTATCACTCTCATTTGCGCTTCATTAGTAACTGGTATCCTTGCTATTGTTTATGGAGCTACGGCTTATAAAAGCAAAGATAACGGACCAACGATTCAAGAAGTTAAATTCACTGAAGCGGATGCCACCACTGATCAATCACGTCCAAGCCCATCAGATTACGATGCACCGGATCATCTTGATTAATCGATCAAAAGGTATGAAAAAGCTCTCAGCCGTTATAGTTGAGAGTTTTTATTTTTCCGTTAATGTTTATTTCTTAACAGGTTTCAAGACTGAGATGCCGCCCATAAATGGACGTAAGACCTCTGGGATGATAACTGATCCATCAGCTTGTTGATTTTGTTCAAGTAAGGCTGGATAGACACGAGATGTAGCAAGACCAGAGCCATTTAAGGTGTGGCAGAAATGCATCTTACCATCTTTGTCTTTGTAACGAATCATTCCACGACGTGCTTGATAATCTCTTGCGTTAGAAACTGAAGATACTTCTTTGAAGATGCCCATAGAAGGAATCCAAACTTCGATATCATAGGTTCTAGCCATAGAATGCGAGCAATCGCCTGCGGCCAATTTATCTAATTGATAGCAAAGGCCTAATCCTTCTAAGAGGTGTTGTGCTTTCTTCACTAATTCATCAAATGCTGCATCAGAGCCATCGTCAGTGGTGTATTGAACCATTTCGACTTTATCGAATTGATATCCACGGATCATGCCTCTTTCTTCGGTTCTATAAGAGCCAGCTTCGCGACGGTAGCATGGAGTATAGGCGAAATATTTCTTAGGAAGATCTTCTTCAGAAAGAACTTCATCTCTATGAAGGTTAACTAAAGCTGTTTCAGCTGTTGGAAGGATGAATTTAGCCGGTTCAGCACCATCAAGCCAGAATACTTCGTTTTTGAATTTAGGGAATTGGCCAGCTGTATATCCAGATTGTTCATTGAGCAAATGCGGAGGAAGAATCATTGTATATCCATCTGCGATATGTGTTGTGATGAAATAATTCAACAATGCCCATTCCAATTGAGCGCCAAGGCCTGTGTAAACCCATGTTCCTGTTCCAGAAATCTTAGCAGCTCTCTTATAATCGATTAAGCCAAGGGATTCGGCTAATTCAACATGGTCTTTTGGCGTGAATCCGTCAAATGTAGGTTTCTTGCCATAAGAATAGATTGGATGGTTGTTTTCCTTTCCGCCAGCGACTAAATCATCATCTGGTAAATTTGGAAGAACTTCAATTTGGCTCTTGATTTCAGCCTCAACTTTCTTGAGTTCTTCTTCTGCATCTTTGTTTTTAGCAGCAAGTTCTTTTACTTGAGCAAAGATCTCTTGAACGTTTCCTCCTTCTTTCTTGACCTGCGGAACAGATTTAGAAAGGCGGTTTTGTTGGGCTTTATTTTCTTCAACTGTTTTTGTTAATTCTCTTCTCTTTTGAAAAAGAGCAAGTAATGGTTCAGGATCGAAATCCCAAAGTTTTTTAGCTAAGGCCTCTTTTACGTATTCAGGTCTTGCTTCAATTAATTTTGCGTCAATCATTTGTAATCCTCCTTAAGAATCAACGATTTGTATAAATCGATTAGCTTTTTACCAAGAATTGATAAATTATTCCTTTCGGCAATCTCGTACTCCTTCATTATAGTCTCTTCGTAAGTGTTTTTATCAAACGAAGTGAGAAAATTGATTGTTTCTTCTGCCGAATTGAAATTTTTAACGATGTCCGGATAACTTTTTGCAGAATCTGAATTATTCAAATTTCCTATATGAAACACAGGTGTTTTTGATGCAAAAGCCTCTAAAACAGCCATGGAATTTTCGATTATTGAGTCAAACAAGAGATATCCAGAAGCGTTTTTAAGTGCTGAGCAGTATAAATCTTCATCAATAATTGGCAAAAAGCTAAGATTTGCAGGTGTTTTTTTATTTATTGTTTTTAACGGAGAAGCTTTTGAGCCAACTCCTCCGCCAAGAAAGAAGAACCGGGATTGAGGGACGAATCTTGCAATTGTTATCAACGTCTTGATTGTTTCGAAATCAGCATAATTGCCAATCGTAAGATAATATTTCTCTTCTTTTGCGAAACGTTGATAACGGACGAAGGATAAATCCGATGACGCATCAGCGAAATCGAAACGCAAAGGATTAACCCCTGGCGTTACGATCTCGATGCGTTTGAACGGAAATTCTTCTTCTATTATTTCTTTCGCTTTGGCTGAAGGAACCAACACTAAGTCAGCAAAATCTATAAGTCTTCTTGCTTTTGGAGTAAGCAATGGATGATTTTGAAGACCAAGCATAAGGAAGTTAGCCGCTGGATCTTCTTCTGAATATAAGGCAGAAACAACTACAGGTATGCCCTCGTTTTTAGCGTATTTCGCGATATCGTCATCTAATGGTGAGATAAGATGAGCGACATCGGGAAATGCATAAACGGAATCTACCCATTGAACATTGTTTAATTCCAAAGCGTTTTTAAGACTTTTTCTTAAACGCGTTCCAGCGAAATTGTCTTTCTTTCTGCCAGGATCAAAATGGATAAGTACCCTCATTACTATTCAACGTCGTTTGGTGTTGGATTATTGGCGTTGTCTCCTTCTGCGACATCATTTGGCGTTGGGTTGTTTGTTTCTTCCATTTCACCAACTAATGCTGGATTGATTTCATCATCTTCAACAATAGTTTCTTCTTCAACTGTTTCATCCTCATGAGGAACAATCGTTAATGAAGCAACTTTGTTTCCTGCATCTAAAGAGATGACTTTGACACCAACGGTATTTCTTCCGGCAATATGAACTTGTGAAAGTGGAGTACGGATAACAATGCCTTTGTTTGTGATGACGATTAAGTCTTCATCACCGTTAACAGCACGTAAAGCAGTTAATGAACCGTTCTTGCCATTGTCTTTGATTGAGAAGACACCTTTAGCGCCTCTAGATGTTAAACGATATCCATCATAATGCGTTGTTGTGCCATCTTCGTTTTGAATATCGGTATCAGCGAAATATGATAATTTTCCGAAACCGTTAGAAGTCAAGGCAAGAGCAATGTTTCCATCCATTGAACCGGTGATATCAACTAAGTGTGAGCCATCTTTGAGATTCATGCCGGTGACACCAGCTGCAGTCCTTCCCATCGCACGAACTTCATCTTCGTAGAATGAGCAGACTTTTCCATTACTTGAAGCAAGGGAGATTAAATCATGACCATGGGTCTTCTTGACGTTAAGTAATTCATCGCCATCTTTTAAGGTGATAGCTCTCTTACCGTTTGAATGGATTGAAGCAAATTCGCCTAAAGCAGTTCTCTTAACAACGCCATTTACGGTTGCGAAGAATAAGTAATCATCCTCACCATATTCATCGCAAGGAACAATAGCGACAATCTTTTCGTCTTGAGCAAGATTTAGAAGGTTTACGGCCGGGATTCCTTTGGAGTTTCTTTCACCATCTGGAATCATGTATCCACGTAAACGATAGACAAATCCAAGACTAGAGAAGAACATGATGTCTGTATGGGTCTTTGTATGAAGCATGAGTTGGACGAGGTCGCCAGAAGTTGTTGTAATGCCTTTAACGCCTCTTCCACCTCTATTTTGCGTACGGAATGTATCATCAGACATTCTCTTGACGTAGCCCTTCTTTGTTAAGACGACCAAGATATTCTCTTGTGGTAAGAGGTCTTCGTTATCGATATCGGCAGCTTGGTTAGAGATTTCTGTCATACGATCATCGCCGAATTTGTTTCTGATTTCTTCTAATTCGGTGATCATCATATCAAGGATATTCTTCGTATCAGAGAGTAACCAGTTGTAATGCTCAATATTCTTTGTTAATTCTATATGTTCGTTTTGAAGTTTTTCTTGTTCTAATCCTTCTAAACGACGTAAGGTCATAGCTAAAATGGCATCTGTTTGAGGCTTGCTTAAGCCGAATGCTTCATTTAATTTTGCTGCTGATTCATCATCGGTTTTTGAGCCACGGATGATATGAATGACTTCATCGATATTATCGTGGGCAAGAATTAAGCCGACGACGATATGATCACGATCAGTATCTCTCTTAAGCAAATATTTCGTACGACGTGTTAAGACATCCATTTGGTGGTCAATGTAGCATTGAATCATTGGAACAAGACCTAAGACTTTAGGCTCGCCATTGACTAAGCAAAGGTTGATAACACCATAAGAAATTTGAAGTTGAGTATGTTTAAGAAGGTTATTGGCAATAACTTCTGGAATTGTGTCGCGGCGTACTTCAATGACTACACGTATGCCTTCTTTTGAAGATTCATCACGAATATCCGTTATTCCATCGATGACCTTATCGCGAACTAATCCAGCCATGTTTTCGATCATTGCAGCCTTGTTAACTTGATAAGGAATTTCAGTTACGATGATGGAAGCTTTGCCATTTGCCGCTTCTTCAATGTGATATTTTGAACGAATAGCAATAGAGCCAGTACCATTGGTGAAATAATCAAGGATTCCTTGTCTTCCTAAAATGACACCACCAGTAGGGAAATCAGGGCCATAGATATAATTTTGCATTAATTCTAATGGAGTGATCTCTGGGTTTCTAGCAACGGCGATTGTGGCGTTTATCGCTTCGGTAAGATTGTGCGTTGGCATATTTGTTGCCATACCAACGGCAATACCTTCAGATCCGTTTACAAGTAAGTTAGGGAAACGAGATGGTAAAACGGAAGGTTCTCTTTCTGTACCATCATAGTTATCGACGAAATCAACGACGTTCTTATCTAGGTCACGAACCATTTCAACGGCTAATTTTGTCATACGTGCTTCCGTATAACGCATAGCAGCTGCTTCATCGCCATCGACGTCACCGAAGTTTCCGTGACCATCAACTAAGCAATATCTCATAGCGAATGGTTGGGCTAAACGAACGAGCGTTCCGTAAAGCGCTGAGTCGCCGTGTGGGTGATATTTACCCATTACGTCACCAACGATACGAGCTGATTTCTTATATGGTTTGCCAGGTTGCATACCAGATTCGTTCATACCGAAAATGATACGTCTTTGAACTGGTTTTAAGCCGTCGCGAACATCAGGAATAGCACGGCTCTCGATGACAGACATCGAGTAATTAAGGAAGGCCGTTTGAACTTCTTCGGTAATCTCTCTATCGATTAATCCAGGAACTATGCCAGCCATTGCCCCTTCATCATTTGAAGATTCATTCTCTTCTGGAACGATATTTTCATCTTTAATTTCTTCTGCCATAAGTTTCTCCTTTCATTAGATATCGAGATTTTGAACGAACTTAGCGTTCTTAGAAATGAATTCCTTACGTGGCAAGACTTCATCTCCCATCAAGTCGGTGAAGGCTTTATCAGCTAAGGTTGCATCATCAATTGTGATACGAATCATCTTTCTTGCCGCTGGATCCATCGTGGTTTCCCAAAGTTGTTGGGCATCCATTTCGCCAAGTCCTTTATAACGTTGGAATGGATAACCTTGTTTTAATTGCAATGCTTTCTTGAGATCTTCAAGCTGAGCATCGTTATATGCATAATAAGCTTGTCCTTTGTAATCAATCTTATAGAGTGGAGGTTGAGCGATATAAACATATCCTCCATCGATAAGTGGTTTCATGAAACGATAGAAGAATGTGAGTAAAAGGATTCTGATGTGGTCGCCGTCGACATCAGCATCGGTCATAATGACGATTTTGTGATATCTGATTTTGCTAACATCAAAGTTTTCACGAATTCCAGCGCCAATAGCGGTAATCATGTTACCAATTTCAGCATTACGGAAAATACGTTCTTCGTTTGCTTTTTCAACATTAAGGATTTTGCCTCTTAAAGGAAGAATGGCTTGGGTGCGTCTATCACGTCCGGTTTTTGCTGAACCGCCTGCTGAGTTACCCTCAACGATATAGAGTTCGCATTCGCTTGGGTCTTTTGAAGAGCAATCAGCTAATTTACCCGGTAATGTTGTTATGCCAAGAGCACTCTTACGTGTTGATTCGCGAGCTTTTTGAGCAGCCATACGTCCGGAGGCGGCTAATTTGACTTTTTCAACGATAGCTTTTCCTTGAGCTGGATGTTCGAGTAAATATTCAGATAAGTAATTGCCAACGACGGTTGAAACAATCTTTCTCACTTCGGAGTTACCGAGTTTTGTTTTTGTCTGACCTTCATATTGTGGATTAGGGTGTTTGACGGAGATGACGCAAGTAAGGCCTTCACGGCAGTCATCCGTGGTGAAATTCGAAGATTTCTCGTCTAAGAATTTATTCTTACGAGCGTAATCGTTGATGATTCTATTTAAAGCGAGGTTAAAGCCCTCAACGTGAGTTCCGCCTTCTTTTGTGGAGATGTTGTTGCAGAAAGAGTAGACGCCATCGCTATTATAATAGTCAGTCCATTGGAAAGCGACTTCAGCGTAGATTCTTTCTTTTGTTCCATCAAGCAAGGTGACTTCTTCTGCGCCTTGAGCGTATAAGACTTCTTCATTGATTGCGGTTTTGCCGGCGTTGATGAAGGAAACGTATTCACGGATACCACCATCATAGAGGAAAACTTCACTTACTGGCGTATCGCCACGTAAATCGGTTAATGTGATTTTCACGCCACCATTTAAGAAAGCCATTTGACGTAAATGGTTCTTGATTGTTTCGTAATTATAAACAGTGGTTTCGGTGAAGATATCTGGATCCGGTAAGAAGTGAACCTTTGTTCCGTGTTCTTCAGGAGAACAAGTGCCAACTTTCTTTAAATGCTCAACGATATGGCCGCCGTTTTCGAATTTAACATAATAGACTCCGCCATCTTTATGAACTGTGACTTCGCATAAAGTTGAAAGAGCGTTAACGACTGAAGCGCCAACACCGTGAAGACCGCCTGAGACTTTATATCCGCCGCCTTCGCCGAACTTACCACCAGCGTGAAGAATTGTATAAGCAGTTTCAACACCTGATAAGCCTGATTTAGAAACGATATCAACAGGGATACCACGACCATTATCTGAAACAGTGATTGAGTTATCTTTTTCGATTGTGACCTCAATATGATCACAATAGCCAGCTAAAGCTTCATCGATGGAATTATCGACGATTTCCCAAACAAGGTGGTGAAGACCTGCACTAGCTGTTGTGGCGATATACATACCAGGACGTTTTCTAACGGCTTCTAAGCCTTCAAGAACTTGGATGTTTTCGGCCGTGTATTTCGCATCGGCTTTTTCGATTTTCTTTTCGTCGGTGACTTCTTCCATTTTATACTGGAACTTGTCTTCTTCTTGCAAAGACTCAGCACTAGCTCCACTATCTTGAGCAGCGGCTAGAATTTCTTGTTCATTCTTTTTTTCTTCTGCCATGTCATTTCCTCCTTGTGGCATTATTCTTAGAGACGTCTATTATGGCATCCCCCTCTATTGAACACTCAGCCGAAGTAATGAACACCTGGCCAAGTTTGTTTAATAAGCAATTTAATTTTTCCGACCTTTTCTCATCTAGTTCGCTATAAACGTCATCGAGAATTGTGATCGGTTTCTTGTTCGTATCCTCGATTAAGAAGAACGGCGCTATTTTTAAGGCAATAGCAACAAGCCTGTTTTCTCCTTGTGACCCATATAACGAGATATCTTTCCTGTCTAGGAATAAGGAGAAATCTTCGCGATGAGCTCCTTTGGAAGTAGTTTTCCGAAAAAGATCGTTCGAATAATTGTTCTCGTATAGTTTTTTTGCGTTTGTTTGGAAATTCTCTAATTCGAGAAATTGATGATAGTCGATATGCAACTCTCTTTGACTGTCATACAGAGCGTTTGCTACCTCGGTAAGGATTCCATTCAATTCAGCCACATATTTCTTTCTATAGCGAATTATTGGCTCGGAAACGGCTATCAATTGATTGGTTATCACTTCAAGATAGGTGGAGTCGACGTTTTCTTTCTTAAGAATCGCATTCCTTTCTTGAAGAATTTTCGAATATTCACCCACGAGAGATAAATATTCTGGATACTTCTTAGAAATCGCGATATCTAAGAAACGGCGTCTTGCGGATGGGGGGCTCTTGAAGATATTTACATCTTCAGGAGCGAAGACGATGACGTTAACTAGCTTCGACAATTCACTAAGACGTCTAGCCGGTTTGCCATCAATCGTTATCTTCTTTTCTTTCTGAGAGATAAATATTTCGATCGTCTTCCTTATCGCGCCTTCGCAAACGTATGCGCGTATAAAAGCAGAATCTTCTCCAGAGCGAATTAACGTCCTGATGTCATTATTTCTCCAACTTTTGCATAAAGATAAGAGATAAATAGCTTCGACGATATTCGTTTTCCCGCTGCCATTAAGGCCTAAAATAACGTTGTTCTTAGGCGAAAAATCAAGTGTCAGAGAAGAATAAGAGCGAAAATTTATCAGCTCTAAATGGGTAATTATCATTGTTGTTCAACTTTGATAATCAAATTCGGAAGTTCTACTACATCCCCTGGACGAATTTTTCTCCCTCTGCGTTCATCTTCTTCCTTATTGACGTAAACGGTGTTTGAAGCAAGATAGGCTTTCGCTTCTCCTCCTTCAAAAATAACATCAGCTAATTTTAGAAGTTGGCCTAAGGTGATGTACTCGGTGTAAATTGAGATGGTTTTAGTTTCTTTCGACATAATTCTACCCTGTTAATAGTTTACTACATAGTAGTAACAAAAACAAAGGAATTCGAACGAAAAAACATATCAAATTTTAACGAAAACAATTTTTCGGTAATTTATACAATCTAGACCCCAAAATGCGTTTAAACACCCTTTTAAAGCGTTTTAAGGCAAAAAGAAAAACACAACCCGGATGATTGGGTCGTGTTTTGAATATTTTAGGACTATCTCGTTCTCATTGGGGTGATGAGTTCGATCATTTGATCATCATTAGGGTTGATGACAACAAACGGCTTCATTTCTCCGCAGAATTTGAATTCAACATCGTCAGAGCAAAGAGCTTTGACCGCTTGAGTGACGAAGAGAGCGTTGAATGAGATTTCTAATCTTTCGCCTTGATATTGGAAATTCGGAATGCTTTCGGCGCCAGAACCAACTTGCTCGCTAGATGAACTCACTTCGATGCCGTTTTGAGACATTGAGAGTTTAACGATTGCTGCACGATCTGTCGCAAGCACAGAGACGCGGTCGATGGCATTAAGCAAATCATTTGAGCTGATGCTTAGATGATAATTGAAGTTGCTTGGGAAGACTCCATTAGAAACTGGGTAGTCTCCTGGAATCAAACGACTCTTAATGATTGTGTATCCGAAGCTGAAGATTGCTCTAGAGTTATTAACGCAAATGGAGACAGTTGGTGAATTTTCGAATAAGCGTGTAACTTCAATCAACGTCTTAGCCGCGATATTTGCGGAAAAATTAATATCTTCGCCGATTTCAACTGAGTTTCTAGATAATCTTGCTGAGTCTGTTGCGGTTGCAGTTAATTTACCGTTTCTTCCGCAAAGATTGATGACTGTTAAGATCGGCCTGTTATTTTGATCTGAAGCAGCAAAGGCTGTTGAATCAACAAGTTTGGTTAAATCCTTACAAGAAATTTCAAACTTATCTTCAGTTTGTTCCAAATCGATATCTGGATATTCATCAGCAAGGAGACAATTCAAACGATATTTGGTGAATCCATCATCTATGTTTGCTGTTCTGTCATCGATGATTTCAATGGAGATTTCTTCTCCTTGCATCTTTTTTACGATTTCAGTAAGGGAATGGGCGTTGATTAACGTTGTGCCATAAGAGAAATTGCGAACTATCTCCTTATCATCTTTTATCGTTGGGACTAAGGTCCAGATTGTGATGTCTTCATTACTGGCTGTTATCTCCAATCCGTTCTCGCCCATTTCTAATTTGAAGTTAAGCAATGTAGGAAGAGTACTTTTTGAAGCTATAGCTCTTGAAGCAATTAGCAATCCTTTTAGGAATTCTCTTTTATTAATCGTTAAGCGCATATGGTTTGCTCCTTTTTTGTTTCTTGGTTTTATTTTAATAGTATTAATAATATATGGTTGTGGAAATTGTGGAAAACTCCACTTTTTCTTCGTTTATTAATTGTACCATTGAATATTTTTGTTATCACTTTTTATTCGATGATAATTAGCAATTTAGTCTTTTCTTTAACTCTTCTATTACCTTCCTAAGTGTTTCATCAGTTTTCAACTGTTTTTCCACTTTGTTTACACCGTTCATTACAGTCGCGTGATCTTTTCCGCCAAACGCCTTACCTATTTTTATGAATGGAGTATCTAACAATGTCCTTATAAGATACATGGAGATGTGTCTAGCCATTGCTATTTGTGATGTTCGAATATTTCCAGTTAATTGATATGGAGCTAAGTTGTAGTAATCAGCGACCGTATTGATGATTTTTTGCTCAGAGAGCTTCTCTTCTGAATCTTTGACGTTTATCAACCCAGAAACGGAATTCATCACGGTTTTTAATGTGACATGCTTAGTTGGCTCGATGTTTATTATACAAAATAGCAAACGATCGAAAGCGCCTTCTAATTCGCGAACGTTCTTTCCGAAATTAGAAGCCAAGAATGATAAGGCATCTTGATCGAAATCCTCTAGATTCAATCCGTTCGCTAAAATCCTCATTTTAAGGATGTTTACGCATGTTTCTAATTCTGGCTGATTGATTGAAAGGGGCAAGCCTTGAGTGAATCTCGTTTGAAGTCTTGCATCCAACCCATTCAATTTCGATGGGTGCTGATCGGATGTAAGAACGATTTGCTTGTGGGCTGAATATAAATTGTTATAGATGCTAAAGAAGGTTTCTTCGGTGCTCTTTTTATTCGATAAGAACTGAACATCATCGACTAAGAGCATATCTACTGAAGATTTGAACCAATCAACGATGGATACTCCTTCTCTGTCACCCTTTACATATTTGATGTACTCATCAAGGAATTCTTGCGCATGAACGTAAAGAATTTTCATTTTAGGAAATTTTTCTTTTGCGGCATTTCCTATAGCGTGAAGCAAATGCGTTTTTCCTAATCCTGAATCACCGTATATAAGAATAGGATTGTAAAGCCTGCCAGGATCTTGAGAAGCAAGGAGGGCAGCTTGATATGCTTCACGGTTAGAATTTCCAACAATAAAATTTTTGAAAGTGTAGTTAGGGTTTAACACAGAGCTGGCAAAATAAGCTGGTTCTTCAGATTTAATAACCGCATCTTTCTCCTTAACCTTATCAGCTGTCGTAAATTCCAGTTTGAAATTCGATTCTGTTGCTTCAGAAACAACTTTGTTTATTAATTCTTTATATAGATCGTTACAAAAAATAACGGCGACTGGGGAGTTAACCACGACAATCATGGTATTTCCCTGAATCGAATCGATATAAGAATCAGCTAAATATGCGTCAAAGACTTGATTATTATTTAATTCTTCTTTGATTCTTAGGAGGATTCTATCCCACATTTGCGTTATTTCGGAGATGCTGTTGTTCATAAATTTTTACCGAGTGATATTTTAGTCTTTTTGTGAATAAAAAACTATCGTTTTGAGCATTAAATTATTTTATCCACAATTGAATATTCAAAAAGCGTTGATTTTGACTGAATATTCATAATTTTCCACAATTTTAAAATGTGGATAAAATGTGGAAAACTTTCTTTCGATTCTATCTATGTGGAAAATTTCCAAAATATCTTCCTAATCAACATGTCAAAATAGATTCAAAAGTAAGATAATCACTAATATTTTTATTGTTTATCAACAATTTCCACAATGAACAATTAACACCTATGTGAATAACTTTTCACACCGGATTTTAAATTGTTGAAAACATGAAATCTTTACAATTATCCACAATAATTAGAGACGATCGGAACAATCTCCATGTTCTATAGTCAAAATTCAAAAATTTGATTGACTTACGATGCAAAAATGGACTGACTCAATTTAGCGATATAAACCGGCAACCAATATGGAAATATGTGATTTTTCAATATCCTTCAATAAAGGTTTTAATAAGATCAATAATTATTTTTTGTTGACTATATTAAATACTGTTTTTTTTGAGTTTTTGATACATATCATTGAATAAAAAAAGAATTATAAAAATCCGAAAAGTCAATTTTCTTTGCTAAAAACGGCCTCAAAGATTAATTTTAAGCGTAAATTGGTGGCTTATTTCAAGCTGGTTCAATCTATTTTCCTTTCGTGTATCGTGCAGAATTAGCTTGAATTAAATAATCATTTTCAAAATCCAAAAAACAATTTTTCGCTAGTATAATCCCAATATTTTCATACTAAATCAATGTTTTATTTTTAAAATAATGCATTATTTAATATCTTTTGATTGACTAATTAATATTATCTATATTTTTCAATATCACCTCTTTCTTTAATAACAATTTAGCTAAATTATTAAATTTAAAATTTGAACTAAACAAACATCTTAGTGAAGGCTGAACTATTCTAGAATTCCCCACATTTTCTCGTTTTAAACGGTTTTTTGTTGTGAAAAGCATTATAAATATTTATAATCACATAGCACGCAAGTGAACCTCGGAGGAAATAAACATGGAAGTAAAAACATATCAACCATCAAAAATCAAGCATGCTCACAAAGCCGGTTTCCGCGCTAGAATGAAAACCGCAACAGGACGTAACGTTCTTGCTCGTCGTAGAGCTAAAGGCAGAGCTAAAATCGCTGACTAATCCCTGCATAAGGGATTTTTGTGTTTTATAACGAGTGATGAAAAGAATAAATCGCGTCTTAAAACGTCCAGAATTTTCTGAGATCATCGCCAAGACACCAGTTGTAAAATCAAAACATTACGTCATCCATTTCAGGAAGAATGAATACGGGTATTCGCGAATTGGCATCAGCGTTTCTAAAAAGAATGGACACGCAGTTGTCAGAAACAAGATTCGTCGCCAAATAAGGGCGATGATTGCCGCGGATTATGATCTAAGTAAACCTTTCGATCTAATAATTATTGTTCGTGTGAACTATAACCCAGAAGAATTCCTTTCCGAAAAATCTGAGCTGTTCGAAAGCTTAGCGAAAATTGGAGAATAACCTTGAAAAAATCTACAAAAGCAAAAATCTTTGGGGGAATCGTAGCCGTTTTTGGCGCGGCTTTGCTTTCTGGATGTACTGCTAATTTCTGTTCAGAGGTTGATCAAGCACATATTGCTTACACCTATGAACAAGGAGTTACTGTTTATTGTTCGAAAGACGAAATTCCTGAAGAATACACCGTCGATAATGAAAACGCGGATTATCCACTTAGTTGGCGAGTCTACGAAGGAAACGACTCTCTTTGGGCATACATTCCTACGAATTCCGAAGGATTATTTACTGCTAAGAAAGCCGATTATTTAACAAACACAATTCTTAGCACTGCTACAACTAATCTTATTAAAAAGCCAACCTATGCCTATTGGAAGAAAGCCGACCAATATGTATTAGATAACAGCATCAAACTTTATGCCGAAGACCTTCTAAAGGAAAGAAACAAGGATCAATTACCTAGTGCTTCTGAAATAGAAACTGAAGCAAACGAATTAAAGAAAACCGTTACCGCCACTCAAATAAATCCTTTCAGTTCTTCTGATTGCAAAGGAAATGAAGAAGGCGTTACCGTAAATTCCACATCAATTTTAAGAAATTACGGTTATTGGAAATTTGATGGTGAAAAAGAAAACGGTGGCCATGAACTTTATAAGAACTGGACCGAAATGAATGAAAGCATTAAAAACGATTTCGATGCTGAAGGTTATGATGGTTCAGCTCTTGTTCCAAATTCTGACTTTGTTACTCTTTATAAGAGTGCTATCACCTCAAAATATTCCTCAGTCCGTACTTGCTTAACGACAAGAACACGAGCCGAAGGATTTGGCTCATATGGTTCTTCCGCTAACTGGTCTGTTCCAATTCATACGACTGACTGGGGTGCAGCCTGGGGCAAAGGATTATTTGAAGGCCTGATTGTCTATCCAGTATCAGCTTTAGTTGATGCAATCTCATTCGCTGTTGATCCAGCCTTATCTGGTATGGGACAAATCTTAGCTCTCGTTATTACAACGATTGTTGTTAGATTGGTCGTTATGGCCTTAACATTCAAAGGGACTCTTGACCAGCAAAAGATGCAAGCTTTACAGCCACAACTTGCTAAGCTTCAAGCCAAATACCCAAATTCAAACCAAAATCAGCAACAAAAACAAAGATTGCAGCAAGAGCAAATGGCCTTATACAAACGTAATAAGGTTTCAATGGCTTCGACTTTCATTGTTCTTATTGTTCAGTTCCCTGTCTTCATTTCTGTTTGGGGAGCCTTACAAAGCAATGCCGCTCTTTCTACCGGACAAATCCTCAATTTGCGTTTATCCGATACCATCTCCTCAGTATTAACGAACTTCTCTGGAACTTGGTACGCTAACTCAACCGGATGGTGGACTGCTCTTGTTCTATTTATCCTTATGTCTGCCTTACAGTTCCTTGCTGTTAAGCTTCCTCAATGGATAACAAAAGCTCAATTGAAGGATCAGCAAAAACTTACTGCAAATCCAGCACAAGATGAGAATGCTCGTAGAATGAAGATGATGAGTTATGTAATGCTTGCCGTTACAATCTTTATGGGCTTCGCTCTCCCTGCAGCTATGGGTGTTTATTGGGCAATTGGTGCTATTATGAGCATGGTTCAATCCTTAATTACTCAACTAATAATCAAGAAACATATGCTCAAAAAAGCTAATAATAAGAGGTAATGATATATGAAACAATACACAGCTAAAACTGTCGAAGAGGCTCTTGCAGCCGCTGCCGCTGACCTTGGAATTGAAGCCGATAAAATCATTTACAATGTCACGGAAGAAAAGAAAGGCTTATTCCACAAATCTGCAACAATCGAAGTTTCTACAATCGATGATGCAGCCGTCTATGCTCAAGAATATCTTAAGCAAGCAATTGGTGGAATGGGAATCGAAGTTACCACTTCAGCTAAAGTTCAAGATGATATCATCCATATCACGATTGATTCAGAAAGAAATCCTGTCTTAATCGGTAAGGGAGGAAGAACTCTTCAAGCTTTGAATGAATTAGATCGCCTTGCTGTTTCTAATAAATTCAGAAGAAGATACAGAATCCTTCTTGATGTCGGTGGATACAAAGAAGATAAATATTCTCATATCGCCTATATTGCTAAAAAGAATGCCAAAGACGTTCTTAGGTCCAAGATTGATGTTCAATTATCACCAATGACTCCTGATGAGCGAAGAGTTGTCCATAACACTCTTAATAATTGGGAACATATTAAAACTGAATCAACTGGCGAAGGCAAGGATAGAGCCGTTGTCATCAAATACGTTGATTAAGACGATTTAAATATTAAGTGGGTCTCTGACCTGCTTTTTATTTATTTTATAAATATTATTTGTATAATTTTATTATGCGGAGGTCCTATTGATGAAAAATGCCATTCTCGTTTTTGCTGGGCTTAGTTTAGTTTTTGTTTGTGGTACATTAATCGGCGGAATGATTCAATTGCCTAACCATTGCGACCCTCAATATTTAGTAATTTTAGAAGTTTTAATCGGACTTTATGTTGCATTGTGTTTCATCGTTAGCATCCTTGTTATTATTGCAACAGTACGTGATATGAAATATATCTCAATTGGAATATTAGCTTTATTCTTCTCTGGGCTAATAACCGGAATCCTTTATTTAGTTTGGAAAACACGTATTGAAAACGAATATGACGGCTCCTTCTACAAAGCAAAAGATAAAAACATGCTTACAGAAGAAGAATACAACAAAGAAATTGACTTTCTTGATGAAATGAAATTAAGAGGTTCAATCAAAGACGAAGAATACGACGAAAGAAAGCAAAAACTTCTTAAAAAACGCAAATCCGCTTGATGCGTGTATCTATATTAATAATTTTCTATGAATAATAACGTAATAATTGCCTTAGCAACTCCTCCATTAAAATCAGCCTTAGCTATCATTAGATTATCTGGCGAAGGCGTTTTTGAAATTACTGATCAAATATTCTCTAAGAAGGTTTCTTCTACGACAAAAAAAGAAATCTATTTTGGTACGATCAAAGATAATAACGAAGATATCGATCAAGTTTGTGTTTATGCTTATAAAGGCCCACATACTATGACAGGGGAAGATGTTATTGAAATCACCTGCCATGGCTCAATGGTTATCGTTAATCAAATTATCGAGGCCTATATAAAACGCGGGGCAAGATATGCGGATCGTGGAGAATTTACTTCTAGAGCTTTCTTTAATGGGAAAATGGATCTTATCGAAGCGGAATCGGTTAATGACATGATTAATGCTCGTTCTAAAGAAGCGAAGAACGTTTCTTTGATGTCCTTAGAAGGTAAAACTTCTAAACTTGTTGACCCTTTAAAAAAGAAAATCGCCGATCTTCTATCCTTGATCGAAGTAAATATCGATTACCCAGAATACACGGATATCGAAGAAGCAAATAAAGAGACGATTTCAAAATCCATCGATGAAATACGGGTGTTTTTGCAAAATTTAATCAAATCAGGCGAAGAAGGAAAAATCATCAAGGATGGAATTAATGTTGCCATTGTTGGTGAGCCAAACGTTGGGAAATCTTCTTTGCTTAATGCCTTACTTGATGAAGATAAGGCAATTGTTTCACCAATCCCTGGAACAACAAGAGATGTCGTTGAAGGAGAAATAAACCTTAAAGGCGTTACTTTCCATCTATTAGATACGGCTGGCATTAGAGAATCCGATGATTTAATTGAATCTCAAGGCATCCAAAAAAGCGAAAAGACAATCGCTAAAGCGGATATGGTTATTTTGCTTATTGACTCAAGCAAAGGATTTTCTGAAAACGATAAGAAGATTTCTTCTTTTATAACTAATCAAATATTCATCACTGCATATAACAAAATGGACTTAATTTCAGAAAAGAATGGGGATTTGCTATATATTTCTGCTCAAAACAAGCAAATTCAACCTTTGTTAGACAAGATGTATGAATCGCTTGGAATCAGTGGCGAAGATTCTTTCAAAAGGCCATCACTTAACAGCGCGCGTCAATTGGGCTTGCTTAAGAGAATCGATGAACTTCTTCTTCTAGCTAAGAAAGATTCTGTTGAAGACGCACCAATTGATTTTGTCTCTTCTTCTTTACAAGGTGCATATAACCTCGCTAGAGAATTACTTGGTGAAGGCGTTACGACTGATTTAACAGATGAAATCTTCTCTAGGTTTTGCGTGGGGAAATAATATGCTAGATTCACATTGCCATTTAAATGATGAACATATTTATGAGCAAAGGAAAGAACTTATCGAAAGAGCTGTTTCTGTTGGAGTAAATACCTTTCTAGTAATTGGATGGGATATCCCCTCTTCAAAATTAGCCATAGATATAGCCAATGAATCTCCTAATGTCTATGCAGCTGTAGGAATTCACCCTGAAAATCTTGAAGGAGTTTCTGAAGAATCGATTCTAGAAATTGAGAAGCTTTCAAAACATAAGAAGGTCATTGCTATTGGTGAAATTGGCTTAGATTATCATTGGTACAAAGAAAAAAAAGAACACGAATTTCAGAAAATATGGTTTATAAAGCAAATCGAACTTGCTAATAAACTTCATCTTCCTCTTTCAATACATGCAAGAGATGCGTCAGAAGATACTTATGAGATTCTAAAAGAACACGCTCCTCAATATGGAGCAGTTTTGCATTGCTATTCTGGTTCTAAAGAGATGATGGATAAATTTCTAGCCTTAGGTTTGTATTTCGGCTTTGATGGACCAATAACTTATAAGAATGCAATCACACCTAAGGAATGCGTTATACATTGCCCAATAGATAGAATTCTTACCGAGACCGATTCTCCTTATCTCCCTCCTGTGCCATATAGAGGAAAAAGCAACGAGCCAGCTTATATAAAAGAGATTTTCACTCAGATGGCTTTGTTAAAAAACGTTGATGAAAAAATAATGGAAAAACAGATAGAAAAGAACTTCTATAATCTGTTTCACGTGGAACATGAATAAGATAAAATATAATGCAGTTATTGTCGTTGAAGGCAAGATGGATAAAGATTTAATCGAATCTTTTATGGATGTGGATATTATAACCACCAATGGTTCTGAAGTTTCACGTGAAACTATAGAATACATTAGGGAAATTTCAAAGAAAAGAGATGTCATAATCCTTACAGATCCTGATACTCCAGGTAAAAGAATCAGAGATATTATCAATAACGAAATTCCAGGATTGATGAATGCCTTCGTGCCAAAAAGCAAATGTATCAAAGGACATAAGGTTGGCGTAGCGGAATCTTCAAAGGAAGTCATCCTTGAAGCACTTAACCACCTCATTCCATCTACTCCATCACCAGAAAGTGATTTAGAGATGATGGATTTATACAATCTTGGCTATATAGGCCAACCATCATCCGTAGAAAAACGCAAAGTGCTAGAAGATAAATTGCATTTAGGGCATACGAATGGCAAAACATTGCTAGCAAGATTAAAAGCATTAGGAATAAACAAAAAAGATTTGAAGGAGCTTTCAAAATGATTGATGAGAAGGAGTATTTCGAGAATGTCGCATCATATAAATTATTAGCCAAACACGAAGTTGGGCAAAATTTTCTTATCGATCGTAATGTTTGTAAAAACATCGTAAGCTCATTAGAGGTAAAAGACGGGGACCGTGTATTGGAAATCGGTTCTGGCGCAGGATCTCTTTCTTATTTCCTTGCCTCTTACAAAGAAGAAATTGATCTTATTGATATCGATGAAGGTTTAGTCACGAAACTTCAGAATGATTTTAAATCGATCGAAAATGTTCATCCTAAATTAGGAAATGCCATGCGTTACGATATGAGCGAATATACAAAGATAATTGGTAACCTCCCTTATTACATTACTTCAGGCATTCTTGAAAGAGTGCTATTGAACGCAAAGAATGTGAATAGAGCCGTATTCATGGTTCAAAAAGAAGCATATACTCGTTTAAATTCTTCTATCGGGAGCAAGGATTACGGGCCTTTGCCATTGTTAATCAAATATCGTGCGAAAATGAGCAAACTATATTCTGTTCCTAGAACTTCTTTTTCTCCTGCCCCGCATATTGATTCATTAGTTTTTTCGCTTGATTTCTTTGAAGACAAAAGAAATCTTGAAAAAACGGAGAAACTATATTCTTTGATGAACGCATTATTTTTGCATAGAAGAAAAACAATCCTCAATAACCTAACAGGCTATTTAAAAGATTCATCGAAGGCAAAAGATGTTCTCGACCATTCAAACATTCTTCCAACAAAGAGGCCAGAAGAACTTTCTTTGGATGATTATTTACGTCTTTTGGACAACATTTGATTATTGTTGATTGTTTTCGAAATTACAAATGATACAATTCTAGTTACGCAATTATGCTATTTAAAAGACATTCAATCGCAAAAAAATCCTACGCTAAGATAAATTTGTCCCTGAAATTAGTAGGCAACAGAGAAGATGGATATCACCTTTTAGAGATGGTAAATCTTCCGTTGAGCTTGCATGATGTAATCGAAGTTAGTATTTTAGAAAACGCTAACGATACTTATATCACGGCAGATGATCCCGCATTAAACGGAATGAAAAGCAATCTCTGCCATCAAGCAGTTGAAGAAATGAGAAAGGTTTTTCATTTCAAAGAAAACTTCATGATTCAAATTCATAAAGAGATTCCTTTTGCTGCTGGACTTGGCGGAGGATCTTCTAATGCTGCTGTAGTGATTGAAGCGGTAAATGAATTATTGGGATTACACGCTACAAAAGAACAATTAGCGGAAATAGGCATTAAAATTGGCGCAGATGTTCCTTTCTTCTTCCTTAATAAACCAGCCAAACTAACTGGCATTGGCGAGAAAATGGAAGAAATCAAAGTTAAAGACAAATACTATTGCATCTTAATGAAGCCGGAAAAAGGAATTTCTACCGCTGCTTGCTATAAGATTTGTGATGGATTCCAAAAACAGAATATCGATACAGCTAAAGTCATTGAAGGATTAGCTAGCGGAAACGAAGAATTAATGAAAGAAAACATGGGTAACGATTTAACATTACCTTCTTCATCTTTGTTACCGGATATCGATGTTGTAATAGGAAAATTAAAAGAACTAGGCTTCGATCTTGCTGGCATGTCTGGCTCTGGATCGTGCTGCTTTGCCTTGACAAAAGACGCTAAAAAAGCAAAAATGGCTTATCACCAACTTCAAGATAAAAATAACAATTATCTAATTCGCGTTTGCGAAGTTATTCGTTAAAAGGAGAAAAAATATGAGTAGAAACGCAATAATCTTAGCTGCTGGAAAAGGCAGCAGAATGAAATCGAAGAGAGCGGATATTTCCAAAGTCTCTTTCCCGATTTTAGGCCAACCATTAGTTAAATATGTCATCAACGCTTTAAAACCGTTGAACTTAGACAAACTCGTTGCTGTTGTTGGATTCGGTGGAGAAACCGCTAAGAAAGTTGTTGAAGGCGATTGCGAAGTTGTTTGGCAACATGAACAAAAAGGCGCTGGACACGCTGTAATGATGACTGCTCCAGTTCTTGAAGGGAAGGACGGAGAAACAATCGTTTGCTGTGGAGACACCCCACTTCTTTCTTCTGAAACATTAGAAAAGATGTTCAAATACCACGAAGAAAATCATAACGATTTAACGGTTATGACCTTTCATATTGATAATCCATTTGGCTATGGCAGAATCATCAAAGAAAACGGACATTTCGTTAGAATCGTTGAACAAAGAGATACCGACGAAACAACAGCTAAGGTCAAAGAAGTTAATGCAGGCGTTTATATCTTCAATAACAAAGAATTATTTGAAGCCCTTAAGAGCTTAAAGACTGATAATGCCGCAGGAGAATATTACATCACAGATGCCATTGAAATCTTCGTTAACAAAGGACTCAAAGCCGATACATTCTTAGTTGAAGATTGGACTGAAACATTAGGCGTTAATGACCGCGCCCAACTTGCTGAAGCAGCAAAGTTGCTTCAAAAACGTATCAATCACAAACATCTTATCAGCGGCGTAACAATCGAAGATCCAACAAATACATATATCGCTCCTGGCGTAACAATTGGACAAGATACAATCATCAAACCTGGATCCTATATCATGGGCAATTCCGTGATTGGCGAAGACTGCATTATCGGACCGAACGCCGTTATTGAAAACGAAACAATCAAAGACGGATCCATCGTTAAATAAAATCAAACATTAAACTTAAGCGGGTTTTACCCGCTTTTTTAAGTATTTTCTTGCCCAAAGACCAAATAAGTGGCTTTTAATAGGGATTTTTCGATTTTTGGATTTTTAAAAAGCATATCTCAAAAATAAAAATTTACTTTTTCTTGTCTGAGTCTATAATGCATTGGAATTAAAGAAGGGAATTATCAATATGAAAAAGAAACAAATTAAATGCCTATCAGCCTTGCTTTTGCTTGGCTTTGGCTTAGGTTTAACTTCATGTGGAGATGAGAATAAATCTTCTAGTAAAAATGAAGAACCAAGTTCGAGCGTGGTCGAATCTAGCGAGGTTCCTGCCTCTTCAAGTGAAACTTCATCATCCTCTAGTGAAGAAATCGATGGAAATTTCGGTTTATGGACAGAAGAACAGCAAGAACTCATCAAGAAATATTGCGGATCATCATTACCTTATCCAGTTGAATATTTTTCTGACAAAGTTACTGTTAGGGAAATTCATGACGAGATATACGATTATTCATATTTAGAGATTTATGACGATTCAAAATCGTTTACTCTCGAAGAATATTATAAAAAGCTAGCCAAATTTGCTTGGTCTCCAATTAAAACGTTTAATGGCAAATACGTTCAAAAAGATACATCCAATAGAGATTTTGTTGAATTAACAAAATGCTCAGAAGACGGCGAGAATGGCTACGACATGATTTATTACTATGAGACTGAAATTAGTGATGGCGATTCCACCACATCAGGAAATGTAATTAGATGTTTCAATGATTTAGCTGGAAAAGTTTCTAGCGATACCGAGTGGAAAGAAGATGAAAAAGAGACAATTAAGGAATTTGTCGCCTTTGATCTTCCTTATGCCCATTTAAGCGATAAACGTGTTATTAGTTCAATTGATGATAATTCCATATCAATTCTTGATTATTATGCAAAGGATTTAACCGTTGATTATTACAATATCCTCACTGAAAACGGCTTCGTTTTGGATAGAATCAATAGTTTGAGCTATGATTCTTACGTAGTTAGTAAGACTTTAGATGATGGAACGAAGATAACTATCATGCTCTATTATTACAGCGGAAATAATATTCAAGTATATTACACGCCAAAGATTCTCGAATGCGCTTCATGGCCAAGCGAAATAATATCAGCAATCAAAAAAGAATCAGGCGTAGATCTTCCTGCTTTCGAAATTGCTGATGGAGGAAACTATCGTTATTATAGGAAAAACGATTCTTTCTATATTTTTACAAATAATTTGAAAGATGATTATAACTACGAAACATATAACAATAACATTCTTCAAGATCCTTCTTTAACGTGGGAAGAAACAATTTCTCTAGCAAGTTATAATCTTGTTGAAGATGATCCGGACACGGTTGTCGGATTCATGATTGTTGCTTCTTTGAAAAAACCAACAAGCACATTCGTAGATGATTTCCCAACTTCTACAGTAACATCAACAATAACTGATTTATTGAAAATCGCCGGCGTTGATTTGCCTTCGTTCGACAATATTCCAATTCCTGAAACCGGTAAGAAAGTTAAATATAGCGTTTTAGGCGAAAGTTATTTCAAGCAACGTTATGACTATTATTATCAAGACATCAAACGATGGCCTGAGATGTATGGCTTTGATGAAAATGCATCCGAAGATGACACCAAACAAACTGCAGAATTCTTAGCTTCAAAAGAGATGGGAATTAACGTTTCTATTTTTGATAAAAACGAAAGCTTTGCTGAAGCTGCAATTGAGCTTCTTACAAATGCTTGCTGGTATAAATATTCCGATGAAAGTGGCATAGTTTTTGAAGATCCAACAGGAAAATTAGCTATTACGATATCTACTTTATCAGACCCATCGCATGATTATGAAGGCGAAACAAAACTTTATATCCACTCAGGCGCTGGTGAAGCTCGTGAAGCGGAATTCTATTTCCTTAGCGATGAAGTTAACGTAGGTATTGGACAAACAAAAGATCTAGAACTCGTTGTTAATATGTTACCTTACGAAGTAACGTATTCTTCTAGTGATACAACTGGTGGAATTAGCGTTAACGAAAAAGGTGAAGTAACAATCAAAGAAGATGTTGCAGTAGGAACAACTGCTACAATCACGGCTAGCATGAATGTTCCTGGAGAAAGCAAGCCACGCACCACAACTTGTACCGTAACTGCTTCCGATATTCTCTTCTACTCTCCTGCAAGCACAATTACTAAATTAGCTGACACCTTAAAAGGATTAGGCTATGAACCAGTAGTAAATTATTCAACCGCCATTGATGAACTTGATAGCCTCAAATTGAATCTTGGCTCATCTACAAGCAAAGATGATGCTAAGACTTTAGTTAGTGAACATCTAGTTTTTAAAGGATTTGAGTTAGGAGATAGTTGGGAATCAGGAACCGTTTATGTGGAAAACCAAGAAAAAGAGGGCGATACAATTAATTCTTCAATCTATAATGATGCATGTTACGTTATCGTTGAATATGATCTTTACGAAGAAAATGGCGATCTCATTCTTTATATTTCTGCTTATTAAAGTAGAATTAGAACCGTTCATAAATTTGAGTGGTTTTTGATTGCTTTTGCTTATTTTGAACATTTCAAGCAAAAATAAATATCATTTTTCAACAAAATGAGCAAAACATTATCATCTTAATTTCTTGTGCTAAACTTTTCTCGTATCTATGAAAACGATTGCAGTTGATTTAGGAGCGACAAGCGGTCGAGTTATGTGTATCGACCATGAAAATGGGCGTTTCTCTTTGGAAGAGAATACAAGGTTTTTGAATAAAACTTATACGGATTCCGAAGGATATCTCCATTGGGATTTTTCCTATTTGCTAAAGAACGTTATCGATGGAATTCAGGAAGCGTTGAAGAAAAACCCTGATGCTAAAGCGATCGGAATTGATACTTGGGGAGTAGATTATGGTTTGCTTGATAGGAATGGCAAATTAATCCATGACCCATATTGCTATAGAGATAACCATTCCTTCGATACTCAGAAAAAGATCCTTAATAAGATTCCTTTTGAAGATATTTATTCAATATGCGGAATTCAAAATCTTCATTTCAACACGATCTATCAATTAGCAGGAGATCCAACAGGATTTGAGAATGTAGAAACATTCCTTATGATCCCTGATTTAATCGCTTATTACCTTACTGGTGAAAAACGTCTTGAAGAAACTAACGCATCTACCACTTCTTTATATTCTCGTAAGGAAGGAAAGATGTCTTCAAAGCTTCTTGAAATCATTGACGTGCCAGAAAGAATCTTCCCAAAAATCATCAAACCAGGGGATACGTATGGCTATTTAAAGAAAGAGTTCTTACCTGAAGGAGTTGATAAAGAGATCAAAGTTATTGCTTCACCAACTCACGATACCGCTTCAGCAGTTTTAGGTGCTAATGGTGAAGGAGAATTCGCTTATATCTCATCAGGAACTTGGTCTTTGATTGGAACCGAATTACAAGAGCCGTTAATGAATAAATCCGCTTTAGGATATAACTTCACTAACGAAATTGGCTGTGGAAACACAATCCGTTTCCTTAAAAACACAATGGGCATGTTCCTAATTAATGAAATTAGAAACGACTATGAAGCAAAAGGAACAAAAATATCTATCAAAGATATCGTTCCTATGGTTAAGGAAGCAAAGGATCTTCAATCCGTTATCGATGTTAACGATCCGATATTTGAAAAACCTGGTGATATGTTAAATAAACTTGATCAATATTTAACGTTAACAAAGCAAGAAAAGCCATCTACGCCAGGCGAAACGATGAAATTGATCTACAAATCGATGGCAATCGCATATAAAGATATCATTTCTCATCTTGAAGAAATCACATCTAGAAAGATAAGTTCCATCCTCATCGTTGGTGGAGGAAATCAAGCTGAGATTTTGAACCGATATTTGGCAAACGAATGCAAAATCGAAGTTAGAACAGGCGCTAGCGAAGCGACCATACTTGGTAACGCCCTTTGCCAATTTATCGCTCTTGGCGAAATCAAAAATGTTGTTGAAGGAAGAAAAGATATTGGAGAATCCATTTCTTCAAAAACATATTACCCACAAGTTTAAGAGTTTTAATTTATAAATTTAGGAGGAAAGAAAAATGTCCGTAGAAGAAAATTACTTAAAAGCAAAAAAAGAATACGAAGAACTTGGCGTCGATGTCGAGAAAGCCTTAGAAAGAGTTAAGAATATTCCTGTCTCCGTTCATTGCTGGCAAGGTGATGATGTTTTAGGACTTGAAGGAGGAACAACTCTTGAAGGAGGAATCCAAACAACTGGTAATTATCCTGGAAAAGCCCGTAACAAAGAAGAATTAATGGCTGATATCAAGAAAGCATTCTCTTTGATGCCAGGTAAGAAAAGACTCAATTTACATGCTAATTATGCAATATTAGGTGAAGATACAGGAAAGGTTGATAGAGATCAATATACCTACAAATATTTTGAAGAATGGACCAAGTTTGGTAAGGAAATCGGTCTCGCTGGCATTGATTTCAACCCAACATTCTTCTCTTCTCCAAAAGTCAAAGATAATCTCACTCTTTCTTCGCCTGATGAAGAAACAAGAAAGTTCTGGATTGAACACGGAAAGAGATGCCTTGAAATCTCGAATGAGTTTGGCAAAGCCTTCTCTTCCCCTTGTATGATGAATATCTGGATTCCTGATGGATATAAGGATGTTCCTGCAGATAGATATTCTCCACGTCTTCGTTTAAAAGACTCTCTTGATCAAATCCTTTCTTCAACAGGGTGGGATAAAAAGAACGTCATTCCTACTGTTGAATCAAAGGTATTTGGCATCGGCATGGAATCATACACGGTTGGTTCAAGTGAATTCTATCAAAACTACGCTGCAACAAGAGGAATAACATGCTTAATGGATATGGGGCATTATCATCCAACGGAAGTTGTCTCTGATAAGATCCCTGCCATGCTTTGCTTCTATGACAAGGTAGCATTACACGTTTCTCGTCCAGTTAGATGGGATTCTGACCACGTTGTTATCTTTGATGATGAACTCAAGGAAGTTGCAAAAGAAATCATCCGTAACAACGCTGAAGACAAAGTCATGATTGGTTTAGATTACTTTGATGCATCAATCAACAGAATCGGTGCTTGGGTAACTGGTGAAAGAAGCATGCAAAAAGCATTGCTCTACGCCGCACTTCTCCCAAATGAAGAAATGGCTAAGCTCCAAAAAGAAGGCAATTTCACCAAGCTTATGTATATGCAAGAAAAAGTCAAAATGCTTCCATTTGGCGATATCTGGAATGAATATTTATCTCGCCAAGGACTTTCTGACAATTATTATGACGAAGTCGTTAAATACGAAAACGAAGTTTTATCTAAGAGGAAATAAAAATGAAAGACATTTTAAGCGCACCATTTATTAGAGAATTCGCCAAAACCGCCTCAAACATGTACCGTTTAGGCTGGGATGAGAGAAATGGCGGAAATATATCCTATCTTTTGAAAGAAGAAGAAATTAAAGATTATCTTGATCTTAACAAAGTTATCAGAACAATTCCTTTTGCAGGCGTTCATGCTTCAAAATTAGATGCAAGGCCTTTAGCAGGAAAATATTTCCTTGTTACTGGAACAGGAAAATATTTTAAAAACGTCGAAGATGACCCAGAAACAAATACAGGCATCTTCCGTATTGCTAAAGACGGCTCTTGTGCCGAACTTCTTTGGGGATATAAGGATGGAGGAAGATTTACTAGTGAACTTCCTGCCCATTTAATGTCTCATATGGCAAGACTTTCAGTTGATCCTGAAAATAGAGTTGTCATGCATTGCCACCCAACAAACACCCTTGCTATGACATATGTTCATCCACTTGATGAGAAAGAATTCTCCCACACCTTATGGACAATGTCCACAGAATGCATTGTCGTATTCCCTGAAGGTGTTGGCGTTCTTCCTTGGATGCTTTGCGGAACTGATGAGATTGGCGTTGCGACCGCTGAAAAGATGAAGAAAGTTCGTATTGTCTTATGGACAAATCATGGCATCTATGGCGCAGGTAAAACGCTTGATGAAACATTCGGCTTAATTGAAACCGTTGAAAAAGCTGCAACAATATACAATATCATTGGCAATAGAAAAATTCTTAACAACATCTCCGATGAAGATATGGCTCAATTAATCCACATCTTCAAAATCGAAGATCAAGTCAATTGGAATTACTTAAGCGTCAAAAAATAAGAAAGAGGTTATCTCTCCGACCGGCATTAACTTGCCGGTTTTTCAATGCACGCCTCCGTTATTTTTCAAAAAAGAAAAGCTGCCATAGCGGCAGCTTCTCCTTGTTATAGGACAAAACGAGCAATTAGATAAGGTTAGAATCTTTAAGAATTTTTTCGACATCTGTTCCTTTGACCTTTTTAAGAACTTTCTTAAGAAGGAATCTTTCAGCAACTGTAAGATCCATATCTTTAAGTTTCTTACGGTCGATAGCGTAATATGAAGCACGTAACATTTCTCTTACGTCATATCTAGAACCCCAAACCTCTGGAACTCCACGATCGACATTCATAAGGGTGTAGACTGCCTCCATTCCAGAACGCATCGAATATTCTGTCGTGAAGATTGTGTCGGCAGGGATTTCAGCAAATTGGCCAATGAAAGCAATATTAACTGATCCATTTGGGACAACGTGAGGTCTATCGCTATTCTTACGTGGTTGGAAGAATGCATCAATATAAGGCATATATGCAGTTGTCGTGTTGGAATGATTCTTTGCATATTCCTCAATCTTGTCTGTTGGAACGCCGATGTGATACATCCATTCTTCTGCTATTTCGAGTCCTGTGCAATCACGCATAGGCTTCTTGATGTAGTTTCCTGGGCGATCTGTGTATAAGCCATAGAACCAAATCAATGTTCTATCTTCTGGCTGATCGGCGAATTGTCCTTGACGGTTGATTGTCCAAGAGCATCTCCAGAAATCCCATGAATCTTTGACGGTAACGATTCCACCAGTGCAAACTTTGTGGTCGTGTGGGTTTCTTTGAGTGATTTTTGTGATATATGGCAAGAGAGTATCATCAACATCGATTGTCGCACTCATCCAGTTTGTCTCACTGATATTTGAGCAGAAAGCGTCTGGATTGCCAAAGCTGCCATCGCTGACTTGCTTTGCCATCTTCTTCCAAAGATTCCAGGAATCTCCTTCACCGTTTTTGAGTGTTTTATATGCTGGAGCAATATTTTGATTGCCATAACGCGTGGAATCAACGCAAGAACCGTTTGTGACGAAGACTAAATCATCTTCTGTGAGTTTGAACGTTTCTTTTTTGCCAGATATTTCACATTCAATGGCGGTTGCAACCTTATGGCTAGAATCTTTTCCATCAACGACGATATTCTTAACTTCACAATGAGGGATGAATGTTACTCCTCTCTTTGTAAGGTAATTAAGTAATGGGAGAATCATTGATTCGTATTGGTTATAACGAGTGAAGCGAAGAGCGGTGAAATCCGGAAGACCATCGATATGGTGAATATAACGTTGGATGTAACGTTTCATTTCAAGTGCGCTGCTCCATTCTTGGAAAGCGAACATCGTTTGCCAATAAAGCCAGAAATTGGATTTCCAGAAATGATCATCGAAACATTCGCTGATTTTCTTGTCCTCAAGATCTTCTTCTGGGGTTAAATAAAGTTTTAAGAGTTGTTTTTGTGCTTCTTTATCAAGAGTGAAATCTCTTCCTGTAGGAAGCTTTTTGCCACAATTCGCTGTAGCACGGCATAAGGAATAGTTTGGATCTTCCTTGTTAAGCCAATAATATTCATCTAAGACTGAAACTTTTGGATCGTCTTTTGATGGAACGTCACGATAGACATCCCACATGACTTCGAAATGGTTGTCCATTTCTCTTCCGCCTCTCATGACGAAGCCATTCTTAGGGTCATGGTAGCCATCACAGGCTCCACCGGCAAGAGGATCACGATCAAGAATCTTTACTTTCTTTGGATCGAGCTGGGCGTCTCTTACTAAATAGAAAGCTGCTGTTAAACCGGCTAAACCACTGCCGACGATATAGGCGCTCTTCTTATCAGCGTCCACTGGTTTTTTAGGATGGGCATAAGCCTCATAATTTCCTGCTGAATAATACATTTCTTTTTCCTCCATGTCTTTCGACAAGAAAAGAATAAAAGAAAAATCAACAAAGAAAAATCAGTCAAAAATAAGGCCTTGTAAAAAATGATTACGATAAATTAAAACTGACAAAAATTTTGACAAATTAGGACAATTGTCATTTTCTTACGGAATAGGCCTTTAACGCATTAGGTATAGTTCCTTTAATTAACGGAGAAAGATGATCAATTATTTCTTTAGGATCATCCTTCATATCTTTATCTACCCAGGAAATTACAATATCCACGAAAGCAATCGTGTAAAAACGTTCAATGAATTCTTTATCCGATTGGGTTACATCGTCGATTTTTAGATTTTCTGCCACTTCATCAACAACGTGTTTCAATAAAGGATACGTTAATCTACACATATAATCTTGTAATAAGGAAACGGATACTCCGTGATAGATATTCATAATGAAAGACTTTTCTTTTTTAGCTAGCTTGAAAATATCAAGGAATCCTGCTTCCCAAGAAGAATAATTTCTATTCTCTTTTAAGACTGATTCAACCTCAACATAGCAAGTCCATTCAATTAATTCAGGAAGGTCTTGGAAATGATAATAAAATGTCTGACGTCTAATGCCTGTTTTTTCACATAAATCTGAAATGGTAATCTTATTTACCGGTTTTTCTTTTAGCATTTCTTTTAATGTATTAGACAAGGCTTTTTTCGTTAATTCAGACATTTTGCTATTCCCTTCATAATTTGCCTTAATTTTACGAAAGGTGCCGTGAAAGTCCATTGTTTTCTTCAAAAAAGAGAAAAGTGATTAGAAAAATGTAATATTTATGAAAAAGAACGCGGTAAATATTGAAATATTTACCAACTTTGGTAAATAATTACATATCAGTCTTATTCATCAGTAAAAGACTTGTTTATATTTGTATATGAAAAAACGATTGGTTCTTGTTTTATACATCTTTACTTATGCATTGCTGGTTTTTGGTGGAATAGTCTCTTCTACTATTCGTTTTCACACTAATCTTATTTCTGACAAACTTTCAAACGTAGATGAAACGGTCCTTGTTTACGAATCGCCTAAATGGGAACTTTATTACAACAAACTTTTAGTGAGTGATAACTTAATTGAAAAAGAAACAGAGCCGGATGCTTTAATCGAACTTCCTCATTCGTGGTTTAACTTAAAAACAAAAGATGGAAATAGCCTTCCTTTATATGGCTTTGCAACATATAAGACAACAATGAAAGTTTATGAAAGAGACAAGATTAGCTTAGAAAAGGTTTCTTCGAATGTAAGTTTTAGCGTTTATATCGGAAATGAAAAAGTGGCTAATGTCGGAAGGGTCGGTAAAAGTTTTTCTGATGGTCCGATGGGTTTTAATTATGATGTTTTAGAAACGTATGTTGTAGATAAAGATAAGACTGTCGATGTGTTTGTCGAGGTTGGTTACAACATCCTTGGCGGGCTCGATTTTACTCCAACATTTGCTAATAACATGCATAAAGACTTAGAAAAGGATTTTGTTACCCATTTTTATTACGTTATTCTTTTCGTTTATCTTGCTTTGTATGTTGTTGAGGCGGTTTCCTATCTTAAGATTTCTGATTCAACTATTTATACGGTGAATATGTCCGGGTCAATTCTCCTTATGACGTTATTCTCTCCGTTGATGAATAACCTCCTTCTAAGGTTTGGCGTATTTGTTCCTCCGTTTATTTTTGGAATACTGAATTTCCTTTTCTTTGGACTTTTCTTATTCTCAACTTTGCAGTTTTATGAGTACACGTATCTTACGAAATTGAAAATTAGAGGAATTTCTCTTGGTATGCTTTTTGCCTCAATCACCACTATCGCCTATATTCTTTTGATTCCTCTTCGACTTGAAATAATTGCTTTTGCTATGAATACGATAGGATATTTCATTCTTTCCTTAAAGATAAGCTACTTTTCTAAGCTTAAAAATAAATTCGATATCACAGCTTTTCTTACTAAATGTATTTTCTATTCCATCATTGGCATGGAATTTGCCATTGTTGGTACAACAATCGATGGATTTGAGGTTCCAGTTATTAGCACGATGATCATTTATCTTACTGTAATCATTCTTCTTTTCGCGCTGATTTACGTTGCTTTTATCGTAAGAACTTATCGATCTGCGATGAAAGAATTAAAAACAGAAATTCAAAATAAGGATTTGAAGCTACTTGTTTTGAAAGATCAAATTAAGCCTCATTTTGTTTTCAATTGTTTGAGTGCGATTAAGACTTTATACCATGAAGATGAGGAAAAAGGCGATAGAGCCGTTTCATTATTGGCAGATCACCTTCGTTACAACGTTGATGCAGTTTCTTCCAACTTAATTGAATTCGATAAGGAAATTGATAACGTCTATAACTATGTTGAACTAAAGAATCTAAGAACAGAAAATAAATTTAACGTTATTTTCGACATTGATTTTTATGAATTCAAAGTACCTATCCTTTCAATTCAGCCATTTGTTGAAAATGCGATTAAATATAGTAGAGTTAATGAAAAAGAAGACGGAAAAATAGAAATAGTCACTAGATGTGATAAAGATAACATCTATGTTGAAATTAATGACAATGGCGTGGGATTCGATCAAAGCAAGATGAAAGATAATTCCCAAGGCATCAAGAATGCAAGGGAAAGATATTCTCTTCTACTTGACGCGACAATTGATATTGTTAGCAAAATAAATGAAGGAACAAAGGTAAAAATAACCATACCAAAAGAAAGGAACAACGCATGAAAATAATAGCTATCGATGACGAGATATCCTCATTACAAATATTTCTTAGTGAGATTGTTTCTATCGACAAACTTGAATGTAAATTCTTTAAGGATGATAGCAAGCAAATCCTTTCTTATGTAAAAGACAATGATGTTTCCATGGCTTTCCTTGACGTTAATATGCCAAATATCAACGGTTTAGATTTAGCGGTTCAACTAGTAAAGATGGACAAGAAAATCAAAATCGTTTTTGTCACGGGTATATCTTTGAATGAAGATGACATTCCTTCATCTATCAAAAACAATGTTTTAGGGATTATTAGGAAACCTTATGTATTTGATGATGTAAAACGTTATGTTGACCTTATCAGCAATAATGAGGTTAAGATGGAAGTAAAGATGTTTAACAACTTTGACTGTTTCATATCCGGAAAAGTCATGAAATTCTCATCCTCGAAGTCAAAAGAACTTCTCGCCTTGATAATCACGTATAACGGAAAAACCTTAGAGATGAATGATGCCATATCTCAACTTTGGCCAGATACTCCTGTAGAGAATGCAAAAAAGCTTTATCGCGATGCGGTATGGAGACTTAGAAAGACTTTACAAGAATATAACTTCGAATGTGTTGATTTTCAAAGAGCTCAGTTAAAGATAATCAAGAACAATATCGTCTGTGATTACTGGGATTATCTTAAGACACATAAAGGATCTTATAACGGAACATTCTGCAAAAGTTATGAATGGTCTTTTGATTATCTAGGCGAACTAGATATGATTGCAGAAAACAAATAAGCTAAGAATCATAGGGAATATTTGAATTTCTTCAGAGACAAACGTATTTTTCATATAAAACTAAAATAAGCGATTTTTACGTGGGAAAAATGGATTTTTGGAAATTGTCTGAGATCTTTTAAATTTCTTTTTTGCTTTAGCGTTTCTTTAGCGTTTCGCTTGTTACAATGTGGATATGCAAGGAAGAAACAGAGAAGAAATTAACAAGAAAGGATCAAAACTTTCATTAGTCATAGAACGTATTTACGATGTTCTGTGGATTGTTTTTGGTGGGATAGAAATGTCTCTTGGTTGCCTTTTCTTTGGCGGGGCTACATGTTTGATGATTTTGCCAATATTCTTTGGTATTCCTGAAATTTATTTCGGTTTTATGGGTTCTGTTTTTGATCCAATAAGAAAAGATATTCATCTTGATGTGAAATCCGTTTTATTTAAAAATATTGCCTATTTGATTTTGGGCGGATTCTTAGCTATCACACTTGTTTATTTATGGGGAGTTATTTTATGTGCAAGTGTTATTTTTCTACCATTAGGTTTAAGGCAATTTAAGATAGCTAGATATTTCCTTGCTCCCTTTGGCGTGACAATCTATAAAGATGGTGAAGAAATAATATTAGATAACAACGTATCAGCCATAAAACAAGAGCAAGAAAAGGAAGAAGCAAGAGAAAGGCTCATGCAAGTTAAAAAGGAAGAATTGCTAAGGACTTCTTCTTCATTAAAATCTAAAAAGGTTATTGATGATTTAGATAAGCTTGATCTTCTTTTGAAGAAAAACGCTATAACAAAAGAAGAATACGACAAAACGAAGAAAGAAATTCTCAACCAAGATTGAGCTAATTTACTTTTTTCATCAGCTAAAAGAAAAAATCTTTCCTGATTGTAAAGAAAATATCGAATATTTTATTGAAATAGGTTATAAATGGGTTTATCTTCTTGAACGTGCATTAAGCACAAGTTTGTCAAAACTTAGAGGTGCGATGAATAAAAAGTATCTCCGTTTAGCAAAATGATCTTGCATTGAGACGGAAAGAAAGGAATCCATCGCCGAAGGGTTGGATATGATCTTATATCCTTCACCTGGTCACTCTCATAATATGAGTTTGACTGTCACTTGTTCAAAAGACAAGTGGAGCGCTAACGTTTGTTGCTTTTTTAACGAAAATCAATGAGGCGGTAGCGTGTTTGCTACCGCTTTTTATACCTCTTTTGACAAATCTTTGATTCTTGTCATAGGAGGGAAGAAAATGAAGAATCTCAAATTAATGGGCGTAGTTCTTACTTTTGGCTGCGTTTTAGCAACTGGGTGTGGTCAAACATCCAATGAAGAAGTAATTAGAATCGGCATGGAATGTAACTATGCGCCATTCAACTGGACTAGTGGCACTTCTACTGATTACACCTTGCCCGTCTACAATGAAGCAGGTAAATTTGCCGATGGATATGATGTTCAATTTGCCAAAAGACTTGCAAAGGAAACTGGCAAAGAAGTTCAAATCTATAAACTCGAATGGGATGCACTTATCATCCAATTAAACAGCAATCAAATCGATGCAGTTATCGCTGGTATGACTGATGCAGAAGAAAGAAGACAGCAAATTTCTTTTACAAATGAATATTACAGATCAGAACTTGTATTGATTACTTCTAAAACAACATCTGATAGCTATGCCAATAAAGAACTTGGTAACGATGAATTAAATTCTCTTCTTTCAGGGAGAATGATCGTATCCCAAAGAGGAACGGTTACCGATGAGGTTATCGACACATTCAAAACTAATTACGGGGCCATTCATTCAACTGCCGTAGATACATTCTCAACAGCGGCGCTTAACGTTCATACAGGAGCAGTATTTGCTATGACCGCAGAACTTCCGGTCGCTCAATCAATTGTTAAAAATTATCAAGATTTAGGAATCATTCATATGAATCAAGATATTCTTGGCGTTGATTTAAGTGAACTTGGCGTTTCGATTGGTATTAGAAAAGAAGATAACTCCTTAAAAGATTTAATTAATGGAGTTTTAGCTAATTATTCTCAAAATGAAAGAAATGAAGATATGACTGCTGCAGTCACAAGGAGTGGAGAATAATGCTAAACATTTTAGCAGGAGATATTTCAACCATCTTTTCTAAACCAGAATACGTTAAATGGCTTTTCTCTGGTTTAGCTGGAACGGTTGTTATATCTTTCCTTGGAACTTTCCTTGGCCTTCTTTTAGGAATCTTTTTAGCATTCGGAAAAAGCATTGAAATCAAAAAGAAAGACCCATGGTACCAAAAGTTATGGAAATGTCCTTTGAAATACCTATGCGTTATTTATTCAATCGTTATCAGAGGAACTCCTATGATGGTTCAGGCAATCATCTTCCAATATGCTTTCTTGATTTTTGGCGTTAACTGGCTACAGATTCTTCATGATGTCCCAGTATTTAATGGATCATTTATTGCTGGCACGATAATCATTACTTTTAATACAGCCGCATATATGGGTGAGATTGTTCAATCTGGTCTTAATGGAGTCGGGAAAGATCAAACCGAAGGAGGAAGATCTTTAGGACTCAATAAAATCCAAACTCTTTTCTCAATCGAGTTACCTCAAGCCTTAAGGAATGCCATTCCTACAATCGGCAACGAATGGATTGTAAATATCAAAGATTCATCCGTTCTTAATGTTATTTCCGTCACAGAACTTTATCTTGAAGCAAAGAACATCGCCTCAAGCACATATGATTATTTAAGTACTTATATTATCATTGCTATCTTCTATCTTGCTTTGACTTTGATTGTTACAGGTATTCTTAAAATCATCTCTTATAAGATGGATGGAAAGAAATTCTCCTTTAGATTTTTCCATTTCAAACAATATGGCATAGGAGGAGATTCTTTATGAGAAACAAATATCTTTTCAATAACCAGAACTATTCTGATCCAATATTGCAAATCAACCACTTGTCTAAGCATTTTGAAAATACTGAAGTTCTCAAAGACATTTCGTTAAATGTGAATAAAGGCGAATGCGTGGCAATCATCGGTCCATCCGGAAGCGGAAAATCTACCTTCCTTCGTTGTTTGAATCTTCTTGATGAACCAACATCCGGAGAAATCATTTTCAAAGGAGAACCAACTCTTGATAAGAATTCTGATATCAATTCATTAAGAAGGCATATGTCGATGGTTTTTCAATCCTTTGATTTATTCAATAACATGAATGTTTTGCATAATTGTGTTATAGGTCAAACAAAAGTTCTAAAAAGAAAAAGAGAAGACGCGATAAGAATTGCAAAAGAGAATCTTATCAAAGTCGGAATGGGGGACCGTCTTAATTACAAGATTAGCGAGATTTCCGGTGGTCAGAAACAAAGAGTTGCCATAGCTAGATCTTTATCAATGAATCCAGATATCATTCTTTTTGATGAACCTACTTCTGCTTTAGATCCTGAAATGGTTAATGAAGTTCTTGAAGTAATGAAAAACGTTGCTAAATCTGGAATGACGATGATTGTTGTAACTCATGAAATGTCTTTTGCTAGAAATGTTGCGGATAGAGTTGTTTTCATGGCGGATGGAATCATTCAAGACCAAGGAAACGCGAACTACATCTTTGAACAATCCACAAACGAAAGATTACTCAAGTTCATCAAAAAAACTTAGTAAGGAAAGCATTTAAAATTTCAGTTCAACGATTTGTAACAAAAAAGATTAGGCACTCTCCTCGGTCTTTCACGCGTATATATTTTTTACTTTCCAAGACTTTATAAGTCTTAATTTTTAAAAGAAAATTTCCTCTTGCAAAGACTATTTTTCTTCGGAATAATAATGCCGTCCATAAAGAGAGTGGCGAGGGACAAGCCCTAAGACCCACCGACAACCTGCATATAGATATATAGCAAGGTGCCAAAGCTTGTTTGATGGGAGAAATATTCTAGATAAGTCAACTCCTATCAATTCGATGGGAGTTTTTCTCTTTATTGGATGAGTTAATAAGGAGAAAAAATAAATGCAAAACAAAGAAATCAAAAAGCCATTAACAAAAGAAGAGCAAGCGAAGGAGAAAGGGCAAGCATACCAAAGATCAATTCATCTTGGACATGCTGCATACTTCCCTGATGCAATCAAGCCATTCTTCGTTGCTGTTCTGACATCTATGCAAAAGTATTTAGAGATGAACCAAGCAATCTATGGCGAAAACAACGAGATGTATATCGATGAATGTGAGAAGAACATTGCTATAGTCAAAAGTGTTGTTAATGGCGAAACCTTCTCTAGGGGACCTTTCAGAGATTGGTTCTGGGGCGAAAACAAAAAGAAATGGTGGGATGGATGCCTAAAGGTAATTGAATCATTGGCACCGCACACATTAGTTGGTGAAGATAAATATTACACCGCTAGAAAAACAGAATTAGGAGCACAAAATGAAGCAGTCTCCAAAAAATTCGATTAATTGCATCAAAACAAACGAACTATAAAAAACTGAATTTCATATAGGCATTAGTAGGGATTTTTGAAAAACGCCTTCCCTTCCCTTAACCGTATCGAGTTACCTCCCTTGATACGGTTTTTGTGTAGGTTTTGCAATGGTTTTTGGGATATTTGAATATTTACATACACGAAAAACGATGCTTTCTTTTATGATTTAAACCTACTTTACTTCTTCTTCCTTTTTGAACATGATTTCCTTGTCTAAGGGATGATTTTAAGAGTGAAAAATGCAAGTTTGAGTAACTTCAAAGTTTTTTTGTAAGCGCTCCCATAAGATATTCTCAATCTTCAAAAAAGAGAACTATTTGGCTTATTCTATATATCAATAAGAAAAGCCTTCTAGTCAAAAATCATTTCTATTTTAGGAGGTAAAGACAAAATATGAAACGATTCAAAAAAGTTGCAGTGGCATTACTAAGTTCTGCCATCCTCGCAGCACCACTTCTTACATCATGCCAGCCATCGAATGCTGATGATTCATCATCCGCAACGGAAGCAAGAGCAAAAAGCATCGAGATTACAAAGCTCCCAACAAAGGTTAACTATGAATCTGGGGATGTCTTTGATCCAACCGGTATGGAAGTTACTGCAACAATGAACGATGGCACCAAAAAGGTTGTCACTGATTACACATATTCCAAAGCAGCGCTCACCACAAGCGATACGAGAGTAAAAATCACCTATCAAGGTAAGGTAGCATACGTTAATATCACCGTTACTTTCGTTAAAAAAGCAACGAGTATATCAATCGAAGAAAATCCAACAAAGATGACATATGTCGTTGGAGAAAAGTTTGATCCAACCGGCATGAAGGTTGTTGGAATCATGAATGATAACACTAGAGAAGTTATTACCGATTATGATTGGGACAAGAAAGAAGCCTTAACAATTAGTGATACCGTCATCACAATCACCTATGGCAATTTAAAAGCAACCTTGGTCATAAAAGTCGAAGAAGAAAAGATGTCTTCAATCGAAATCACTAAGAAGCCAACAAAACTTGCTTACCTCGTCGGTGAAAAATTCGATAAGACAGGCATGGAAATTTCTGGTGTTACTCAAGCCGGGAAGAAGACTACGATTGATATAGCAAAAGTTGTTACTGATAAAGATGATGTAGCATTAACTGTCGAAGATAAGTCTGTTACTGTCAAATATCAAGATTTCGAAGTAGTCTTAAAGATTTCCGTTTCTGTTTCTAAATTAGTCGGAATTAGAGTAGTCTCCGACACGGTTAAAACAACATATTGGGAAGGAGATGACCTAAATCCTGAAGGATTGGCCATCTATGCTAAATATGAAGATGAGACTGAAAGACAACTAGATCTTAGCGAAGTTGATTTCGATAAGACAAAAGTTGCTAAAGGCGATACCGATGTAACGATCTCCTATGGTGGATTTAGCGAAAAGATTGCGATCGTTGTAAAAGAAAAGATCACAACAGTTACCGTTGATGGACTTAAGACAGTTCGTGTTGAAGCAGAACATCTTGACACTTCCAAAGCAGCCCTTAGACAAGACTTCATCGATGCTGGAAGAACCTTCATTGAAAATGGCGATGGTGCATCAAATGGCCAAAACATTTGTGGTTATAACCCAGGTTCAATCTTTGAAATTCCTGTTATCGCTGATAAAGATTGCGAAATCCTAGTCACATCTAGAATGTCTGATACCGAACTTAACTACAAGATCAATGATGGTGTTGAATTCAAGATGGATGACACCATTATGACTGCTGAAGATGTCACATTCGAATACAAGGGCGTCGGAGATTATTGGAACTGGAAAGATGTCAAGATTGGTAAGATTTCCCTCAAAGCAGGTTCTCACCTCTTCACATTAAAATCCAAGTCTCAAAGACCAAACTTAGATTGCTTCGACTTCACAGTTTTGAAATACGGCGACCAAGTAGCAGAGAAGACACTTACCGAACTTAATATAACAACTGCTCCAACTAAGACTGTCTATACAGCCGGAGAAACATTCGATCCAACTGGTATGGTTGTTGAAGGCAAATATAACGACTTAACAACCGAAGTAATCACCGATTACACGATTGATAAGACCGGACCTCTTACCGAAGATGATGAGAAAGTTACAATCTCCTATAAAGGCCTTACCGCTGAAGTAAAAATTCAAGTCGGAAAGAAATATACGGCAAAGATCAAAGATACTGGAACAGTTATTGCTGAAGCAGAAGATCTTGATTTCTCCGATTTAATCCTTAGATCTGATATGCAACAAGCTGGTTTTACCGAATATGTTATCGATAATAATTCAGCACATGGCGGCAAATCAATTGAACGTTATGCCACAGGTTCGAAGTTAACCCTTGATATCAATGTTGGCCAAACCGCTACAACGAAATTCTCAGTCTTTGCAGCTGATACATGCAACAGAGGATTCGATGAATTGGTAACAGTCAAACTTGATGACGAAACAATTACATCAAACAATCCAACATTAAGTTCTTCTGCTGCAAGCACATACTATAACTGGCAAGAAGCAATCTTCACATTAGAAGATTTAGCTGCTGGTGATCACAAGATTACGCTCGAATTTGCTGGTGGTGTTCCAAATCTTGACTACTTCAGTTTCTATACTTCCAAATATGGCGATAAATCAATCGAAAAGAGCGCTAAATCAATAAGAGTTGCTACCGCTCCTAGCAAGGTTGATTATATGGCTGGTGAAACATTCGATCCAACAGGAATGGTCGTTGAAGTCGTTTATGATAATGGCGATGTAGAAACAATCACTGATTACACATATGACAAAACCGCTCCATTAACTGCTGAAGATAAGATTGTCACGATTACTTACAAAGAATTCACCACTACTGTTGCTATTAACGTTAAATCTGGATTAGATTTCGAAATCACTGCAGTTGGTGAACGTCTTGAAGAAGCAGAAGACGCTGATTGGAGCAACCTCAAAGGAGACTCCTTAGGCGTTCAAGCGGAAGATAATTCCTATTCTTCTGGCGGAAAATCGATCGGACATATCGCTTCTGGCGGATTCATTGAATATGCCTTTAGTGTTTCTGAAGAAATGAACTTAACCGTTACGACTGTTATTGCTAAATATGAAGCAGTTCCAGCCTCTTCCTTGGTTAGTTTCAAATTCGATGGAGCAGATATGACCTTCGATGATGTTACTTTAGGAAAAACCGATGGCAATGATTACTTCAACTTCAAAGACGTTGTTGTCAATTGCGGTAAGGTTGCTGCTGGAAATCATACATTCCGTATCAACCTTAATGGTGGAAACGTCGATTGCTTCAAATTCAATTTCACCAAATAAAAATCATTAGATGAAATTTAGGGGAGGTTTCTCCTCCCCTTTTAGAAAGGATAAAAATGAAAAGAACTACTGCTATTGTTTCTCTTTCGGCAATTTGTTTAGTTTCTTCGATCCTTGCTGTCGCTAATTCTGTAGCCTTCAAATTCCAAGGTCAGCTTGATTTGTATTTCTCTAAATCAGGAAACACCTATGATTCACAAAAGGTTACCGAAACTTTGACTCAAGGAAAAGAACTTGCGGAAGAAATTTGCCAGAATGGGAACGTTCTTCTAAAAAATAACAATGTATTGCCTCTTGAACCAGAAGATAACTCCTACAAGGCTAATATCTTTGGCTGGGGTGCATCCGAAAAAGGATTCATGTATCAAGGAGGAGGATCTTCTGAGGGTGGCTATTCCGCTGATAAGATCTCTCTTTATACGGCATTTAGAAATTATGGTTTTGATATCAATGAAAGCTTAGCCGCTAGATATAACGCTCTTTCTTATCAAAGAGAAGGCGCGCCGGATCAAAACCAACACTCAACCTATTATAGAACTTACGAACCTGATGCAAGCTTCTATACGGATAGTCTTATGCAAGAAGCAAAAGACTTCTCGGATGTGGCAATCGTCGTTCTATCAAGACGCGCTACCGAAGGAGATGATCTACCAAAGGTTAGCTATAACGAAAATGGAGAAGCTGATGAAACAAGAAATTATCTTTCTTTGACAGCAAAAGAAGAAATAATGATGGAGAAAGTTACGGAAAACTTCTCCAAAGTCATTGTTTTGATTAATTCCTCTGCTCCAATGGAGATGGGTTTCTTAAATAATCCAAAGATCGGTGCAGCCTTATATGTAGGATATCCAGGATATTATGGCGCAACGGCCATCCCTGAAATTCTTGTCGGGGAAATCAGCCCTAGTGGTCATTTAACCGATACTGCTGCATATGATTTAAAAACAAGCCCTACATATGTTAATTCTGGACCTGATGCCACAATCGTTTATGGTGGAAAAGGTGGAAGATACAAAGATTATGCGGAAGGCATTTATTCTGGCTATAAGTGGTATGAAACAGCTGATGCTGAAGGATATTGGGATAGCGAAACAAGAGAATCCTATGGCACGACCTTAAAAGGATATGATGCTGTTGTTCAATTCCCATTCGGCTATGGACAATCCTACACCACATTTGATTGGACTTTGCAATCCGTTACCGATAAAGATGGAAAAACGGTAAATGCAAATTCAACCCTTAAAGCGGATGATACTCTAACTTTCAATGTCTGGGTTGAAAATACCGGCGCATTTGATGGAAAGGATGTCGTTCAATTGTATTTCTCCGCACCATACACATCTGGAGAAATCGAAAAATCCTCGGTACAACTAGCCTCTTTTGCAAAAACTTCTCTTCTTGAACCAGGGTTAGGACAAGAACTTGCCTTAGAAGTCAAAGTTTCAGATTTAGCAAGCTATGACACCTATGATTCAAATAATAATGGATTCATGGGATATGAACTTGATGGAGGAAAATACACTTTCACTCTTAGAACAGATTCCCATACCGTCAAAGAATCATCCGGTGTTTCGATGAGTTATCAATATAACGTCCCCGATGAAGGATATAAGTTTGAATGCGATTCAACAACCGGTCATAAAGTAGAGAATCGTTTCACAAACTACACAAATTCCAAATCAGGCGCACAATCAGAATGTTATGAGCCTCAATCGCTTTATAACATGTCAATTGATGGCAATGACGCTGATGCTGATTACAATCAAGGCATCAAATATCTAACACGTGCTAATTTCAAAGGGACTTTCCCTGAAAGAACTCCAACACGTAGTATGACTCAAAAGATGTTTGATAACCTCTTCTTGGTTCATGACCCAATCAATAACGATGATGATGTGATGCCAGAATTCTCTTCTACTACCACAAGTTGGAAGATAGATGATGTCAAAGGTCTTGATTATGATGATCCAAAATGGCAAGAACTTATTTCTCAATTATCGATTGAAGAATTAGCGACCTTATGTGCTAATGGCGGATTCGGGACAATCTCCATTCCATCAATTAACAAAGGAAAGTGCACTGATTCCGATGGTGGAACGGGTTTCACAAGTGGTATTGCTACTGGTGATGCTGGACATGCTACAAAATATCCAGCTGCTAACGTTATTGCTTCTACTTGGGATTGGAAAGAAGCATATAAATGGGGACATGCTATTGGTGAAGAAGGCAAAGCCTTAAATATCCAAGGTTGGTATGCTCCAGGATGCAACGTCCATCGTTCTCCATTAGGTGGAAGAAACTTTGAATACTTCTCTGAAGATCCTCTCGTTTGTGGCCAGTTCGTCGCATATACAGTTAAAGGCTGCACTGAAAATGGCGTTTACGCTTATATGAAACACTTTGCTGCTAACGACACAGATGAAGGCCGCAATGGACAATTTATTTGGATGAATGAACAATCTCTTCGTGAAAACTGGGCTAAACCTGGTGAGATTGCCACAAAGGTTGGAAAAGCTAACGCCATGATGGTCTCTGTTGATCGTATTGGCGCAGTCAGAGCAACCGGATCATATGCTCTTCTTACTTCACTCCTTCGTGATGAATGGGGCTTTAGAGGGTCTGCTATTACCGACTACTATCAATCTGGTAACGTCAATGATCTTGATGAAGGAATTCGTGCAGGCAATGATTTAGCTTTACTGCCTAATGGTCAGCCTGGTTTGATTCAAGATTATAAGAATCCAAGCGCCACTACTGTTATTGCTCTTCAAAAATCTGCTCATAACATTCTCTATACATATATCGACACAATCGATCGTACAGAAAAGTACACCGGTATCGATATGAACCAAACCATTGGTCAAAAGAGAGAAGATACCTCTGGAAGATGGTGGAGAGGTCTTCTCTACGGAATCGATGGCGTTGTAGCGGCTGGATTTGTTTGCTGGGCTGGTTTATGCATTTATGCGGCTTGGTTTAAAAAACCAAAGTCAAAGGAGGATAAAAAAGCATGAAAAAACTAAATGAAAATATACGTTTAGGGATACTTGAGGCGATTGCAACGGTATTTGGAATATTATCGATTGCCTTTACTTCTCTTCCCGCATATTTCGAAGATGGACGTGATGATATGTCCATCATAAAAATGATGATGGGCGATGGAAGAACTGCTTTCTCCCCATTAATCATGTTTGGCTTCATCATGTTAATTGTTGGGGTTGTTGCTATTGCTGTTCTCACAGTTCTCCATTTCCTTAACAAAACAAACCCAATGATTACAACGATTATTGGTGTTGTTGGTATCGTCCTGATGCTTGCAGGTGCAATTATCCTCACTTGCTCAATGTTCATCCTTGGCCTTGATAAATTGAATTCCGAATTAGGATTTACCCAAGGCGTTTGGGGAATTAAGGCAGGAATGATTCTAGTACCTGTGATGGCTCTTCTTGCAATTGGATTCACCTATCCATCTGCTATGATCATCCCTCACCATAAGGATTTATCCGATAAAAAATAACAAAGATTGGTCTCTCCCCGCATCTTTGTTTAGTGGGCCTCTAGCAATAGGGGCCCTCTTCGAGGTTAAAAATATGCCACTTTTGCGGTGGATTTTGCTTTGTAAAACTTTTTGGGGAGGATAATATTACACCTATGATAAAAATTGCTATTGTTGAAGACGAAAAAACTGATCAAGAAAAACTCTCCACATATTTTAAACAATTGGAAGAAGAAACGGGGTATGTATACTCTCTTTCTTTCTTTTCTAATGGCGATCAATTTTTATTTGATTTTAGATATGGCCTTTATGATTTGATTTTGATGGATATTGAATTATCTAGCAAGGATAATGGGATCACGGTTTCTGAGAAATTAAGACAAATAGATACAGACGTATTGCTCGTATTTATGACGAATTTAGCTCAGTATGCTATCGAAGGATACAAAGTTAACGCTATCGATTATATTGTTAAACCGATATCCTATTTCGATTTCAAGAGCCGTTTATCTTCTATAAGTGAAGATATTAACAACAGACGTAAGGAAAAGGTTCTTTTGCAAACTGATGGAAAAAAGATTGTTGTTCTTGTTTCTGATATTTATTACATCGAGACCATTAGCCATGCTTTGATATATCACACAAAGAATGGTAATTATAAGACCTATGATACGCTTAGAAACGTTCAAGCAGATTTAGAAAAATCCAATTTTTCCATGTGTAACTCATGTTTTTTGGTAAATCTTGAATACGTTAAGAGCGTGGATGGATTCATCGTAAACGTAAATGGAGAAGACTTAGCAATCTCTCATCCAAGAAAGAAACAGTTCATGAAAGAGCTAAGTTTATATTTAGGAAAATGATACAAGCATTATACCCGATAAATAGTTTATTCTTCTACAGATTGATGTTTATGGGACAGCTCATTCTTTGTGAAAGCATCTTTCTTTTTCGCTTGCCAAGGAAAAACAAATTTGTGATCAAAGCACCTCTTCTTATTCTTTCCTGCTTCGTATTGGCTTTGATCTTCCCTATTCCGACGGACAATCCTTTCTATTCGATGATGATGTTTTTCTTCTTTTTTGCCTATACGTATTTTGTGGCCTTATTGCTATTTCAAACCAATTGGAAGATGCTCTTTTTCTGCCTTATTTGCGGATATACGACCGAGCATATCGCTTATGAGGTATACCAAGCCTTATCTAGTTTCATTGTAGCTGGAGATTTGCATGAGGGAGGCTTATATAATTACGATTCACTAAACATCTTCAATGGGCCGGTAGATGTCACCTTGTATATTATTTCCTTTGTAAATGTTCTATGGGTTTTCTATTTGGCTTTTGCTATGAGAATTCAAAAAGGAATCGGATTTGATAATAAAGATGGCTTCAAAGTTTTAATGATGGGCTTTTTCTTTATTTTGCTAGATATCGTTATTAACAGTGCGGTTTCTTATTATTCCACCATTCATTTTGAAAGAATCTATCTTGGCGTTGTTGCCTTAGTTAACGCTCTTGCATGCTTGCTAGGCTTATTATTCATCTTTGAGATGTATTACCGTTCCTCTTTAAGAAGAGAATATGAAATCATGAAAGAGCTTCGCAAAGAAGAAAAGAAACAATATATGGTCTCAAAAGAAACGATCGATATGATCAATATTAAATGTCATGATTTCCGTCATCAGATAAGAAAACTTGGTCGAGAAGAAAACATTAATGAAGATAGAATCAAAGACATTAACAAACTCATCAAGATTTATGATTCATCTATTAAGACATCAAATGAAACATTAAATGTTATTCTTTCAGAGAAGTCGTTAACGTGTTCTAAATATGGAATTAATTTTTCCTGCATTGCCAATGGAGAATTGATTAATTTCATGAGTGAGGAAGATATTTATTCTCTTTTTGGCAATATTGTCGATAATGCGATTGACGCGGTTAAGAATCTTCCATCAGATAAAAGAATTATCAATCTTAAAATTAAATCTGTTGGTAAGATGATTTCCGTCTCTGAATCAAATTACCTTTCTGAAGGATTAACGATGCAGGATGGTTTGCCTAAATCCACGAAAACTGATTTAACTCATCATGGATATGGCATGAAATCAATCCGTTCCGTTACAGAAAAATATGGTGGGACAATGGAGATTTCCACAGACAACAATAAATACGTTATTTCATTACTGTTTTTAATGGAAGACAAGTAAGAGAATCTAGAAGTAGCCGATAAAATCTAGATTTTTTGAAGGCCATAAAATTAGATTTTTGGTATCTACTTCTAGGCACTTCTAGGTTTACTTCTAACACTTCTAGGTTTTCTAGATAAGGTTCGCTTGGTAAAATAAGGAAAACAAGGAGAATGGTAATGATTGATATAGATGAGATTGCTAATATTGCTGTTAAAAATCCTAAAGTTGAGATAGTTTATTCAACTTCAAAGAAAAAGTTTTTGGTTTGGGATGATAGTCTTGAACAAGATGATACAGACCACTACTGTGCTTTCCCTCGTTTAAATTCTTACTATGCGGAAGCAAAAACAATATTTCGCCAGAAATATCTATCCGTTTTTCCTAAAGCACCTTCTTCTTATTCATTCAAAAAATGGAATGAAATTATTAACAATGAAGGTATTGCTTATGATTGGTTCTGTGAAATCCGTAGATCCCTTGCAAGAGAAGTCACCCATTTCTGCCAATTCTTTGGTTTGAAGGAAACCGAAGCAACTCCTGATTTATATGATGAAATCGTTGGTGAATTAAACGTTTTAAGAGAAAGACATTATGAAAAGAAATACTGCGATCATATCCTTTTTCATGTTTATGATGGATATGAGCCAGTTTCGTTCACAATTCTAGGACGTTATGGCGAGGTTACTGGCATAGGATTCTATCCTGGAGATTTTAACGACAATACATACAAAGCCGTTCAGAATGAATATAGGTTGAATACCGATACCGATACCGGACGTGCATTATCGAATCTTCTTTCTTTCTATTTTGAAACAGAGGAAGTTGATTTCGGTTTTTCTCACAATCCATTTGGCAAGGATAGTCTTTTAACCTCATGTTATCTTAATGGAGGAACAATGATGAATTGTTACCTTCCTAAATCTATCGCGATTCGTGCGATTGGATTCTTAAAAGAAGCAAATGAAAATATACCTTTGTTTGAGGAAAAAAATTCTAAAGACTATAGCGATGTCAAAGAGTTCTATGATATTTATTTGGCTCCTAAAGAGAAAACCGTAATTAAGAAAGATATTTCTCAAGGAGTTGAGGGAGTTTTCGATATTATCGATGAAGCTAACTTTGTTGATGAAGATTATGAATTCACAAGAGCCGGATCCTTTGATGCGACAATTAGGACTTTACCAGGATTATTACATGATGAAACAAATCCTGAACATATAGGTAATTTCGCTTTTGTCGTCCTTATGTGTGATCATAAAACTGGCGAATTAATTGTTAACCAAATGGGCGTAGCGAATAACAATCGAGCCCTTGATGACGCCATCTCGAATTTATCGATAAAATTAACTGAATGTCCTCTTCCTAAGAAGATATATGTTAATAGTTATCTTGATTACGTTTTCTTTACTGATTTCTTTGGACCATATATCGATAAAAAGAAAATTAAAATCCAAATTGAACCAAAACCATTAGTCGTTGATGAAGCTTATAAGGGCCTTTGTGAGTTTCTTGAACAACGTGCAAGAGAGGACGAAACAAAATACTACGCCTAATGGCATCATTGAAATTTGACAGGGTTTTGCTAAGCGTTTTTGAGAAAATGAATTTTTAGCATTTTCTATATGAATTTAATCAAAAAACGCTAAAACCCCTATGAATCTAAGGCATTTTAGCGTTCTAATTTATTTTTAGCGTTTATTTATCTTCCGCCCGGGCCACCGTGACCTCCTTGGCCACCTTGACCGCCAGGACCTCCACCTTGTCCTCCGCTTGATTGGCCATAAGTGCTTAATCCTTTTGAAGCAGTTAAGCTGATACTAGATGAACCTGAAGAAACCTTGCCACCAACATATACGCCATTAATGTATGTAACGTTTGTCGTAGGATTTTCATATAAGGTATATGTTGCTCCTGATATTACGTTAGCTGATCCAACGATGACATTTAATTGGGAATAGCTCTTTGGAAGAATTACGCTCCATTCATTTTCATCGCTGCTAACAGAGATTATTGCATTTGCTGAATACGAAGATAGGTTGAAAGAAAGAACATTGATGGAATTCGTATTTGGCGTTTGAACCATTCCCTGTTGGCCAAAAGCAAGTATTGTTCCACCAGTATAGGTGAATGTTCCATCAAAATCCAATGATGAATCTCCACCAGAAGTTGGACCAAAGACGAAGAGATTTCCTCCATCCATCGTAACGTTGGAGTTGCTATCGATACCATCACCATTAGCGTTAACCCAGACCGTGCTATATTCGTGGAAATTCATTGAAATCAAATATCCATCGGTATCGCTAGTAGCGTTAATTCCATCATCTTCTGCGACAATATATGTATATCCATCGTAGAAATTGATATTTCCTCCTTGGATGCCTTCATAGGCATGAAAGATTCTAATTACGAAGGAAGAATCGTTTTCCATACGAGATTCTTCGCCGATGTTTAGTGCTTGGTCGGAGTTGATTGCTTGATCAAGTGTATAGAAGGTATAGTCTGCAGAAAGAATATCAATAGACGTATCGCTTGCAATGCAATCATCAGTGGTATAAAGATAATGCTTACCACCAGAGATCTTTATTGCATCTGAACTCTTAATGCCTTTGCATTTTTGCTCAAGATAATAACGAGTCGAATATCTATTCATATCATCGCTAGCGATCTTTTTATAGGAAGAGCCGTCTTTAACATAACGGGAGTCTTCATATAAGCTTCCATCGGTATCGTTTGCTTTTTCGTATAGGATGAATGTTCCTTCAGTTTCAATATGTGTTGTTGAATCAGTGATGGTGATTTTTCCTTCAGAATCAATTCCATCTCCTTTTACTTTGCTTGCGAGTAAGGAATCAGTGATGGTCACATTACCAACATCGGTGATATTTCCATCATCATCCGTATCTGAACCTGTATGGATGGCGTCTTTTGCTGAAACTAATGATAGTTTGGCGTTATCTGCAGTAAAACCTAATTTAGCTTTTATTGCATGTGAGTTACTTGCTGTAACAAGAACATGAGTATTTGTGATCGAAATGCCTTTTGCATCTTGTAAGGCAACGCCAGAATCAACTTCATTTGTTGCAAGACCATTTCCTTGGATATAGAGATAACCTTCTCCTTCAATTGCTAAAGGAACTTTCTTAACAAGGATGGCTGCTTCAAGAGCATTTGCTTCAGAATCAGCAAAGTAGTTCTTTGTTTTTGATGCAACATGGATTGTAACTGAACCTGCTTTTTGAATCTCAAGAGGAGAATCCGTTAAAGATGTAAGATTAACTCCATTTAATATCAATTTGATTTCATCTGAGGTTTTAATAACGATTCTAGCATTAGAATTTTCACCAATAAGGATATACGTCCCGCCTGTTTTGATGGTTTTAGCCTCTCCATCTCCTAAGGTTGAAACATCGATTTCTTCTCCTTCAGAAAATGTTTCTCCTTCTTGGGAAGCAAAATCTTCCTCAATATTTGGATAGCTTTCTTCTTCGAAAGAGAATTGCTCATTTGAATAAGTGCCATCAATAGATGAAACTGATCCAGCTGAACTTGTTGAAGAGTTCGTTGAGCTAGTCGAGGAATCTCCTCCAGTTGATGAGTTTGTGTTTGAGGAAGTTTCCTCGGAATTATTTGTGCACGATGCAAGGAACGCGACGCTTAGGGCCATTAAGGCAAGAATGTTCTTTTTCATATAGGTTTTCCTCCTGTATGGCTATATGTTAGAAATGCAACCTTAATGGAGCCTTAAAGGAATTAAATATTTTTGAAAGTTATGATGAATGATACTTCAGTCCCATCTTTGTTGGATTTTGCCTCGATATCGCTATGATGTTCGTTAACGATAGCTTTAGCAATTGATAAGCCTATTCCATATCCTCCTTCTTGCCTATTTCTTGATTCATTGAAGGTATAGAATCTATCAAAACAATGAGATAGTTTTTCTTTGTTTAAGGAAGACACGCTGTTGGAAAAAATAATAACTGTTTTCTTTTTATCTCCTTTTAGGGATATATTGATGTAGCCATCTTCGTTAACATATTTACATGCGTTATCAAGCAAGATGCCAAAAAGCCTTAAAACCAATTCTTCATTACCTTTATAAATATATGTTTCAGGTATATCGAAATTTAGGGAAACATTCTTTTTCATGGCTAGGGAAAGATAGGATTCCGCCGCTTCAGAAAGATCAAGGGCAATATCAAAATCTTCCATCTTTGATGTTCCGGATAATTCTTCAATCTTATTTAAAGAAACCATTTCGTTGATTAAACCTTTCATTCTTTTGGATTGTTCGATCGAAGATTCAACCCATTGGTTTTCTGGATAGTTAGATGAAAGGACATCAAGATTAGCCATGACAATTGCTAAAGGGGTTTTCAATTCATGGGAGGCGTTAGTTAAGAATTTCCTTTCTGAATCGTATAACTTCTCATATGGTTTTAGAATTGGACGTGAGAATAAAAGAGAAGATATGGATATTATTGCAAATGCAGCAAAAGAGACACTTGAAGAAATGATTAACGTATTATTGAAACTTTCAATTTCTGATCGTGCGTCGATAAAGACCGCCTTGTTATCTTTTTTTAAGAAATATAAGTATCCCTCATATCCTTTATTATTATTTGAAGAGAATGTTTTCTCTGCCAAAGAATTGAATTCATCATTTGAATAAGGGAAGGCCATCGTGTTAGAAAAGGTATATGTTCCATCGTTATTTTCGATTATGAAATAATGAGGAGTTACTTCTTTTTTATCTCCTTCTCCTTCTTTATGCTCAGGATTTTCTATTCTAAGGATATTCTCACAACGATCAGTTAAACGATTTGTCGTAGTTATATGATTTGATAAGTTCAAAATAAAAACGATAACAAAAAGAGAGGCAAATGTAATGCTTGAGACGAGGAAGAAAAACTTTTTACGTATTTTCTTAAACATTCTTTATCTCCATCTTATAACCGATTCCTCTAACGGATGTGATTCTTACTTTTGAACCGATATTTTCAAATTTCTTCCTGATGTTTGATAAATATACCCATACGGATGAAACGTCCGCATAAGAATCTAGCGACCATGCTTCAGAGAGAATTTCTTCTGCGTTATAACGCTTGTCTGGTTTTCTGAAAAAGAGTTCCAAAATCTGAAATTCCTTGCTAGAAAGCCCTTCTTTTTTGTTATTGCATGCTATTGTATAGGCCGATGTATCTAAAACTAGATCTTCATATTTCAACAAGGAATCCGCTATTTGATCTTTCCTTCTTAGAATTGCTTTTATACGCGCTAAAAGTTCTTTTGCAGAAAATGGCTTTGGAAGGTAATCATCTCCACCAAGTTCAAATCCTTTTAGCTTATCATCTATATCTCCTTTTGCGGATAAGAAGATAACCGGAGTTTTGTTTCCTTTGTCTCTAATTGTTTTTAAGAAGGTATATCCATCAAGTTTAGGCATCATTACGTCCAGGAGGATGCAATCAAAATTGTTTGTGAGGGCATAAGAAAGTGCTTCTTCTCCATCAAAGGCTGTTTCAACCGTATAGCAATTGTTTTCAAGAATTTCTTTCAACGCTTTAACAAAGTCTTTTTCGTCATCAACCAATAATAGATGCATAATCCTTACCTCATCCCTATTATACGTTTGAACCTTAAACGAACATTAACGGCATTATTGTTTTATGTATTTACCTATTTTGTAGCCGTCCGCTATTTTGATTTTGCCTGATTCTATAGCCTTTCTTAGATATATTGCGACGCTAGGAATTGATTTGTTTAATGCCTCTGCGGCTTCTTTTCTGGTGAATACCGTATTTGCTGGCACTGAATCTAAATACTCTTTAAATGAGACGTATATTTTCTTTTCTTCGATCTTTGTTTCAACTTTCTCTCCCTTGAAATTGATAGGCAAAAACAACGTTGTCCTATCAGGGCAGGTGGTTTCTTTTATGGAAAGTTCTCCGAATTTGTTTTGTTTTAAGGCTTCGTTGATGAAAGAAATCCCCCATCCTTGTCTATCGCCAATGCCAATCGAGGATAACATATTTAATATTGATGGATTTCTTGGCTCTGATTGTCCACCTTTCAATGCTTGTTCTTCATCTATCAGCATCAATCCTGGATTCTCAATTCTTAAACCGTTTTCCTTTAATACTACTTTTAAACCTTGAGAGAAATTAAAGTCTGAGTTTGAACAAGCGTTTGCTAAGCCTTCACGTATGGCTTTTATCAAAAGAGAATCGTCTTCTCTGAAAATCGTATCGTTTTTTACATTAAATTCTTTAGGCATTTTCAAAGAAATGTCAGTTGCAACGTTAATTAAGAATTCATATAAGTTTCCATCCCAATCCCCGCTATATGTAGAAATACGTTTTAGATAACGCTTGTTTAATGAAAAATCTCTTTCATCTGCATAATCTAGGAAATAGTTTGGGAAAATCATTCTGATTCTCCAATCGTAGCCAAAGAATAAAAGACCCGCTATTGTAGGATAGAATTTCCTATTTTTATCCTTTAAGGCACCTATTCTAAGAAGAAAGTCTTCTTTTCCTAAAGCGGACCACGGTGAAGTTGGATTTTGCGCTTTAAACATATTTTTATAGCCATCGATGGATGAAGATGATAACCATGAAATATCCGCGTCTTCTAGAATAGATGAATCAGAAGATGAACTTATGGATTCTGCGACCATCGTTTTTATTTCTACACTAGTACAATGATAGTCTCCTTCGGCATTTCGTTTATAGGATCCTGAATCCATATTGCCAAAGACGTAAATTGGTTTGTCTTCTCTTTGAGCTTTTGGAACATTTATTTGCAAAATAAAGGACCCGTCTATCTCTTTCTCTTGAACATTTTCATTAGAAATGATGTTTTTACTTACGATGGATTTATTGTTTATATTGTTCCAAAAATCCTTTTTCAATTTTTCAATGTCTTCTTTTGAAAGGCCTGATGGGGATAACGAAAGATCGCCATTTTCTTTGGCTCCTAAAATTAAAATTCCGCCAGAAGTGTTAGCAAAAGCGGAATATGTTTCCCAAATCGATTTTGGAAGACCTCCCTTAGCTTCTTTGACTTCAAGCATATGATTTTCATACAAATTCTTTAAATTCATCTTTTCCATATTTAAGAGCCTTTCGTGTTTCGGATTATACACTTATTATACACTTTTACGTGAAATTATACGGTTTTTATACACTTTTAATGGTGATTATACACTTTTTATCCTTTTATTCGTGCTTGCCTAAGCTCTCTTCAATGAAAGTTGATTGTGCTTTAACCAGTTTTTTTGAATTTGATTTCATTTTCACGCTAAAATAAATCAAACTGCGCAGTTTGACTAAAGACATGAAAATTGCGCAGTATAAAAAAGTCTATTCTATGCGTATTTTTAATGAGTAAAAATCTATAATGCGCAATTTTGCTAGAAAAGGTAAAACTGCGCAGTATAATTAATATAAGAAAAAGGGAAAATAATAATATGATCAAGAGAGAGAAATATTTGGCGGAAATAAGACCATTTTACGAAAGTGACTTGGTGAAAATTATCACTGGTATCAGGAGATGTGGAAAATCTGTTATTTTGAAAAGCATCTACGATGAGATATCAAGCAAATCAACAAATACTATCTTTCTTGATTTTGAAGATGCCCTTACCTTGAAAAAAGTCGGAAATGTAGACAAATTGCTAGAATATGTCGAAAACAACCGCAAAGAAGGTAAATGCTACATATTTTTAGATGAGATCCAAAATGTAAAAGATTGGGCTATGGCAGTTAGAACGTTACGTCTTCATGATAATTCCGTCTTCATTTCAGGGTCAAATTCAAAACTTTTGTCTAATGAGTTTGCTACAGAACTTTCTGGGAGATATGTTTCATTTAGAGTAAGACCGTTTGTTTTCAAGGAAATTCAGCAATATGCAGAAGAACTAAACAAACAAATTGACATCACTGATTATCTAATTTGGGGAGGTTTTCCTAAGAGATTTGAAATGCCAAATAAGGCTGATGAAATAAGATATTTGCAAGATTTAGAAGACACCATAGTAATTAAAGACTTGATAAAACGTTATAAAATCAAGAAATCTGACCTATTTAGGAAATGTGTTAATTTTGTTCTTAGCAGCAATTCGAGGATATTATCTGCTAGATTGATACATAAATACTTGAAGTGTCAGGGTGTTGAATGTTCTACAAATACCATTCTTACATATATGCATCATTTAAAAGAAGCGTATGTCGTTGATGAACTTGCTCAATATTCCACCAAAACGAAAAAAGAGTTGAATTTCAATCCAAAGCTATATGATTCCGATGTCTGTTTCAATTCTCTTAGAATCGATAATAATCGTTTTGATTTGGACCATAACCTTGAAAACATTGTCTATAACGAACTTATCTACATGGGGTATGAACTAAAAGTTTTTGATAACAAAGGGAAAGAAATAGATTTTGTGGCAACTAAGAACGGCAAAACATATTTCATTCAAGTTGCATATTCAGTTGTAGATGAGAAAACGTATAAAAGAGAATTTGATGCGTTTTCTAATTTAGATAATCTAAATCAAAAGATTCTTATAACAAATGATGTTATAGATTATTCCACTTCTACTGTAAGACATATAAAGCTAAATGATTTCTTGCAAATGGAAGAATTGTGAGTTCTTTGCATTTAGTTGTAAAACCATTTTCTAGAAACTACGAGGCGATAAATATGCGAGAAAGTAAATGTGAAAAATGCGGAACCGTAATGACGCCTTTCAAAGAGGATAAAACAGCAGGCATGAGATGCCCTAAATGTGGATGGGGCTTTGCTGCAACGCAATTTGACCCTATCGATTTGGATGAAACGATCTATACAGCAAAATTTGATGCCATCATTAATCCGAGCAAAGAACAATTGAAGATAGTTTCAAAAATTCTAAATGTGAATTTCTTGGTCGCAGCAAGGCTTTTAAAAGAAGGAAACGCATCATTCAGCGGAAAAGCAAATGAAATCCAAAACAAATTAAAAGACACTAAAGGACTCGATATTCACTATAAGATTTCTCCCGAATTTAAATACGATATTTAATTTGATTATCATTTTAAAATTTCGCTTAGAATCATCATGAATCTTATAGTTATACTAATGAGATTTTAATATATCGTGGATATGTGGAACAAAAATATAAAAATGTTCCACATTGATAATACTTCTTTAACATTGCTCCTTCACAGAAATCCAAAAATCGATTTTTCCTATGTAAAACTCCGCTCTTTTTGCTAGATAAAGGGAAGCTATTTCAAATCATCGATTAATTTTTGTAATTTTAGGAAAACGTTTGCTAGAGGAAATCCATCCACTAACGTGTGGGAAACTGTGATATTTAAAGTTAGATAATATCTATTATCTAGACCCTTTTCATATTTATCCCAGAGGATTCTAGGAATCGAAAGACTATCATGATTGCCTGATGGTGTTGGATGTTGAAATCCTTTGACATGTAGCAATGGCAAGCATGATGCTAAGATGACATTTGGCGCAGAACATAATGGAGATGTATTTAATTCATCATTGGGATCCATTTCTTTTACTTTGTTGTTAAGTTCAGTCACGTTTTTGATAAATAAATCCATATCTTCAACAAATGGGCATCCAACATTGGTATACACATCTTCTTTTCCCATCACTGTCCATGTTGGTTCAATCGAATCGTAATAATAAATATGATTGTCTTCTTCTCTTAGATGAAGTTCATATACTGAGTTAACAGCTTTGGTTAACAAATATAGGAATATAGGAAAGAAAGATATATTTCTTTTATTTTTATATAGAATGATATTTGTTACATCAATATCCACGTCTAAGCCATATGAAGGATTTGGGAAGGTGGAGAAATAAAAAAATTGATTTCTTTTCTTATATGTCTTTAAATCTATTTCCTTTTTCATTTTATATGGCTCCTTTCTCTTTTAATTGAGTTAAGAGATATTCCTTTGCTTTAGGATCATATTTAAGATCGAGCTCATCTATATTTATATCAATGATTCTTTCTTTTGGATAAGCCCTTTTTATCATTTCGTCATACCCATCATAGATAAATTTGTAATAGGAAACTAATTCTGGATCGATTTCAAATGAGCGGCCACGACTTTTGATACGCTTGAAAACGGTTTCAAAGGAGCCATGGAGGTAAACTAGAAAATTTTCCTTTTCATTTTTGAAGTCATTCAACGTCTCAAATATTTCTTTTGCAAATGAATCGTATACTTTCATTTCTAACTCATTGATGTTACCAAGCTCATAATTCTTTTTAGCAAAGTAACAATCTTCATAGAGACTTCTATCTAGAATGGCGTTTTCTTCTTTTGAGGCATTTCTAAGTGTGTTGAATCTTGCTCTAAGAAAAGACAACTGTGAAAGAAATGGATATCTCATTTTCTTCTTTTCTTCGGGAGTTGCCGTATAAAAAAGAGAAAGTATCTCATTACCTCTAACGCTTTCGAAATAGGTTGGTAAACCTAATTCTTTTTCTAACATCTTTGCCGTTGTTGTTTTGCCAACGCCAATCATTCCACCAATAACGATCATTTCCTTTTCCTCCTAAATCTCGTTATGGATTATCTAGCAAAGAATCTCACTTAGCTATATAAATATGATCTCGTTAATCAAAATATCAAGTCAATTTATTTTTTCATCATTTTTTCAATCAAAATTTAGCGATGCATTTTTACTATTCCATTCTAAAAATTCAAATTATAATGAAGTACCGGATAATACCAAAAAATTCTATTACGATACGAGTACGACTAAGCTAAATAATTAGATGTTGGAAAGTATTTTAATAGAACGAGAGATTTATCCAAAATTCATACAATAGGAGGAAATAAACGTATGAAAAAACAAGCACTTCTAATTCTAGGTGCATCTCTCCTCACTCTTGCTTCTTGTGGAGAAGAAACTAAATCTTCTTCCGTGGAAGAAACAAATTCTTCTACAGAAGCCGCCGTTATTAAGGTGGCCTTAGTAACCGACTCCGGGACTTTAAATGACCACAACTTCAACCAAACTTCTTGGGAAGCCGTTAACGAATGGGCTGTTGCAAATGGTGGTGGCAAGGTAGAAAACCAAGTCGTCAGCACAGGAAGTATTCAAACCAAATACTATCAACCAACTGCAACCGGTGGAGATTTCACCACGACAGAAAGAGTTGCCGCTATCAAAGCAGCTGCTGACTGGGGTGCAAAATTCATCGTTTTACCTGGTTACCTTTTCCAACCAGTCGTTAAGATTGTTCAATCCAACAAAGCTTACAAAGATATTCATTTCTTAGCTTTGGATTGCGTTAACCAAGATTCCGATAACCAATACGCCGAATTCACCTTAACAGACAAAGTCTCCATGACCCAATACCACGAAGAACAAGCTGGTTTCATGGCTGGTTATGGTGCTGTTAAAGATGGCTTAAGAAAATTAGGCTTTGTTGGTGGAATGGCCGTTCCTGCCGTTATGAGATATGGCTATGGCTATATCCAAGGCGCAGAAAAGGCTGCAACCGAATTAGGCTTAGCCGATTCAAGCATCGATATGCAATATTACTATGCTGGCGCATTTGCTTCTACACCAGACGCCACAGCTCTTGCTAAGAACTGGTACGAAAGTGGAACAGAATCCATCTTCGCTTGTGGTGGAGCTGTCTATAATTCTGTTACAACCGCTCTTTCTGGCATTACTAACAAAGAAGGCAAATCTTGGATCGGCGTTGATACAAACCAACACGCTGATACATCCATCAAACCAGACGGAATGAGAGATTATCTTTTAACTTCCGCTATGAAAGGCTTAGGAGAATCTATCAAATCAGCCTTAACAGATTGGAAAAATAACGATTATAAGAAATTCTCTGCTTCCTTAGCAGGAAAGATTGAAAACCTTGGAATTAACGAAGATGCAGTTGCTCTTCCAACTCCTACTTCAACCGGCGATGAAGGTTGCTGGGGATTTAAGAACTGGAAAGTTACCGACTACGAAGCTCTTGTTAAAGCCATGAAAGCAGGAACGATCACTGTTTCTGATGACACGGCTAATAAGCCAACCGTTTCTAAGGTCAAAGTTACCTACCACGGCTAAATTTTTAGAGGGCCATCACGGCCCTCTTTTTTCCTTTTGGAGGTGCATATATATGGAAGAAAATGTTCTTGAATTAAGACATATTTGCAAATATTTTCCTGGCATCAAAGCAAACGATGATGTTTCTCTTACCTTGAAAAAAGGGGAGATACATGCTCTTTTAGGAGAGAATGGCGCAGGAAAATCAACTCTTATGTCAATGGTTTCAGGATTATATGAACCTGATTCTGGTGAAATATTTTTAAATGGTGAAAAGGTTTCTATCAAAGATCCTCATGAAGCGTGCAAAATGGGAATTGGCATGGTCCATCAACATTTCATGCTTGTAGGAGTTTTTTCAGCGTTAGAAAACATCATTCTAGGCGAAGAACCAGTTGGTCGTTTTGGCCACCTAAAACCTAAAGAAGCAAGAGCAAAACTTGAAAATTTATGTACGAAATATAATTTCCATATTGATTTAGATGAAAAAATAGATGATATGTCTGTTGGAGAGCAACAGAAAGTCGAAATTTTAAAAATGCTTTACCGTGATTCTAATATTTTGATTTTCGATGAACCTACGGCCGTTTTAACTCCACAGGAAATTGATGATTTGATGATTTCCATGCGAAACCTTGCTAAAGAAGGAAAATCAATTCTTTTCATCTCTCACAAATTAAATGAAATCATGGCTGTTACCGATAAGGTGACAATCCTAAGAAAAGGCCAATGCATTGGCACGTTAAATACAAAAGAAACAAATGAGGAAGAACTCTCTAGATTAATGGTTGGAAGAGATGTCCAACTTGTTACTCAAAAAAGCGAATGCAAGCCAGGCGAGGATATTCTTACAATCAAGAATTTAACCGTCTTCAACCAAGAAAAAGGGAAAGACACGGTTAATAATGTTAGCTTGAACGTCCGTAAAGGCGAGATTGTTTGTTTAGCTGGTATTGAAGGAAATGGCCAAAGCGATCTTATCTATGCCCTTACTGGCATTTGCAAAGCCAAAGAAGGAGAAATCATCCTCCATCATGTTAAGAATCCTCATTACAACAAGACGATAAAGAAATTCTTAGAATCTAAAGGAAAAACCTACAAAGAGGAAGAATACATCGATGCCCATCTAGAGAAACTAAGCATCCGCAATAGGGAATTAGCAGGTCTTTCGCATATTCCTGAAGATAGACATAAATACGGTCTTGCCTTAGATTTCTCTTTGGAAGATAACCTCGTTCTTGAAAGATATTTCCAAAAGCCATTCAACGTTTTTGATATACGTAACAAAAAAGCAATCAATGAATATGCAAAGAAATTAATTGATGAATATGATATCCGTTCTTCTTTGGGGACGGATACAATCGTTAGATCAATGTCTGGTGGCAACCAGCAAAAGGCCATTATCGGAAGACAATTGGATTTAAATTCTCCTTTGCTTATTGCCGTATCTCCAACAAGGGGATTGGATGTTGGTGCAATAGAGAAGATTCATAAGCAGTTGATTGAAAACAGGGATAGCGGGAAAGGCGTCTTGCTTGTCTCGCTTGAACTTGAAGAAGTCATGAATGTCTCTGATAGGATTCTTGTCATGCATAATGGCAAAATCGTTGCAGAACTCAATCCAAAAGAGACGACAGTCCAAGAAATCGGTCTTTATATGTCAGGAGCAAAGGTTCAGGAAGGAAGAGGTGAATAATCATGAAAAATTTCTTTTCAAAAATAGGCAATTTCTTCTCAAAAGTTGGTTCATTTCTTAAAAAAACGTTAACCCCTGTAGGCAATTTCTTAAATAAATACGTTTGGCATTATTTAAGATACGTCTTTGTTCCTATTGCCAAATTCTTCTCTTGGCTTTTCCATTTCAAGGTGGCTAGAGCTGTTACAAGTTCAATAGTTTGCATTCTTATTGGTTTATTTGCCGGATTCATTATCATGGTCATCCGTGATCCGCAAAACTGCTTTGCTGGATTATCAGTTCTATTTACTGCAGGTTTCCAAGGAATGTCTGAAGGAGATTATGATGCCATATCGCACGTTATTGGCACGATGACTCCAATGGTAATGGCAGGTATTTCAATTTCTTTTGCTTTCAAACTAGGCTTATTCAATATTGGTATTACCGGTCAGTTAACGATGGGTGCATTCTTAGCTTTGCTTTGTTCCTTTGCTGGAATGCCATGGTATGTTTGTATTCTTGTTGCAATAGCAGGTGGATCATTTATTGGCATGATTTCAGGTTTATTGAAAGCACATTTCAACGTCAATGAAGTTCTTTCTGGCATCATGCTTAACTGGATTGTTTACTACATGTGTGGCTTAATTGGCGATTATCTTCCATCTGATTGGATTGATAAATCGAATAAGACTCAGTTAGCAAAGATGTCTGTTGCAGGGAGACTTCCAACCTTATTTAGCGAATTTGATTCACAAGGCTATGTCAATCAAGCTTATTACAACATTACTGCAGGTATTTTCATCTCCATTGGAGTGGCAATAATCATTTGGTTCGTGTTGAAATTCACAAGATTTGGTTTTGAGCTTAAGCTATGCGGATCAAACAAGTTTGCTGCCAAATATGCAGGCATCAATCAAAATTCAAAAATCGTATTATCCCTAGCGATTTCCGGGGCAATTGCCGGTGCATGCGGTTATATGATTTTCGCTACTCCTTCTCCTAAGGCCTTTACTTTTGGTGCCTTAGACGGAGTTATGCTATCTGATGGATTTAATGGCATTTCAGTTGCATTAATTGGCCAAACCGATCCAATTGGATGTATTTTTTCATCTTTCATCTTAGCTTACCTTTCTGAAGGGCAAACCCAGATTGTTAATGTCTCCATCCTTTATTCGAAATATTACATGGAACTTATCAAAGCAGTAATTATCTATGCTGCATCATTTAGCGCTTTCATTGGCATGTTGATTAAAAAAGCAAACGATGATAACAAAACTTTAATCGATGCTTCATTTTATGAATTATATCGTTCTAAAAAGGAGAAATAATTATGAGTCCAATTATGATTTTAGATGGCGTGATGATAACTGATAGCCTTTGGGGAAACCTTGTTTTCTATTTCATCATTTTCGGGGTCGGATTTATTCTTGGCTCATATGGCGGAATGTTCTCAGAATGTTCTGGTGTCATCAACATTGCTCTTGATGGGGCAATGTTACTTGGTGCATTCTCTGGAATTATCTTCTGCCAGCAAATGGGCAATGCCTTAGCGGGTTCTGAATTATTGAATAATTGGTTCTTCGTTAACTTTATTTATTTGTTGGGCCTTCTAGTATGTGTGGCGATTGCCTTCCTTTTCTCTTTCACTCTTTCTTTTGTATCAATCAAATTCAAAGCCGATCAAACAATTGTTGGCACGGCCTTAAATAGCGTTGTTGCTGCAGCTGTGTTAATCGTTAACACCGTTCAAAGAGCGGCAGATCTTCCTGAAACCGATGTCTCAATGTTCTATAACGTCATGTCTTATAAGACTGAGAGTGGTTTCTTTAATGGAATGTTCTCTTATTTGAATATTACGGTTGTTGTAGGAATTGCCTTAGTCTTTGTTCTTGCCTTTATTATGAATAAGACGCGTTTAGGCTTAAGAATCAGGGCCTGCGGTGAAAATCCTGCTGCGGCTGATTCGGTTGGCATCAAAGTCAATAAGATGAGATATATTGGCACGGCAATAGGATCTGTTTCTGCTGCAATTGGTGGCTATATCATCTTCTCTTGCTTGCCTCTTGGCGAATGGAATTTAACTTCAGGCGTATTCGGATACGGCTTCTTGGTATTAGCGATTGAAATATTAGGTAACTGGAAAGCGTTAAATATATCTTTAGCCGCTCTCTTCTTTGCCTTATTTATGTCCTTTGCTCAATTTATGACTATTGCCTTTGGTGGTGCAGGAAAGACCTTCTACAATTCTAAAGCGTTCTATAACATGATTCCTTATGTTATTGCTTTGCTATCGTTGGTTTTATTCTCGAAGAAATCGCATGCTCCGAAAGCGGAAGGCATTCCATACGATAAGTCATCTAGGTGATGGAAGAAGATTCAAAAAACTAAGTTCAAATTAATAGAAAAATGGCAGTTAAGGGTATGTATCTTGATGTTTTTTTTCAAGAACCATACCCTTAAACTGCTTTTTATATTGTAACTTTCCCTAAGAAGAGGTCAACTGCGTTAATATGGTGAACTCCTTCTTGTTGATCTCTGAAGATATCTAAGGAAATGATATATCTTGGATAACCATTTCTTATGTTTCTGAATGGCTTATATTCTCTTTCTTTAACTTTTTCGTTACCTGTCATGGAATAAGTTACTTGTATGTATGCATAATCGCCATTTGTTTTTCTTACTATGAAATCGCATTCAAGGTTGCCTATCTTTCCAACGCTAACTTGATATCCATTGCTGACTAAATAGATATAGACGATGTTTTCAAGTGATGGTCCATAATTCAATGAATTATCAACGTTATTAGAGAAATATAAGGCTAAATCTGCTAAATAATATTTTTGTTCCCGTTTTAATGATTTTTTGCTCTTAAGGTCAAATCTATTGCATTCGTATACGATTTTTGCCTTTTTTAGTATGTCGATGTAATTGCTAATCGTGGATTGTTTTGTCTTTGTTCCCGCTTTAATGAAAGAATTCGTTAATGCAACAAGTGAAAATGGTGAAGAATAATTATTGATTAGATAAGACTGGACTGCGTTAAATAAGGCCTTATTCGTAACCTTCTTTCTTGATGATACGTCTTTTAGGAATATTTCTTTTGCTATTTCTCGTGTGTATGTTTGTTTTGAAAGAAGATCATCATATTCGATCGTTTTTGGGAAACCGCCTTCTAAAATGTAATTATCGAATTCGGAATATATGTTCTCATCAACGTTTTTGTTGAAAAACTTCTTCATTTCGATATATTCCTTGAAATCTAGAGGATACGTTTCAAAAGTGATATACCTACCAGTTAATTTGGTTGAAATTTCATCGCTTAGTAAATAAGAATTAGATCCAGTTAAGAATACTGAATAACCTTCTTCTTCGTATTCCAAAACGATCTTTTCGAATCCTTTTACGTTTTGAACTTCATCGATGAAAAGATAATATTTTTCGTTGTCTTTGATTTGAGATTCGATCCTCTCTTCTAATTCATCAGGAGTTTTGATGTTGATGAAGCCTCTTTTATCTAATGGAAGATAAATGATTCTATCACCGAGTCCTTTAGATGTTAGCTCACTTATTATTGATTTAAGAATTGATGATTTACCGCATCTTCTGATACCAGTTATAACTTTAACGATATCACTATCATAAAAAGGTCTTATTCTTGATAGGTATTTTTCTCTTGGGTATATCTTGTCTTCCATAATTTTCTCCTCTTATATTATACAATAAATGGCAGTTAAGGGTATGGTTCTTGCAAAAAACATCAAAATACATACCCTTAAACGGCATTTAACGAATTTAAAACAAACCGTGAAGCTTCTTTTGCAATTTGAAATTGAAATACAAGCGATCTCTATTTGTTGTTTAATTCGTCTAAGATTATTGGCAAAGCGTAAACCGGTTTGAGTTCTAGCATCTCATCGTGTCCAAAATCATTTTGGGAAAACAACATTCTTCTAGATACAGAGTTTGAGTATTTTCTTGAAAATTCATTTATCGATGAATGGTTTTTAATTTCCGATGATTTTACTTCTATTGGTATTATTTTGTGACCATCGCTTAATAAGAAATCTATTTCATAAGGTCTAGATTTAGGATCATTTTTCCATATGAAATAATATAAATCCCTTCCTGCTGATTTAAGAATTTGTGCGACAACATTTTCGTATAAATAACCGAGATTTGCATCTAGTTTATTGCTTAATAGTTTTTCATAGATGTTAACCTTTGTTGTTTTGCTATCTTTGAACAATAAGGTTGTAAATAATCCTATATCTGATAAATAGAGTTTATATGAATCGAAATCTTTCGTTAAATTCAATGGCGTTCTTGGTTCCGTGACTCTATAACATGGTAAGACTGTTTTTGAATCGATGAGATCGTATAGCAATCTTTCATCTTTGCTAGTTTTCTTTTTTCCGGTCGCCATCCTAAGGGAAAATCTGTTTTTCTTTAATGACAATTGGCTTGGAATACTGCCATATATGTCCGCAAGTCTCCCACTTGGATCGATTTTAGCGAAATCAGATTTGTATAGTTCGATTATTTCTCTTTTTACTTCATCTATATCTTCAAAACTTAACTTTTTTATGTATGCATCAACGGCTTGAGGCATTCCTCCAACCGCCATATATATCCTAAAATTTCTCATTAATGTTCTGTTTAAGCTATTTAATGGTTTATTTAAAAGGACTGCTTCTTTAAGGAGCTCGTAGTCTTGTTTTGTGGCCCAGCAGAATTCTTCATAATCAAGAGGATATACGTTAATTTTCTTTTCTTCTGATGGGATAAGTATGTTTTCTACGTTCTTTTTGATAGAAATCAAAGAACCAGTTTCAATGTAATCATATCTACCGTCTGCGACTAAATGCTTGATGGCTTGTCGAGCCTTTGGGTATAACTGAATCTCATCAAAAATTATGACGGATTTTCTTGGAAATAATTTTGTTTCGAAATGATTTTGCAATTTTAAGAAAAACAGGTCTAAGTTAGCTATATCTTCAAAAATTCCTCTTAATTCATTATCAAGAAAAGAAAAATCAACTAGGATATATGAATCGTAATTTTCTTCAGCAAAAGTTTTTGCGATCGTGCTTTTGCCAACACGTCTCGCTCCTTCTAACAATACGGCATATTTTCCTGCCCATTTCGTTTTCCATGTGGTCAATTCATCATATACTTTTCTTTTGAACATACTTTTCTCCAATAAATATCGATTGTTACTACAATTCTAGTTAATATGTTCCATTTTCGCAACATCAAAAATCGCAAAAAGTTCCAAATATGCAACATCAAAAATCGCAAAAAGTTCCATTTTCGCAACATCTCGCACATTTGACTGCATATTAAAAATAGTCAATTAAAGATTTATCGCAATGATTATGACTTTATCATGAAATTTTGCTTTCTACTTATTTTGTGATAGCAAGTAGATAAAAATCTTTACAATTTGTGCCAAACTGCTCATTTAAGTCAAACAATCCAGTGTTTATGGGACTTTTGATATTTATCAGAATTCATGATAAATGACATTAATAAACTAAAAATCAATTAAAAAGAAATGAATACTCTATAGCTAACATTCTAGAATATCTACAACCACTTATTTGCTGAACCAATATATCGTATCTGTTGAAAGTCTTAAAAACGTTTCTACATCAAATGAATCTATTTTCATTTCGATTTCTTTCATTCTTTTTGGCGTGATTGCTTTGATTGAAACTAATCCTACCTTATTGTTTGTTTCAAGAAGGTTTTCTATTTGTTTTTTTGTTTCTTCGAATTCCGAATCTATGTTTTTAAGTTCATCTTCCGCTTCAAAGGTTAACTCTGCTTTCTTGTTTATTAGATATTCATCAATGAATTCTTTATATTCTTGATAAGTTATTCTTGGCTTTGGATCAAAGATTTGAGTAACCATGTTTTCGAGCTCACCATTTTCACCGGTTTCGTATGACGTATAGCCTAAATGGCAGATGCGTACATCAACTTTTGATATTTCTGGATGATTATATTCAAATGACTGACGTTTATTGAAAATAGGATTTTTGTATTTCTTCTTTTGAGATATTGTATCGTCATATAACAAGGCTAGGAATTCTTTGTTGATCTGCTCGTATTCTAAAGCAAGCCCTTTTGTTGAATTGAAATATTCTTCAGAAGAACCTTTCTCATATTCCTTTTCAAGGCTGTTTAGATATTCTTCCTGGGCATATCTTTTCTTTAGATCTTCGTAGTTCTTATATGATGGATTTTCTTTTATATAACCAAAGAAACTTAAATCATCTGTGTCTTTGGTTATGAAATAATCATATGAATCACCATTATTTATTATGGGGACAAGATTTTCTCCGTCGGTTTTAGTGATGATCATATTTAGATAACAGCTATATTCAGGCTCAAGTATTTGTTTCATTTGATTCATTATAGCATTCTTCCATATGTTTTTTTGATATTTGAAACGTAAAGAATTAGTGTGAAATTTTGAATTATCCCCAATGAAACCCAAGTATTTTAGCATTTTTGATATATGTTTTGCTTATTTAATATCTAATGAATGAGAATAGACGTCATCTAGATTAATTAAGAGGAGGCTTTTATCTTGTTCTACATCTTCAGTAAAACCGTTTTTTGATGCAAAGCCATACATATATACATCATATGGAACATCTTTCCATTGTTCTTTTTCTTCGTTTACCACGCCCATGGAAATCTTGCTTTTGCTGTACTTACATTCAATAGGGACTAATCCTTTTTCGATTTTTAGGACTAAATCAAACTCTCTATCTATTTTGTTTGAGTGAAAATACAATCTACCAAGCGAGGTTGCTAAAAAAGGAAGTTTTGAAGCCATATTGGCTCTAATGCAATACTCTCTTATTAATTCTTCGAACTTTCTTGGAAGGTATTCTTTTTCGAATTTTTCCTTCACGTATTTTTCATAGAATTGTTTTGGAGACATCAATCTTCTTTCCATTTGATGACGAGATAGGAATGTGAAATAGAAATCTAAGAAGTTATCACTAATGTAATACAGGGCTTTTTTGTTGCTATTTGCATTAATGGCATAGCTTTTATTTATCAAATCCATTTCCTCGAGGCTTTTTAAATACCTTGTCGCATTATCTTTAGCAGGATCACCTAAGGCTAAATTTAAATCGTTGTAATTTCTTTTCCCTTTGCAGATCATCTCAAAAAGAGTGTTAGCATTTTCTTCCTTTACAAGTTCTGAAGAAACTACTGATACCGCTTCTTTATCAAAAAAGGAATCTAATCGTATGAAATTATCTATTAAGTTTTCTTCGAAAGATAAAGTATGGTCTAAGTTCTTAATATTGAATGCTGTTCCACCAAAGCAAGCGTAGTATTTAAATTTCTCTTCGTTAGATAGTGAATCGTAGAATTTAGCGCTGTCGTAATAGTCGAATGTGTGTAAATGGATTATTTCATTGAATCTTCCATACAAAGGGGAATTATGTTCAATTATCTTTTGCATGACCCCCATATATGAACCACAAAGAATCAAAGTGAGTTTTGCCTTTCCTTCAAAATCATGCATGACACGTTGCAAGGTTGAATCAAGTTGTTCATTATCTCCTCTCATAAAAGGATATTCATCGATGAATAGAATGAATGGATCATTGATACTATGTTTAAATAAGGCTCTAAAAAGCTCTTCTGCATCTTTTGGGTGAAATCCAGGAAGGCCGATAAATTCGCCGACTTTTTCACCAATTTCACTTATTTGTTCTTTGAGAGTTATTTTTCTACAAAGATATGAGAAGGATTTCTTGTGGGATCTTCTTATTGCCTCATCTACTAATTCAGTTTTTCCGGTACGTCTTCTTCCATATACAAGGATTGATTGTAAAGAATCTAAACGTAATCTTCTTTCAATGTGTTTTATTTCAATCTCTCTGCCGATAAACATAATTATTCTCTCCGAAAATATTATAAATATAATTAACCTATTTTGAAATAGGCTATTTTGAAATAGGTTTTTTAGTTTATTAGGAAATTGTATTTGAGTTTTATGAAAAAACCGGTTTTTGATCGGAAGCTATCTTTGATGGGTCATTTGTCTATTTTGTAGATGAATCCGCCATTGACCTGGTCGTTGACGTCCTTCGGAACGAGTAGCTCATGGCCGCATTTGGGGCAAATGAGCACCGGTGAGTCCTTGGATGCCGAATTCGAGCGTTCCAAAAGGATGCTGAGCTCGGCTTCCTCTTCGTGCCCACATTCGAGGCATTTCATGTCGACAAGATCGACATCGTACTTCCCACTGTGCTTTGCTCTCAATGGGTATTTGTATCGGCTCATCAGTCATATCCTTCTTTGAAATCAGACATATCGTGGTTGAACTCCATGATGGCCATGCCTTTTAGCATCTTCGAACTCTGTCCTGAAGCTGTGGAAATAAGTATTCATTTTGAAATCCTTAATTGCCGAGTCATCTTGTCGTGTAAAAATGATATCAAAAACTCGGTTCAACCGACTTTCGACCGAAATTCATTTCTGTTTTGCTCCAAAAAAGTTTGTAAACCCATTCTATTCTTTCGAAAATGATATCAAAAACTTGATGGTGTCTTTATGACTTTATGAATAGATAAAACGCCGTAATTGATATATTATAATATCAATCGAAAAGGAGGCGTGCGCAAATGGCGTTTTATATCAATAGGCAGAACACTAATTTTTTCGAAGCATTGAATTCTAAGATATACGTCGATAAATCGATGCTCATCGAAAAGACGAACGGTAACATCAGAACGAACGACAAATTCATGTGCGTCACCCGTCCAAGAAGATTCGGAAAGACCATGGCCCTCTCGATGCTCAACGCCTACTATTCGAAAGGTTGCGACTCTAAAGACCTTTTTGCTAACCTCAAGATATCAAGGGATCCTTCATTTGAGAAGCATCTCAATAAACATAATGTCATATGGGTTGATATGGCTGGTTTTTATGTTAAATATGGTCACGATTTTTTGAGGAGATTCAACTCCAATCTTATGGCGGAGCTTGATGAGAGATGGCCAAATGTGATCAAAGAGAGTGATACCAATCTTGCCGATGCCATATTCAGGGTGAATGATTGTACAGGCGAGCGTTTCATCTTCCTAATAGACGAATGGGACGTAATTTTCAGGGAAGAGCCAAACTCTCCCCTTTGCGACGAGTACATAAAGCTCCTCAGGGGTCTGTTCAAGTCCAGCGACGTTTCCTCTTGCTTCGACCTAGTATACATGACCGGCATACTGCCGATAAAGCGATATAGCACGGAATCGGCCCTCAACATGTTCAAGGAATACAACATGCTGAACCCTCAAAACCTAGCTGAGTATTTCGGCTTCACAGAGAGCGAAGTCAAGAAGCTTTGCTCTGAGCGTAGCGTGGATTTCGCCATGATGAAGAAATGGTACGACGGCTACAGGCTCAATGGGATGGAGATATATAACCCACGATCGGTTTCAGAGGCTGCAGAGACCGGAAAATTTGGCGACTACTGGACATCCACGAGCGCCATAGAGTCGGTCACCAACTACATGAACTACGACAACGGCGCCCTGAAGGAGACGATAACAAGGATGCTCGATGGCGAGCAGATCCCGGTTAAGCCGTACCGCTTCAAGAACGACCTGACGAAGGTGGACTCAGCGGATGCCGCCTTGACGATACTGATACATCTCGGCTACCTCGCATACGACGAGGAAACAGGGTCCTGCTACATCCCGAACTACGAGATAAGCCAGGAGTTCAAGGAGGCTTTGGATGACCTCGGGTGGCACGAGATCTACGACCCGATCTCCAACTCAAAGAAACTTTATGAAGAGACCATCAAAGGAAATACTGGTTTCATCAGCAAAACGCTAGATGAGAACCACAAAGACCTCGCCTCAGAGTTCAACAAGAACAAGGAGGATGTTCTCGGAATCGTGGTAACCATGTCTTATTACTGCCTGAGGGACTTCTATTATGTCAGAAAGGAAGACACATGCACGACAGGCAGGGCGGACATCACGTATACTCCAAGGGATGGCTTCCATATGCCTATCGTTGTTGAATTGAAGGCCGATGACTCCGCCGAGAGCGCCATCGCCCAGATCAAGTCCAGGGACTATGCCTCGGTATTCAAAGGATACAAAGGCAAGGTATTGCTCCTAGGAATCTCCTACGACAGCAAATCGCTCAAGCATGACTCAAAGGTAGAGTTCATCGAACTATAAACAAAGTAAGCAACATTTAGAATTGAACCTAGTGTTGCTTTTTTGCAAGCAGGGAATGCAAGAAGATTCATAACAAGAAAGAAGCCTTTGCGGATAGATAAAGCATTGTTTTTGATATATCATAATATCAATCAAAAAAGGAGGTCCCACACATGGCGTTTTACATCAACAAAGAGTCTAGTTTTGAAAGTTATATAAATGATTTTGTCTATGTTGATAAAACCGGCCTCATCAAGACAACCAACTTAAACTTCGGCAAGCCTTCCAGCAAATTCATGTGCGTCACCCGCCCAAGGAGATTCGGCAAGACCATGGCCCTTTCAATGCTCAATGCCTACTATTCGAAAGGCTGCGACTCGAAGGAAATTTTTGACAAACTTGATATCTCAAAGGATCCGTCATATCCAACTCACCTCAACAAGCACAACGTCATCTTGGTCGATATGGCCAGCGAGTACGTTGGCTGTGATGGGGACAAAAACAATTTCCTCGAGAGCCTGAAGAAAACCCTTTTGGTGGATCTTTCTAAAGCCTTCCCTGAAGTTGACATAGAAGGTTTGCCGCTTGGTAAGGCAATCGTAGAAATCAATTCATCTACACATGAGAGGTTCATCTTCCTAATAGACGAATGGGACGTCATCTTCAGGGAAGAGCCAAATTCACCGCTTTGCGATGAATACATAAAATTCTTGAGAAGCCTTTTCAAGGCATTGGATGTTTCCTCTTGCTTCGACCTAGTATACATGACCGGCATACTGCCGATAAAGCGATATAGCACGGAATCGGCCCTCAACATGTTCAAGGAATACAACATGCTGAACCCTCAAAACCTAGCTGAGTATTTCGGCTTCACAGAGAGCGAAGTCAAGAAGCTTTGCTCTGAGCGTAGCGTGGATTTCGCCATGATGAAGAAATGGTACGACGGCTACAGGCTCAATGGGATGGAGATATATAACCCACGATCGGTTTCAGAGGCTGCAGAGACCGGAAAATTTGGCGACTACTGGACATCCACGAGCGCCATAGAGTCGGTCACCAACTACATGAACTACGACAACGGCGCCCTGAAGGAGACGATAACAAGGATGCTCGATGGCGAGCAGATCCCGGTTAAGCCGTACCGCTTCAAGAACGACCTGACGAAGGTGGACTCAGCGGATGCCGCCTTGACGATACTGATACATCTCGGCTACCTCGCATACGACGAGGAAACAGGGTCCTGCTACATCCCGAACTACGAGATAAGCCAGGAGTTCAAGGAGGCTTTGGATGACCTCGGGTGGCACGAGATCTACGACCCGATCTCCAACTCAAAGAAACTTTATGAAGAGACCATCAAAGGAAATACTGGTTTCATCAGCAAAACGCTAGATGAGAACCACAAAGACCTCGCCTCAGAGTTCAACAAGAACAAGGAGGATGTTCTCGGAATCGTGGTAACCATGTCTTATTACTGCCTGAGGGACTTCTATTATGTCAGAAAGGAAGACACATGCACGACAGGCAGGGCGGACATCACGTATACTCCAAGGGATGGCTTCCATATGCCTATCGTTGTTGAATTGAAGGCCGATGACTCCGCCGAGAGCGCCATCGCCCAGATCAAGTCCAGGGACTATGCCTCGGTATTCAAAGGATACAAAGGCAAGGTATTGCTCCTAGGAATCTCCTACGACAGCAAATCGCTCAAGCATGACTCAAAGGTAGAGTTCATCGAACTATAAACAAAGTAAGCAACATTTAGAATTGAACCTAGTGTTGCTTTTTCTTTTAGACCCTTTTTGCACGTATTTCTTCAGGATTCTCTCATCTATGGTTAGATACTCTCATGATCCATATATCCCCTTCTTCAGCTGTTTGAGACATATACGAGATATGGGAAGAAATCGATTCCACAATTCATCGCCATAGGTAGGAGGGAATAACAGTCTATCATTCTCTTGATGGATTACACTATTTGCAAAGCGCCATCTAATAAAAACGAAAACCAACATTTTCGTTTGCGATTTCCTACATAATTGTTTGCGCTTTATACAAACTTTGGAATATTACAAATAGGCTTTTGGACAAATTTGATTTTATCTGAACTTTTAGCACTTCTTTAGCGCAGGGGATAAAATCCGCCTATATGAAAAGAGGAAAAAGATATGAAAAAGACTAAAAAACTATTTGTTATGGTTCTTTCTATGTTGATGCTTGCATCATGTGGAGAAGAGACTAGTTCACCATCAAAAGAGAATGAAACACCCGCTTCATCGGTAACGGGCCAATCATCTAAAGAGGACATAACATCATCTTCTGCTTCAACTTCATCAGAAAGTAGTGAGCAATCAAGCGATAGCCAACCTTCATCTAGTGAAGAACCAAGTGAGGAAGAAATCTGGAAGAACGCTTTTGATAACGACAAGATGGAAAACTATACTTGCTCTGTTGCTTTTGGAGAAGCTCTATAGTTCAAAAACATATTCTAGGAGAAAATGGTTATAGTTATTGGTCGATATTTGAGACGATAGATGAGAAAGACTATTATGATGCTATATACGGTAAAAAAGACGATTCTCTTTTAGGATATTCTTATAATAATGATGGGACTTGGACTGCTGAAGAAATCTCTATCAATGAATTAAGTGAATCTTCTAGAAACTATATGCTTTCTATGCTTAGTTATGAAGCATTATGCTTCAATTTTGGAGACTATTTTTCTAAATTCTCTTTATCTAGTGATGGAACATATGTTTTTGAGGGAAAAGAAGACGAAGATGAAATCGTTGCTAACGGCCTGATTTTGTTTGGAGACACTAGCGCAAAAATATACAAAGCCATCGTCTCTTTTGAAGATGATCACTTGAAAGATGTTACATATTGGAGGTCTGGCCAAGGCGATACCTCTATGACAACCACATTCACTGATTGGGGGAGCACAACAATCGATCTTCCAACAAATCTATATACGCATACATTCAAAGAAGAATGGTCCTCAGATGAACGTTATCATTACCATGAAGGATCATGCATGCATAATGTTAGTTCTGATCGCGCTTACTACACTTACGATAATGGTGTTGTTACAGAAGATGGCGTTAAATACACCTGCACCGTATGTGGTTATTCATTTAGCAAAGGGACTTATAACATTTTATTTAACGCCTATGGATATGACTCTTACAGCAGTGTAAAAGAATACTATAATGCGACCTTAACTGTATCAGATGGAAGAACCATCACTAAGGAAGCGGAATGCATCAATAACAACTACTACTATTACGTTACCGATACCAAAGGTGATACTAGCAAAGAATATATCTATGTCAAGGAAGATGGCGGCATCTACAAAATGTATGAAAAGAAAGGCGCATCTTGGGAAAAGGCATATGAGAAATCATTTGATGCGTTATATGAAGAAGATAAAAATGAATGGTATCTTTGAAGCAATTTCTATCTTTCTCTTCAGCAATTATATGCACGTCCAAGTAATCAAGATGATATTTCGAAATTCACCTTCGATAACGAAAAGAAATCTTATATTTTTGATGGCAAGACAAATAATGAATCTATCGTTTCTAAGGTTTGATAGATGAGGAAGGATTTAATTCCGCCATCAATTGGGACAGCATTGAAGTCAAAGTAGGCATTATTCATGGCGATACTAAAATGATCAATACTGTTATAGCTAAGAGTGGAGATTTAACCTATACGACAAATATTGAATATGTTGAGCAAGGAACGATTTTATTTGAATTACCAGAACTAGATTAAGAAGTCGTTTTATTACTTCAGATATTAACAAATATTACAAACAAGAAGATCCCTGAAGAATTATTCTTTATGGGATTTTTCTTTATATGTTTATATTCTTCTCAAAAATCATTTATTTTTTTGAAAATAATGGGTTTTTAGCGTGGATTTTTGGATATTGAAACATTCTTAGATGTATGATTATTATGGTATTTTCTACAAAAAATAAAGTTCTCTTTCTTTTTAGTAGCGTTGTCTTATTTTATGTCGCCCCCGGACCTTCAGAGCCGGCTTTTCGCGCTTTGGGGAGGGGTGGGACGCCAAAGAAAAACATATATATCAGGATGCGCACCAAAGGAGATGCGCGGAAAAGGAAAAAGAGAAAATGAACACAAAGACAAAGCTCATGCTAGGGCTATCCGCCCTCACAGCCGGCACGTTGGCCGCCGGGGCCACGGGGACCTTCGCGTGGTTCACCACGAACAAGACGGCAACGGCGACCTACAGCAAGATTACAGCACAAGCAAAAAATGGTAACTTGCAAGCTTTAATTACCGGTCTCACAGAAACGACGGTAAAAAGCAATGAAGGTAATTACGCATATAGCGCATCAGCATCAGGAACTATTGCAGGCACCGCTGACGTTTCTTCACAAGACGGCATAGTGTTTGGCCAGCCAAACTGGCAAGGTGAAGCTAGCAATGATGGAACAACTGTAATTGATGGTATAAAAAATGTAACTGCTAAATCAGCTGGTACTGGCTACTTCACGCAATATAAAGTTTCGGTTAAAAACGTTGAAGCCGGCAATGATGGAGCAGCCACAGTTGGCAAAGTTAAGGTTAGCCTAACTGGTGTTGTGATTTCCGGCGATGCCGAATTGGCAAAATGGACCCGCGTTGCCATAAATATTGGTGCAACCGCTATAAGCACAGATGATAGATTAAATAAAGGAACAACAACCGTTCTTTATCAAAACGATATTACAACGACAGATTATAAAAACTATGTTTTAGGCGGCGACACTTCATCAAAAACTATGGGTGAAGCACTCAAAACAGTAGAAACAACAATGGCTCTAGCGCAAGCAACACTTACCGATAAGGTTGTTGTGGCTTCTGAATTGGAAAGCAATAAAGACGTCGAAATTGGTGTATCTGTGTGGATGGAAGGAACCATGGCTAACAAACAAGATGAAGCCAAGGGTAAATCAGTTAACGTTGCATTAACTTTTGAAGGTGAAACGATCGTTCAATAGTTGATTCTCATCTAAAAGTTTTTTAAATATCAAATACTGTTCAATTTAAATTTATAAAGAATGGCTGCTCAACCACAAATTTCTGGTTTAATAACAGCCATTTTACTTTAGTTTTTAACATTTAATGTGGATGGCAAAATCGTTATCTCCATCATTCATTAAAGATTTCAACTGTTTCGTTAGCGTGATAAGAAGCGCTCACCCAAAGCTTTGGTCAAAGCTGATTTGAATATGGAAAATGTCAAAAAATCCGATCAGCATTTTTTTATTTTTTTGAAGATGAAATTGGTTGGAACTAGAAAGCCAAGATCGAGTAGAGAGTGAGAAATAGTTTTAATTTCTCCACTCCCTCTCACACCACCGTACGTGCGGTCTTCCGCATACGGCGGTTTAAACAAGCATCTATGCTATCTCTTTAAGATAGTATTCAAGAGGGTCTAAAAGCCCTCTTTTC
>CAVIBR010000003.1:0-132463 GCA_963641445.1 Bacteroides uniformis
TTCGGACCTTCGACACGATTGCTTGTCCATTTGCGATTACTTTGTCATCTAACATGTCTATTGCTATTTAGATGATTCAACTGAGCCAATGACTTTATTAACAAATAGACCGATAAAATCAAAAGATGATGTCATATCAGTTGTTAAAAATTACATTTCGAGATGGAAAATCGAGGAGCAATTCCGTTTCAAGAAAACAAGTTTTAGGTTTGAAGATTTTCGCGTTAGATCACTAAATCGAATTAACAATTTAACGCTTTGCTTAGATGCCGCAATTACATATTTATCATGCTTAATTGAACATAATTCTGAACTTTATCAATACTTAATTTCTGTTTCGAAGCATTTAAAAGGAGATGATGCTTATATAAAGTTTTATCAATTATTGTCCGGCATTAAAACCCTATTAGGCCACAAAGAAATGGGGATAAGAAATAAGGAGAAAATTGAGCATCGAGATAAATATAGGCAGTTAACCTTATTTTGAAATCAAAATAACTTACTATAAAAAGTATTAAAATGAACGCTAAATAAAAGTCATTAATTATAGAAATATTTTACGTAAAATGGGGAAACTCAAAATCAATGGAGCTAATTCATACAAAATTAATTCACAAAAACACCTGTGGAAATGGCACGGAATGTGATTATACGATATGTGGTGATATGGATGAATATATAAAAGGCCATCCCGAATGCATAGATGAAGAAGGCTATAGTAGAAATAAAATGAGAAGATTAAGCATGTAGCCTTTTAAAAATTCTAAACTGATATATTTTTTCTCAAAATAAAGTCAACATAAATCGTTCATTTTAAAATCTAAGGGGTTTTTATAGGGGATTTTTCATTTTTGAATCAATAAAAAAAGAGGGCGCACATGTATTAATTCTTGAAATTTGCAATTCGAAATATATGTTAAAAATGGCTTATTTTTGCGTTTTTTCTTTAAATTGTAAAATTTGTTGATATATTATTACTGACTAGGAGAAATTCTAGGTGTTTTTCTAAGAGGTGAAAAAGATATGTTCTTAAATTCTTCATATCCATTTGCAGGTTATGATTTTGAATCAGCGGCAGGAATTTGCTCCTTTGCCTTAGGCTTATTTTTGCTTATCCTCCTAGATTTCATTCTATTTAAATTCTCAAAAAAGAAATATTGGCTTTGGGTTATTGTCCTTGTATTAGAAATATGCGTAGTAGTTCCAGCCGCTTTTGGGATGTGGCTACTTGTTATTGTCGCAGCAATTTCCTTATTAATAATGGTTATTTGCTACTTCGTGATATATCAACTTGAACTACATGGATTGATGGAAAACTTCTCCTTAAAATTTGATTTTTCTAAAATCTTTAAAAAGAGAGAAAAAGGGGTTAAGCCCGAAACAATTTTCGATCGTGAAAAAGCTTATTCTGAAATTTGCAAAGCCGCGATTGAAATGTCAAAGGTTAAGTGCGGGGCTCTTATAACAGTCATGAAAAATGATGATATCCTTGACGCTTCAAAAATGGGATCGATCATTAAACAAATGGGCGTTGAATTAAATTCTCCAATCAAAGCAGAATTACTTGAAACAATATTCTATGAAGGAACCCGTCTTCATGATGGGGCAGTAGTCATAAAAGACGATAAGATTGCTCGTGCGGCCGTCTTCTTCCAATCAACTAGGCAAGCATTAACTGGTAAATACGGAGCTCGTCACCAAGCTGCCTTAGGTATTTCTGAAAACTCTGATGCAGTAACGATTGTTGTTTCTGAAGAAACTGGACGTATAGCCTTAGCAATACAAGGCGAATTCACCCCTGTTACCCCTGATAATCTTTACGAAACATTCACCGACGCAATGTCCTTAACTGTCGAAACTCCTTTGCCAAATAATGAAGAGAATAAATAATTCTTTCTTGGTTAACATTTTCTCCTTTTGCATTTAAAATTACTTTAGTAAGTAAATTGCAAAGGAGATTTTTATTATGGCAACACCACATATTGAAGCAAAAGAAGGCGATTTCGCAAAAATAGTCTTAATGCCAGGCGATCCAAAAAGAGCTGAATGGATTGCTAAAACATTTTTAAAAGATGCAAAACTCGTCACGGCTGTTAGAGGAACCTTAGGTTTCACTGGTAAGGCCCCAGATGGCTCATTAGTTTCTGTTATGGCTTCAGGTATGGGCATGCCATCAATTGGCATTTACTCTCATGAGCTTTTCACCAATTATGGAGTTGAAGCAATCATCCGTATTGGTACAATTGGCGCCTATCAAGAAAATATCCAACTTAAAGACATTCTTATCGGCCAAGGCGCTTGCACAAATAGTAATTGGATGGGCGAATATGATCTCAAAGGAGGAACATTCTCGGCAATTTCCGACTATGACTTATTATCATGGGCAGTTGAATCTGCAAGAAAGAATTCCTTCCCATCTCATATAGGCAATATTCTTTCTTCCGACGTTTTCTATGGGCCAAACCCAGAAACATGGAAGAAGTGGCAAAACCTTGGAATTTTAGGCGTTGAAATGGAAGCGTATGCCCTTTATGCAACTGCAGCTAAGCTCCATAAGAAAGCGCTAGCTATTTGCGCCGTCTCCGATTCATTCTGCTTCAAACAAATCTTAACTTCCCAAGAACGTCAAGAAGGATTAGACAACATGGTAAAGGTTGCTCTTGATGTCGCAATGAAATTTAACGCATGCCATACGAAGTAAGACTAACCGTATACATAATTTTGGTAATTATTGTTTTTGGCTCTCTTTTGGCGTGGATTCTTTATCGACCGATTCGCAAAGCGATTTGTCAAAAAAGATACAAAGAGGTCTATTTTCGTCACGTTGATCATATCGCAAAGATAAACGATTATTATCTTATCAATAATTTCTCTATGGATCTTGAAGGATCTCAATTATTCATGATCGATCATTTGATTGGCGGAGATAAATATATCTATGTAATTATCGATTATTATGTTGAGGGAGGCTTTGAAATTAATCAAGGTCAGCCTCTTGCATATATCTATAAGAAAGATAACGTTAAATTGAAATTAGCCAATCCTTATGAAATGGTTGAGCATACGGTTAAATCTTTATCATCATTTACTGGTATTTCTAAAGATTTCTTCGTTGGAATAATTTTACTTAATGATGATTGTGAGATAACCGGTAGCAAGGATTATCAATCAAGTGTTAATCTAGTCCGCTTATCCAAACTAGATAAATTTATTCTCGAAAAAGAAAGAAGTAACGTTAAGCCTTTAGCCAAGAAACAGCTTTGGCAAATAATTCAAGATTTTCATAAGATAAAAGAAAATGTCCAAAACAGAAAAAACGCAAAATAATCAATCGATAGTCAAACAAGCAATTAAAAATTATCCTAAGGCATTCTCCGGAATGTCTATTTGGCTAATTAACTTTTTGCTATTGACGATTATCTGCTGTGCGTTAGGCTTACTAAGCACATATACATTTTTCATAACAATTCCTTTTGCCTTAGTCCCTTTCTTTTTCGCTCTGCAACAGGTTGGAAATTGCTTGAGATTAAATAGGCCATTTGAAAATTCTTCTTTCAAAAAGTATTTCAAATTATATTTTTCTCCAACTTTCTTTGGGTCGTATCGTCTCCTTAGATCGGCATTGTTTTCTTTATTGTTTGCCATAGTTGTAAATATTATTTTTAGCACCAACTATTATTTGATTGGAACTGCTTGCGGATTGGATTTCAATGCTGCATTCAATTCTATGTATGAAGCATATATTGCTAGGGACATCATAGAAATAAATTCTCTTTTATCGAGTGAACCTATAGTTTCTTTCATATGCTGGGCGACGGTTATTGAATCTAGCGTGTTTGCTTTTTCTTTTTTATTGCATATCATGCGTTATTCAACTCTTACCTATCTTCGTTCATCAATGATTGGAAACGATCCTAAATTCATTCTTATGTTCTATCGAGTTTCCGTTCATTCAAAGAAAGCAAGAGGCTACAACACCGATTATTTCGTAGCAATGTTACCTATTATCATTCTATCGCTTATCGGATTAGGCCTTGGGATTTTTATTGGATACAGAATAACTTTAATCGATTCTGTCGCAGCGTTTTTCAAGAATTCTTCCTATTTCTATGCGCCATCATTCATTTCTATATGTGGAATTTTATTGATGTTAGTAGTGGTGGTTCTTTTAACGCCATATCACTTTGATAGTATCTATCTCTTGATGGACAAATATTTCAAAAAGCTCCATGAAGGTTATATCGATGCGACAAAAGAAGAACTAGCAAAAGCTAGCAAACGCTTAGACAAATATCCTCCAGAAGAAAGAAAACAAATTCAGGATGCAATTGAGCAAATAAAGAATTTCGAAAAAATGAAAAGTAAAGAAAATAAAGATGACAATAATATTTCTTCGGAAACTAATGATGTAGATAAAGAAATAAAAGATGATGAGAGCAAAAATGATCCGAAAGAATAATCGGATCATTTTAATATCGTTATAAGATTTAAATTGTTTAAATGTCAACGCCAATCTATGCAAAATCATTTTTAATTGATTTCTGGATTGGTTACGCTTGTTTTGCCTAAGTTTACAAGAACTCCGCAATCGCGGCAATTTCCATAACGAGAACCATTTAAAGTGTATATATCTTTTTCTAAAACAACATGTGTTTTCAAAATATATAAACCGCAGCCGCAGTAAGCCTTGTGCTTGTCTGTGGTTGAAGGTGCGTATGAATAATCGTAACTATGAGAGTGATCAACTTTCTCGACGCTATAAATGCCTGAACCTAATTCGATACCGGCTTTATTCTTACTTCCTGAAATAACAATATCAAGACGATATGATTTTGCGTGGTTTGTCGGATTGATATAAAGCAAATATCCTGAATTGGAGTCAATTTTGTTCGAAATGACGTATTTATCAAGTTCGATATCATACAATTTGAGACTGCATCGAGAAAAAACTGGTTCGAATGAAGAATTGTTTGGAGAAATATAATTAGATGGAATTACCCATCCAGCAAGAATTTTTAATTGATTATTTGATTTGAGATCGAAAGAACCGGAATAAATAGTTGATGAGTCTGAAACTTTTGATGGAATATTAAAATTCCAATACTGATATTTGCTTATAAAATACTGGGCTTTTGAGTAGTTGACTAAACCATACCCTGCGAAAGAATCATAAAAGTCCGTCTGTCCATTTAGATAAACGCAAGAAGAACGTATAGCTGTGATTAATAAAGAAACGTTATATTTCAAAAACGGAAATTGCTGCATCAACAATGCCGCCATACCCGTCACCATTGGCGCCGAAAAACTTGTTCCGCTGTGTTGCCCTGATAAATTTGGAATTCCATAAATGCTGCCACCAGGTGCCGTAACATCCGGTTTAAACTTATAGTTTTTCAAGACATTAGAAGAATAATACGAAATACTACAGTTTGCATCGTTTGATGCCACCGTCAAAGCATTTGAAGAAGCGCCTGGAGAACTGATATATGATGAAGTAGAACCATTATTTCCTGCTGATTTTACAAATAAACAAGAAGCATTTTGAGCCACAAAATCTATGTAAGCGCAATAGTTGTCATAAACGCCATTGGAATTAAATCCATAACTCATATTAATGATGTTTACATTGTAATTTTCAATTAGAATATTTACACAATTTACAAAATCGTAATCACTCAAACCAATACAATAAATCTGAGCACCCTTGGCGATACCTGTATTACCACCGATAATCGATGTAACGATACTGCTGTGTTGCGTTTGAGTACTGCTTAAACTAGTAAAAAGAGAGGGGTTTAAGTTGTTTGTATTTATTGGCGTTCCCGTCTCAATTGTTCCTATTTTAACTCCTTCTCCGTTATAATTTGGCTATGAGATTCCTATATCGGAAAACGCTTTAGATAACGGATAATTTGTCGAAAAAGACGCTGGATTCACGTCCGATTCGTCATAACAAGAGCAACTTGCGTTAATGGATTTGACTGATTTACTATTTTCAGCAATCTTTTCCAACTTCGCCTTGTCATCGATGTAATCTTCATAGGTTTTATATTTTATCTCGATGTGTGGTGAGAAATGGCTTATTATTAAATCTTTTTCTTTCAAGCCTACCTCTAAAGCTGATTTTAAGTTTGTTGATGCGTAGTATAAAGACATCTTTTCTCTTTTTGCTGACAGGCTATCGATATTGCAATCGTCTTTTGAAGCGGACTTTTTATCAAACTTATCATTCTGGTCATTGAATTCTATCAAAACCGAAATGCTACTCTGTGTTTGATCAATATCCAAGCTGTTGGCAGCATCATCTTTTGCACTCGTAAAGTGTTCAAAATAATTACAAAAAGACGCTGAATTACTATCTTTATTGATCGGTAAGCCGTTAGAAAAACCCAATGTTATGGGGAAAATCATTATTAAATTATAGGATTTAGAACATTTCATTTTATTCATCACTGCCTTGACATGCTTTAACATAACTTATAATCTCAATTCGCTTTATAAAATCATATTTTGCAAGTGAATTAAATTGAATTTTGTCTTTGCTACAAGTAGAAAAATCATCGTAATTATATGTTGAAAATGGCCCCAAAGCGTATACTGTTTCCGATTTATCCCAATTAAAGTTTAAATTCTCATCGATCCATTTATCTATAGTGGTGTTCAAAAGTTTAAAATATCCAGCTCTATATTTTTCAACATTGCTTTCGTATTCATCATCTCTTTTCAAGCCCAACTCTTTTATCCACGTTTCGTAGCTTGGATGCAAATAATATGTGAAGAAAAGCAAGACTTGAATGTCAATTTTTTGATTGATCTCTTTCAAGTCGCTGTTAGATATACAGTGATTGCTTCTATCATCAAAAATTATTTTCTCATCCCAATCAACATTTTCGCTATCAAGCGTTTTGTCAAAAGAACAATTTGTTAATAACATAATTGGAATCAATGATAATAGTTTCTTGCATTTGGTCATATGCTGAGCCTTCCTTGATCGTTTCTTCAAAAGCCAAAACCTAGTCTTGGGATAGATCGGGAAAAAGATATTTTAATAATATATGTTAAAAGAAAGGAATACAAAGTATTTTATGGATTTTGACGTAAATAAAGGATAGCGATATTTATATAGCATTTCAGGCGAAATAGCTTATTTGCTATATTTTTAATTGCAAGCAATAAATCAAATTTTGATAAATGCCTTCCAACAATCGTCACATAAAGTTTAAAGATTATCATCGTAATGTTAAGGATAGAATTTATCGAAATTCGTTTAAATTGTTCGAATGATGCAAAATAGTCGGCAAAAATAACATAGGCACTCAATTCAAGATAATCTGCGAAGTGACTAAAAATCCTTTTTAATGCGCTAAAACAAAAAAATCTGATATTCAATCAGACCAATAATTCAAGTGGAGCAGGCGACGGGAATCGGACCCGCGTATCCACCTTGGCAAGGTGGTGTTCTACCATTGAACTACGCCTGCAATCAATGCGCCATTCGTTTGACGCGTGGATTATTATATCTATCTTAAAATGAATGTGCAATAGCAAATTTCAAATATTTGTTTTATAATTCTTCACGCTACTTATAAGGAGCGAGAACATGGCAACATACGAAGATTTAGCAAACCTTTTATTCCCAGATATCACTGAAACTATTGATGATTTAGAAAAACGTTATCCTGAACGTAACCTTCCTGAAGGTGCGCAAGTGACACGTTTTGCCCCATCTCCAACTGGTTTCCTTCATACTGGTTCACTTTTTACGGCTTTTATCGCCTATACCTTAGCCAAGCAATCCAATGGCGTTTATTTCTTCCGTTTAGAGGATACAGACACAAAACGTACCATTGCTGGCTCAGCAGATGAACTCATCGATCAACTATCCCAATTCGGTATTGTTGCTGATGAAGGATATTTCCCTGGGCAAGATAAAGGCGCATATGACCCTTATCAGCAATCAAAAAGAGCTTCTATATATAAAGTTGTTATAAAAGAACTCATCCGCCAAGGAAAAGCCTATCCAGATTTCATGACTTCTGATGAACTTGCCGCTTTAAGAAAGTTCCAAGAAGATAACAAGATTCTTCCTGGCTATTATGGTCCATACGCAAGAGATCGCAAATTAAGCGTCGATGAAGCTATTGAGAAAATCAAAGCAGGAACACCTTGGGTTATTAGATATAGATCTGAGGGAGATCATAACAAAAAGATCAAATTCACCGATAGAATCCGCGGAACTATCGAACTTGCTGATAACGATGTTGATATCGTTATCCTTAAGTCTGACGGTCTTCCAACATATCACTTCGCCCACGTTGTTGACGATCATTTCATGAGAACAACAGTCGTTACCCGTGGAGAAGAGTGGATTCCTTCAACTCCAATTCATATTCAACTATTCAAGACCCTTAATTGGAAAGCCCCTAAATATGCTCATTTGCCTGTTATCATGAAACTTGATCACGGCAATAAGCGCAAACTTTCTAAACGCAAAGACCCTGAAGCAGCCGTTTCCTTCTTCCTTAAAGCAGGATATCCTCCAAAGGCCTTGCTCGTTTATTTGATGAGCATTGCTAATTCAAATTTCGAAGAATGGACTCTTTCTAACAAATCTTACGATTACAAAGCATTTAAATTCACCTTTGCTAAGATGTCTCTTGATGGAGCATTATTCGATCAAGGAAAACTTAATTTCTTTGCTAAGGAAACAATTGCGACCATTCCAACAAAAGAACTTGTTGAAGATGTAGTTGCTTGGGCAAAAGACAATGATCCAATCTTAAATGCTAAGATCGAAAAAGACCCAGTATATTTTTCGAAGGTTCTTGGTATTGAAAGAGAAAGAGCAAATCCAAGAAAGGACTATGCTAAATATTCCGATATTGAACCTGCCACGCGTTTCTTCTATGATGAAGATTATAAGAAGATGATTGAAGAACCATTGCCATTCAACCCTAAGTTTGATAAAGAATTCCTCTCTTCTTTCATGAAAGATGTAGCTGAGAAGATGCTCTATAACGTTGATGAATCAACCTGGTGGAATTCCGTCAAAGAAGTGGCGGCAAGCAATGGCTTTGCAATTGCCAATAAGGATTACAAGGCTAACCCAGATGCCTTCAAAGGATCAGTCTCTGATGCAGCTGAAATCATCCGTATCGCTCTAACCTGTTCCAAAGATTCCCCAAATCTCCATGAAGTAATCGATATTTTAGGAGAAGAAAGAGTCAAAGAACGCTTAAGCAAACTCTTCTAAAAACCAAAATAACGTTTTATCCCTAAACAATTAGGGATTTTTCTTTCCAAAAACTAATTTTTGTGTTAGTTGACTATCAGTAAAAAGTAAGCGATAAGAACTAAAGTTTTGATAACATCGCATATTTTTAGTTATATGAGACTAACCAAAATGAAGTAAAAAGAATGGCGTGACCACGCGCACACACGTATAATAATAAAGCCATATTTATGTGAGTTGTGGTTCAAAATGTCAGAGAAGAAAACAATAATTCTTGGAACAAACATTTTCCAAGCCGTTAAGAAAGATGGAGACGAATTAAGGAAGGAACTTAAAGAAAAGAAAACCTTCTTAGTTAACGTGATGTCTTCTCCAGGTGCCGGAAAAACGACAACTCTAATTGCTATCATCAATCGCTTAAAGGATAAATTCAAGATTGGTGTCATGGAAGCGGATATTGATTCCGATGTCGACGCCATAAAGGTAGCTAAAGCAACAGGAGTGGAGTCTCTTCAGATTCATACTGATTCTCTCTGCTACATTGATGTTGACATGACTCGAAATGGGCTAAGGCATTTTGATCAGATGAACTTAGATCTCATCTTCTTGGAAAATATCGGAAATATGGTGTGCCCTTCAACATTTGATACGGGAGCTTGCCTAAACGTTTGCATTCTCTCCGTGCCAGAAGGGGATGAGAAGCCATTGAATTATCCTAGCATGTTTGAAGGTTGCGATCTTATCTTGTTAAACAAGATAGATACGATCGAATTCTTCCCGTTTGATGTTAAAAAAATCGAAGAATTCATCAAAGGTATCAACCATCAAGCGACGCTGATTCCGTATTCAGCAAAAAAAGAAGAAGGAATCGCTGAAATTGTTAAGTATTTAGAAAATACTGTTCAGGAATGGAGGAAATAATATGCCAGAGCAATATAGGCAAAAACCTGAAACCATCTCCAAATGGGAGAATTATGAGCCAAAAACTGAAGAAGAAAAGAAATTAACCAAGAAATTTCTCAAATTAGCGGCCAAAATCACCGATAACGTTGAAACAAAACTTCATCCAACAACCGCTTGCGCAGAATTTTGGACTCTTCGTGAACTCTTAAATGAGAACGAAGTCGATGTTCTTCTTAGCATCAAGCAAAGAAAGTGGTACACCTTCGAAACGATGTATGCCCGCAACAAGAAAATGGACCCAATCGTTTTCAAGGAGACCCTTGAGCAATTAGTCGCTCACGGAATTATCGAATACGATTATTCTGATGAATATAACGACGATGGTCCAATTGCTAACGCCCCAACAAAACATGAAAAACGTTATCGTCTTTCCTATTTCGTTCCAGGTGCTGCTGAATTATTCAACTCCACAAAAGAAGCAACAGATAAAAACCCACCAGTCGCAAGTGGTTTCGAAAGAATGACCTTCTTGCCATTAGCAAAGATTACTTCCATGGTTCCACCTGGAGGTGATGGCATTGGTATGCACGTCATCCCTGTTGAAAAGGCTATTTCCGCCAATAATGAATCAGTTAAATTAGAAAAAATCTCATACTGGCTTCAAAAATACAATGGTCATATGGCCGCTGGTATTTGCTCTTGCCGTTATTCTAGAGCAAAGATTGGCGAAGGATGCGCTGATGATCCATTTGAGTGGTGTATCCAATTAGGCGACATGGCTGATTACGCCGTTGAGACAGGCCGTGCTCGTTATGTTACAAAAGAAGAAGCCCTCGAAATCTTGAAAAAGGCTGAAGACAATGGCTTCGTTCATCAAATCACCAACATTGATGGTGAAGATCACATCTTTGATATCTGTAACTGCGATGTCAAGATTTGTAACGCTCTTAGAACTTCCCTCTTATTCAATACTCCAAACCTTTCTAGAAGCGCCTATACAGCAAAAGTTGATCCAAAGAACTGCGTTGCTTGCGGACGTTGCGTTGAATCATGCCCTGCTGGTGCTGTCAAGTTAGGACAAAGACTTTGCACAAAAGAAGGTCCTATCAATTATCCAAAGGCCCCACTTCCAGACAAACTCCATTGGGGAAGATATGCCTGGGATGAAAATTATCGCGATACTGCTAGATATAATACCTATCCAACAGGCACTGCACCATGTAAGACAGCTTGCCCTGCCCACGTTGCAGTCGAAGGCTATTTGAAGATGGCCAACCAAGGCAGATACGATGAAGCTCTTGCCTTAATTAAACGTGAAAACCCATTCCCAGCAGTTTGCGGACGTATTTGTAACAAGCGTTGTGAAAAAGCATGTACTCGTGCCAAGATTGATGAATCAGTCGCTATTGATGATGTCAAGAGATTCTTAGCTGAAAGAGACCTTGATCCAAAAACAAGAGTTCTTCCAGAAAAGGTTATTGCCAAAGTCCATGGTGATTTTGACGAAAAGATCGCTATTATCGGTGCTGGCCCAGCTGGTTTATCCGCAGCATATTACCTCGCTTTAATGGGGTATCATCCAACAGTTTTCGAAAAGAATCAAAAAGCTGGCGGTATGATGATGTATGGCATTCCTTCATTCAAACTCGAAAAGAATGTCATTGATGCTGAAGTTGAAATAATCAAAGAGCTCGGTGTTGAAATCAAGTGCGGTGTCGAAGTAGGAAAAGATATCACAATCGATGAACTCAAGAAACAAGGCTACAAAGCATTCTATATTGCAATTGGCTGCCAAGGTGGAAGACGTCCTGGCGTTCCTAACGACAATGCCATCGGCACCGAAATCGCTGTTGAATTCCTCAAGAGCGCCTACGAAAATCAAAATCAAACAATTGATGGAGATTGTGTCGTTATCGGTGGCGGTAACGTTGCTATCGACTGCGCTAGAACAGCTCACCGTTTTAATGCAAAATCCGTTTCCATGTACTGCTTAGAAAGCAAGGAAACGATGCCTGCAACAAAAGAAGAAGTTGTTGAAGCTGAAGAAGAAGATGTTTCCGTCAATCCAGGATGGGGTCCAAAAGAAATCCTTGTCGATGAAAAAGGCCATGTCCGTGGAATCATCCTCAAGAGATGTCTATCAACAATCGACCCAGAAACAAAGCGTTTCTCTCCTAAATACGATGAAAACGATACGATCGAAGTCAAAGCAGATAAGATTGTCTTCGCTATCGGCCAAGCAATTGAGTGGGGAGATCTCCTTAAGAATACAAAGGTAACTTTCTGGCATGGTAATTATCCAATCGCCGACAAGTTCACCTATCAAACAGCTGATGAATCCATCTTCGTTGGCGGTGATGTCTATACCGGACCTAAGTTCGTTATCGACGCTATCGCTCAAGGACATGAAGCAGCTGAATCCTTAGCGAGATTTGCCTCACCATATAATGCTTCACTTACCATCGGCCGTGATCGTAGATACTTCATTGAACTTGATAAGGATAATCTTGTAATTGATGATTATGATCATGCAGGAAGACAACATCCAGAAGTTGATGAAAAAGCCGATCAAAAGAGCTCTTTCCGTGACTTCAGCAAGAGCCTTACCGAAGAACAAGTCAAGATTGAAACATCCCGTTGTTTACAATGCGGTGCCTCAGTTGTTGATCCAAATAAGTGTATCGGATGCGGTATTTGTACGACACGTTGCGAATTCGACGCCATCCATCTCTTAAGAGATCATCCAAAGTGCACGACAATGCGTAATGCCGATGATAAGATTGCAGGCTTAATGCCATATGCCTTAAAACGTGGCATCAAGATCATTGCTCATTCTGGTTCTAAAGAAGCTCGTGAGATGAGAAAGAAACGCAAGGCATACAAGAAGGCCCATAAGAACGACCCTAACAGGAATACAGGTAATGCCGTTCCGCCAATTGAACGCTAATGCATGAATTAGGTATCGCCTTCAACGTCGTTAAAGAAGTTGATGAATTCGCTACCGCAAATAACATTGATGAAATCTTAGGCGTGACTCTTGAGATCGGAGAGGTCTCAGGGGTCGTGTCTCAATATCTATACGATGTTTGGCCATGGGCCGTAGAGCATCGTTCCATTCACCAAAAGAAATCTAAATTAAATATAATCGAGTTGAAAGCAATCTCTTATTGCGAATATTGCCATGAGACTTATCCAACCACAAAAACAGGCAAAAAATGCCCTAAATGCGGAGGAAATCACACATATTTGATCGAAGGTAACGAAATCAAAATTCAATCGATTCAAGTTGAGGAAAGCAAGTCATCTAAGTAGATGGCTTTTTTCATATATTCTAAATTTATTCTATGTTACAATTTTTAGGCTATGAAGAAGATTACTGACAGCTTATTAGAAAAAGAATTAGACCTTTACAAAAAATATTACGAAATAGACGAAGATAACAAACTTTTCAAATTCGTTATTCATTACGATTCCGCCTCGGAAATCGTGGATAAAAAACTAACATCAAGTAAGGATAAACCTATCATTAAATATGATGTTCTTAGCGATATTTCTTCCTTGATTCGTTCTTTACCAGAAACATATAGGGCTGATGTTAAATTAGATATCAAAGATCTTGAAGGATATAGCAATCAAGTTTTGATGGAAGCGATAAAAGATTCAATAGAATTCTCTCATTATAGATCAGATAAACAAGTTAAGAAGAACTGGGTTATTGCATCGGTATTCACGCTTGTTGGGCTTATTATTCTTTTAGTTGCGGCATTCCTTGGCTCTTTAGCCATAGAATGGGTTTCATCAACTAATGGGGCAGTATTTAAAGAAATATTAGATATTGCCGCATGGGTATTCATTTGGGAGGCGGTTTCAATCCTCTTTATCTCACCAACTGAAGAGTCCCTAGTCGAAAATTCTTTAAGACTAAGACTTCATTCGCTTACTATTTCAACTCTTAAAAACGGTGGCGATTCAGAATTTGAGGAAGATGCCTCGTATTTACTTACTGAACATCGTTTTGATTTAAAGAAAGTGAAGAAAAACGGCAAATACCTTCTTTTAATTTCGGGATTTTTGATGATTGCTAGCGGAATTGCAACGGCTTTCTTCTTTTTTTCAGGTCTAAAGCCAATATTCGATTCAATTATTAGTGGTGGAAGTGCCGGAAATACGGAAATAAATGGTCAAACCTATTCAAACGGAAGCCTTATTTTAGCTCTTACTATAACAATAATCGTTCAATTGCTTATATTAGCCATCAGGGTTTTAGGCGGAATTGCGGCTGTTTCTAAATTCACTGGCAAAGGCAAACTTCAAAAATATGTAGGCCCATATGCCATTGGCATGCTTATTTTCTATACGATTTTCTTTGTCGTGGCATCAATTGGCGGATCATCTTTAGGAACGACTTTCCTAGGTGCCTTTCTTTCTTCGATTTTTAGCATCATTCTCAATGTGACCTATCTTGCCGGTTATTTCATGGACAGACTTGGAAAATAAAAATGCAAAAGACTCTCGATTTGGGCAAAGACAAAATAGGAAGTCTGCTTTTTAGATTTTCTTTTCCCTGCGTTGTTTCTCAACTGATCTCTTCTCTATATAACATCGTTGATCAGATTTTTATTGGGAATTCTTCTTTAGAATATTACGGAAACGGTGCGACAGGGGTTGTTTTCCCAATAATTATTGTGGCAAACGCTTTTGCATGGGGATTTGGCGATGGAGTTGCTTCATTTCTTTCTATTTGCCAAGGGAAGAAAGATTCTTCAAATGCTTCAAAAGCGGTAGGAACTGGTTCTATTCTAACCATTTTTGCCGGTTTGTTGATTATGCTGTTCTCTTTCCTGTTCAATGAACCTATCTTACGATTCTGCGGCGCATCAGATAATACGATTGGCTATGCAAAAACATATTTGTTCATTGTTGGATCATTTTTTCCAATATACATGTTAATTGCATACTTAAATGGTGTTATTAGGGTTGATGGATCCCCTATTTTTGCCATGGTTACAACCGGTATTGGAGCAATAATCAATATTATACTAGACCCAATTTTCATTTACGTTCTTGATTGGGGGATGGAAGGAGCGGCTTGGGCTACGGTTATAGGTCAATTAATTTCAATCGCTGCAACTCTTATTTATTTCTTCAAAACTAAAACATTTAAACTTACAATCAAAGATTTTATTCCTGAAATACCTCTTTTTAAGGAACCATGCCTTCTTGGGATATCGTCTTTTATCACCCAAATATCCGTTGCGATAATTAATTTAGTTGGCAATGCCGTTTTAGTTAGATATGGAAATCTTTCAATATATGGGCAGGATATTCCTATATCTGCGACTTCAATAGAGTCAAAAGTGGCTACCTTAGTATTGAATATTGTCGTTGGCATAGTTTTAGGTGCTCAGCCAATAATTGGCTATAATAAAGGTGCAGGAAATATCGATAGAATAAGAAAAACGTATCGGTTGATTCTTTATTGGTGTTTAGGAATTGGTATAGTTTGCACTCTCTTCTTTGAATTATATCCTGAAGGAATAATTATGATTTTCGGTGGATCTAATGAAGAATTATATATGGAATATGCAAAATTGGTTTTCCGTCTTTTCCTTTCAACAACCGTTTTTACCTGTTTTATCAAGATGTCTTCGATTTTCTTTCAATCATGCGGAGAATCTCTTAAAGCAATAGTTTCTTCCTTAGTTAGAGATATTCTTTTCTTTATTCCATCGGTTATTCTTTTGCCGATTGTTGCTGAAAATGTTGAAACAGGCAGTGGGGTTGTTGCCGTTTTATATGCGCCAATGATCGCTGATAGCCTTGCATTAATTATCGTTATATTCTTTACTATAAAACTCTTTAAAGAACTAAGGCGTTACGAAAAGACGAATAAAAACGAAAACGAGACCGTTATTAAATAAAACGTTAGGCGAATGAATATTTGCCAATGTTTTCGATTAATTGATTAAGAGCGTCTCTTAAATCGTTTTGATTGATTTTAATTTAGGCTAAAGAAAAAGAACTGGCGGTTGCCAGTTCTAATAATGTTATTACCTAATTAAGCAGATGCTTTGGAAGTAACAGCAACGGTGTAGTTGCCTGCTTCATTGATAGCGATGCAATAGTATCCGTTATTGAAACGAGTATCGGAGTTGTTAACTTTGACGGTATCAACTTCGTATCCATCAGCACAAGTGACTGCAACGCAGAACCAGTTTCCTGTTGTGACTGGGAACTGGTTTCCGTCTTCTAAATCGGAAATGCCAGGGAAGTTGCTGTTTGCAACATATTTGTATGTGACGCTTGTGACATGTTCATCTTTTGTTGCTTCGGCAAAGACGGCGTATTTAACTTCTGTCTCTTGGCTTGATGCAACTTTTGTTGTAACGACGACTTTGATTGAGTCACCAGTTACATTTTCGGCTTTTGCATTGAAGACGAAGTAGCTGAATTGAATACCACATTCTTTTCCGTTGACCGTAACTTTGTCAACTTCATATCCTTCTTTGCAAGTGACAGCGGTGTATAACCAGTTTCCATCGCCGATTGGCATTTTATTGCCATCAACGAGATCTTTGATGTCGGAATAGTGAGAATCAACGCACATAGAGAACTTAACGGATTCGATGTTTGCTTTATCATCTTCGGAAGTTTCGTTGGTAACTGTGGCATAAGTTACTTCTTCAGCAGATTTTGCTTTTGCAGTGATTTTGATTGCATAAGTTCCTGCAGCTTTGACGTTAACGCAATAGAAACCGGCCATGCTTGTCATATCAATGTTGTTTGATGTAACTTTGTCAACTTCGTATCCATCAGCACAGGTGATAGAAAGAGCGAGCCATCTAGAAGCATCTGGTGTTATGTAGTTATCAGCAGCTAAATCTGTCATTTCTCCAGGTTTTCCATCAACTAAATCGAAGACTTTTGCAATATACGAAGAAACATTGCTGCCTTTTGTGATTTTGATGTAACCTTTTGTTGCATCGATTTGCGAAGAGGCAGGTTGGGAAGATGAAGCGGCTGGGGTATCATTTCCGCAAGAAGCTAAGCCTGCAGTAAGTAGAAGAGCGCTTGCCATTAAGAATGCGCTTAATTTTTGTTTCATTTTTTATCCTCCTTAAAAATTAGTATTAAGAATGAAACCAATAATTCATTTCATTGAATCAGGCAGTAGTAATTTTAATAGATTGTAAGCGCTTAACTAGTTTTTCATCGTTTAATAGTCAAAATAGCAAACATTTAAAATAAAATGAAAAATTTTTGCAATCTTTTTATATGAATATTGCAAGTATTGGTATATCAGTATTTTATTTTCATATAAATATAAAAAGGATTTAGACAGATTTTGTCCTATATCTTGAATAAATGATTTTCAAAAATTCAAATATTCAAAAATTACCTGTAGAAGTGCCATATTTTATTTGATTAGGATGATTTCTAGAACATTTATAACGAATCTAACGTTATCTGATATCAACAAAATATATGATTTAAACGCATGAATTGTTACGGTAATCTTTCTTTAAATCGGATAAGAACAAATTTGACATCAATAACTCTTGTTTGAAATAAAAAAAGATTGGCATGTTATACACCAATCAGATTGCTTTATTGTGGTGACCCAGCCGGGAATCGAACCCGGGATTCAACCTTGAGAGGGTTGCGTCTTGAACCGCTTGACCACAGGGCCGCATAGACAATTTAACCATTTATTAAATGCCAATGCAATAGATTTTTAATTATCAGAACGAGCAAATCCATTCTTCATCGCGAGAGAGACAACATAGGTCAAAGTATTGAGAACTCTTTGCGTTTGAAGTTGAACCATATCGGAGATTTCTTGGTTTGCAATTTCTAGGATTGATGGATCGTTCAAATCATCGTATTTGTTTAGCAAAGCATGAGATGAATTTGCCACGGCATTTTGATATCTTTCAATATAGATAGCCGTGCTATTGAAATGAGAATCAGCTAGACATCCAATAAGACGTGAATTCCAATATAGGTTATTTGTGCTTACGTCAGTTGTAACGTTACTGAAATATTCAGGGTATTTCCTAACGTTTGCATATAGTGGCACGAAAGCGTTAAATGGATTTGAACCAAAGCATATCCATTCAACAGCGCTTAATTCTTCAGAAACGTTATTCCTTACTTCTAAACAAGCCATGAAAGAAGTTCTTGAAATGCCTATTGGACGGTATTTCGTCTTATCTGCATCATTTCCTTTTCCGTATGGATCATACGGAGTTCCTTGATAATGAGAAGAAAGGAGATATTTGACATCTTCAACCGTGATTTTCTTATTCGGCTTTAATGACCATGGGATGTTATTATCTTCTGGCGAATATTCATCATGACCTAATCTTTTAGCAAGATACCAAGCTCTTGGCGTGTTATAGACATGATCGGAATCAGAAGAAGAGCCAAAGACTAAACGTGGATTGAATTTGCTTCCATCAAGATTGCAATCTAGGTGATATTTCTCCATGAATGTTTTTAAATCAAGGGAACAAAGATGTTCTTTTTGATTGATGAAAGCGTCATCGAAATCAAAATTATCTAATCCAAATTGATTTGGCATGATAACGACTTCATCATCTGGCACTTTTCTTGCAATCCAATGATGGCCACCAATTGTTTCTAACCACCATATTTCATCTTTGTCTGAGAAAGCAATGCCATTAGGTTCAGAAGTTCCATATTGCTCAAGCAATTTCCCTAAGCGAATAACGCCTTCTCTAGCAGAACGAATATATGGGAGAACAATCAGAACAAGATCTTCCTCGCCTAAGCCATTAGAAACGTATGGATCTGCGCCTAAAACGCGAGGATTTGATGTTATGGTCTCGGTCGCAGACATTCCAACATTTGCGGAATTAAAACCTGCCGCAGGCCATACTCCTTCTATCGGATTAACATTTGGAACCATCGAATAACGTAATGGGTTATCAGGCAATTCAATCGTGAATGAAGAACCAGTCGCCTCATAATGACGCGGCTGTTTGCTAGGATCAACGTTCACTAATTTTTTAACATGAAATTTGCCACTTGGCGAATCATCGTTTCTGGCGATAAAGGTGCTACCGTTATTTGATGCTTTTTTACCGACTAATATTGTTGTGCAGGCCATGAAAAAACCTCCCTATTTCTTTTACAAAGAAATCATAAAGGAAATTAAGGAGGTTTTCATCAATTATTTATTGAGCTTTAGGCTCAGTAGAGACGCTTTTCTTACCCAAGGTGATTTCACCCGCTTTAGAAAGAGCTATTTTTGTGGAAATTGGACCGATAATCTCATAGATGAGAGTGGAGCTAAGGATTATAGCAAGGATCAAAGAGCCAATTTTAGCGACTTCAGGATTTGAAGAAGCGCCAAAGGAAACGGCAGCAGTTGAAGCTAAGCCGATTGCAACTCCAGCTTGAGGAACCAAACAGAAGCCGAGATATTTTTGGACAGCTGGTTCCGCACGAGTAATCTTTGCTGCGGCAAAGGTGCCAACCCACTTACCAGCAAAACGTGTAATGGCGTAAATAACAGCCAATGCTAAGACGATTAAGCCAGTTGATGAAGCAAACACGCTTAAATCAAGCGAAGCGCCAGAAATAACAAAGAAGAGCATGAATATTGGCGAAGTAAACCTGTCCATGAAATCGAATGTGATACTTGCTTCTTTTTGGAAATTGGCAAATATTGCACCAGCAGCCATGCAGATTAACAAGCTTGATAATTCGAATGAGCCCATGAAGTCTTGTTGGAAAAGGTTATATAAGCCAAGTGATGCAAATACGCAGGCAATAATCCAAATAAGTCTATTCGTTCTTGATTTGAAGAAATGAGACATTCCAGAGACTATAAATCCCATAACTGTTCCAAGTCCTAAAGAGATAAGAATTTCGATTAAAGGCTTAGCAAGCATTTCATATAAGTCAAAATCGTTTCCTAAGGCCAAGGCTTTTGCAATCTGATAAAGAATTGCATAAAGAATAAGGGCAGCCGCATCGTCAAGAGCAACTACAGGAAGAAGAGTTTGAGTTACTGGACCATGTGCTTTATATTGCTTAACAACCATTAAGGTTGCAGCAGGAGCCGTTGCAGCGGCAATCGCGCCAAGCGTTAAAGCCAAAGGCAAAGAGACGGCATCTGGCCAAATGAAATGAAGAATGATCAAAGATAAAGCGACGACTAATGATCCGCCAAGAGCTTCAAAGATGGTGATGACGATTACTTTCTTGCCAACTTGCTTAAGAATGTTTGCTTTGAAAGATGAACCGATAGAGAAGGCGATAAAGCCAAGTGCAACGTTAGATACCCAAGAAAGTTGATTTACAAAAGAATAAATGGGAGATGATAAATCGTTGGCTTTAGAGAAATCAAATCCGTTGAACAAGAGACCAAAGACGAATGGGCCCATGATAATACCAGTTATGATATAGCCAGTGACATTTGGAAGTTTTATCTTCTTCATTAAACGCGTTGAAAGAAGACCTGCGCAAAATAGCGCAGCAATATAAAGATATATGTAGATGTTCATTAGATCGTACCTTCAAAATCCTCGACTTTTTTCGTAAACATTCCGCCTTTGACTTTTTGGAAATAATTTGTGTGGAGACGAATTTCTTCTTTTAATGGTTCAACCTTTTCTTCATCAACTAAGAACATCGTAACCGTGGATTCACGATTATTTAGCATATCCCAGTTCAATAATGAGAAGAAGTGAGTTTCTTCCACCTCTGATTCGATAGCATGTCTTACCGATATCGTTTCTAACATTGTCCCGTTATAGCCTTTTTTCTTTACGGCTGATAATACTTCAACGGCTATAGGGGAATTTTCTAAGAAGAGATACAAAATGCGTTTCATATTCTTTTACCTCGTTTTAACTTTGTTATTATAGACCCATTTTATTTTATGGAGATACCAAAATGATTAAATGTATGACGCAAAACAATTGCAATTTTGTTCCATTCGTCTAAACTAGTTTTGGTTAGTTAAAACAAACGGAGGTTTTATGGCTACAAATTTAATTGAATACACGCTTGGCGTGGATGGAATGAAATGTGGGATGTGCGAATCACACGTTAATGATGTTGTTAGAAAAGTAGAAGGAGTCAAGAAAGTTGCTTCATCGCATATGAAAAACAACTGTGTAATCGTCATGGAAGAAACTTGCTCGAAAGATGCAATAAAAGAGGCGATAACAAAACAAGGTTACAGAATTCTTTCTGAAGAAGAAAAGCCTTATGTTAAGAAAACTCTCTTCTCAATTTTCAAAAAATAAACATTTCCAAAGAAAAAATGTCACCTTTTAACGAGATGACATTTTCTTTTTGCTTATTTTTCGATATTGCAGCATCCGCAACAATGAGATTTTCTAGCCTCTTTGGCTTTCCTTTTCTCATCAGCTTTTTTTTGAATCCTATAATATTTCACTAATTGTTTCTTAGTTAAGTGAGGCTCATCGGAGAGAATTGAGTGGCCTTTTCTTTTTTCTAAGATCCAATAGATGATGACTGTGATAAAACCAATCATTATCAAGGCGAATACGAGATATCCTGCCCATTCCATAGATAAGCCTCCTTTCTAAGCTAATTTTATAAGCTAATTAAGCGTTTGCAACTTCTTTGGATTTGACATAGCGATCATAGAAGTAGATGCCAACTCCACCAAGAATGACAACGGCAGCAGGAATTGCCCAACCCCATGCTGGATAGTTGAATGTGACGTAGGTTAAGCAACCTAAGAGATAGGAAGTGACAATCCAGAAGAGAACGGTCATTGTAAGATCGCGTTTGCTACTTAATTCGCCTTTTGCCGTACCGATTGAGGCAAAGCAAGGGATTGTTGTCATATTGAAGACAGCAAAGGCGATAAGGGAAGCGGTATTGATGCATCCGCCATTAGAATTGGCCGCAGAGACTATTGCGTTAAGCCCTTCTAAGCCTTCTTCGGTTTCTTTACCAACTGCAGAAGCTAATTGAGCAAGAACGGCAACGACGTTTTCTTTTGCAACAATACCTTGGATTGAAGCGACTGAGAATGCCCAGCCATATCCTCCGCCTTGGACGTTTCCAAAGCCCATTGGGACAAATAATGGGGAGAGAATCATACCAATATGAGCAAGGATGGAATCGGAGACACCGAGTTCTTCAACTGCATCGATGAATCTCCAATCAGGCGTGAAGCTTGAAAGGAACCAAATGATAACGGTAGAAGCAAAGATGATTGTAAATGCTTTTTTGATATAGTGCTTGCCACGATCCCAGACATGTAAAGCAAGAGCTTGGAATTGTGGAAGGTGATAGGAAGGAAGTTCCATGATGAATGGAGGAACTTTCTCACGTTGAGTTGTTTTGTTCATGACAATAACAGCAGCGATGGCCACTATTACGCCAAAGATATAGATTAAGAATGTGAATAAACCTGCATCAATTGATGTCGCAGCCGCAACAGCAGCCGCAATCGTGACTAAGAATTCAGCTTTAGCGCCACAAGTGAAGAGAGGAATGACGCGGATGGTTTTTGTTCTTTCTTTATCTGAGGCAAGAGTTCTTGTGTTAATCATGGCTGGAACGCCGCACCCAAATCCCATGATCATAGGTAAGAAGGCACGCCCAGAGACACCGAATCTACGGAAGATTCTATCAAGAACGAAGGCAATACGAGCCATATATCCGCTATCTTCAAGGAAGGAGAAGAAGGCGAATAAGAGAAGGATTTGCGGAACGAATCCTAAGACTGAGGCAATACCGTTAAGAACACCGTCATAGATGAATCCGATAAGCCAATCTGGTGAGCCCCAAACGGTTAATAATTGTTTGATTCCTATGCAAATCATGCCTTGTATACCGGCATCATTACCTGCACCAAGTAAGTTTTGAAGGATTGTTCCAGGAGAGTTAATGCCATCGCCTGTATAGAAGAGCTCTTTGAACGGATAGAATTCTTCGCCATCGACTGTCCAATGGATTAATCCTTGATATCCATCTCCAAAATCAACGCCAAAGGCATGGAGATAGAAGAGGTCTGAAGCAAAGACGATATGGAAGATTAAGAAGAGAAGGACGACCATGATTGGAAGAGCGGCCCATTTATTTGTGAGAACTCTATCAATCTTATCGGATTTTGATAATTTCTTCTTTTCTTGCGTGACTCCACCTTTACGATAGATAGCAAGTTTGGAAGTGATGTATTTATAACGTTTGTCAGCGCTATCAGCTTCATATTGCTCGGCATCTGTTAATGCAGAGACTTTTTCAAATGCACGAGCGTTCTTTTCTTTTTCTAATTCGTCACCTTCAAGAGCCTTGATAGCATGAAAACGAGGATTTGCGATTTCTTCCTCATTGTATGCTGCAATAGCCCTTTCGATGAGTTCCTCATCTTCTTTAGAAGCCCAAAGGGAAACGCCCTCACGTCCTTTCGTTGCACTTTCAGCGGCTAATTTCATCAATTGATCAAGATTTCTTTTTCTTAAAGCGGAAATCTCAATGACCGGAACGCCAAGTGCTTTTGAAAGAGATTTAACATCAATCGATTGTTTGCTCTCTTTCAAGGCATCGGCCATATTTAAGGCCACGACAACTGGAACATTCATCTCAAGGATTTGCGTTGTCATATAGAGGTTACGTTCCAAGTTCGTGGAGTCAAGAACGTTAATGACTAAATCAGGTTTTTCTTCGAGAATGTAATTTCTTGAAATAACTTCTTCTGGAGTATATGGAGAGAGGGAGTAGATACCTGGAAGATCAACTATTTCAATTTCTTGAGAGTTTCCTTCTCCTTTATATATACCGGATCTTTTTTCAACCGTGACACCTGGCCAGTTACCAACGTATGCTGTGCTTCCGGTCAAAGAGTTGAAAAGGGTTGTCTTACCGCAGTTAGGGTTTCCAGCTAAGGCAAATCTAAGTCTTTTATCGGCCATATTAAGCGTTCTCCTCTCCGGCAGAAAGGTCTGTTACTTTGACGATAACGTGGACTGCCTCATCTTTTCTAAGGGTTAATTCATAACCTCTTAACGTAACTTCTAATGGATCTCCAAGAGGGGCTTTCTTTCTTAAGAAAACTTCCGCGCCAGGAGTTAAGCCCATATCAAAGATACGTCTTTTGATTCTTCCTTCGCCTTCAACCTTGATGATATTTCCGCTCATCCCGATTTTAAGCGCACTCAAAGGAAGTTCGTCGCCTAAACCGATTTCGGTAGGCTCAAGTTCTTTTTCATTCATAAAACTATTTCCTATGCTACTAAAATTATCAGTTAGTTTCTACTATGATGGATCTTGCAACGTTGTTATCAAGCGCTAGACGTGATTCTCCAAGACGAACAATTACTCCGCTTTCAGTATGAGAAAGTTTAGTAATCTTCATATTTTGGACTATACCAAGTTCTCTAAGATGCTTGCAAGTTTTATCATTTCCAGCGACTCTGACAATCGTTAAGTCGACATTAGTTGGTGCAATAATTATAGGCATAGTTAGTTACTCCTTATGCCATGATTATAGACCTATATTAAACTAAATCAAGAAAAAGTTAGTACCCTTTAACTAAAAAATGGGTTAGAATAATATTACCGCGATTAAAAAGTGAGGTTTAATTATGGCTATTGACGCATTAGAATCAGCAGAAGATTATCTTGAGAGAATCTTGATGTTACAAGAAGAAGGCATGAAGGAAATTCACGCAGTTGATCTTGCTTCTTCCTTTGGATACTCAAAAGCATCTATCTCTATTGCTTTGCATAAATTAGAAGAAAAAGGCTATGTTGCTTTAGGCTTAAAGAGTCAACTTTATCTAACTCCAGCTGGATACGACATTGCTAAAAAGGTTTATGACAAGCATCAAACTATATCGGCATACCTTATGTCTATTGGAGTAAGCAAGGAAACCGCCCTCAAAGATGCTTGCCGTATGGAACATTTCATTTCTGAAGAAACCTACGAAGCACTTAAGAAGCAAATATCTTCCAATAAATAAATTTATCAACAAATTATGGCCGTGTTTACGACCTTTTTTCTTTAATGAAGAAGAAACTCCCTTTATTTTTTATAAAAAGAGACTACACTTTATAAGTAATAAGCGAAATCCTTATTACACAATTATTGAAAGAAGGATTTTTGTATGTCAACTCTCGCAATTCAAGGAATGCAATGGGGCGATGAAGGAAAGGGAAAAGTCACCGACTATTTTTCTTCCTCGGCTGAGGTCGTAGTTCGTTCACAAGGTGGAAATAACGCTGGACATTCTATCGTTTATGGCGGAAAACGTTATGCCTTAAGACTCTTGCCATCTGGCGTATTCCATAAGGAAATCACCAATGTTATCGCCGATGGGGTTACAGTTAACCCAACAGGCTTAATCGAAGAACTTGATTCTTTAAATGAGCAAGGAATCAAAGATATCAAATTATTGATTTCTAATCGTGCGACTCTTTTGCTCCCTTATCATATTGCTTTAGATAAGGCTAGAGAAGAAGCCCTAGGAAAAGCTAAAATAGGAACAACCGGAAGAGGAATTGGCCCTTCGTATGAAGATAAAGCATCACGTTTAGGCTTAAGAATGGGCGATATTCTTGATGAAGAATATTTAAAAGAAAGATTAGAAGAAGTCCTTCCAATCAAAAATTTGGAATTAAGAGCTTTCGGCGCAAAAGAATATAGCGTCGATGAGCTTTTAGTATACCTTAAGCCAATTAGAGAAAGACTTGGCTCTTTGATCACCGATACATCTTTATTCTTAGAAAAAGCAATCAAAGAAGGAAAGAAAGTTCTTTTTGAAGGAGCGCAAGGCGCAATGCTTTGCATAACTCATGGAACATATCCTTATGTCACCTCCTCCTCACCTTTAGCAACCGCCATTCCTTTAAATACTGGTTTGCCACTAGATTCAGTAAATACAATCTGTGGTATCACTAAAGCATATTGCACCCGTGTTGGCGCAGGTCCATTCCCTTCTGAAATCGAAGGAGAAGACGCTAACGCAATAAGAGAAAAAGGTCATGAATATGGAACAGTAACAAAACGTCCAAGAAGAATTGGCTGGCTTGATTTAATGGAACTAAAGTATGTCATGCGCATAACTGGCGTCAAATATTCTGCTTTAATGTTATTAGACGTCTTATCGGCAGTTGATGAAATAAAACTTTGCGTTGGATATAAGATCAACGGAAAAGAAATAGATACGATGCCTTCAACCGTTAAAGAGGTCGGCAAAATAGAGCCAATCTTTATCAGCATGCCTTCTTGGAAAGAAGATATTTCTAAGTGCAAGAATTTTGAAGACCTTCCTATCAATGCACAAAACTATATTAAGAAGATCGAAGAGATAACTGGAATCTTCTTTGCTATCGTCTCTGTTGGCCCGGATAGAGAAGAAACAATTATCCGCAAGGAGCTTTTCTAATGATTGAGCGTTACGCCCCAAAGAAAATCGTTGATTTATTCTCCGATGAATCTCGCTTTCAAACGTATTTAGATATTGAAATCGCCGTGGATGAGGCTTGGAATAAGCTTGGAGTAGTTCCTGATGCTGACTTAGCCAAAATCAAAGAAAACGCAAAAGTCGATGTCAAACGTATCAAAGAGTTAGAAGAAATAACTCGTCATGATGTTGTTGCTTTCACTCGCCAAATTTCTGAAACCTTAGGCGAAGAAAGGAAATGGATCCATTACGGATTAACTTCCACAGACGTTGTAGATACATCCCTTTCTTTGTTATATAAAAAAGCTAACGAAATTATCGAAAACGACTACACGTCCCTCATGGATTCCTTAAAAGAGAAGGCAATTGAATACAAATATCAGCCATGTATTGCAAGAACTCATGGCATGCATGCTGAAGTATATTCTTTCGGTTTGAAGTTTGCCTCTTTCTTTGATGAAGCAAATCGTTCTTTTGCTCTTTTCAAAGAGGCAAGAAAGCAAATTGAAGCAGTCAAACTCTCTGGTGCGGTAGGAACATATGCAAATGTCGACCCAGCCATTGAAGAATATGTCGCAGATAAATTTGGTCTTAGCAAACCAAATATCTCAACTCAGGTTCTTTCTAGAGATAGGCATGAGCAATACGCCTCCGCTTTAACGATTGGCTCGACTTTGATCGAGAAAATAGCCGTAGAAATCCGCAATCTTTCCCGCACGGAAATAGGTGAATTAGAAGAAGGATTCAAAAAAGGACAAAAAGGATCAAGTGCCATGCCACAAAAAAGAAATCCGATTTCTTCTGAAAACCTCACAGGCGCAGCAAGAATGATGAGAGGATATCTTTCACCAATCCTAGAAGATAATGCCTTATATCATGAAAGAGACATTTCTCATTCTATCGTTGAGAGAGTTTCCCTCATTGATATGATCGAATTATTTGACTATATGCTCCTTCGCATGAAGAAGGTCATTGATAACCTTTCTATTTTTCCTAAAAAGATGGAAGAAAATATCATGAAAACTCATGGTGCAATTTACTCTCAAAGAGCTATGAATGCCTTAATCGAGAGGGGTTTTACTAGGGAAAATGCATATGACCTAGTTCAACCATTAGCTATGAATTCCGTTACAAAAGGAGAGGATTTCATAGCTCAATTGTTCAATAATGAGGAAATTAGAGCCCATCTTAGCGAAAAAGATATACATGAACTAACTTCCAATGAATACTATTTCAAGAATATTGACTATATTTACTCTAAAATAGGCATTAAATAGGACTTTTAGAAAAATACAAATTAAGGTTAGGCTAAACAAACTTAAAAATAGCCTAACTTTTTTGTTTTAACATTGAGAAATTTACGAAGTAAAATGTTAACGTTCTGAAAGGATTTTTTCGATATGGAAACGAGTAAAAAAAGCGCTCAGGCTTGTATTCGTTGCGCTCGTTGTATTCAAAAATGTCCACTTGGCCTTAATCCCGTTCTTATCATGACGACGATGAAGACAATGCCGGTTGACAAAGCAAAGGTTAAATTATTAAATCCAACCGTTTGTGATGAATGCAAGAAATGCAATGACGCATGTCCTAGTAACATTGATTTAGCGACAATAGTCAAAAGGGCAAAAATTGTCGCCAAACTCCCTTAATGAGGTTATTTTATGGCAGAAGAAGTTATTAAAAAAGAGTCTCAAGTGGAGCAAGTAACACCTAAGAAAGGACATAAGCAATCTGTCGAATGGATGCTTATAGATGTTCTTATCGCCTTAGCCCCAACCTTGATTTTTTCAATTTTAGCCTATGGTGTTTACGCCATAAGGAACGTTTTGATTCCTGTTATCACGATGCTTGTCTCAGAGATGGTTTTCGTTTTAATCAAAAACCGCAAAGCAATATTTAGCAAAGACGAAAAGACGAAAAAAAGCTTTTTTGAAGTCTTGAATCTAACTGACATTCTTTCTCCTATCATTTCTGGACTTATCTTTGGACTTATGGTTCAAAATAGAGATACCGACCCAGAATGGATGATTTATTATATTTTGATCATTTCATCCTTATTTGGCATCGTTTTTGGAAAACTCTGCTTCGGCGGATTAGGAAAGAATATTTTCAATCCAGCGGCAGTATCTTTCGTTTTCCTTCTTATTTGCTTTAATGGCAAATTCACCGGTGCCTATCATTACAACCCATTTGGTCTTTCTTTCTTAGGAAATGCCGCATCATTCACAAGCGATGCAACATCCTTAGCTAATGGATTTAACGCATCACTTTATTCTTTAGATAACATTTCCTCACTCTTCTTTGGACAAGTTAACGGTGGAATTGGCGAATCTTGCAAGATTCCTCTCCTTATTGGCTTAATCTATTTGTTAATCAGAAGAGACGCGGATTGGAAAGTCGTTGTTTCATTCTTACTAACATTCTTATTGATGACCTTAATTGCAGGTTTATTTATGATTAGCAAGAACGTTAATCCTATCTTCTATACTCTTTATCAACTCTTATCTGGCGGAGTCCTCTTTGGAATGGCTTATATGATTATTGAACCAGTCACAATGCCTCTTACCTCCCCTTCAAGAGTTATGTACGGAATGATAATTGCCATTATCGTTGTCTTTATCCGCACCTTTGCCTCTGCTCCAGAAGGAATGGCTTATGCCATCCTTATGGGTAACGCAGTCGGATGCTTTATTGATTACTACAAATGGAGTCAAACAAAATTCACCTGGAAGAGCTGGGTGGCAATTGCAGCAATAGCAGTTGTTGCTCTTGGCATCTTTGCCTGGTGCATGAATGGCTATAATTATGGAGCAAACTAATATGTCAAAAGAAAAAACTAACAGCAAGGATGTACTTAATTGGCTGAAAGTCGGTGGCATATTATGTGCTATCGCGGGTGGTTCAGCTATTATCCTTACCTCTCTTAATTTATTAACCGCCCCAATAATCGAACAAAATAACAATAAGAAAGCTTCATCAGGCTATCTTTCGATATTCTCTTCATATGATCACAGATCTGATAAGACTGATCTTGAAGACAATGAATATCTCCAATCATATGAAATCGCCTATGATAAATCCAACAACGAACTCGGTTATGTCTACACGACAAAAGCCACCAACGTTCATGGCTTTGGCGATATTCAAGCGATGATTGGTGTCTCTGGAAGCAATGATTCCCCAACCTTAGGAAAGGTTTATTTAGTTACTGATACCGTTTCCTATAAGAGCATATTTGAATCAAAATACGTTCAACCATATAATGAAAATCCAACGGATGAAACATTGAATAACGTTAAATGCGGTGCGACATATGCTTCAACGACCTTACAAAGCATGATTAATGCCGTAAGAGACCATTATTCCTTATTAGGCGATGGCTATGCCGAAGATCTTGCTGCCGATATCAAGGAAATCTGGGGCGAAAATTCCGAATATAAAGTGGATCAATCTACATCTTCCTTATATTCTGGTTCATCATCAACAATCTGGAAGACATTCTCTTTCTTTGAAGATGAAACGATGACTGGTGAAATTGCTCGTCTATATTCTTGCAAATTCAAAGATACCGAAGGAAACCTCTATGTTACCGTTTCCTTTGATACAAAAGGATATGGAAAACTTCGTGTCACAAAGAATGATGTAACAGATGAGGCCACAAAGAAGAATATTGATGATTTCATTACTGCTTATAACGCAAATCCATCAGAAGAAGTGCTTAATACAGCAACTGGCAAATATTGCGAAGCCATAAAGGGCATGGTCAGCGATTCACATGCTGATTTAGTAAGCAATAATCTCAACGCATGTATTAACGCTTTCCCAAGCATGGTTTCGACTTCAGCCTATAAAGCAGTTTCTGACCCAACAGTCTTAGAAGCATCAACAGCTAATGAAAAAGTCCTTCGTTACTGGACTCTTTACTCTGATGAAGCAAAGACAACCGAAGTGGCAAAGATTTACAAGATTAACGCTGATATGACCGAGGCTGAAAATGCTGCAAAAGGCATCTATGCCGATATTGAATCTCATACGACTTTCTTACTTACTATCTCTGGCGAAAAAGATGATCCAGCATTAGGAAAGATTGTCACGCTCAGATCTTCTGGCGGAGCCGGACAAATCAAAACGATCAATGAATACCTTGATAAATTTGATGGCACGGAGCCTGGTTCAAAGACCGGTGCGACCTATACGCTAAAGGCAATTTGGAGAGGCATCCAAAAAGCCGTTGATCTTTATAAGGAATAAGGAGGAAAGATATGTCTACGAATTCTATTGCGCGTTCCCAACATAAAGAGAATTTCCTAAATCCTATTTGGAAGGCTAATCCTCTATTTGTCTTACTTCTTGGAACATGTCCTGCCTTAGCGGTTACAACCTCGATTGAAAACGCTATCGGCATGGGATTATTATTCACTTTTGTTCTTATTGGTTCCTCGGTTTTGGTTTCTTTATTGAGAAAATTCATTCCTGAAGAAATCGAAACTCCAGCTTACATCATCATCATCGCGACCTTCGTTACGATTGTCAAAATGATGGCTGAAGCATTCGTTCCTGAATTATACACATCCTTAGGAGTCTTCATCTCCTTGCTTGTCGTTAACTGTATCGTTTTAGGGAGAGCGGAAGCTTTTGCTAAGAAAAACACCGTTTACGATTCATTCTTAGATGCATTAGGAAATGGCATTGGCTATATCATTGCTATCTTGATTATTGCCGCTATTCGTGAAATCTTAGGAACTGGCGTCATCACAATTGGCGCAGTCTTCACCTTCATTCCTAAAACGGAAATCCCTGTTCTTAAATTCGGTGATGTTGATTTATCAATATCCCTATTTAGCAAACCAGCAGGCGGCTTCATCGTCTATGGCGTTATTGAAGCGATCATTGCTTGCGTTAATATTTCTAAAGCCAATAAGGAAGCGGCTGCAAAAAGAGCCGCTCTCTTAAAAGCCCAAGAAGAAAAGAAAGCTGCTCTTGCCAAGGCTCAAGCCGCTAGCACAGCAGCTAAGGAGGCAAAATAATGACAGCCACAAGTTTATTTACGGCGTTCCTTTTAGCAATCGTCTCTTCGATGCTTATCAATAACGTCGTTCTCTCAAGATTCTATGGCATTTGTTCGTATCTTGGCGTATCGACAAAAGTCAAATCTAGCGCCGGCATGGGTGTTGCAGTCGTCTTTGTTATCATCCTTGCTTCTTTGGTTTGCTACCCGATCTATAATTATATTCTCGTTCCAGCTGAATTAGCATTCTTAGATACAATTGTCTATATTCTCGTTATTGCATCTTTGGTTCAACTTGTTGCTCTTGTCATCAAGAAATATTCACCATCCCTTTATAAGAGCCTTGGTATCTATCTTCCTTTGATCACGACAAACTGCGCAGTTCTTGGCGTCGTTCAAGAAAATAACTCTTTGAGTTTTGCTGATTCGATGGCAAACGCAATCGGAACAAGTTTAGGTTTCCTTATCATGATCGTTCTCTTCTCTGCTATTCGTGTCAGATTAGAAGGATCAGACTCACCTAAGGCTTGGAAAGGCCTTCCTCTTGCTTTGATAACCGCAGCTATCATGGCTATGGCTATCATGGGATTAAGCGGAATGATTGCTTAATATGCCGCGTTACGCATATATCTTAATAACAATCGGCATCATCATCTTCTTACTGGCTGTCTTCTTCATAAGTTTCATCGCTTATAGAAGAACGCCAGCCCCTAAAGGATGTGAAGATACCAAACCAGATCCCGAAATGTGCCCTAATTGCCAAAAAGCCAATTGTCCATTTTTCGAGGAATATCACAAAGAAGATAAAGGAGAATAATTATGATCAATCCATTAACCGTTTTATGGGGCTTACTAGTTCTAGCAGGACTTGGATTAATTCTTGGCTTCCTTCTAGCTTTAGCTGCTAAATTCTTACATGTTGAAGAAGATAAGCGTATTAAAGAAGTGGAAAACATGTTACCTGGCGCTAATTGTGGCGCTTGCGGATATGCTGGATGTCACGATCTTGCTGAAGCCTTAGTTAGCGGAAAAGCTAAAAAAGTTACAGCTTGCAAAGTTGGTAAAAAAGAGAAAAACTTTGATCCAATTGTCGCTTATATGAAGGCAACTCCAGGCCCAGATGGAAAAATTACTGAAGTTAGTGAATAATTTACTTGCAGTATTCAAATCATTTGAATATAATAAACACCGCTCATTAGAGCGGATGTATGGGACTTTAGCTCAGTTGGGAGAGCACCTGCTTTGCAAGCAGGGGGTCGCCAGTTCGAGCCTGGTAAGTTCCACCATTCATGGCTAAGTAGCCCAGTTGGTTAGAGCAATCGGCTCATACCCGATATGTCGAGGGTTCGAGTCCCCCCTTAGCCACCAGTTGGAAAGATAGGTTTGATGTTGAATCAAACCTTTTTTTGTACTTTTAAATCAAATTTTACAAAGATGTTAACAGCATCATTTGTTTATATAAAATATTTGCTAGATAATGTGACTTTTAACGCACAATTAATGATATTTATGTTACTCTTAAAGATGTGAAAGACCTATTTTTAAGTAACCATTGCCAATTAAAATTTATTGATCAGTTAAAGGAAGAACTGAAAAAATGCAAAAGATTCTATTTTTCGGTAAGTTTTATTAAGATTGCAGGTTTCAAATTAATCGAAAAAGAATTTGTTGACGCTTTAGAGAGAGGAACAGAAGGAAAACTAATTACAACTACATATCAGAATTTCACTGATATTCCTTCTTTAAAAGAATTCTTAGAATTTTCAAATAAATATCCAAATTTTCAAGTTCATCTAGATTATGAATGCTTTGGTGAGTCTGGTTTCCATTCAAAAGGATATCTTTTTGAAACTGATAATGGAATCTCTGTATTTATTGGTTCCACTAATATCACTCGTTTTGCCTTATTGAAAAACGTTGAATGGAATATCATGCTTTCTGATCAGAAAAAGGTTGAAACATATAATCAAGCAAAAGAAGAATTCGATAAGCTATGGGATGAAACGTTGCCTTTATCAAGTGAATTAATAGATAAATACCGTAGAAATCAAGAATATGCCCTAGTTAAATGGGATATGGATTATGATTTTGATGAAAGTGGAAATATCAAACCTAACTCAATGCAAAAAAGGGCTTTGAAGGAATTGATGAGAAATCGCGATCTTGGCGTCGATAAATCGCTTGTTATTGCTGCGACAGGTTCAGGAAAAACATATCTAGCTGCATTTGATGCAAAGAATTTCGACGCTAAAAGGCTTTTATTTGTCGTTCATCGTGATGTCATCCTTAATGATGCCATAAAAACATTTAGTAACGTATTTAAGGCAAGAAGATCTTATGGCTTATACAATGGCAAAACGCAAGATTTGAATGCGGATTTCATCTTCGCCTCATCTGCCATGCTTTCGAAACATCTAGAAGAATTTGATCCACAGGAATTTGATTATATCGTTTATGATGAAGCGCATCATATCGTCGCTGAATGTGGCAGCAAGATCATCAACTATTTTGAACCGTCCTTTTTGCTTGGCTTAACTGCCACCCCAGAAAGATTAGATAACCAAGATATATTTTCCTTATTTGGAAATAATGTTTCATTTGAGATGAGATTAAGAGATGCTCTTAATAACAATCTAGTCGTTCCGTTTCATTATTATGCCATTAGAGATGAATTTGCAGATTATTCATCAGAAAACAAATCTATTGTCGCCTCCGAAATAGCGAAAGAAGAAAACGTTTCTTTCATCGCAAAGGAAATCGATAAGCATAAGATTAAAGGTCAAAAATTGAAAGCGATTGCTTTTTGCACGTCTTTGCAACACGCCCAAAGCATGAAAGAGAAATTAGAAGAAGCTGGATATAATACCGTTTTCCTTTCCGGAAGCAATGATACCGGAGCAAGAATCAAAGCCTTCCAAAATCTTCAAGATGAGACGAATCCTCTCGAAATCATCTGTTGCGTGGATATCTTAAATGAAGGTGTAGATATCCCTTTGATCAATATGGTTCTTTTCCTCCGTCCAACCGAATCTCCGACAATCTTCCTCCAACAACTAGGAAGAGGGCTTAGAAAAGCGCCAAATAAAAATTATTGCGTCGTCTTAGATTTCATCGGTAACAATTATCGAAGATCAACCCAAATAGCATTTGCTTTAGGAACGCTAACCAAATCGCCATTTGTTGACCCTTATACTTTGAAAACAATGGTTAAGACAAATTATGAATCTTTAGGCATTCCAGGTTTAGAAATATTCTTCGATGAACTTTCGAAACAAGAAATAATATCTTACTTAGATAACACCAATTTCTATAAGAAAGAGTTATTAGAACAAGACTATCTAAATTTCAAAAAATATCTAAAATCCCATACATATCCCACACATTTAGACTACCTTAACGGCGAAATCGCCCCTGATTTGATTAAATTCATCAAATCCAAAACAAATGGCAAAAAGAATCGTTCATATTATCAATTTTTACAATCCATTGGAGAAGATACTATTCCTTTATTTAATGATGAAGAAATCGAATTCCTCAATGAAGTTTCGGATTTCCTTCCATTAGTTAGAAAAGATGAATATTTGATAATTAAGCAATTGCTAGAAAAAGATTTGGATTTTGATTCATTGATTGATGATACGTCTAAGATTAACAAGGAAACATTAACGCATGCTTACAAGTTGCTAGAAAAGAGAAAAATCATTCTTGATGGAAAATTAAATCTAGCATCTATCAACGATGAATTTAAATCTTTCTTGTTAGACACGCTGAATTATGGAATATCAAGATATGACATAGATTTTGGCAATTATTCAGGCAAATTCAAATTGATGGCCAATTATTACAAAGAACAGATAATGATGATTCTATTAGAAAATGGCCTTAGTTACATGAAAGGCACGAAATTTAACGAGGAAACAAAAGAAACGTATATTTTCGTTAATCTCAAAAAAGATATAAGTGCGCAAGAAAAATTGAATTACAAAGATAAATTTATCGATCAAGGCTGTTTCCAATGGGAAAGTGAAAATAACGTCACCTTAGATAATTCCATCGGGAAGAAAATTCAAAACACTAAGATAGTTCATCTTTTTGTTAGAAAAATGGAAGATGATCATGGAGTTAACCTGCCATATACGTATTTTGGAACGGGTCATTTCGAAAACATGAGAATTTCAAAAAATGAAGATAAACCAACTCTTCTTCTTGATGTAATATTAGACAAAGATGTCGAAGAAGCATATTATGATGACTTCGATATCAAAGAAAGGGATATCAAGGAGGCATAAAGATGAAACATTATGAGGTTGTGTGCGCCTTAATTGAGAATAACGAAGGGAAAATCTTTGCGTGCAAAAGAGGCCCTGGAAGAGCCCTTGAAGGCAAATGGGAATTTCCGGGAGGAAAAGTTGAAGTCCATGAAAGTCATGAGCAAACGATTGTTCGTGAAATAAAGGAAGAGCTTAATTCTGTTATTGAACCGTTTGAATATATCGGAGAATCGACTTACGAATACACGAACGTTCTGCCATATGAGCCATTTTCAATCACTTTATACGCTTATAGATGCAAACTTATTTCAGGAAATCTTGATTTAAACGAGCATACAGATTATGTTTGGATGAAAAAAGAAGATTTGAGAAGACTGAACTTTGCTGAAGCCGACCGTCCATTCCTCAAATAAAATTAAATTAGACTGCTTGAAAAAGATAAACAAGCAGTTTTCTTTTTGCTATAATTCAAAGGTAATTTTTGAGGTACATAAATATGGAATCTAAGGAAATTCTCTATAAGCCAAAAGACCTTTATGAAAAGCAACTAAAGCAACAATATCATAAAGGTGCGGAAGACTATTTCGATAAGCTTGCTAAGGAAAGCGAAGTGGATGAAAAAGCAAATGCTCAACACGTTAGCGAATATAACGATTTATGTCTTAAAAAGAAAGTAGCAGATGAAAAACTCGGTTCTTCAAAAGGATTAAGGACATTCTTCATCGTTCTTATCGTTCTTTGCTTTTTAGGGGGCTTAGGCTGCGGCGTATTTGGATTTATGCAAATTAGCACCATGTGGTGGCTATTAATTATTGCCATTGTTCTTATAGGCGTAGGGATTTATTTGATTATTCATATCACCAATAGTCTTAATAAAGTTATCAGCCAAAGACAAGAAGTGGTTAACAAACTTCAAAAAGAAGTGGATGCCAAGCTCAAAGAATGCTATGCAGACATGGAAAAATTGAACGCATCATTTGATTGGTCTCTTCCTTCGAAAATTATGGAAGATGTAACAAACATCATCGATTTGGACCCTTATTTCTCTGAAAAAAGATTATGTTACCTCGTTGATAAATTCGGCTTTGAAGGTGAAGGAAAGGAAAACGAATCAATTCTTGGAATTCTTTCAGGAAACATCCAAGGAAATCCATTCATCCTTAAGAAAACCCTTGAAGAGAATTACAAAGACAAGGTGTATGAAGGAACTTTAACCATCACTTGGACGACATATACGACAGATTCAAAAGGAAATAGGGTATCTCATCACCACTCACAAACCCTTAGAGCCACGACGACTCATAAGGCGCCTTTTTATTCCAAAAACACGATTCTTGTTTATGGAAATGAGGCTGCTCCTCATCTTAATTTCTCTCGTGCTCCATCTTCGATTAACAGTCTTGATGAGAGAGCAAGAGAAAAAACAGTTAATAGCAAGATGAAGGAAATCAACAAAAAGGCAGATAAAGCCATTACTAGCGGCAGTACCTTTACTCCAACGGGAAATGATGAATTTGACGTCTTTTTCGGCGGACTTGATAGAAATAATGAAGTGGAGTTCCGCTTATTATTCACCCCACTTGCTCAAACGAATATGATGGCTCTTCTTTCTGATCCTAAGCCATATGGAGATGACTTCTATATGGTAAAAGAAGGAATGGTCAACTATATTTGCTCTAAACACTCTCAATCATTTGACTATTCCGCTTCGCCAAACACTTATATCTCATATGATTACAAGGTTTCTAGAAACTCATTTGTGACTTATTGCGATGAATTCATCAAACATCTTTTCTTCGACCTTGCTCCTTTGCTTTCCATCCCTCTTTATCAGATGCATAAGCCAAAAGAATATATATACGAGAAAGACATTGCTTCAAATTATTCTTACTATGAACATGAGACAATCGCTAATTCAATGAACCAAGATCTCTTCATGCCAAAGAATTGTGATCCTTCTCTCCCGGTTATGATTAAGTCAGTATCCGCTAAAAAGAAAGGAGAAGTGGATCATATCAAAGTTCACACCTATTCTTATAAGACCACGCCTAAGATTGACTATGTTCCAGTTCTTGGAGGAGATGGCATCACCCACGATGTTCCAGTGCATTGGATTCAATATGACAGATTTGATGGAGATAATTCATTTGATCTAGCCTATACTGGTGCTTCAAGAAAAGATTTCAACGAAAAAGTTCACGATAACAAGAAGCTTTCTGAACTTATCGGTTCTTCGAAAGCGGCCTTCTTTGGAAGAGGAATGGTATCGATGTTGCTTGATGATGAATCAAGAAATGATATCGATGAAATTCTCAAGGAAGCCTTTGAAGAAAAAACTGATGCAGGCAAGTAGAAATTGCATATAATATATGCAGCATATTTAGAAAGGAAATAAAAATATGGCACAATTAGACGAAACAGATGTTAGCTTAGAAAACACCGCCGGCAGATCCGTCCACGTTATCGACAAGAAAGTTCCTGTCGAATTAAATAGCACAGATAAAGCTGTTAATATCGGTGTTTGGTTTATATTCATCATTGGAGGTATTGTTTATACCTTCAAGAAGAATCATGCTAGAAGCTATTTCAAACAGCTTGAACAAAAGATTCAACATGATGCTTCAACAATCGATAACTATATGACACAACGTGTCGTTATCCTTCAAAACACAGCAAAACTCGTTGAGAAAGCAATTTCATTAGACAAAGAAACCTTTGTTGATGTTGCAAAAGCCCGCAATGGTATCTCTTCCGATAGCGATGTTGCTCGCAACGAACTTCAAGGAAAACTTGATGTTGCCCAAAACTCCATCAATGTTGTTTTAGAGAAGTATCCAGAACTCAAAGCACATCAAGAAATTCAAGATGCTTTACAACAAAATACCTACTTACAACAAGAAATCACCGCTGCTAGAGAAGTCTATAACAATGCAGTCGCAAAATGGAACACTGAAATCTTTACCCTTTGGGCAAAGAAATATGTCGCTGCCAAAGAAGGATATACAACCCGTATTCCATTTATTGCATCTAAAGAAATCAAAGAAAAGTCTGAATCAGTCTTATTCTAATTTAAAAGATATTCTTAGCCACCTTCATGGTGGCTTTTTTTCATGCTGGACTAGGATTCTGTAGGATATGACAATTTTGATATAATCTTTGGCGTTAGAAAAAAGGAGAAGAAATATGGCAAAGTTAAGCAAAGGAAAAATAGGATTTATAGTCATATCATCATTGGTTGGAGTTAATCTTGTTGCAACAGGAATTCTTATTGGCAATCAAGTTAATTTGAATAATCAAATAAATTCTTTGAAAAAAGAAGAAATGACAAAATACACTCTTTATATTGGAACTAACGATAAGGATACTTATCAACCTGTTATGGAATTTGACGCTTGCTTAAATAAGGTCACTGAGATTTGCACTAAATACGCGGATGGGTGCACTATATTTGAGGCAAACGGATATTGGAAAGATGATACAGGAGCGATCACTAAAGAAAGAACGATTGGCTGCATCTTAGAAGATATCACCATAGAAAAAGTTCATTTGATATGCGATGAAACTATTATCGCTTTAAATCAAAATTCGATTCTTATTGAAACTAGCGGCATTACAACAACCTTCTATTCCGGAAATAAATAGTATTTAAAAACAGCAAAATCCAAAAATCATATGTAAAAACCCAATGGATTTATCCAAATGTTACGTATGATATATTGGATTTTTTCTTTTCGATGATTATTCATTTTGGTCTTATTCCCTTGAGGGAATCTTTATTTCTTGGCCTATTTAAATTACAATGAATATATGGTTCGTAATAAAAATGGCAATAACGATAAAGAAGAATTGATAGACCCCTTATTCAAAAGTGCGTTAGAACAATCTGATATGCCCTACGCCTTTTACCTTAATGATGACGGTGAATACAAATTGCTCGTCGTCTCAAGAGGTTTAGCAAAACTTTTCCCAATTCTCCAAGAAGACGCGAATGATTTCACTCTTTCCTCGATGAGAAAAAGAATCTACATCGATGATTTAGAAAAATACGCTACATCGTTTGACGAATTTGCCTCCGGACCTAACAAAACTTTGGATATTTATATTCGCATTGTCGGAAAGGATAATTCTCTTCAAGCAATTCATACGACAGGAAAACATCTTTTCTCAAATGGAAAAGATTATTTAATGGTAACTTCCGTTCCTGTTGGAGAGATGGAAGATGATACGGTTGAAATCGTAGAAGACTATACGGCAAAGTTTCCTTCGTTCCTTGAATATGTTGAAAAGGATGAGCTTACCTCTTTTCTCAATATGGGCGGATTCTTGAAAAAAGCCCACTCAATCATTTCTCATGATAAAAGAAAATACGTTATTATTGCCATCGATTTAACCGGAATGAAAAGCTACAACATAAATTATGGTTTTTCAAAAGGGAACGACCTTATTATCAATTTAGGAAAGATTCTAAAAAAGAACTTTCCTGATGCAACGATTTCCCGTTTTGGCGAAGATCATTTTTATATCCTTGCCTTAGATAGAGACATCAAAAAGAAACTCAATTCCGTTTTTCATGAAATGGAAAACTTAGGAGAAGGCAATAGCCTTCCAGTTCGTGCAGGTGTTTTTGATGGGGTTTTTGATGATATCGCTAAAGCATGCGATAAAGCAAAGACTGCATCAGACGTAAATCGTCATTCTTATTTCTCCCATTTCAATTATTTCACCGGGGAATTGCTGGCGAAAATTGAAAAACGTGATTATATTATCGCTCATTTAGATGAAGCAATAGAAAAAAAACTTATCACCCCATATTACCAACCGATTGTTCGTACAGTTAACGGTTTAGTTTGTGATGAAGAAGCGTTAGCTCGTTGGAATGATAAAAAATATGGCGTTCTTTCGCCAAGTGATTTCATCCCGGTTTTAGAGAATGCTAGGCTAACTTACAAACTTGATCTTAGTATTTTGAAAATGGTTCTTGAAGATTTCGGAAGGAAAGAACGTTTAGGCTTACAAAATTCTTCGGTTTCCGTAAATATCTCCCGTTACGATTTTGAATGTTGCGATATCGTAAAAGAAATAGATAGGCTGGTAACGGAATCTGGCTATTCAAAATCAATGATCAAAATTGAAATAACTGAGTCCGCCATTATTTCAAATAAAGATTTCCTTAAAGAACAAATTGTTAGACTCCATAAGGCAGGATTTAAAGTTTGGATGGATGATTTTGGCTCAGGCTATTCATCTTTAAATTCCTTACAAGATTTTCAATTCGATGGAATGAAGATCGATATGGAATTCCTCCATTCTTTTAGAACGAATCCAAAAACAAAAGATATAATCAGGGAATCGATTAAAATCGCTGAAAAGCTTGGCATAGACACGATTTGCGAAGGTGTCGAAGAAGAAGATCAGCTTAATTTCCTCAAAGATGCAGGCTGCGATAAAGTTCAAGGCTTCCTTTTTTCCTATCCTCGCCCTCTTCAAGATATCATTGATAGAAAATGCGTGATTGGGAGAGAAACCCTTGCCGAAGATAACTACTATTCAACGATTGGAACTTTATCTTTGGAAGATGCTGGTGCCAATGGCGATTCCGGCACTATAGCGGAAAAAGTCCTCCTTGGACCTTGCACTGGCATATTAGAACTCCAAGGCGATGAATTATATTTGCTTCGCTCAACTTCAATGTTCTTAGACTCTTGTGACAAACGAGGCTATATACATAAAAAAGAACGTTTGAAAAGAGGGTGGAAATTCACCCGCATGCCTGATCCAGAATTCATGAGGAAACTCCAGGCTGCGATTGAATCAGGAAATTGGGAAGAAGTCTCTTTCCAAAACAAAAACGAAATTTCAACATTACTTTTTAGGAGGATTGCAACAAATCCAACAAATAACGCCTCATCAATCTTTTGTATCCTTTCAAAAAGCAAGAGACATTTGATAGAAAAATCCGATCAATTAGTATCTTCAGATAAAGACAAATCGGTTTTTGACATTAATGATGTCCATGTTCCTATGGGAATATTTAAGATTTTCAAAAATGAAACAGGTAAGGATGATTTAAAAATCATTCAATCCAATAAAGAACTTCATTCTCTTTTAGGGGTTCCAAGAAAAATCGCTTATAGCAGTTCCTATTTTGGCGTGACAAATAATTACGATGAAGGATGGGTGAAGATTTTCAAACAGTCGTTAAAAGAAAATCGCAAAATCGAAGGGGATCATTATAGCGAACTCGCTGGCTCCTTCCTTCATTACATCGTCTCTCCGTCGGTTTATAAAGATTGCGTCTCTTTAACGCTTAATAAAACTACCTTAACTGGCGCAAACGTTAATTTGGCGAAAGATACTAAATCTCTGTCTGATGAAGTATATCGTATTTCAAGTATCTTCAAACTCAAAGAAGGCCATGATGCTAGAATGCAACATGTCGTAGATGAACTTGCTTTGGCAATCAATTCGGAAGCAATAATGATTCTTGAAGTGGATAAGAAAGACCTCAAAAACAAATTCGAATGGAGAAAAGAAGGATTTTCTTCTATCGCCGATAGCATTCCGAATAAGGACTACGATTTTGCGAATTTCGATTTCGAACAATATTTCCGTTATAACGACGTCTATATTCAAAATGACGTGGAAGATCTTAAAGACAAGAACCAAACTCTTTATATTTGGTGCAGAGCAAAAGGAATTAAACGTTTCTTGATTTATCCTCTAAAGAACAAAGATTCTCTTATTGGCTTGCTAATTATCGATAATTACAGCATCAATACGCTTGATTTCACTAAAAATCTTCTTTCTAAAGTAATGAGGCTTATTTCTTCAGATATCAATATCGATGAAGAAAAAGGCGTGGTGAAAAAAGATAAGAAAGTAAACAAATTCAAGAAATTAGCGAAGACTCTTCATGTTAAAGAATTTTTAGGATTAGAGAAAACAACTGCATCAGAAAAGCAACTAATTGATAAAGAAAACATGCTATTAGCAAGGATCACCTCGATTTTCATGCTGATCTTCGAACTTGCTTTCATGATTTCTTTCATAATATACGTCAACAAAAAGAAAGCGTTAGGTTACAACACCTATTACACGACATCTTATTGGATGACTTCACATATAACTCTATATTGCTTCTTCTTGATCGTTAATGGGCTGTTCCTTTTATATTCGTGTCTTTATCTCAAAGGAAAACTAAATAGGATTAAGAATCTGACCCAAAAGACATCTTTTGTTATTGGCTTGTATGTTATTTTATGTAACATCTTTGGCGTTTTGATTTCCGTTATGGATTATCAAACCAATGAGCAATGTGTCGTTTTTATGACCATGATAATGTACACTTTCTTGGTATATAGACTCCATCCAATCAAATCGATGATCTATCTTTTAGGGCTATATTCGTTATGTTTCTATCTCTTCTCCCATGTTCCTATGGTTGACACGTCATTTGATGATTATCAATTAAGAATGACAACAAATGATGGATTCATGGGGAATATGTTAGCTTTGCTCTTTCTAGAAATTATTATTTGTTTCGTCTTATATCATTCAAGGATGAAAGCGGCTAATTATTGCTTGATCGATCGTCTTTCTTCTTGCAAGAATAGATTTGCTCTCGAAGAAGACTGCAAACATATCCTAAAACATCCAATTGTCATCATGATGCTTGATATTGATGACTTCAAGTTGATAAATGATATAAACGGCCATCAAACCGGAGACAAGATTTTAGAAGATGTAGGACATGCTTTGAAAGAGACGTTTGGCATCGAAAGTGTATATCGTTATGGCGGAGACGAATTCTTAATAATTCAAAAAGGAAACAAGGAATCTTTCCAAAGAGAATTAAACAATCTTCAAGACAATATTGATAAGAACATCGCCCTTGATATGCGTATAACCTTCTCCGCTGGTTATAAAGAAAGCATGATCAATGAGATTTCATCACTTGATAGCGTCATTAGAGAAGCCGATCTTCTTCTCTATGAAGCTAAAAAACACGGAAAAAACAAGATAATAGCCGAATAAAATATGTTAAATGAATTTTCTAGACTTGAACTTCTTCTAAAGGAAGAAGAAATGAATAAAATAAAAAACACACGCGTTACTATTTTCGGGCTCGGAGGAGTTGGAGGATATGTCGTTGAAACGTTAGCACGTTCAGGCTTTTCCTCGTTTGTATTAGTTGATAATGACACCTTCTCAATCACGAATCTAAATAGACAAATTCTTGCCACTCGCCAAAGTATTTCGAAAAAGAAAACGGAAATCGCTAAAGAAAGAATTCTTTCTATAAACCCTAACGCATCAGTTGAAATACATGATTGTTTCTATCTTCCTGAAACAAAAAATGAATTCGATTTCTCTAAATATGATTATGTCGTTGATGCAATAGATACTGTAACAGGAAAACTGTCAATCATCGAAGAATCCCTTAAGGCAAATAGCAAAGTTATTTCTTCTATGGGATGCGGAAATCGTTTTGATCCAAGCAAATTGAAACTGGGCGATATCAGCAAAACTCATATGGATCCTCTCGCTAAGGTCATGCGAAGAGAACTAAAAAAACGCAAAATCTATCATTGCCCTGTACTTTTCTCTTTAGAGAAGCCGCATAAACCATTAAAATGTAATGAGGAAGAGAACACGAAAAGAAGATCACTTCCTGGCTCAAGCGCCTTTGTACCTTCTGTGGCAGGCATAATGATTGCCTATTGGATATTTAAAGATGTAACAGGAGTAGAAGAACCTACTTGCTAAAATAAGGAGAGATAAAAATGAAAACATCATGGGATTTAACCCCTCTTTACGCTAAAGAAGAGGATTTCGAAAAAGATTTAGCAAAATTCAAGAATGAATTCGTCGCTAAAATTTCTTCTTTTGAAGGAAAATTAGGAGATGAAAAAACATTCTTGGAATATTTAGATTTAGAAAAAGGCGCTAACGCAATCCTTGAACGTCTTTATATGTATGCCAATGGCATTTCAGACTTAGATAAGAAAGATGTCAAAGGTAATGAAAGAATGTCTAAGGTTATGGCTGCAGTAAACGCCTATTCTAGCGCCGGTTCCTACACTAACCCGGAAATCCTTGCCTTAGGAAAAGAAAAAGTTGATTCATTTTTGAATAATAATCCTACATATAAAGCGGAATTCGATTTCATGATTGATCAACTTTTCCGTCAACAAAGACATGTTTTAAGCGCTTTCGATGAAAAACTCTTGTCATCATTCAGCAATCTTGAAGGGGATGGATCCGAATTATATTCCTATCTCTCTGTCGCCGATTACAAGCCAAAGACAGTTGAACTTGAAGGTAAAGAAATAGAAGTTAATATGTCAAATTGGCATACCTTAATCGAAAAAGCTTTTTCCGAAGAAGACAGAAGAAAAGTTTTTGAATCATTATATTCTTGGTATGACGAGCACAAAAACACATATGGACAAATCTATAATACCGTTTTACATGCTGAATATGCTGAGATGAAGGCAAGAGGATACTCCTCAATCCTTGAATCCCATCTTTATGGCAATAACATTCCTCTTTCCGTTTTCCACAATCTTATCGAAGTTGCATCAACTGATAACGCATCCCTTAAGAAATACTATGAATTAAGAAGAAAATATCTTGGCTTAGAGAAACACCGTTCCTATGATCGTTTCCTTCAACTTGCTAAATCAGATAAGAAATACACTTACGAAGAAGCAAGAGAAACTTTCTTTGATTCCATTAAGGATTTCCCTGCTGATTATCAAGAAAAAGCTCGTGAAGTCACAAAAGAAGGATATGTTGATGTTTATCCTGCTTCAGGAAAAAGAACAGGCGCTTATTCCACTGGTGGGTCAAACATCCATCCATATATCCTTTTGAATTTTGAAGGGGCATTAGATGATGTCTTTACTTTAGCTCATGAATCAGGACACTCTATCCACACGCTTTATTCAGAGGAAGCACAGCCTCTTTGCAAACAAGGCTATACCATTTTCGTCGCAGAAATTGCTTCAACATTCAACGAACACAATCTCCTTGATTATTTCTTAAAGAGAGATGATTTAAGCAAGAACGATAAAATATTCTTGTTACAGAAAGCCATTGATGAGATTGCTGCAACATTCTACCGCCAAGCCTTATTTGCCCAATATGAATATGAAATTTCTCTTCTTGCGGAGAAAGATGAGCCAATCAATTACCAAGTCCTTTCTAACAAGATGATCGAACTCTATAAGCAATATTACGGAATCGATATCCATGAAGAAAAGGTCAAAGAACTCGTTTGGGCTTATATTCCTCATCTCTTCTATACTCCATTCTATGTCTATCAATATGCGACTTCCTTCACTGCATCGATGCTTCTTTATCAGAACGTCAAAGAAGGAAAAGAAGGCGCTTTCGATAAGCACATCTCTCTCCTAAAGATGGGCGGAAGCGATTATCCGGTACAAGAAGTCATGAAAGCAGGAGTTGATTTCACTAAGAAAGAAACCTTCTATTCATGCCCAAGAAGAATGGATGAACTCGTTTCCGAATTAGAAAAATTACTAAAAGATTAATTCGTAATTGAGTTAATTACTTCCCTTAGTTATAATATTTAGGCTGCGTTGCAGTCTAAGGTCCATTAGCGCAGTGGTTAGAGCGAACGACTTATAATCGTTAGGTCTCAGGTTCAAACCCTGAATGGACCACCATATGGAGGCATACCCAAGTGGTTGAAGGGGTCGGTCTTGAAAACCGATAGTGGGTGCAAGCCCAGCTAGAGTTCGAATCTCTATGCCTCCGCCAGAATACCAATATAAGTGCTGTAATGGCACTTTTTCTTTTTAAGCAATCAATCAAATATAAAAAGAAAAGCCACCAATAAGGGTGACTTTCCATTTTGAATTTGAATTATTAGCTTATTTTGCTCATTTGCAAGAATTCAGGCGAATCCATTTCATCTCCAACGATGATTTGAACATTATCAGTTTCGTTTTTGAATGTCGTGTTATCGGTTGAAACGTAACCTTTGTTCGTTAATAGCTTCTTATAGTTTTCAATCCAACCATCGACAACGGCCATTGCACCTATGTAAACGACTCCATCGACTTCATATCCATCAAATACGACATCTGCGGCTAAATAAGGAATCTTTAAGGCGGTTTCTTCACCAAAAACGGTCGTTAATGCGTCCCAAACGGTTGATTCGGTATTTTTCCAACCAATCAATTCTTCTTCTGAAGGAATAGCTTTTTCGAGGTTTGCTTTCAATGTTTCTGCTAATTCCGTTTCCTTATAATCGAAAGAAATTGTTTCATTTCCGGAGAAACTGCTTCCCCCATATGTATAAGAAATAGTAGAAATCTTTTCGTCTTTAACTTCCATCTTGAAAGATGATGGATCGACATAATCAGGATATTGGCAGAAGCCTATGGCATCACCTAAATCAATGATATCTCCAGTGGTAGTTATGACATTATCTTTTAAATTAAGGATTTCGCTTGAAATAGAGAAATTTATAGCGTCATTTAAGCTTTCTTCTTTATATGATCTATACTCCACGTCATATCCTTGATGATATAAGAAAGAATAAGTTTTTCCATCTTTGTAATAAAATGCGGTTGCTAATTCGATTTCTCCAATCGTTTCACCATCATAGCTATGTAATTCGTTTAAGAAGAAATTCTCTCCTTTGGTGAATACTCTGATGGTAGAAGAGGTGGCGGAATCTACTGATGTGGCAACATATTGACCATTTTCTACGGTGCCAAGATATTCTTTGATCTTAGCATCATTTTCAGAAGGAGTTCTCTTTCCTTCTTCGTTTATCACGTTTGGCGTATCTAAGACTTTTGTATCAATACGATAGAAGAAATATTCCTGTGTATCTCTATCTTGCATGATACCGGTATAGAAATGGAGCCATGTAACCTTGCTATTCTCAACGCTTGCTTGAATTTTTAGGCATTTAAATCTAGCAAAAATACTAGATTGGGTAACTGAATAGGCAAGTTTTTGTGCATCAGAACCAAGATATAGGTAATAGTTATCATTAGTGTTTATCTTAGCAAATTTATCTAATTCAAAGCCTTCTTTTCCGACTAAGGCAAAATCAGAATATTTTTTGTTTGTCTCACGAGAAACTGCTTCATTATGCGCATTTACACCAATGATATTTAAATCATCGGTCGTTCCTTTTCTCTTATATGTTGTCGTATATGGAACATCATCCGAATTAATCGTGGTTACTCTTAAGAAGTCGTTATAAATATCGAAATTAGTCGTTTCTTCAAGCAAGGAATATTGTTCATCGATCGTGAAATCGTAACGATATGAGACAAAAGACACATTTCCGAAAAGATTATCTGCTTTACCTGTTAAATTCTCAGTAGGTTTTTTCCAAGAAGAGAGGAAGGAATCAACAACCTCAATTGAACTGTTTCCAACATTTTTAATGACGACTTTGCCGCCCGTTGGAGTTGTATAGTCTTTTCCTAAAGGAGTAGCAATATATTGAAGTTCAAATGTTAATTCATCGTTTTCATAATAGAAAAGAACTCTTTTTAGTCCATCGGAAAAATCTAATTGGGCCGCAAGGGCGTCAATTATTTCTTCAGAATAAGTGACTAATTTTCCATTTTCTTCGGCAAATGTAGCCTTAGAAAAATCAAAATTAACGATTTTGTTTGCAAAAGCAATCGAAGTTAATTCTTGAGCAGTTTGTTCTTCGTTGAAAGTTTGCCCTTTTAAATCTACTGCATTATACGAAATACCAAAATCGTAGACATATTTTTGTTCGCCAATCGTATCTAGAAGAAGAGATCCGTTATTTAAATATTCAACATAGAAATAATCTTTTGTGTAGACGTCTTCCATCACCCCGCTATTTAGATCATAAGCAAGAGTAAAATTGCCTTTTTTCATCTCTTCAAGAACAGTTAAGACTTCTTTGCTAGAAATAGTTGAAGAATCACTTGAAGTATCGTTTGATGAGATTGAATCATTAATACTGCTGGAATCTTCTTTTGAAGAATCTACGCTTGATGAATTATTCTCGTTTCCACATCCAGTAAGGAATAAGCTTCCTAAGAGTAATGCGCATATTTTATTCTTTTTCATTTTTTTGCCTCCCTATCGCAAAACGCATACCTAAATTTTAGCAAAATTTAAGATATAGAAAAAGAATAATGCTTATTTTATAAAAAGAAGCGGGTTTTATCGGTGATTTTTAGAAATATTGAATTTAGTGCTTGCCTATATTCGTCTTTAGCATGTGCTCTAATTCCTTCAAAAGACTCATTGCTTTTAGATGTTTCAAAAATCTTTAGGGATTCATCTTTGATTTCTGATTTCCCACATAGAATTATGATTTTCTCTCTTGGACATCTTTTGATTATCCCGTTTACGACTTTTCCATTTAATGATTGAGAATCGAAATGGCCTTCGCCCGTTATAACATATGTAGATTCATTGGCTTTCTTTTCAAAGTTTGATTCAGAAAGGACTGCATCAATTCCAGAAGTTATTTTTGCATTTGCGAAAGCATATAATCCTGCAGCTAATCCACCTGCTGCGCCAAGAGAAGGAACGTCTCTTAAAGGCATTCTAGCTTTTTGCTCAAATAAATCAGTCAAATATTCCATTTTATTTTCAAGATCCTCAAGATATGGCGAATATCCTTTTTGTTTTCCGAAAACATATGTGGAGCCGTTTTTCCCTAACAAAGAATTTTTGACATCGCTAAAACAAGTGATATTGGTTTTCTTGTCTTTGAAAATGAAGTTAGTTAAATCGATATCCTTAATTTTCAAAGCATTCTTCATATTTGCATTTTGAATAGGAGGGAATTTGATGCCCAGCTCTTCCAGCATTCCGATTCCTAGATCATTTGTTGATGTCCCACCTAGTCCTATGTAAATGTTATTTGCCCCTAAAGAGATTGCTTCTTTTACTGCTATCCCAATTCCTTTGCTTGTTCTTTCAAGAGGGTTTATTGAATTATTCAAAAGAGGCAAACCGATAATGGACGCACTTTCGATATAAACTGATTTTTCCTTTTCCACGAAGTATATTGGAATAGATATCTTCTTGTATTCCGCATCAAGGGTTTCAAAACTAATCGTTTTTCCTTCTTTGAAAAAAGATATGGCATCAAGAAAACCTTCCCCACCATCGCTAATCAAAATCGAATCTAACATTATTTCATTTTGATATTTCTCTTTTACAAGATTTTGAGCAATATAAATAATATCTTTGCTAGATAACGTTCCTTTAAATGAATCAGACGCTAACAATATCTTTATCATATGATTATTCTAAAACGATTATTTCCTAGATAAAGAAAAAACTCGGAAATTAATCCGAGTTTATTATGAAGATGATTTATTCGCTTTTTGTATCAGAGCATGTAACGTAAAGAGAATAGGCTCCTTCGTTCCAAGCATTAGAGTTTGTCCCGGTTTTATCAATTTCGGAGAATTGGTCTTCGGTCCCTTCGTAAATGATATGAAGGCGTGATGTTACTCCGTAGAATGATTCATCAATTCTTTTGACTGAAAGAGGCATATTTAACTCCAGCAAACTTCCGTTTGTTGCAAAAGCCATGTTTCCGAGTTCTTTAACAGTAGAAGGAATTGAATAACTAGTTGATGTTCTATTATGCGCATAAGTAATGAGCTTGCTCATATCTTTCGTATATAAAACACCATCGGAAATAACGAAATTTTCATTTGCTGAAGAAATCTTGAAATTCTCTTCACTTAAATTCAATATCGCATAGAAAGGGTTTGAATCGATTTTCTTTAACGATGCTGGAAGAGAGATTCCTTTCAAGGAAGAGCATAAGGCAAAAGCGGAGCCGCCAATTTCTTCAAGCCCTTCAGAGAAAGTTACACTTTCTAAAACACTACAAGCGGAGAAAGCAGATTTTCCAATCACTTTTAAGGTAGAAGGGAAAACAATCTTTGTGATATTAGTAAGGTTTGAAAATGCTAATGTCTCAATTTCTTCTAAACCTTCTTGGAATGTTATTGATGAAAGCCTGTCGCATTTGAAGAAGGCATTATCACGGATAACTTTTAAAGATTTAGGGAAAGAAAGTGATTGAAGCTTTACTAAGCCATAGAAAGCAGATGGACCAATTTCTTCTAATCCTTCGGCAAAATCGATCGTTGTTAACTCTGAATTTTGGAAGAAAGCATAATCAGCAATTCTCTTTAATGAGGAAGGGAAGGAAAGATGAACCATTTTATTGGCGTTATAGAAACAATATTCGCCGATGCTCGTTAAGGATGAGGAGAAAGTTAATTCTTTAATCACACGATTGCAATAGAAAGCATAAGGTGCGATAGAAGCAATTGCATTCGACATCGTATATGAGGTTTTCTCATATCTAGCAGGGAAGGCAATAATCTCCGTTCCATCTTTGCTTAATAGAACTCCATCAAGTGCGGAATATGTGCTTGATGTAGAATCAACATCAAAATAATGCATGTTGTAGGCGTTTTTAAACGCACCATATTCGATGTTCTTGATTGATGAAGAAACTGTAATTTTTGTCGCTTCACAATTATCGAAAGCACCTGAGGCAATGCCAGTTACCATATATTCAACGTTATTTTTAGTATATTTGGTTGGAAGAATAACTGGAGTAGGAATCTCATCTGGTGAATAAGAGATAATGGTTGCTTCCTTTTTTTCTTCATCTAATTCATATCCGAAATCATTTACGTCGGTTTCAATTAATTTGAAAGAGAAATTAACGTTATTGGTTCCTTCGCTAATTGTGATGTTGTAATAGCCTTTTTCTCCTTTGATCGTGGAATTATTAAATGTAACGATCGAGGCTTTGTATCCTTCAAATGCTTCAGCTTTGATAGTAAAGTTATCGCCAACAGAAATATTTTCTAGAACCAAACTAGAATCATTTGTGACTTTTCCATAGGATTTGCCTGATTTAAATACTTCAACGGAACCACCAGCGGAAGTGGTTATCATGCAAGTTGGAGAAACAGCTTCACTGGAAGATGGAATGGTTTCACTTGATGAAAAGTTTGTTGTTTCGCCACATCCAGTAAGAAGAAAGGCTGAACTTATGAGTAATAATATTTGTTTTTTCATAATTATTTAGCTGGATTTGTCGTTGTGCCGATATTTGAGTAAGACAAAACATAGTTTCCAGAAAGGATTGTTACCTCATCCGCATCAAATTGAGAATAGGCAAATGGCAAATTGATATAAGAAACGTTTTCACCATCTAAGATTATTTCTGCATCTTGGAAGGAATTTGAAGCGCTCTTTCTAAATGGAGCAACATTTGGATAGAAACAATTGATCAAGGATGAAATTGCATCATCTTCGGCCACATAAGAGTTATTTTCACTATCATATTTGAACAAATCAGAGGAAACTTGTCCTGCTTTTGGGAAATAATCGTTATATGTGTTCTTATCTTGATATAAAGACGGGAAACCAGTCGCATTGCCTTTTTCCCATGCATCATTTTCTGCATTATAGACATAGGAATGCAATGTTCCATCTTCATTTGCTGAAAGATAGAAATCTGTTGTCTTATCTGGATCTTGCTTTTTTGAATCGGTATAAGAGTGGACATAGATTTCATCACCTGTGAAATAGAAGTCTTGATAGGCTGTGCTTTCTTTTTCAGTTAGTTGATTTAAGGTATTCATTTGGACGGATAAGGTGTAATTAGAAGAAAGTTTCTTTAATGCCGCACTTAAATCCTTATTGTCTTTAGAAGAATAACTTGAAACTGAAGGAACTTTATAGGTTCCACCTCTAGAGATGATGAAATCAACCGTGTTGACGATCTTATAAACGTATCCATAGGAAGAATCGTAATAGATGAAGTCATCCATCGTGACACTGAAAGTATTGAAAAGATCACCTTCAGCAGTGAAATACGCTTCTTTAACAGAAGAGGCAAAACCGCTATTTAAGGAATAAAGCAAGTTGTTGGTGATAATTTCTGTCTTGGCTAAATCAAGATTGTATTTGCCATCTTTAAATGCGAAATCATCGTTTGAAAGAATGGTGAATGGATTATAGAATCCGTTAGCGGCAAAAGAAGAAGTTGTGAGGTTGATTGAGTAATCACGTTCAACTTCGTTTTTGTAGTTAAGACTTTCTTTATAAGCATAACCATCTTCATCTTCGAAATAGGTGTAGTTTTCCATTGTGGTCTCTTCACCTTGAACGTCTTGAGTCGATCTCTTGTAGATGGCGTTTCTTCCATCAGATTCAAAGCCAACTGAGGTGTAGTATTCATTTGTCTCAGCGGTTGTTGACCAAACATAGCTTCCGTCAGCATTTTGCTCTTGAGCGACGTATCTAGTTTGCTCGATTGTTCCTGAAAGCAAAACACTTTTCGAGAAAGTATAAAGGCTATATGCGACCTTGTCTGTTTTATCGATTGATTCAGAAGAAGATGACGAGGTATTTTCTTTAGTGCTTTCTGAGGAGGATTGGTTTTCATTGCCACAGCTTGCTAAAACTGTTAATGGAGCTAAGGCTAAGATAAGTAAATTTTTCTTTTTCATTTTGTATTTCCTCCTTATTTGATTGTGATATCAAATGGCGCAGTCGTGCTACCAACATTTGAATAGGTGACAATGATCTCACCAGTATAGCCGGTATAGACATCTTCATCGAAGACAAAATTTATATGATCGATATATTCTTTATCTTCGGTTAGATAAATCTTTAATGAGGAACAATATCCGCCAGAGATTTCTTCGGTCATATTGAGGGCAGGAACGAAACATTCTGCGCCTATATATGGGAGGTTATCGTTTGTTGGAGAATAAGAACCATCTTCATTCTTGTTAAAGATATTTTGTGACATGCTGAAGTTAGGCTGGAATTCACCATAGTAATAATATCCGTTTAATGATGAATAATTCGCGCTACTATAAGAGAAAGTATAGGTTCCATCATCATTTTTTGAACTCAATGCATAGGTGTTAAGGACGTTTGTCTTTCCTGCGACTAGATAAACATCTGATAATGTTGGCTCCTCTGGCCCATTTGGATGAAGGGCATAGTCATAGACTTGCATATAGATGTTTTTGCCATCGTTATACGTTGTAACCGTTTCTTCAGAATCAATCTTCTCTCCCTTATCATAAGTAATTGAATGACGGGAAATGGTGATTGATTTGCTAGACATATTTTTCAAAGCTGTGCCTAAATCATCGTTTGCATCTTTGATTGGCTCTGGTTGCAATGCGTCTTTTGCGTTAGCCGTGCCAATTTCAGATATCGATAATGAAATCGAATAATTCGTTAAGGAATAATAATTCGTATAGTCTTCGTAGGCTGTTCCCTTATGAGTGTGGGAAGTAAGGATTACCTTAGAGAAGTTATCGCTAAATTCCGCTTGAGAGAAGGAAACGTTCATGTTTAAGAACTTTGATAAGCCAGAAAGTAAATAGTTATATAGGATATTGGTCTTAGTAACATTAAGATAAACCTTGCCATCTTTTCTGCTGAAATCGCTATCTTGAGTTAGCAAGAATGGGTTCACTAAGCTTGATGATCCATAGGAATCTTCGTTATAGCCATCGCTTGAAGAATATCCGTCTGTTTGTAATTCGTTGTTATAATCAACGTAATTTAAAGCGACTTTGCCATTGTTATCATAGGCGTTTTCACCACTGACATATCTTTCTTCATCGTTGAAGATTTTGTAATATCTACGATCGATGCCGGTGTATTTTTCAGTATTTTGATAGTATGTTTCGAAAGTGTATTGCTTCTCGGTTGCTTCTTTTGCGGAAGGAACATTATATGAAGCATCGTTGAAATAAGTGACTTTTGCTTCAACTTTTCCGTTAACGTGGAATCCTTTTCTAAGATTAGCGATTGTTGCTAAATCAGTTTTGGTTATTGTATTTTCATTAGTCTCAGAACTTGATGAAGCCTTATCTGAGGAAGAAGGATTTTGATCACATCCAGCAAGCGTAAGAATGCTACACAAGCCAAGGATGCATAAGTTAATGTTTCTTTTCATTTTTACTCCTTGATTAATTTGAACCTTTAAATTTTAATTTAAGTTTTGGTTTTATTGAACGTATAAGCGTTTACATTGCATTTTATTTGTTGTAAGTGATGGTTATGACGACGTTTTCAGCTGGCATGGTGAAATGTGTAATATCCCAACCATAACCTGATACTTTTTCAGCGACAGTTCCATTATAATAAACGCCAGTCACGGTGTTTAATTGGCCATAAATATAAACGTACACTTCATCCCCGACGTTTGCCCCTTTTTGAGAATTAATATCTAAATTCCCGGCTTTTTTAGAGGTACTTCCAAAATGAGCCTTTGTTGTTGGATGATCCTCATCGGTGTTATAGGTTAACGTGTAGTCGTATGTTTCTTCTTTTCCGTCGTTTTGATAAGTAACGGTTACGTGAACATCTTCATCAGGCATCGTGAAGGTAGAAAGCATCCATCCGTATTCCTCATCTTTTGCCGTTAGCAATCCATTATAGTAAACGCCTGTTGTAGGATTATCATCGTCCATATTTTGAACCATGACGTAAATTAAATCCCCAGTGTTGGCTGATACAATGGATCCTCCGTTCACTAGATCATCAATTGATTTTCCAAAAGAAACCATATCTTTGGAATCATGAGTTAGGGAGTGAGAAGAAGATGCACTTCCTTGATAAGCAATTGTTATTTCAACATCCTCTCCAGGCATAACGAAAGAAGTAAGCATCCAACCATAAGTTTCGTTTGTTTTAGTTGTTAAGGTTCCGTTAAAGTAAACACCAGCAAGAACGTCCGAATCGTCAATTGAGACCATAACATAAACAGTTTCACCTTTTTTAGATTTGCTAATTTCTGTGCCTGAAACCATTGGATCGCCATTATAGAAACTGACATAGGTGTCTGGATGAGAGGAAACTGCGGTGTAATTCAATGAGAATTGTTCATCTGGATTATTATAATCGACTGTAATTACGACATCTTCCTCGGGCATTTGATATTTGTAGAGGTAAGAGGTTTGAGAAGTCATAGGAATTCCGTTTGCTTTAACGCCTGTTACAGTTGAATTTCCTGTTGTTCCATCATCAATTTCCACGGCAAAAATGGCTCCGATTTTAATATAGCCATCTTTCGACTCGGTCATACTAGTGATACTGCTATAAAGAGTGAAAGTGGTATTTGGGTGAGCTGGATCAGTTTGAAAAGTGACCTTATAGGAGGTTTTCTCCTCTTCGTAGGAGTAGCCACAAACAGAGCAGGTATATTTCGTTTTAGCTTTTGAAGAAGATGTAGCATCTATTGTAGATTCTTCAAATTTATGTGCTTCTTTGTTAAAAAGCTCATCACAATCAGAGCAAGTATGCCAGTGGTAGTTTTTATTGCTGGACCAAGTTGTAGCAATATGTTCATCAGAGTGAGTGACAACAGAAGGAGACTCGCTATTTTGACTTTCTGATGATTGTTCGCTAGATGAAGAGGCAGGATTGTCGCCACAGGATGCCATAGCGAAGGTAGCAGCAATCGAGGTAAGCCCTATTAATAATTTTTTCTTGGATTTTTTCATGTTCATTTCCTTTTTTTCATATGCATTTTCAAGAATCCTTCTTAAGAAGGGTGGTCAAAATACCATAAAACCTTATACTAAAAATAAAAAATTTCAATCATTATTTTCATAATATTACATTGACTATGAAATTTAAATGAATGAAATATGAAATTTTAGGTAAGAAAAAGATGACTAAATAAGCCACCTTTAATCAAAAATAAATAAATGAATCAAATATGAAAATCTTCAACAGGTTTGCTAGGAATGACTTTGATTGTAGCAACTGTCTCACCACATTTGGTTTGGAAATGAACTTTGACGTCGCCTTTGCCATTTGGACGAACAATCGCTTGTGCACGTCCATAGTAAGCTGGAGTGATATTATCCAAATATGTTCCAGTAAAATAAGGGCATGCGTTACCTAAACCTAAGAGCGTTCCGTTTTCAACTTCAGTAACTATGATGTTTGAGTTTTCAAGAGGCTTTTGATGGCCGTCTTGATCAACGAAGGTTAATTTGACGTAACATGTTTCATTATCCCTTACGGTATCTTTCTCTGGCTTGGCGTCAAAGTATGTCTCTTTTTTAACTGTTGAAAGAGAAGTTCTTGCAATTTCCTTGCCATCTTTGTCGTAAGAAACTGCTTCGATTGTTCCAGGGACATATTTAATCTTGAAATAGAAACGACCGGTATCTTTCTTTCTCTTTTGTTCGCCGACTAATTTACCATTTTGATAAAGAAGGACTTTTTCATCGCGGGAATATACTTCAGCAACCATCTCTTTGTCTTCCCATCCTTCATAGTCGTATGAACGGTGTGCCCAGGATAATTTCCATGAAGAAGCGGAATGACCATAATGGAGGTCTTTAGGGGAAACACAAGCTAAACCGATGTCTTCTAAGCCAAACGCAACTTTTGTGTAATTCATTTCAGCACATGGGTGACCTAAAATGTCAATTCTGCCACTTCCAGCAAGAAGCCAATTAGTCTTATCCTCTCTCATGCCTTCTCGCTCTAAGGCAACCCAGCTTCCAACACCTGCTTCACCAAGATAATCCCATCCAGCCCAAACGAAATCACCGATTAGACGGGGATTTTTCTCTGCTTGTCTTATGAAAGATAATGCATCGGAGCAGAATGTTTCTGAACCAACTATGAAACGATTTGGGTATTGTTTTAAATCGTGTTTGTAACGTTTGATGCCGTAATTGTATCCAGCAACGTCTAATTCAGCAAACGCCCCCCTTGTTTTTGCATTTGCACGATGTAATTTAGCACCCGTTTTCATGAAATCCGCACCTAAAATACCCGCTAAATCATTGAAGAATTGCGATCCGACAGATGCTTTCTTTTGAGTTGGCTTCTTTTTAGCGTCTTTTGCGGCCTTCTTATCTGAATATTGACCCATGCCCCAGGAATATAAAGCATTGAAGAAGATGTTAACTCCGCAAGTTATAGGTCTAGTTGTATCTTTCGTTTTGATGAAATCATACATTTGTTTAACAAAAGCAATGCCTTTCTTTTCTGAGGTTTCAGCTACTTCATTACCTAAGGAATACATGATTACTGATGGATGGTTGTAATCTTTTTCAATCATATCAGTAAGATCTTCTTTATAGGTCTTAGTTACGAAAGAAGCGCAGTCATACATTGTTTTGTGGATATACCAGCAATCGGCATATTCATCTAATATGAGTAAGCCTAATTTATCCGCTTCATTTAAGAAAGCACGTGAAATTGGGTTATGAGCTGAACGTATGGCATTGTAACCATTTTGGAAAAGGATATTTGCACGTCTTTTTTCTGCGTCCTCGTCACAGATAGCGCCTAATAATCCATTATCATGGTGAATACAAGCACCTTTGAGAATTACTCTTTCACCATTGATTAAGAAGCCTTTTTCCTTGTTTAATTCGATTTGCCTGATACCGAAATTAACATTAGCCACATCATTAACGAATTTAATTTCTAATGTATAGAGATTTCCTTGACCAACATTCCATAATTTCGCATTAGGGATTTTGATTGTTTCATCAAGGCTATCTCCATCAAATTCTTTTGAAAAGAGAGGGGTTTCGCTGTCGATAATTGAAAAAACGCCTTTATTTTTAGTTGAGAATTTCGCTGTTATATTAACTTCTCTTTCTTGATAAGAGGTTGTAGTAATTCTTATTGATCTTGGCAAGATATGGTCTTTTGGAAGAACCCACATATGCACTGGACGGTAAATGCCGGATCCCGTATACCAACGAGAATTAGGTTGGGATGCGTTATCTGCAATTACTTTGATATGGTTTTTGCCATTTTTGACATATGGGGTGGCATCAAATATGAAATCGGTATAGCCATATTCGCGATGAGCCGCCTCTTGATTGTTGATGATTACTGTTGGATGACGGTAAACGCCTTCAAACTCAAAATAGACTTTGTCATCATCTTTTATTTCTAGATCAAAATCCTTTTCGTAGATGTATTTTCCACCAGTAAAAAAGGAGATGTTTACTCCACCAGGATTGTTGATATCTCTTTCTGTTCTAAGCATTCTATCATCTGGCAAAGTAACATTTTCAGCTAAGTCCTTCTTGCCTTCTTCATAGACTATCCAACCATCATTAAATAACATATTAATTGCTCCTCGTTTGACTTCATTACAATTATCTCTTATTAAGAAAGCGCTTTCTAGTGCAAAATAAGTCGCGAAAACGACAAAAAAAGTCAAAATCAATAATCTTGCAAAATTTACCTAATAATTACAAAATAGAAATAGAAAAGAATATTTATGATTAGCCTTAATGTTGCCATAGTAGAGAACGAAGAAGACGTTGCTAAAAAAGACGCGGAACTTTTAGAACGTTATGCTTCAGAGAACAAGATTCATATTGAAAGCAGTATTTTTAATAACGCTTTGAAATTTTTAGAAGATAAAGGAAGCTATGACGCAGTTTTAATGGATATCGATATGCCGGGGATAAATGGGATGCAAGCCGCAGAAGAAGTTCGTAAGCAAGGCAAAAATATCGATATCATTTTCACGACTAATTATCCTCAATATGCCATTGATGGCTATAAGGTTGAAGCAATTGATTTCGTTATCAAACCAATCTCTTTCCCCAATCTTTCATTTGCAATGGAAAAGGTTTTAGAGAAAAAGAAGAATGCTTTAAATGGATCCTTTTTCCTTCAAATCGGTTCGATGGCAAGAAGATTTGATAACGATGAAATAATTTATTTTGAAATGATAGGCCATAACATTGTAATGCATGAAGAAGGATTAGAACCATTCAAAGTAAGAGGCTCATTAAAGATGATCGAACCAATTCTTAACCCTGATGTTTTCGTGAAAATTAATTCAGGAATAATCGTTAATCTTTCAAAGGTACGTTCCATAGGTGATGGAGTTTGTTTAATGGATGACGGATCTTCTTTACCCATTTCTCGTTCACATAAGAAAGAATTTGCAACTAGTATAGCTAAATATTATGGAAACCATTTAGGAGATTAAGATGGAAGATGGAACGCCGTTACGTCAAATACTATTATTAGGAAAATATCAATTCTATCTTGAATTGTTAATACCTTTTCTTATATTGATGATGTTTTCAAAAAAGAGGAAATATTTCCTTCCTTTTTTGCTTGTGAGTATTGTTGTTCCTTGCTTTCTTTATTGGGTTCCGAGCTTAGAGGTTCCTGCGATTGGTTATAATTTCGATTATGTTTTCGCTTGCTTTATTCTTTTTTCTTTCTCTTTTCTTTTATATGATGAATCGTTTCTCACCTTGGTCTGTGCGACAATGATTTCCTTTGCTATGCAACATATAGTATGGAATTTACTTGGATTTGTTTATGATTTATTTCCTGAAAATGGATCGTCGTTACCTAAATATGCAGTCTTTATTTTCTTTGCCGTCGTCTATCTTCTTATTTATGGCGGTTTCTTTGTTTTCCATTTTAAACTCAAAAGGCCATACAGATGGCAAAAGAAAGATTCTTTGTCATTATTATTTGGAACAGTCTTGATTCTTTTTGCTGCAGTTTTGAGTCAATATATAAAGTATTGGGGAATTGTTCCTAGAATCTATACGGTTGTTTTAATGACCTTAGGAGTTGCTCTTGAATTCATAATTCCTGTGGCCCATGCAAGCGGTGCGAAAGCAAAACAGTTAGAGGACGAAAAAGAAACGCTTCATTCTTTATTGGAACTACAAGCTAAACAATCCGCTTCCTCAAAAAAAGAACAAGAAATCCTTAATATGAAGTTTCATGACATGAAGCATCAAATTGCTTTGCTTAAAGGGATGAATGATGGAGAAAAGAATGAATCGCTGAAAGAATTAGAAAAAATAGTGGACTTTTACGGGGATTATGCGAAAACGGGAAATGAAACACTTGATGTTATCCTTACCCAGAAAGCTCTTCTTTGCACGAATCAAGACATTGTTTTCACATATGTTGTTGAAGGAAAAGCTTTCTCATTTATGAGTGCTTCCGATTTGTCTTCCCTCTTTGGGAATATTATTGATAATGCGATTGAGGCGGCTCTTAAACTTGAGGGTGACTATCGCCTTATTAAGATTTCTGCCCACGAAAAGAATGGATTTCTATCATTGGTTGAAGAGAATTATGTTGAAGGGGAGGTCAAGTTCTCAAAAGGAGGATTGCCTATCTCAACAAAAGAAAATCAGATCTATCATGGCTTTGGAAGTAAGTCAATCAAATACATTGCAACAAAATATAACGGAACCTATTCTTTTGAACAAAAAGAAAATAAATTTAAAGTATCATTGCTATTCCCGACAAAAAAGTAAGCGCTTACTGAAAATGTCAAAAAACAAACAAATTAACGCCAACGAGCCAATTGGCGTTTTTGTAAACGCTTACAATCTAGGCATGGAGTCATTAGACCCTAAATAAAAGGAGGGCATTATGCCTAATACCAAAATTTTTCGTGGATTGACAGCGGTCAGCGTTTTACTGCTTTCTACCTCCACGGTCATGGGTATGATTTTCGAGAAATATCCTCAAGGAATGGATCAAACCTGGGGAACATCATCTAGCAAAATCATAACTGAAAAGAAAGAAGGATCAGAAGATTCATGGTCCTATGTTTCTCAATTCAAAAACGCAAAAAGCGCCATCCAAGGCTATAAGGATTTAGCTCTTCGCGAAGCTGCCGAATCTTTCGTTCTTCTTAAGAATGAAAATAAGTGCCTTCCATTGGCAAAGAATCCAAAAGTCTCTCTTTTCGGAATTAGAAGCTATGCGCCTTTCTATGGCAATAGCGGTGGATCAATCGCCGATAAAAACACAGTCGATAATGGCAATACAATCACCGAATGTTTCAAAGATGAAGGACTTGATTGTAACCCAACACGTCAAGATGTTTATAAAACAATCACTAAAGATATGGAATGGGGTAAACAATCCTACGGCGCTATCCCACCAGCATATACTGAATTATCCGGAACCGATAAAGTCTACGAATACGGCTCAAGCGATTTAGCGGCAATAAACAAGGATTACAAGACTAATGATAGCGAATACTCCGATGCGGCAATCGTTGTCGTTGGAAGAACCGGTGGCGAACAAGAGGAGTTCCGCCCAGGACAAGAAAATTGCGGTTCAGAAACTACAACAGGCAATATCCTTTCTCTTTCTAAAGAAGAAAAAGAAATGATCGCTGAAGCAAAAGCATGCTCAAAGAAGGTCATTGTCTTACTTAACACGACATGTGTTATGGAAGTCAAAGAACTCAAAGATGATCCAGACGTATCCGCAATTATGTGGATTGGTTATCCAGGCGCCTATGGCTTTAGAGCAGTTGCTAATGTTTTACAAGGAAATATCAATCCTTCAGGAAGACTTGGCGAAGTCTATGTCACAAATGGCTTAACCGCACCAGCAATGCAAAACTTTGGTGATGCAACACCATGGTCTGATTCTACAAAGTCTGATGGAACAAACCTCAATACATATTTAATCGAGGCTGAAGGAATTTATACTGGCTATCGTTATTACGAAACAAGATATGCCGATGTTGTCGCAGGAAAAGCCAATGCTAAAACAGCAAAAGCTGGATCTTATACAACTGGTAATGGTGTTTTAGGAACTACCGATGGCGAATGGAACTATGATCAAGAAGTAGTCTATCCATTTGGATATGGCTTAAGCTACACAAGCTTCGAAGAAACTCTCGATAACGTCACTATCTCTGGCGATCATAGAACAGCTGAAGTCACAGTCACTGTCAAAAACACCGGTGATACAGCAGGAAAACATGCCGTAGAACTTTATGCTCAAGTTCCATACACTCAATATGATATTGATAACAATGTCGAAAAGAGCGCGATCCAATTAATCGATTTCGAAAAAACCAGCCAACTTGAAGCAGGCGCTTCCGAAACCATCACGATGCACGTTGATCTTGAAAACATCGCTTCATATGACTACACAAAAGCAAAAACTTTCATCACTGATGATGGAACATACTACTTTGCCCTTGGTGAATCTGCCCATGATGCCTTAAATAACGTCTTTGCAAAACAAGGCAATTCAAGCGTCGGTGGCGATGAAAGAAAGGTCTATGAATTCGAGTGGAGTGGACATACAAACGGAATCGATGATAAGACATTCTCTGTTTCCGACAATCAAGTGAATATCACAAACCATCTTAGCGAAGGAGATTATGCAACCGATTGGAACGCTTTCCAAAAAGACACTGTCACATATCTCTCCCGTAACAATTGGAATGGTACCTTCCCTAAGACCTATTCTGGGTTAGAGCCAAGCGAAAGAATGAAGAAACTTCTTACTTGCGATTGGATTGATTTAGAAGAAGGAGATACTTCCGCTTATAAATGGGGAGTTAAAAACGGTCTTACAATCAAGGATTTCAAGAATGCTGATTGGGATGACCCACGTTGGAGTGAACTTATTGATCAAGTGACTGCTCAAGAATTCCTTGATTTCGCTTCAAATGCTTTCCACCATCTAGCAAAAATCGAATCTGTAGGCTTAACTGATTACGATACCGATGATGGCCCAGGCGGATCCGATTCCCATTATTTCAATGATGGACAATATCAAGGTGTCGCTTGGACTGATACTGATGAAGCGTTAACCGCTAACGGCAACTATGTCGGTACCCGTGTAACTCCATCTCAAACAAATATTGCCTATACTTGGAATAAAGAATTAGCCTATGAAAACGGAGAAATCATCTTAGGAGAAACATCTCTTATCTTCAATCTCCCTATCATGATTGGCCCTGCAATGAATATCAAGCGTCATGGTTATAATGGCCGTGGTGGAGAATATCTCTCTGAAGATCCAATCCTTTCTGGATATATCGGCTCAGCCATCGTTCAAGGCGCTCAATCAAAAGGCTGTATCGTTAATGTCAAACACGCGGCCTTCAATGACCAAGAAATCAACCGTTCTGGCGTTGCAACCTTCTTAAACGAACAAGCAGCTCGTGAGCTTGAATTACGCAACCTCAACAAAGCCTTCACCGCTAAGGGAAAACCAGCAAAATGGTATAACGATAGCAGCAAAGATGATACCTATACCCAAGGTGCATTAGGCGTTATGACCTCTTATAACCGTATTGGTGCAGTTCCACCATCCGCTAACAAATCAGTAATGGTCGACATTATGCGTAATGAATGGGGATTTCATGGATATAACGTCACCGACTTCACTGGCGTTAACATTAAAGCTTCTCCAAAAGAATCCATCATTTACGGAACAACGGCCTTCTGCGGATTCGGCGCACCTTCATTCGATTACTGGAATGGCGAAACAATAACGAAATATCCTGTTATGTGCGAAGCCATAAAGACCGATATCAAATACATCTTATATTCAGTTTGCCATTCGAACATTCTAAATAATACTGATGTTACAATCAGAACCGTTCAAGTTGAATGTGCTTGGAGAGTCATGTACAAGACGATGATTGGCGTTTCTGCTGGATTAGTCGCTGTATTTGGTGGATTATCAATCTTTAGTGCCTTCAAAAAGAAAAAGGAGGAAAAATAATTATGAAAAAGATTTTAGCTAAACAAACTATTTGGAGCTATCTCTTACTCGCAGCCTCGATTATCTTGATCCCTGGATTCATCATCTTCATGATCAATTCCACGACTGGATATCTATACGGAAGCAAACTCTCCGTTCTTGTTGTCTGCCTTAGCCTATTAGGAATAATTGGAGGAATCCTCTTAGCTCTATTTGGTGATAAGCTTGGCAAGTTCGCTGGAGTCGGGTATCTTCTTGTTGCAGCCTGTGCGGCAATATCAATTGCTGGCATCGCATGGAGTGTAGAAGCAGTTGCAGCCGATATCTTCTTTATCCCTGTTAACTATCCTGCTTCAGAGGATACGACATGGGCTCTTGCAATAACATCAATTGTCTTCTATGCAATTGCCTTTGTTGCAGCAACCGCAGCCTGTTTTGGAGGAAAACTCTATAAGGATACCGTTGAAGCCTAATCCCTTCACTTCAATGATATAAAATTAGCCTCTCATTAAATTGAGGGGCTTTTTGCATGGGATTTTTGAAATTTAGAAGAATTCTAAACCAATTAATGAAATTAATTTTATATGGGTTTTGTAATGGATTTTTAGAAATTTATCTTTGTTGCAATTTTCTTTAATGATTGGAATGACAATAATTCATCAATATCTTTCAAGGAGGAAATAACCTTTTCTTTTAATATCAAATGTGATTGATTAATCAAATGATCGGAGAAGGTTGACTCTTGTAAATAATCTTCATCGCTTGAGCCGTTCATCTCTTCGTCTAGAAGAATAATCAATGCTCTACGAAGTAGTGATAACATGGATTTTTCTATCCAATATTCAAATTTTATTTGAGGATTTTTCTCTTCTAGTCTAAGAAGTTTGCAATACATAGGGAAACCATCTTCAGGCAGATGCCAAAGATCTGCGAAAAGATAATTACCATCGACTTTTTTATCTAGATATTCGAATGCGTTGGCTTTGATGATTTCTATTTTCTCTTTATGCGGGAAAAACGGTAGAATCTCTTTCTTAAATATATCGATGATTTTTTGATTCATCTCGATGATTGTTACTTTATTTACCTCATCTTTATTTGATGCCATGAACGCGTAATAACCAAGCCCTAGGCCAAGGGTAATTACATGGCCTTTTGCATTTGTGATCGGTTCTTTCATCGTGTTTATTTCATGAGGAGTGACGCTCATCCAAGTCACGTCATTTTCTTTTATAGCAAGATAAGGAAATTCTCCTTTGAAGAATCCAAATGGCGTTCTTTCTTGGAAAAAAGGTTCGGAAGTAACGATTTCATCATAAACAAAACCTTGCTTAGGAAGATATTTATCATATGTTAGATTGATATTTCCAATATGTTTAAAGGAAGGTTTCACCGTCTTAAAATAAGGGTTTTCTTTATATTCTCTTTCAGCAAGGCAATCTATTCTAAATGGTTCTAAGCTCTTTTTTACTTGGTAACCATTATTCATGATCTCGTTAAAATAGTCCGCTTCCTCGATTGTGTTATCAAGGGTATCTAGATAATAGCCGTATTGGCTCATTTCTTTTTCGCTTAAGTTTATTTTCATGCTTACTAGTCTACTTAATTTATGAAACTTGTGTTAGTCTTATTTTATGAAGAGCGAAATTATTTTAACTAATATGTGTATGTTATATAAGGATGATGGATCTTTTTTAGTGATCAATCGTTTAAAGAATGATTGGCCAGGAATTAATTTCCCTGGCGGGCACGTTGAATTTGATGAAGATATACCTTCCTCGGTTATAAGAGAAATGAAAGAAGAAACGGGATTAGATGTTAAAACGGTAGAATTCGTTTCCTATTACGAATGGAATATACCAGAAGAAAGAAAACGTCACCTTTGTCTTCTTTTTAGATCGAATGATTTTTCAGGAGAAATCAAATCTTCAGATGAAGGAGAGGTCTTCTTTATGAAAAAAGAGGATTTGGATAAATATCCTCTTTCTACTGATTTTGACAAAATTCTCGAATTAGCTTTCAAAAACATTAAATAAGTTCCGGATCAGGATGTTCATCAAAGAATTTAGCATCAACCTTTCCTATTTGAGTTCTTGGCAATTCTTTCATGATTATGACCTTATCTGGCATGTGGGATGGAGGCAAGGCCATTTGAATCTTTGAGAGAATTAGTCTTTTTGCTTCATCATCACTTACTTGGTCTTTCCCTTTTCTTGTGACAGCCACAACACGGAAAACCTGCCCTTTTCTTTCGTTAGGAACGCCATAACAGTAACAAGAATATATCTCTGGCATCTCCATAATCGTGGATTCAACATCCGTTGGGCAAAGGGTTTCTCCATTAACTTTCACGACTCTTTTTAGTCTTTGACAGAAATAGACGAAACCATCCTCGTCCATGTAACCTAAATCTCCGGTGTGTAGCCAGATTCTTCCTTTGCTATCTTTTGTTAGAACTTTAGCGGTTGCTTCCTCATCATTAAGATAGCCATTCATTGTCATAGGGCCTGATACGATTATCTCTCCTTTAGCGCCAAAAGGAACTTCTAGGCCACTTTCATCGATGATTTTTACTTTTTCTCCTGGTTGAGGCTTGCCAATTGAGCCCTTTCTCGCACGTCCAAAACGGGTATTCACAATACAAACTTCAGCCTCGGTAGATCCATATCCTTCATAAAGCTTTGCTTCACTACCCCAAATTTTCATAGTGTTATTCCAATTATCAAGGAAGGTATCAGAAACGGCATCTCCTCCGACATAAGCGATAAGCTGTTTTCTCAAATGGTCGCCGTAAAATTGTTTCTTTGAGAGCAAGGCATTATAGATTGCTGGAACACCAAGAAGGGTGTTTGTGTGACCTTTTTTGATATGGGCAATGGCTTCCTTAGTGTTGAATTTGAGCATTAAAACAGTAGAACCGCCAAAAGATAAAGGAGTAACAAGCCCCATTCCTAAGCCAAATATATGAAATAAAGGGATAGCCGCAAATAATTTGATATCTTCATAAGGCCCACCGATTAATTGGTAAGAAGTTCTCCCTAGATAATTGATTGCTCTAGAAGAAATCCTTACTATTTTAGGTTCTCCGTTTGTTCCACCCGTATTTAAATACAAAGCATCTTCATTTTCATCTGGATGATACGGAACAAGCTCTTTTTCTTTCGCTCTAGGAAGCTTGTGATATTTTAATAAGCCTTCTCTAGAACGTCCGACAGCGCGGAAATAACCTGATTTCAAGGCATTGATTTTTATATAAGGATTAATGCCAACTATCGTAAAATCAGCAGGGAAATAATCACGATTCTTAAAACCTGTGTTCCAAAGGCAAAAAAGAATCTTCGAATTCGCCCTATCCATGAATTTCTTTAAGGTTTCAGGAGGAGTAAGAGGGTGAATGTTATACGAAATAGCCCCGATCATTGAGATTGCATAGAATAATTCTGCTGCTTCAATGCAATTAGGAATAGAAACGGAAACAACGTCCTTGGGCTTTATTCCTAAGGCTAAAAGTTTTCTTGCCGTATTTTTTACTCTATTATTAAATTGACGGTAAGATAGAGTTTTCTTTTCAAATCTTATACAAAGATTATGGGGATATTTTTCAACTACATCGAAGAATTGATCGTAAATGCTTTTTTCCATATTCTATAGCCCCTTTATTTTATACCCTGCAGCAAGATAAACAACAAACAATATGCCATACATCAAAGGCATATGCAAAATGTAAACCGCCAAGGAATGTCTTCCAAGAAATAATACAGGTGTTGCCCATTTTCCTTTAAATGATGTAGGAAGAAGAGATTTTTTTTCGGCATAAAAGAGTTTCCCAAAGGATGCGCCAAGGAACAGAACAGCAGTAACTTGCGTTGGAGAGAAATAGTCATCACCATACCTTGCAACGCCAAGAAGTAGTTTCCACCATTCATTAATATCATTAGTATAAATCGCCATTCCATCAGGCAAATTTGTTGCGAAATAAGCAGTTATAATAGCTATGATTGACCAAAATATTGCTGCGATAAACGTTTGATAAAATTTATTAAAGAAATGATCATATATCGCATAGATGATCAAAGCGATAGCCATGGATTGTAAGATTCCAAGAATTATGGAAATCGATGGCGTGTGATTATAAAATTTGCAAGAAACGGAACTGTCAGAAAGAGGACAAGTGTGCCCTTGAATGTTCTTTAGACATACGGAGACCATAATTAAGAAAACGGTCATTATTTCCGCAAGATACGCTAATTGGAAAGCCCTTTTGGCATTGTTTCTTGCAAATGAGCAGGAAATTCCTGATAAAAAGACAAATAGGCCAGAAAAGAAAATTTCTAGGAAGAGCAAAGTGAAATGCCCCTCTCCAAATGGATTGGCTATGCCAGCTGGATAAACGATAGCGTTAAATACATTCCAGCAGAAATAATTCATTGCCTCCACTGTTCCGTTAGAAACCGAACGAGGGTCAAACATTATTCCCATTAAACCATTAGTTGATGCGGCGAAGCAAAAATGGACTGCAATCATCAAAATGATGTCAAATCCCCTAGCGAAATCAATCTCAAATATGCGTTTGCTATTGAACCTTTTGGCCAAACGTTGATTTTTTAAATATTTGACATTAAATAAATCCATGCTCAAAAACTATATCATTACTAAATTAAAATTAAAAAGTTTTTTCTTATGAAAAGAGCATTTAAAGGAAATATTATATTGTCTTTGCTTTATCATAGATAAAGAGATAAACTTATGGCTATGGCGCTAAAATGGGAAGAATTTGATAAAGTACTGTTACATACGATAAATAATGAAATTGAAATACTTCAGTCGAAGAAGTGTGGATGCATTTTTTGTGGACATACTTTTGAAGCTAAAAGTATTAAAAACTGGACTAGTGTTAAAAACAAAGCATCAGCTATTTGTCCTGCTTGTGGAATGAATATGATAGTTGGAGATTCTTCAGGCTATAACATAAATAAAAAATGGGCTGGAGAAGTTTCTTCCTTCATTCTTGACTATCCAGAAGATATTTTTGAAAAACATCATGAAATAATTGATAGATATATAGAATGCTATGAGAAAAAACTCATTCCAGAAAATGAATTTAATGAGAGTAGATATAAGCATTATCTTTTCTTAGGGGTAACTAAAGATAATGATCCTAGATCAGCCTATAAAATAGGGGAGATATTCGATTTTGGAACACGTTACACTAAAGCAGATCCAAAAGTAGCATGTAATTATTATTGTCATCCTGCTTTAAGACCTGATTCGCATGCTATGGCACGTTATGGCATTTGTTCTTATAGAGCTGACCCTAAAAATGCTTTCTTGTGCTATTCATTAATAAGCAAATCAACTGCTCTCGGTTCCCTTTACGGAATAAGCTATCTTTATGATATCTATCTTGAGGGCAAGATTGATAGAAAAGATCACGATTTTGCCTTTACGGTTCTTTCTAACGCCTTCCTTGCCACTTTCCAAGAATATTATTATCGAAATGCAAAGGGATTCGAAACCGTACTTACTTGTCTGGCTTATCGAATGGGCTATTCGTTTGAAAAAGGAATAATCGTTCCGAAAAACGAAGAAATTGCTATCGCATATTATTTGTTGACTGATTTTATCTATAAAGGTTCAGTTAAAAACGCTAGAAATACACTTGAAAATGATTACTATCACAAATTAAGTCAAACTAGGCTGAAACGTTTAGCGAAAAGATTTAATTGCAAAGCAGGAAATCCTTTATTCAATGAATCCACCTTTTTTGCATCGATGATTCCTTTAACTTACTTTAATGGGAACAAGATACAGACAAATCATCTTCAATTTCCTGACTTAACCTTCGTTAGCCCAGAAGAATATGATGAAGAAAGCAAGCGTTTCACGTTTACGATTAGATGCCAATCATTTAATCCCCTGATAATCGATGTTGATAATCTCTATTGTGATATTGATGAAGGAGCGTTAACTTGGTGTTTCGATAATGTAAAAGAAGTTGATTATTACTGCGACGACCAAGATGAAGTTGTTTTCAGTAAATTGGAATTATGTGATGGAAAGTTAACTTTCTATTCGCACGATAATGGAAAAGATTTGGTTGTTTTGGAAGTGATTTTTGAAAACGAAGGGGATTTCACCGAGGATAATGAGAATTTGGTAGAGGCATAAAAATATGAAAAAAGAAGTAAACGAAAAGAAAAATGCGTTAAGTGCACTTAAAGGAAAATATTGGAAAGTCTTCCTTTGCCCAACAGTTAAATTGCTTGAATGTGCGATGGAATTGACGACTCCTTTCATAATCCGTTATATCATCGACGATGGCATTGCAAATAATGATGTTCATCTGACGATTATGTTATCTTTAATCGTTTTTGCCTTAGCGATATTAGGCTTCTGCTTTACGATGATAGGGCAATATTTTGCAGCTCGTGTGAGTGCAGACTATTCGTATGATCTTAGAAAAGATATTTATGGCCACATTGCTGAATTGTCCGAATCTGATTTGAATAAATACGGTAAGCAAAAACTTCTTACCTTGCTTTCAAATGACGTTTTCTCCATGCAAAATGGCGTCATGTTATTTATGCGATTCATTTTCCGCCCACCTTTCATCGTTATTGGCGCGACAATTCTTTCTTTTGTTATCGATTGGAGAAGTGGTTTGATTTTCTTAGCCGTTATGGTGCTTAGTGCAATTGTTATTGCCATCATTATGTTTGCCTCTCCAAAAAGATATGCGGCAATTCAGTCAAATCTTGATGAAATCTCTCTTCTTTCAAACGACGCCTTACAAGGGGCTAGACCAATTAGGGCTTTCGATAAGGAAGACTATGAAATCAAGAAATTTTCTTCTTCCGTCGAATCATATGAAAAGAAAAACATGTCCATGGCTAAGTTCAACTCATTACTTAACCCAGCGACTTTCCTCTTTGTTAACGGAGGAATGGTCCTCATCGTTTATCTTGAATACAAGATCGGCGTTTTAAATGAAACTTCAAGGGTTGGATTTATAACTATTGGTCAACTTGTTTCTCTTATTTCCTACCTTACGACATCCTTGACCGCCTTGATTTCTTTCCAAAGACTCATTGTCTCGATGAATAAGGCCGCAGCATCAAAAAAACGTATCGATCAATTCTTTGTTTATGAGCCAGCCATTATCAATAAAAAGAAATATCACAAAGACGATCAAATAAATGATGCGCCATATGTTAGTTTTAAAGATGTTGGCTTAACCTATGGTAAAGAAGGAGAAAAGATGGCTGTTGAAGGCCTTACTTTCGATATCAAAGAAGGTTCCTGGGTTGGCCTTATTGGCGGAACGGGATCAGGAAAATCTACGACCATTTCCCTTTTGGAACGACTATACGAACCTTCAAAAGGAGAAATCCTATATAGAGGAAGACCTCTTGATGAATATGATTTAGACGATCTTAGAAAAGAAATTTCCTTAGTTTCTCAAAAACCATCTATCTTCAAAGGGACAATCCGTTCCAATCTCTTGATTGCTAAAAATGATGCGACAGAAGAAGAGCTTATTCATTGCTTAAAAGAATCTTTAGCCTATGAATACGTTTCTAAATATGATGACTTCCTTGATCATGAAGTTGAAGAGATGGGTGCTAATTTATCCGGCGGCCAAAAACAAAGACTCTTAATCGCTAGAGCAATCCTAAAAGGAGGAAACTTATTGATCTTAGATGATTCTACCTCTGCGCTTGACTATCTCTCAGATCAAAAAGTCAGACACAATATCTCCGCAATAGATGGTTTAACTAAAATAATCATCTCCCAAAGAGCTGGTTCCTTAAAAGACTGCGACTTGATTCTTGTCTTTGATAAAGGAAAAATCATTGCTCAAGGAAAACATGACGAGCTATTGAAAACTTGTCCGGTTTATCAAGAAATATATGAGATGCAAAAGAAAGGAGCCTAATTATGATCAAGAAAATAAAATCGTTTTTGCCTTATGTAAAAGGCTCATATGGGTTAGTTTTTATTTCCTTACTCTGCGCTTCATTAGCAACCGGATCTAAATTATTCATCCCATTTTTAGCGGGAAAATGCGTTAATTTGATGAAAGCGGCTTATGATAGCAATGGAGGAGATTTCTCTTCGATTGGAAAAAGCCTTCAGCTTTATTTCATCATCATGGCCGCACTTTTAGTCGTAGGTACAATTTTTAGATATATATTTGATTTTATAACATATCTAATTGGTCAAAGAGTTATCAAGAACATCAGAAATAGACTTTTCAAAGCTACTCTTGAATCGCCAATTTCTTCAATTGACCAATCAAGAAAAGGCGACTTGCTTTTAAGACTCGTAAACGATGTTGAAAACGTTCAAACTGGTTTAATTAGCGGCTTTGCAGCTTTCTATGACGGAATAATATCGATCATCATCACATTGGTATTCATGTTCACCCTTAACTGGGTATTGGGCTTAGTAGTTGTTGGACTTACGCCAATTTCCATTTTCGTTTCTCGTTTTATTTCTAAATTCAATAGCAAACATTTCCGTAAACAAAGAACTTCGCAAGGCATGGTCAATGCCTTCGCATCTGAAAGCTTAACTAACTCTGAAGCGGTTGCAACATTAAACATCGGCGAAGACCGCATAAAAGAATTCGACAAACTTTCTGACGAATTCCGTAATTCTACATTCAAAGCCAATCTTGGCTCATCCATAATCAATCCATCAACAAGACTTGTAAATTCCTTAATTAATGGGGCACTAGTCCTTATTGGTGCTTTGCTAATCATCAATTCTCCTAAAGGAATTGGCTTAGATGCATTCTTAGTTGGTGATTTATCTGCCTTCTTAACATATGCATCATCATATATGCAGCCATTCAACGAAATTTCAAACGTTGTCACGGAAATCGACTACGCTCTCGCCTCTTTTGCAAGAATCGATGAAACGATTAATGGCAAAAAAGATATTAATGAAGGCAAGAAAATCATCAATGGAAGTGTTGATACTCTTGAAGCAAAAGATGTCACATTCTCCTATGATTCTAAGCGTAAAATCATTAAAAACTTCTCCCTTGATATATATAAGGGACACAAGATTGCCTTCGTTGGTCCAACAGGCTGCGGCAAAACAACATTGATCAATCTTCTAATGAGGTTCTATGACCCGCAAGAAGGAGCTTTCTTTGCAAACAATATCTCAACGCAAGACCTAGAAAAATCCGCTTTCCGTAAGCATATTGGCATGGTTCTTCAAGATACATGGATTTTCACCGGAACGGTATTTGAAAATATCGCCTATGCTAAAGAAGGAGCAACCCTTGATGAAGTTAAAGAAGCGGCAAGAAAAGCTCAGGCAAGTGGCTTTATTGAACGTCTTCCACAAGGATATGACACGATCATTTCCGACTCTTCAGGTTTATCCGTTGGTGAAAAGCAACTTATCTGCGTAGCTAGAGTGATGCTTCTAGAACCGGAAATCGTTGTCCTTGATGAAGCAACATCAAATATCGACGTTCGTACGGAAAAGCTCCTTTCAGAAGCTTTTGATCAGCTAATGAAAGGAAAGACTTCTTTAGTTGTCGCTCACCGTCTTTCAACGATTGTCTCATCTGATTTGATTGTTGTCTTAAAAGATGGAGAAATAATTGAAGCGGGCAATCATAAAGAACTTATGGCTAAAGAAGGTTTCTATTTCAACCTATATAATGCACAATTTAATTAATGATGAAGAAGAATTTAAAAAAGACATTCATAAGCATCTTTTCGCTCTTTCTCTTAAGCGGTTGCCAAATATCTTATTCCCATCCAATTACTCAATCGGATGCGAAAGAGATAATTAGGAAAACAAAAGAGAAAATAAGTGAAAAAGATTATAAGGAATTTTCCAAGATTTATTTCGAATCGAAATTAACTGAGGAAAAATCCACGTCGTTTTTTAACTCGCTCTTCCTTGAGATGACATATAAGTTTGAATATGTCGCCAATCCGTTTTCTATTAACATCGAGATAAAATCAAGCAACAAAGAAAACAAAGAATTAGCCGTTAAGAGCGGGAATCTTTCTATTAGCAAGACCGATACAGCTTACTTAGTTTCCTTAAACGGAGGAGAAAAAGAAGATATCAGCCAAGAAAAATACAAAGATTATTGGTCTTTCTGCGATTTCTCTTTATATATTAAGAGCATTTCCCAAAAACTGATCTCTAAAGCATTTAATTTAATTGATTCGGTTGGAAACGCAAATGAAAACAAAACAAATAAGCTAGTTGGTTTCCAAACTTCCTCAAGTGGCAATTTAAATCTCAATATTGCCTTTGAAGGATCGGAATTTGATGCCAAAGATTTGTTCTTTGAAACAAGTTACAATGCTGAGACAGCGACAGTTTTAAGCGTCAATATGGATAATGGGCTAATAAATAAATATTCATCCGAATACGCTTTTACGGTAAATGAAACAGACGATTATTATCTTGCCGGTAAATACGAAGGCAAAATAATCAATACAATCAAATACGAATGAAACAAAGAAGCGAAGCAACTATTTCCTATACAATGAGCCGTATACGTGGGAAAGATACGTCTATTGAAGTCAAACTTAGAAAAGAACTTTATAGAAGAGGCTATCGTTATAGGGCGAATTCTAAATATATATTTGGCCATCCAGATATATCTTTTAAGAAATACAAGGTTGCAATCTTTTGCGATTCGGAGTTTTGGCATGGCAAAAATTTCGAAGTTAATAAAGCGAAACTACATTCTAATCTTGATTATTGGATCCCTAAAATCGAAAGGAACATAGCAAGAGATGAAGAAGTTAATGCTCATTTAAAAGCTGAAGGATATACCGTAATCCGTTTTTGGGGAGAGGAAATAAACAAGAATCTTTCTGGATGCGTGGATAAAATAGAAGAAGAATTAGCCAAAAGAGGCTACAAAAAAATCCCTAATTAATAGGGATTTTTCAATAATTTGATAACTAATTATTTCTTTGCTTCGGTGAAGAAGTTCAAGCCGGCTAAAGCAGCAGCAAAGAAACTAAAGACAATAACGCAGATGCTGCCAGATCCTAATGAAATTTCAGGATGGGCATTTAAGAAATGGTCATATGATCCAAAATTGCAAGTAACAGCATTAGCGTTGTAGAAGAAACGGATAACAAAGAAGAAGAGAACTCCAGCCGCTACACCAAGAACGATTTCAATAAGAGGAATGAATTTCTTTCCGGCATCGCCAAGCATGAATCCCATAAATCCGGTGATAACAAGTAAGATAAGCACACAGAAAGCGATAACTAATGGCCAAATGACTTGATAGTCGGAATTATGCATGCCAAACATTGCAACGAATATATTTCCTTCAGGGGAGGCAACCTTCTCAGCGAAGATATCAGCAAACATGCACATGATAGCAACAAAGGCTGAGAGTGCTACAAGTACTGAGAATACCCTAGTATTAGATTTCTTTTTCATAATTTTTCTACGTCCTTTTCAATAAAAAACTTCATAGACAAAAAGTCTACCTTTAGTATTCTACATTTATTTTAAAAACGCTTAAAGAGTTTTATTCATAGAATAACCTATTTTTTTCTCTTCTTAGAAATTTATAAACTGATTTGCTTAGGCCTAGTGCCAATTGTTCTCCTTTTTTGCTATGATTAGAAGGTCAAAGGAGAAAATTAAAAAAAGCATTTCTTTGCTAAATGACTTTTAGAAAAAATATATGAGTCCTGTTTGTATTGTTTTTCTTTGTTTATATGGGCTAAGTTCTGCAGTAAATCTAATTTTTTGCTTTCTTGAGAATGAGAAGTTAAGAAAAGCAAGCAAGCCGTTTTGCCTTTTAACCCTGTTACTTTTCGTTTTGCTATATGATTATTCAAATATTTGGCTATGTCTTTCTTTGTCTTTGGCGTGGCTAGGCGATATTCTCTTTATTTTCAAAAAGAAAAAGGCTTTTGTTGTTATTGGAATTTTTGCTTTCCTTCTCGCGCATATATTCTATCTTTTCGAATTTGGATACATATTTAAGCAATCTTCGGATGAACTACTTAATTCCTATTGTTTCCTCCTTCGTTTTTACCCTTTGTTCATTCTTCCTGCTATACCTATCTCGCTTATTTTGTCAAAAAAGGACATAACTTTAACGATTTTAGGATCAATATACCAGTCAGTTTTGATAATGGTTTTCGCTTCATCTATTTTTGCTGTTGCAATGAATTGTTCTCTTCATTACTTGATGATAACAGGGGGAGCAATTCTTTATTTCACATCAGATTTCTTTAACGCATATACCATGTTTATCAAGAAATTAAAAAAACGTGAACTTATAATCATGTCCACGTATTTAGCGGCTCAACTATTAATTTGCTTAGGCTTTTATTTAGTTATTAATCTTGGTTAAGAATTCTAAGAATGCTTTTGAGGCCTTATAACGATGGGAAACGCTATTTTTCTCTTCATCGGTTGCATCACCGAAACATTTCCCTAACTCATAAGATTTGAATATTGGATCGTAGCCAAATCCATTAAAACCACCGACTTGATCAAGAATTTCGCCCTCACAAACTCCGTTAAAGAAATATGGTTTGCCATTTTTTCCTTCAAGATAGCAAATGGAACAGTGATATGATGCTTTTCTATTTATTTTTCCCTTAAGTAAGTCTAAGACGTGTTGATCAACTTCGCGGTAGTCATTAGATATTGATGCAGCCCATCTAGCAGAATTGATGCCCGGGAAATGCTCGCCTAAGGCTTCAATTTCAATGCCTGAATCATCTGAAACAACTGTCATATCAAGCTTATCAGCTAGAAATTTTGCCTTTATATAGGCGTTATCTTCATAAGTTTTTCCGTTTTCTTCAGCGGTAATTGCAATATTTAAATCCTTTGCTGAAATAACTTCATATCCCAAAGGTTCAAGAATCTCTTTAAATTCACGGACTTTATTCGCGTTATGCGTTGCAATGATTATCTTCTTTTCCATCTAATTAACTCCAAACAATAAGGTATTATAGGCAAAAAATAAAACTCGGCAAGAAGCCGAGTAATATTCTAGTGGAGCAGGTGACGGGAATCGAACCCGCATGGTTAGCTTGGAAGGCTAATGTTCTACCACTGAACTACACCTGCAACCTGGCGGACCATACGAGATTCGAACTCGTGGTCTTCTCCGTGACAGGGAGACATGTTAGGCCGCTACACCAATGGTCCGTATCAGTGCGAGAGAAAATATATCACACCTAAGGCCAACAAGCAAAAGTTTTTTATAAAATTTATGCAATTTCGATAAATTTTTTAACAGAATCTTCACCGATATAGCCAACAGATTGGTTAACTAACTTACCATCTTTGAAGAAAATAAGCGTTGGAATAGAAACGATTCCGTATCTTCTTGCTAAGTCTTCGCATTTATCAACATCAACTCTTAATAAAGTATAAGATGGGTTTTCTTCGATGACTTTTTCGACGATTGGGGCAAGCATCTTGCAAGGCCCGCACCAAACGGCATAAAAATCAACTAAGACCTTTCCCTCTTTGATTGCTTCATCAAATTCAGCGGTTGTTTCAACTTCTTTAATCATAATAGTTATTATTTCTCCTTTATTTAAATATTAAACCAAATATCAAGGCGATTAAAACGATATGCACAGGATAATAGGAATAAGCGAAATATTTGAACCATTTTTTGTTATAACCACGTTCCCCACTATAAAAGATGATAATGAAGACCGAAAGAATGGCATAAGATTGAGGGATTATAGTGAAATATGGGTCATATTGTGGGGAGAAATAGGATATTGCCCAGAAAATGACGGTTATAAGAAGAATAACCGTTATCGATATGGTATTAGCAAGACTTTGAAATTTCTTTCCTTCTTTATATGGAGACATATCGATTTCTGCTTTCTTTTCCATTTTTTCAAGCGTTTTCATAGCAACAGGCTTGGCATAATAACAGCCCAAAAATATTAAGAAACCCATGAGGGAATATGCGCATCTAGCCCATTCAGGAATGAAAGTGGACCAATTTGAAGTCATATTATTAAATGAAGCGTATACTTCAGATATTTGCATCGCATAGCAAACAACGATGAAAGCGAGTGGCAATATAGCAAGCCCCTTCCAAGCGCCTTTCATTTCAATAAAGTAGATAAAAAGAGCAAAGCACAATAAATCAGTGAAAGCCTGGGCTAGAGGAGCACTTATCCCAAACGGTTTCACGCTATTGATAATAAACTGAGCGACAAAAATCACGCCCCAAACAATCGCTAACCTTAGAATGTAATTAAGCCTATCATGAGTTTTATGAAGACCTTCAGCTAGCATGAAGGCATACAACGGGAAAGCAATTCTTCCAATTATTCTAAAGACCAAGCCGGTCTTACTCATTGCAACATTATTAGCGCCATATTCTTGCAAAAAATAGCCAATGTGATCAAATGTCATTGTTATTATGGCTATTACTTTGAGCCAAAATTCGCTTAAAACCAATTTGTTTTCTTTCATCTTTTATTTTCCTTGTTGAGCTAAAACCAATGCAACGGATAGAAGATTGTTGAATGCATGAGCGGAAAAAGAAGCGGCAATGCCAAATTTGTCATAGGCAAAGCATAAGCATAATCCAGCGATAAGATAAGATGGATAGGAAAGCCATTCGTTAACGGAAGAAAAATCCTTCATATGAATTAAGCCAAATAGAACGCCTACTACGACATAAGCTAAAACGGTGTTGATTCTTTTTAGGAAGGTGAATGCACCAACTCTATAAGTTAATTCTTCAACAAAAGGAGCAATAAGACCCGTTACTAAAACAGCTAAGAAAGGGGAAATGGTAATTGTAGATTCAAGTGCTTCTTGGTTAATATTTGTTTGAGCACCTAACATTTGAGAGATGTAGCCCCAAATGGAAGATAGAATAACTATTCCAAGTCCTATTCCGAGTCCAACTAAGACTTTATAGGAAAGGAAGGATTTAAAAAGCCTGCCATTATCTTTCCACAATAGCAAAAGCATTGCGCAGAATATGATGATATATGATGCATCGTTAATTATAAGAGTACATTGAGGAGTTGCTGCATAAGCCTTTAAAGCTTCAGTGGCTTCTTCCGGTGTTAATCCACTAGAATTCAAGGATAATGATTTTGCAAAAAGAGTAATAAATCCAACAATATTCGCAACAACGCTTAAAAGAATTAGCCCAAAAGCAAAAAGAATTATCTCTCTTACTGGTCCTAAAGGTAAAAGAGCGTTAAAAGAACGCTTCTTTGGGTCGTCATACGTGTTTTCTTTTTTGCAATGAGGACATACAGGCTTTAGATAATCGTAAGATTTTCCACACTCATCGCACTTTATTGTTTTAAAAGGATTAGAGAAATATTTCATAGGGTTGTATTTTAAAGCAATATCAAAGATATTTCACTCTAATTTTTATCGAATAATTGCTATAATTTCCGAGTATGAAAATACCTTATTCCTATCAAGAAAAAGAAATAAACGTTCTAGGTTCAAGATTCATCGCCATTATGGTTCCATTAGATGATTTCAAAGACATCGATCAAGCGATGAACTCGATCAAGGAAAAATACCCTAAGGCAACACATTATCCTTTTGCTTCAAGGGTAACGCCGCTTGAGAAAGCAAACGATGATGGAGAACCGTCTAGATCAACTGGAATACCATTATTAACTTTGCTTAACCAAAAGGAAATCGATCATGTTCTCTTATGCGTAGTTAGATATTTTGGCGGAACAAAATTAGGCCTTTCAAGACTGACTAGAACATATCGTGAAGCTGCCTTGTTATTGATAGAAGAAGGGGTTTTCGCTAGGGAAATTTGGATTTCTGAGAAGAAAATAGAACTTTCTTATTCCGATTTTGAATATCTAAAAAGGAAACTCAAAGACCAGGACGTTGAAATCAAAGATGTAATTTATGACATTTCAGTAACGATTTCTTTAGAAGGAAATGATAAAATCATATTAGCGGCGTTGGAAAACGTTCCAAACGCTAAAATTCTCGAAGAAAAACAAATATTGACGAAAAGGAGAATAAGCAATGATTAACGCAAGTGAATTTGAAGAAAGACGCTCTCGCTTACTCGCTATGATGGATAACAATTCTGCCCTTGTTTTGTATTCAGGCGTGAGCAAAATTAGCAGTGCAGATGAAACCTATCCATTCGAAGTAAATAAAAACTTCTATTATCTAACTGGCATAAGTCAAGAAGATTCCGCTCTTTTATTGGTTAATTCATACGGAGAAATGAAAGAATTCCTCTTCATTTCGCCATTCGATGAAAGAAAAGAGAAATGGTACGGAAAACGTCTCACCCCACAAGAGGCAACAAAAATTTCCGGCTTGAAGAATGTTCAGATAATTGATTCTTTGCCAGCAAAAATCGATGAAATTTTAAATCCTAGATTTCAAGTCTATGGTGAAATCAACAAATTATATCTTGATTTAGACCATGAAATTAAAATTGCTGATGATATGACGACCATCGATCAAAAAAGAACGATGGAAACAACATACAATGATGTTGTAATTTCTGATGCATATCCATTAGTTACGACCTTACGTTTAAGAAAATCCGTAACGGAGATTGCTGAATTACGTTCCGCGATCGATACGACGCAAATTGGTATCTATTCTGTTTGGTCATATATGAGACCGGGCATGAAAGAATATGAATTAGCTGATCTGTTCTTAAAGACAGTAAACGACCTTAATGGTTACGAAGGATTGGCCTTTCCTACCATTATGGCTTCTGGAATCCACGGAACAGTTCTTCATTACCCATCCCCAATGGATACGTTAAAAGATGGAGATTTACTCCTTTCTGATTTAGGGTCAAGAAAGAATTTCTATTGCGCTGATGTTACACGTACTGTTCCAGTTAACGGAAAATTCACCCCTCTTCAAAAGCAAATCTACGAAATAGTTCTCGGTTGTAACAAAACAATCGCTAATAGAGCCAAGCCTGGAGTTACGATTAATGACCTTCAAAAAGTAGCAGAAGATTATTTAGCAAAAGAATGCTTAGCCGCAGGTTTCATTGAAAATAAGGAAGACATTTATAACTATTTCTTCCATGGTGTCTCCCATTTCATTGGCTTAGATACTCATGATCCATATATGAATGTTAATTCAAGAGAATACAAGGATGTTCCACTTGAATCAGGCATGGTCATTTCCGATGAGCCAGGACTCTATATGGCCGATAAAGGAATTGGCATCAGAATCGAAGATGATTTATTGATCACGAATGACGGATGTGAAGTCTTAACAAAGAAAATCATCAAAGAAGTTTCTGAGATCGAAAACGTTCTAGCAAATAAGAATTTTTAAAATAACTTAAAAAATTGGCTTTGTTTAACGCAAAGCCCTTTTTATTTCTTCAAAATTGTTAGATAATATTTTCACCATATCCGAAAGGACATACTAAATAACATGAAGAAATATATTTTGGCCATTGATCAAGGCACGACATCGACTCGTGCTATCTTAATTTCGAAAAAAGGAGAGAAACTTTTTCAGGCCCAAAGACCTGTAGAATGTCTTTATCCCAAACCAGGTTGGGTTGAACAAGATGCTAATTCCATTTGGATTTCCGTTGTTGATGTAATTAACGAACTTCTTATCGTCTCCGGTACCTCGATGGATGAGATAGCAGCTATTGGTATAACAAATCAAAGAGAAACAACCGTTGTCTGGGATAAGAATACGGGGAAGGCTATTCATAACGCCATAGTCTGGCAATCTAAGCAAACACAGAACATTTGTGAACGTTATCTTGACAAGATGGACTATATCAGAGAGAAAACCGGTTTAAGAATAAACCCTTATTTCTCCGCATCAAAAATACGTTTCATCCTTGAGAACGTTCCAGGCGCTGAAGAAAAAATGAATAATGGGGAATTATTATTTGGCACGATTGACACTTGGCTTATCTATAAGATGACAAAAGGAGTCGTACACGCAACAGATTATTCAAACGCTTCAAGAACCCTTTTATTCAATGTAAATGATTTGAAATGGGATGATGATCTCTTAGATATGTGGCATATCAACAAAAATATGCTTCCAGAAGTTAAAGATAACGACGCTGATTTTGGCGAAGCTTCCTTCTTTGCTGGTGGAGTTCATATTTTTGGCGTAGCTGGCGATCAACAATCAGCATTATTTGGCCAATGCTGTTTTGAAAAAGGACAGTCTAAAAACACGTACGGAACAGGTTGCTTCATGCTTATGAACTGTGGAGATAAGCCTATTATTTCTAGCAACGGCTTACTTACGACTATCGGCTGGAGAATAGACGGAAAAACAACATACGCTCTAGAAGGATCCGTCTTTATCGGCGGAGCTGTCGTTCAATGGCTAAGAGATGAAATGGCTTGGTTCAAACATTCTTCTCAATCGGAAGAATACGCTAGCAGAAAACCTGACACAAACGGCGTTTATGTCGTCCCGGCGTTTGTTGGATTAGGAACACCATATTGGGATGATGATGCTAGAGGTGCTATATTTGGTCTAACCCGTGGGGCTGATCGTCATAATATCGTTAGAGCCGCTTTATATTCAATTGCCTATCAATCAACGGATGTAATTAAAACGATGCAAGAAGACGCAGGACTTGATCTAAAAGTCTTAAAGGTAGATGGAGGAGCATCCGCAAATGATATGCTCATGCAATTCCAAGCTGATATTCTTCAAGTTGAAGTTCGCTTACCAGCTTGCGTAGAAACAACTGCTTTAGGTGCTGGATATTTAGCTGGGCTTGGCTGTGGTTTCTGGAAAGATCTTAAAGAAATCGAGTCAAATCACGCTTGTTCGAAACATTTCTATCCTCAAATGAGTAAAGAAGAAGCGGACAAGCTTTACGAAGGATGGCAAGAAGCAGTTAAAGCAACTCGTGCCTATAAACCGAAAAATTAGTTATAATATGTGGCATGATTAAGTTTTTGTCCGAAAAAGAATACGTCATCATATCAATCAAGGAAAGATTACCTTATTATGAAAATCTTAAGGAATCTTTTTCTTTAAACTTAGAAATAATGACTCTAGAGGAAATGATCGAGATTTTCAAAAGAGAAAAACATCCAGAAAATCATTTCATAAACAAGGAAATAATTATCTCTGGATATAAAAAAGAAGGAGACCTTATCGCTCATTATCTAAATTCTCTTTCCGGAAATATGGCAATTGGCTTCGAACTAGAAGATTAATGACACATTTTCTTTTAAGCAATTCTTGTTTCATTTTCAAAAAAAGAATGTAGAATAAAAACATGACAAGAATAATGGAAAAAGAAAAATATTGTTTACTGTTGGATGCATTAAAGGTATCTCCTGCGCTAAATCGTGATTTTCTTTATACCCTATATGTCGATGCAAGGGAATCGTCTGAAGGATTTGCCGAAAGCAATGGTGCGATCGCAAATATGGATATAAACGATGTTACCTTAACTTTATATCTAGTTAATGAACATCATTTTTATTTGCTAACTCATCAAAAAGACAAACAAGAAGATCTCATAAATGATGATAAATACGAGCAATTCCTTCTTTCTATAGCATTGGATAAATATTATACGAATGAACATTTATCTTTTAAGAACTCTGCATCGTCAAATCGTTTTCAACCTGAAATTTCAACTATATCCTTATATATAAATTTCATTTTAGGCATGCTTTCAAGATATAAGCAAGGAAACCCTCAGCAAACTCTTATCGTTGATATCATGCAAAAAGGTTTTTCAATGGCCCAATGCATTATTTCTTTGCTAACTGGTGGATTTGAAACCGAAGCTTTCTCTACCTGGAGAACGTTACATGAAAACGAATGCATTCTTCTTTGCCTTGTGCGTTATGGTCAGCCAATGATCGAAAGATATCTTAAGCATTTGCAATACGCCCTTTGCTTTAGAAGCGGAATGCCAACAAAAGAAGAAACGGATAAGGTTTTCGAGCAAATCAAATCCGAGATGAAAGAACATGACCTCAAGAGCAAGGACATGAAACGTTTCATTGAATATGGCTGGCTTTATGCTATTCCACATATTGAGGAAGAAGAGGGCTTCAAACTCAATTTCCGCGATGGTGTTGAAAGAGCAGCCAAGCTTCGTGATTACTCAAAAGTTTATGAGATGTCTTCGGAAATCGCTCACTCATCTCCATTACTTATTTATTCAAGAAAAACATATTTTTACCTTATAAGCCTTATTAATTTATACGAGTCTTTCTTTAGAATCGAAAAGGTATTTTCCTCCCTTTATCTTTCAACGACCTCCAAAGAAGAACAACAATCCTATATCAGGATGCAATCGCTCTACCGTTCAGAGTTAAATGCCGCATACACTTTAATGCAACAACGTTGGAAAAAGCTTAACGAAACTAAGTCTTAATTAATACACGTATCCCATATTTTAATGAATACATAAGAAAAAAAGCCTTGTTAACCAAGGCTAATTTTCATACGTCAGCGTAACAAGATCCACCAATGAATTCCCTCATTAAGGAATTTGATGGAACCCATTCATCAGGCATATCGATGAAATATTTAAGCATGCCCATTAAACGGTGGGCATCAGAATGATATGGCGAATCGTTAGGGAGAGATTGAAGAAGCGGCATGGCATATTTTTTCATTATTGCCAATTCGTATGGTAAGAAAGAGTTGAAGACATAGTCGCAGCCTTCTTGATAAGGGTAAATCCATTTAAATTCACCAGCTCTTACCTTTCCCCATAAAGAGAATGTCTCTTCTGCGGATGAATTTCTAAACTTCTTGTCTCTAACAAGCCTTCTTAACAAACGAAGATCCGTCAAAGATAATGGGTTATGATCATCAAGATTAATTTGAGCTTGTGGAGAAATGAAGATTTTGAATTTCTGACTCTTTGGAATTTGATAGGTCAAACGATCATTTAAAGCGTGGATCCCTTCAATGATGATTGGCTGATCTTTTTCTAGTTTGAGCCTACGCCCAGGGACGCGGTGTCCGACGGTGAAATCAAATCTTGGCAATTCGGTCTCGTCTCCATTGATTAATGAGAGCATGTTTTCATTGAAATAATCGATGTCAATTGCTTCGATGCATTCATAATCCGGTAAGCCATCCTCGCCTAATGGGGTGTTATCTCTAGACTTGTAATAATCATCTGTAGAGATTCTAATTGGCTTGATTCCTCTTGAAAGAAGTTCGATTCTTAAACGATTAGCAAATGTTGTTTTGCCAGAAGAGGAAGGGCCTGCAATACAAATGACGCGGATGTTTTTGATATCATCTTCAATCATTTGACCAAGCTCTGCAATTTGACGGTTATGCCTATGCTCACAAACGTTTACTAATTCAGCAGAACCGGCTGTTTTGATTTCATCATTAATGCCAGCAACTGTTGATACTCCAACAACTTTCGCCCAATCGTGGGATTCTTTAAGAATTCTTCTGAATGTAGGCGCATCTTCAAATTCCGGTATGTTTCCGTTACATTCGCTACGAGGATATTGAACAAGGAAGCCGTTACCATACAAACGTAATTTGTAGAAACCGATATAGCCTGTCGATGGAACGAGATGAGAATACATATAGTCTAGATAGCCATCACATTCATAAAGATGTACTGTTTTCTCTGGACGATAAACAAGAATGTCTTTTTTATCAGCAAACCCTCTTTCGTCATAGATTTTTTCAGCTTCAGAATTTGGAACTACCAGCCTTTTTAAAGGAAGATCCGCTTTGACAATATCTTCAAGTTCTTTGCTAACATTAGATAACATCGCATTATTTGCATGCACAGTTGGATCAAGCAAATGGATGGAGATACAACGTGAAATGTTATAGGCTAGTCGTATATGTAAGGCTGGATAGGCCCTTGCGAAAGCCATCGAGATTAGATATCTAAGCGAGGCTTCGTACATTTTCATTGCTTGAGTAGAAGTTAGATCTAAAAACTCAACCGTCGCATCATAATAGATTTCATAGGTTAATTCACGTACCCTGTTATTAACTTTTGCACAAATTATCTTTTTCTCAGCTCTTTGCTCATCGTTAAGCAGAGCTAAAATTGAAACTTTCTTATCAAACTCTTTTTCTTCGTTTCCAATTTTTACTTTGAATTTCTGCATAATATTCCTCCTAACTATCATTAAAATTATACTTTTTCTACAAAAAGGCAAAATGCATTGCTCACTATGATATTAAAAATAGAAATTTAATGCAAGCGCTTTCATTTGAGATTGAATTTACCGCTAAGTAAGTATTCTTACTTGGTCATAGAAAAAATAAGAAAATTTTTTAAAAAATTAATAGGACAAAAAATTATTTAAATGCTAAAATCTTTTCGGTGTGAAAAATGATGACATTTTATTCTAAATTACAACGTGAATATAAGATATTCTTCTGGCTTGCCATAATGGCGTTAGTGGTCTATCTTGCTTTGATTCCTCTATACTTTTTTGGAATCGACAAAGGCTATCAATATCCAAATGGCTGGTTGCTTGGATCAGCGGTCGCATTAATCGCCTACATTACGTTAATCAAAATGTCAGTTGCTATAACTAGTGAAGGTGCTAGCAAGAATATGGGGCTTATCATGCTTTCATCTATGGTTAGACCATTGCTTTATGTCGTAGTTCTAGCCGTTTCTGGCATTTGCACTTTTAAATCTGAATGGTTTGGCGGCTTTGATATGTTCTCTTTCTATACTAGCTTTGCCGCTTTATTACCAATGCCTGCCGTTCTTCTTATTGGTCACTTCATCGATTCAAAGAAAAGCAGCAATAAAACTAATGAGGTCAAATGATGTTTTTTGCCGTTGATTTAAGCGAACGTTTAAGAGACATGCTCGTATTGGACTGGGAGCATCTTGTTGGTCCTCTTTTTTCGTCCCTTCTTATCATCGTCGTTTTATTAATTCTTGGCACAGTTGTTGGCATCAAGGCAAACAAAGCCGTGAAGAATGGAGATTACAAGAAAGCGCCAAGAGGCCTTCTTTTCTGGGCAGATGCATATTACGATTACGTTAGCAATTTCACGATTAATAACATGGGAAATTCCTCCAAGTTATGGACTGGATATTTCTTTACATTATGGGCATATCTATTTATCGCATTCAATGTTTCCTTATTTGGCGTTCCGTCAGTAATCGACTGGTTGCCAGGCCCATTATGCTTATCTGTCATAATGTTTTTCTGGATTCACGCTGTTGCAATCAAATATCAGCATTGGTCTTATCTCAAGAGGTATATCGATCCAATTCCTGTATTTTTGCCAGTTAACCTTATCACAATGTGGTCTCCAATTATCTCAACGACTATGCGTATGTTTGGAAACGCGCTTGCTGGAACCGTTATCATCACTCTCATGCAATGGGCTCTTTCAAACCTATCTGCAACGATATTCTCAAGTATGGGTGCATCATTAGAAGTTGTTAGCGCGACTTCAACTTGGGCTGGTTGGTGGAATTCTTTCCCTTACTGGACAGGCACTATTCTCTCACCGATTCCGATTGGAATCCTCAACGCATATTTCAGTTTGTTCTCCGGGTTTGTTCAAACCTTGGTGTTTGCCTCTCTTTCATCCCTTTGGATCGCTCAAGAGAAGCCTATGGACGAAGACAATGTTTATCTTGCTTTCCGCCCTGTTCCAAAAGAACTACTCGAATATGAGCAAAATGAAACTAAAACCAGAAGTTATAGGAGGAATGGAATATGATTACTGATGTTGGTTTAAAAGCACTTGCCGCGGCTATTTGCGTGGCGTTTGGCATGATTTCTGCTATTGGTGAAAGCTGGATTGCCTGTCACACAATTGATGGCATGACAAGAAATCCAGAAATGGCCGATAAGTTAAGAAGTAACATGATTGTTGCAGTTGCTCTTGATGAATCAACCGCTATTTACTGCTTGATCGTTGCTATTTTGATTATTTTCGTTATGTAATTGGAGCTATTTGGATGAATAACATTTTACTATATATATTAGAAGATGCTTCGTCCGCCCCATTTCAACCAGAGGATTTTTTAAGCAAGATTTTCGGAAATTTCTGGGCTTTATTAATTAATCTTATCGCGTTGGTGGTTCTTTTCGTGTTACTTTTCTTTGTTGGCTATAAGCCTTTAAAGAAATATTCAGAAAAAAGAAGAGACTACATCGAAGGCAATATCAAAGATGCTGAAAATGCTAAGGCTCACTACGAAGGAATCGTAAAACAATCTGAGACAATAATCTCTTCTGCCGAAGAGAAAGCTCAGCAAATCATAAGCAAAGCCGAAGAAAACGCTAAAAAACAAGCTTATTCGATTATTGATAATGCCAAAAAAGAAGCCGCTCTTGAACAAGAAAAAGCTTCTAACAATATTGAGCAAGAAAAGCAAAAAGCACGTGAAGAGATCCGTAAAGAGATCGTCAATGTTGCTTTAGATGCCTCAAAAGAAATTCTTGGCCGTGAAATAAGCGAAAAAGATAACAAAGAAATCCTTGATGGCATAACTTTGGATCTAGAGAAGAAAGGCTAAAAACATGAACGAAGAAATTTATGTGAATTATGCAGCAGCCTTATTCTCTTTGTCGAAAGATGAAAATAAGGTAAGCACCTATTTAAAGGAAGTAAAACAAGTTGAAGATGTGTTTTCGAAGAATCCTGAATTCTTAGAATATTTTTCTTCGCATAAAATCAGTAGAGAAGATGTTAATAAGATCCTCGAAACTGCATTTAAGGATTTAGAAAGTCCTTCTCTTTTACTTTTCCTTAAACTTCTTGCAACGAAACATCTAATTTCTTCAATTCGCGAGATATTCAGAGAATACAGGACTTTGGCTAATGAATATCTTGGCATCAAAGAAGGATTGCTCTATTCAACTTTGCCTCTAAAAGACGATGAAATAGCAAAAATAGAGAAAGCCCTTGAAAGCAAACTAAATTGCCAAGTCCATCTTATTAACAAAATCGATAAGAATCTTATTGGCGGAATAAAAATTGTTTTAGACGGAAAAATATACGATGGATCAATTCAAAATAAGATTGATTCACTCCGCCATAAATTATTGAAAGGAGGCTCCCTATGAAATTGGACACTAATCAAATAAGTGCATTAATAAAAGAGCAAATCAAGTCTTTTGCAGGCGAAATAGAAAGTAGCGACGTTGGAACGGTTATTTCCGTTGGTGATGGAATTGCTACGGTTTATGGCCTAAAAGGAGCTATGCTTGGTGAATTATTACTTTTCCCTAACGATGTTTACGGAATGGTAATGAACCTTAATGCGGATGATGTCGGAGCTGTTTTGCTTGGCTCAGATCGTTCAATCAAAGAAGGCGATACGGTCAAAAGAACCAACCGTGTTGTCGAGGTGCCAGTTGGCGATAATCTTTTAGGAAGAGTCGTCTCTCCTTTAGGCTTGCCTTTAGATGAGGCTGGCCCTATCGAATATACAAAAACCAGACCAATCGAGAGAATTGCCCCTGGTGTTATGACAAGAAAGTCAGTTGACACACCTTTAGCAACCGGTATTAAGGCAATTGACTCGATGATTCCTATCGGACGTGGTCAAAGAGAACTTATAATTGGTGACCGTCAAACCGGAAAAACATCAATTGCAATCGATACTATCGTTAACCAAAAAGGCAAAAACGTTAATTGCGTTTATGTTGCAATTGGCCAAAAGAATTCCACAGTCGCAAGCATCGTTAACCGTCTTAAAGAAAAAGGATGCTTTGATTATGTGACTGTTGTTAATGCTTCCGCATCACAATCAGCTCCTCAGCAATATATCGCTCCTTTCTCTGGCATTGCTATGGCCGAAGAATGGATGGAAGAAGGAAAAGACGTCCTCATCGTTTTCGATGATCTTTCTAAGCATGCTGTCGCATATCGTACTCTTTCCCTCCTTTTAAGAAGAGCCCCAGGACGTGAAGCTTACCCAGGAGATATTTTCTATCTTCATTCCCGTCTCCTTGAAAGAGCTTGTAAACTTGCCCCTGAATATGGCGGAGGATCTATAACCGCTCTTCCTATTATTGAAACTCAGGCAGGCGATATCTCCGCTTATATTCCAACAAACGTCATTTCCATTACGGATGGTCAGATTTTCCTTATCTCTGATTATTTTAATGCTGGACAAAGGCCTGCAGTTGATTCTGGCTTATCAGTATCACGTGTTGGATCATCTGCTCAAATCAAAGCTATGAAGCAAGTTTCTAAATCCTTAAAAATCGAACTTGCTAACTATAGGGAAAATCTTTCATTTGCTCAATTTGGCTCGGATTTAGATGCTGAAACAAAACGTATTCTCACCCACGGTGGAATCGTCATGGAAGCCCTTAAACAAAAGAACTGGGCCCCAATGGATATGATTGATGAGGTCATTGAACTTTTCGCTGTAAATCGTCGTTATCTTGATGGCCTTGAATTAGAACAAGTCTCTCCATTCTTAAATGACTTGCTTCATTATGTCCATACAAACAATCCAGAATTAATCGAAACCCTTAATAAAGAAAAAGCGTTCAGCAAAGAAAGTGAAGAAACTTTATCTAAGGCTATCGAAACCTTTAAAAAGACAAGAAAGAATTAGTGATTTATGCCATCATTAGCAAAAACTAAAAGAAGAATAAACTCCATCAAAGGCACCGAAAAGATTACCAAAGCGATGGAACTCGTGGCAACTGTAAAGACCAAGCGTTTTTCTAGTATGCACGAGAAAGGAAATGAGTATTCAAGCGAATTTCTTTCTTTATTCGGCCAAGTTTTTGCCTCCGATAAATCGAAAACGCCATCTCATTATTCCAAGTTTAATGAAGGCGATTTACCTATCCTCTATCTTATAATCTCTTCAAGTATGGGCCTTTGCGGAGCATACAATAACAACGTTTTTAAGTACGCTGATGAGATTATTACTGATAAGGATATTATCATCCCAATAGGTAGCAAAGCCCTTAACCATTATTCTCGCGATTCTAAATTTGAGGGGAGAATTATAGGGGATTTTGCAAATATTTCATCAGATAGTAAGGTTGAAGACATTCATTCTTTAGCCCTAACTCTCAAAGAAGATTTTAATAATAAAAAATACAAAGCAATAAGAATTATCTATACGCGTTACGTTAATACGATCACATTTAAGCCATCGACTTTCCAAATTCTTCCAATTCAAATTCCAAGAAGTAAATGGACCGATGAAGAATTTGCGCCACCACTTTTCGACGAGGAGCCAAGAAAGATGATTCATACTCTTATGCCATCTTATCTTACTGGTGTTATTAATGAGATAATCCTTAACTCAAATCTTTCTGAGCAAGCCTCAAGAAGAACGGCAATGGATAATGCAAACGATAACGCAGATGAATTACTTGGAAAATTAACAATTGAATATAACAAAGCGCGTCAAACTAGCATCACTCAGCAAATCACTGAAGTTGCATCTGGCGCTAATGCTAGCAAATAAAGGAGAAAACAAAGATGAAAGAAAAGAAAGTTGAAGATTTGTTTGAAGGCGAAGTCGTTGAAGCCGTCGGACCAGTTATTGACGTTAGATTTAACGATAAACACTTGCCTAATTTGCTTACAGCCTTAAAAGTTCATATAGATGATAAGAATTTATTAACTATAGAAGTCATGCAACATATTGGCGATGATAAAGTCAGATGTGTCGCTATGGGTGCAACTGAAGGCGTTGCTAGAGGAATGAAAGTTAGCGATACTGGCGCTCCAATCTCTGTTCCAGTTGGCGAAAAGACCTTAGGAAGAATGTTTAACGTTCTAGGCGAGCCAATCGATAATTTGGGTGGAGACTTTTCTGGTGTAAAACATATGCCTATCCACCGCGATGCCCCAACATTTGCTGAGCAAAACGTTTCAACTCAAATGCTTGAGACGGGCATTAAAGTTATAGACCTTCTTTGCCCATATGTTCGCGGTGGAAAAATCGGTTTATTCGGTGGAGCAGGTGTCGGAAAAACAGTTCTCATCCAAGAATTAATCTTTAATATTGCTTCCGAACATAATGGTATTTCCGTTTTTGCTGGCGTTGGAGAACGTTCCCGTGAAGGCAATGACCTTTATTTCGAAATGAAAGAAAGCGGAGTCTTGAAAAATACCGCTCTTTGCTTCGGACAAATGAATGAGCCACCTGGAGCGCGTATGAGAGTTGCCTTGACTGGTTTAACAATGGCTGAATATTTCCGTGATGAAAAACATCAAGATGTTCTCTTATTCATCGATAATATTTTCCGTTTCACCCAAGCTGGATCTGAAGTTTCAGCCCTTTTAGGCCGTATGCCATCCGCTGTAGGATATCAGCCAACACTTGCAAATGAGATGGGACAGCTTCAAGAAAGGATCACCTCTACAAAAGCTGGTTCAATCACCTCAGTTCAAGCTGTTTACGTTCCTGCAGACGATTTAACTGACCCTGCTCCAGCTACAACCTTCTCTCACCTTGACGCAAAGACGATTCTTGATAGAAATACTGCTGCTTTAGGCATCTTCCCTGCTGTTGATCCTCTTGAATCAACATCAAACATTCTTGATCCTGATATTTTAGGAGAAGAACATTATGAAGTTGCTAGAGCCGTTCAAAAAATTCTCCAAAGATACAAAGAACTTCAAGATATCATTGCTATTTTAGGCATTGATGAATTATCTGATGAAGATAAAGCAACGGTTGCAAGAGCTAGAAGAATCCGTAATTTCCTTTCTCAACCTTTGCATGTTGCTGAAGCATTTAACGGTTTCCCAGGAATTTACGTTCCAGTTTCAGAAACCATCCGTTCTTTCAAAGAAATCTTGTCCGGAAAATATGATTCATATCCAGAAAGTGCATTCTTATACTGCGGATCCATTGAGGATGTCATAAAGAAAGCCGAAGAAATGGGGAATAAATAATGTCTTCTTTGAATGTGAGCGTTTTAACGCCTAATGGCAAAGTGTTTGAAGGAGAAGCGACTTATGTCATGGTTCCAACAAACAACGGGCCTCTTGGCCTTATGGGAGGATATACGACTTTAATCGCCCCTTTAGCCAAGAAAGGCGTTTTAAAAATCATTAAAACCAATAAAGAAGAAGTATTTTTTGCTGTTTCCTTTGGCGCTTTAGAAGTAAAAAAAGAAAAGACAATCATCTTAACAGAAATAGCATTAGAAGCTTCAAGCAAAGAAGAAGCTGATAAGATATTAAGCGAATCGGATAGATTTAATTAAAGGAAAGGGGAATCTTATGAATTTCATTTTTGTTTCACCTAACTACCCAGAAAGATATTTCAAATGGGTTGAGGCTTTAAAGGAAAGGGGGATCACCGTTTTAGGCATTGGTGATACTCCATATAATGAAACCTCCCCAAGATTAAGAAATGCCTTAACGGAATATTATTACTTGCCAAATCTTGGCTCTTTCGATGAGATGCTCAAAGCATGCCGTTATTTCGAAAGAAAATATGGCAAAATTGATTATCTTGAATCAAATAATGAATGGTGGTTATATCAAGACGCACGTCTTAGAAAAGAACTGAATATTACTACTGGTTTTTTCCCTGAGCAAATGGAAAAGATCAAAGCTAAATCAGCAATGAAAGAATGTTTCCAAAAGGCAGGCGTCAAAACCATGCGTTATATCTTAGTGGATGGTCCAGCTGATATTGAGAAAGTCTTAGATTTTGCAAAAGAAGTGGGATATCCATTATTTGCTAAGCCTAATATTGGCGTTGGTGCGGCTCAATCACATTCTTTAAAAAACGAGGAAGAAGTTCGTTCATTATTAAGCAAAACCCTCGAAGAAACTTTCATAATCGAAGAATACATTGATGGAGAAATCATCTCTTTCGATGGAATTTGCGATTCTAATTCCGAAGTAGTTTTTTGCACTTGCGATCATTTCCCGACTCCTGTTGCAGAAGTTGTTAATGAAGCAAAAGATGAATATTATTACACCTCCCCATTCACTTTGGGATTTAACGATGTAAATAGAGATGAATTCCTTAAGGCGGGTAAGGCCACAGTAAAAGCTTTTGGAATCAAAAAGAGATTCTTCCATATTGAATTTTTCGTTTTGAAAAATGATAAAGAAGAATTTGCTAAAAAAGGTGAATTTGTCGCTTTAGAATGTAATATGCGTCCTGCTGGAGGATATACACCAGACCTATTAAACTATGCAAATTCTGTCTCCTGCTATGAAATCTATGCCGATATAATTGCTTTTGATAAGAACTATCAGGATATGAGCAAAGAGAAATATTATGCTTTCTCTGTTTCACGTCGCGATGAATTAAACTATCTTTATTCCGAAGAAGAAATATACAAGAAATATGGCGCTTTCATGTGTGCACACGGACAATACCCAAAACATATGGCAGATGCTATGGGCGATGAATATTTCTTTGCTAAATTCAAAACCATTGCCGAAGGCGAAGATTTTGATAGATTTGTCAGAGCCAAGAAAAACTAATTGTAATAAGCTGATATTAATTTATTTAAGCCGGTTTCATTGTCGAGACTGGCTTTTTCTTCGCCAAGAACAAGAGAAAAAGAGGAAAAATAATTGTCAACTTCATCAATAGAAGAAGAGTTAACCCTATTCATATCCAAAATATAGGTGGGTTTTGAAGACTTTTTTGCTAAAGGATAGAGAGTGTTTTTATAAAATGAAGTAGATTCCGAACTGTTTTCATCTAACAAATAAATCAATGACTTATTATTTGTTTCTAAACCTTTTTTCAAATATGCGATTGATGAAAATTTATAAATGTTATTGATTGAACCGTTTTTGAAAAAAGAAGTTCTTAGATAATAATCGTTTCCCCCACCCCAGCAGGCGATTTTGCAACCCTTTTCTTTTGAACCATAATACCATGACGGAGTTCTATTTAGGAAAGTATGTTCTTCATCATGTTCAATATTATCTTCACCAAAATATGAATAATATTGATTTGCGTATCTAATAGAAGTAGTTGAATCGGAATATACCGAAATATCAAGAAGGTTATTCTTAATAAAAGAAATAAAAGTTTCTTCGAAATCAATGCATGAATGACAAGTAGGAGAAGTTCGAATAAAAGTCACGCTTTCGCCTAAATCCATCGAAGATATGGCTTTGTCTGCATCTAAACCATTGCTAATTGAATCATAAGTAGCATTCGTAAAATCAAAAGAGAATAAATCCCCGTTACGAGATAATTGAAAATCCTTGTTTTCATCATATTGGTCATTGTTATTGCATGATATTAGACCTAAAGCCAATCCTATTATGGGTAAAATTCTCTTCTTCATGATGTATATATTAGCATTTTCTTCTATAATGAAGAAAGGTAATAAAATGAGAAAGCCTTCCTTACGTAAACAATCAATCTTCACCTATATCTTCTTCGGTATGTGGGTTGTCCTATCTTCCTTGATTATCGTAGAAAGTGCAATGCCTGGGAAAATGTCCTCGAATCAATCGAATTTCGTTGGAAAAATATTCCAACATTTTTTCCCTGAAGACAAATTTTCGGAAGAAACTCCCCCAGAATCTTATACTGTGAAAACTGATGATATCGTTTTTGAAAATGAAGGAAAAACGCAATTAGTCATTGGAACGACCACGACATATGATTTTAATTTCATTTATCCAACTTTAGCGGATAATCAATACAAAAAATATTCATTTAAAATCAACAAAAATGATCCAGATAACAGTTTCTCGGTTAACAATGAATTGATAGATTTAGGTTCTGATCATTATCAAATGAATGTCACAACCTACAAGGAAAACAAAGATCTTTCACTTACTATAGAGATAACAAAAAACATCATTTATGAATTGAATTTTGATATATGTCCCCGTTATTTTCCATCAAATGAGGTTTTAAAAAACGATTCGCCAGAAACAATTTCTTTAAAGAAAAATGAATCTTATATGCCTAGTATTTCTTTCGTTAAAGATGACAAAGAAGATTCAATATTATCGCCTCGTTATTATGACTTAGGAAAACTTAAGCTCTCATCTTCAAACGAAGACGTTGCAATAATAAACAATGATGGCCTTATTATCGCTAAGAGTGAAGGAAAAAGCAAAATTACATACGGCCCTTTTGAATATGAAGTAGAAGTTTCTTCTGAAAGCAAATCTCTTCCTGCTACACCAATTAGTTATACACAAAATGGAGATTTTTTAGCAGTTGGAGATGTTAATTATGAAAAAGGCGGACAATATTTCTCTTTTTCGTTCAATGATGAAAATGTTGATGACTCATTTGATTTTCAAATCGTTAGCGATGAGGATAATATCGATTCTTCTGTCCTTATATTTAGGGAATCAAAAAACTCCTGCCTTATAAAAGGAGTATTTGAAGAAAAGAAGGCCTCTCTTCTTGTTAAATCTTCTTTAAAAAACGAAAAAACCCTATCAATTTCCCTTTCTTTTGGAGAAGTTAAGCCTGATATCATTAACGGAATTTCAGTTAATGGGGCCCCTACGTACAAGGATTCTGAAGGGAGTTTAACGGTAAATGTTCCAGCTGAACGTGATCTTTCTATAAGAGGCTTATTTTTAGCCAGTAATCGTTCTGTGAGTCTTGCTAAAGAATCCATTATGATTACGATTGATGATTCTAATGTTGCTATTTCTAAAAACAATACTCTCGATTGTTCCTTGAATTTTGGTACGATTGATACTTTTTATGGAACGATCACCTCACTAGAAAATGAAAACCTTTCTTTAGATGTTAAATTTGTCACATACGATGCAAAAACTAACGCGATGAAAGAGTTCTTAACGTTGGTTAGAAAATCAATCGGACATTTTTCCTTATTTATGGTCGAAGCAATTTGCCTATTCTGTTTCTTATATAAAGATTTAGATGATAAATACACCTCGGTTACTACCTCATCAACGATTTTTATCAATTTTATTTTAGGCGGTTTTTCCGAATTGATTCAATTCTATACACCAGGAAGAACATGTACTTGGAAGGATGTAGGGATTGATACCTTAGGTGGAACAACAGGCGTAGTGATTTGCTTAATTGTCGTTGGCATTATCACCCTAGTTAAATTGATAAAATCAAAGAAAAAAGAGAAAAGTTTAACGTAGTTTTATTCTTTCTGCGTTTTTGAGAAGTTCTTTAGTTTCTGCCGTAACGTTTTTTAAATGAATCGTTTTGAATTCTTTTAAAATTGCTTCCCCTAAAACATGGCCTTTTTTAACATATTTTCTCTTTGCATAGATAATATCGCCATCTTCTTGATTAGAGTTTATTAGACATATTTCGCAAGCTATATGAATTTCTTCATTTGTTGGATTATCTTTTCTGATGATGACATGGGAACCAGAACGACCTTGTATATGAAACCAGAGATGTTCTTTTGACGTGTCATACATAAATGTCAAAAATGTATTTTGCTTAGCGCTTCTTCCAAAGAGGATTTTTGTTCCATTATATGTGACAAAATAAGGAATGCTATCACTAGATAAACCACAGCTTAAACTCTCATCGGCTTTCTTGCTTTTAGTTAGGGGAATTTTTAATAAATTAGCATATGTCTCAAGCGAATTTTCATTTGCAACGTCAATTTGAAACAAAACATCATTAACGTTTTCTAGTTCTTTTTGCGTTTGAAGAAGGAATTTTTCAGCGTTAGAAATTGTCTCTTTTGCCTTCTTGCTTCTTTTATAATATCGCTCAGCATTTTGCGATAACGATCTTGATGGATCCAAATCAATTTTTAACCCTTCGTATTCGAAAAAACCTTGGCGATTATTTAAAGATGAATAGCAAATATAAATCGCATCCCCTTTTAATGAATCATCAAGATGCTTTTTGCTTTCTTCGATGTCATTATTGAGATACTTGATTTTTCTTTCTAATAACTTTTTCCTGTTTTTGAAATGTGTTATCGCATATCCAAATTTTTCATTCTTCCTCTTTTTATATATGTTGGTTTCCTCATTTAAACACGCTTCTTCAAACTCATTCAAATCAAATTGAACGGGGTTTTGCTGGTGAAATTTGTTTTCTAGAGGCAAATAAAGCATGCCTTTAAGAATTGGATGCTTGCTATCGATGGTGGAAGTCCTATAAGCAGAAATGACGATATTCTTTTCATCTACGATAATAAAATTAGGGTGATGAGGGATTAGCTCAATTATCAAATTTTTCCTTTCTTCTTTAAAAACAGAGTTTAAGGACGTGAAGGAGACATTTAAAATTCTATCCTCGTTAATCTGACTTACATTCGTTATATAGGCGTTAGAAACTTCTTTTTTCAAGACCATCAAAAATTTATCATCAAACGAAGAACCCTCAAACTGAGAGTCACTTAAATAGACGCGAGGGAATTCACCATCTAAGCAAATAAGCAAATTTGATTTGCCTTTCCCTGAGACGTGAAAAATAAAAGTATCGTTCGCATACATAACCGGGGAAGATATGTATCTGCCAACTAAGTTTTCAGCAAGTATATCGGTATAAGTTTTTAATTCTATTGATGATAAAGCTTTTCTTTCCATAGGGTAAATTATAGCGAATATTTTTTATCGTATTGCCGATATGTTAAAAAAATGCTAAATTTATGAACATGAAAAAGGGATTGTTAATTATCATTTCAGGCCCTTCCGGAGTTGGGAAGGGCACAATTCGTCAAAAAATCACCGAGAAAGAAAATCTCAATCTTTGGTTTTCTGTTTCTATGACCACTAGAAAAATGCGTCCAGGCGAAGAAAATGGACGCGAATATTTTTTTGTCAGCAAGGAAAAATTCCTTGAAACTCTTTCTAATGGAGGACTATTAGAATCGAACCAATATGTCGATAACTACTATGGAACTCCAAAAGAAAAAGTTGAAGAAATGAGAGAAAAAGGCTTTAATGTTTTACTTGAAATAGATGTTAACGGAGCTGAGCAAGTCATGAAATCTGTCGGAAAAGAAAATGTTTGCTCAATCTTCATTCTTCCGCCATCCCTAGAAGAATTAGAAAAGAGAATTCGCGGAAGATCCACCGAAAACGAAGAAACGATCGCCAATCGCCTTAGCCAAGCTAATAGAGAAATGGCTATGGTTAAAGACTATCGCTATTCCGTTACCAATGATAATCTTGATAAATGCGCAGCAGAAATCGCTAATATCATCAAGAAAGAAGCGGGCATCGCTTAAAAACGTTATAATATTTTTGTGAAGATAATCGAAGTTTTAACTGAATACGGGACTAGATCGTTGGATCGCACTTTTTCTTATATTTACAAAGGGAAAAAAGAATTAGGCCCTAGATTTCGCATTAAAATAAACTTTAATGGCCATTTAGCTATGGGCTTCATTCTTTCTGTCGTTGAAACGGATAAAGATGAAGAAACTTTAGAAAAAGAAAACGGCTACAAACTTAAAGAAATAAAAGAAGAAGACATCGTTGATGAAGAACCGTTAATCGATGAAAACATGCTTTCATTAGCAAAAGAGGTCGCATCATATTACTTTTCGCCGTTGATTTCAGTAATTCAAACGATGTTACCTCTAAGCCTTTCTCCAAAGATGTCCTCAACTAAAGGTCCTAAAATTGCCTACGAGAAATATCTTGAGATAGTAGACAAAAGTGAAGAAGGACTAACGGATAAACAAATAGAAATTCTTCGTTTGATTGGAAATAACTCTCCAATTCTAAAAAAAGAAGCAGGTTCTCCCTCAATCGTTCAAAAACTTCTTGAAAGAGGAAAAATAAAAATCTTTTTAAAAGAAAAAGAACGTTATCAAATATCCGTCTCAGAAAGAGAAGAAATACATGAAATGAGCCCTGAGCAAAAGAAGGCTTATGAAGGTATTCTTTCATCTGATAAAAAGGTAATATTACTACAGGGGGTCACCGGATCTGGAAAAACGGAGGTTTACCTAAGACTTTCCGAAAAGATATTCCTTGAAGGAAAAACTGTTTTGATGTTAGTTCCAGAAATTAACCTTACTCCAAGAATGGTTGAATATTTTTCCAGAAGATTTGGCGATAAGATAGCCATATTGCATTCTGAACTCACACCCGCTGAACGTTATGATGAATATCGAAGGATCGCAAATGGCAAAGCCTCAATTGTAGTTGGCGCTAGAAGTGCGGTCTTTGCTCCATTAAAAAACATTGGCTTAATAATACTCGATGAAGAACATGTTGAATCATATAAACAAGATAACATGCCGTATTATCATGCAAGAGAAGTCGCGATTATGCGCGGCAAAAAAGAAGGATGCAAAGTCCTTTTAGGTTCTGCAACCCCATCCTTAGAAACCAAAGCACGTGCTTTCAAAGGGGTTTATGGCTATACGGAAATGAAGGTTAGAGTTAATCAAAAACCCTTGCCTCCAACAACGATAATTGATTTAACAAAACGTTCGAATTTTGCTAAAAACAGCGAAAAACTCTCCCTTCCCTTACAAAATAAGATTAAAGAAAAACTCGAAAACCATGAACAAGTCTTGCTTCTAATCAATAGAAGAGGCTACTGGACTGGTGTTAATTGTCCAAAATGCGGATATATTTTCACTTGCGAAAATTGCGGAGGAAATCTTACCTACCATCAAGAAGACAACATGCTCAAATGTCATCATTGCGGATATGTCTCTCTTTACCCTCAGCAATGTCCTGAATGTGGCAACACAAAACTTAGAAGGATTGGCTACGGAACTGAAAGGGTTGTTAAAGAACTTGAAGACATTTTCCCTGGCGTAAGAGTTGCTAGAATGGATTCAGATGTATCAAAAGTTTCAAAAAACGTTGAAAAAGTTCTGAAAGATTTTCATGACGAAAATTACGATATTTTAGTCGGAACGCAAATGATTGCTAAAGGACATGATTTCCCTTTAGTTACTTTAAGCGCGGTAGTTTTAGCTGATATAGGTCTCGCTCTTCCCACTTATAGAGCGGCTGAAAGAACCTTCCAATTAATCGCTCAAGCGGTCGGAAGAAGTGGACGTTCAACTAAAAATGGTGAAGCAATCATTCAAACATTTAACCCAAATCACTATGCGATAACCTTAGGCGCAAAACAAGATTATGAAAATTTTTTCATAACTGAAATGAATCAAAGAAAGATAACCAAATACCCCCCATATTACAATTTGATAACTTTGGAATTTAATGGATCTAGCGAAGATAAAACAACTGCGGCAGCTTACGATTTCAAAAAGACATTTTGTTCTTTAAACATAGATAAACTTGAAATAATCGGACCGATAACTCCTTTCTATTCGATGAATAATGGTAAATTTAGAAGAGTTCTCTTGCTAAAATTTAAAGAACGCGAAACGGTCGTTAATGAACTAAAAAAGCTAGTCTCCTCCTTGAACGGTCTTTCCGGTATTGATATCAAAATAAATGTTGATCCATTGGATTATTGATTTTTCTTTTTTAATATGTTCTTCCTATTAGGAAGATGTGATATACTTTTCTAGAAGGAAAAATACAAGAAATGATCACAATATTAATACTCGGTTTAGACCAATATGTCGTTGGGCATTATTCAAAAGATGCGACACCAAATATCGCAAATTTATTAGAAACTAGCGAAGAGGAAATTAATTTCTATTCCCCTTATGAATCTCTTTTATTCCATAATGGTGTTGAACAAACCTCTTGGAATACGTTGGTTTATATTAAATTACCCCAAAAATACGAGCGTTTTGAACATGCTCTTGCTGATTATTTGCTTGAAACGTTAAAAGATTTCACGATTAACGTTGAAGTTAACTTCGAATATATCAAAGAAGGCAAGACTTATGAATATATCAATCATGACTATCCACGTTTCTTAACTGAAAGTAATTTCCGTGAAGAATCCGAGGAAGATAATGATCATGAATGCTCTTGCGGACATCATCATGATGATTGCGATTGTGATGATGATTGCGATTGCGACCCACGTGATAGAGCAGATTTAGATTATAACGATCCTGAGCAAATCTATCTCGGAGATGCTTTTGAAGGACATGAAGACGAGCTTAAAAAACTCGATGAATTATCGAAAAAATAACGGAGGAAGATATGCAAGAATTTGATTTATCTGAAAAAGTATTGGAAGACATTATTGTCAATGGCACCCAATTCAACGAAGCTTTGAGAAAGATTTTCCAAGCTGATGTGAATATTCGCCCAATGAGAACTTTCGTTGCTGGAATTGTCGGATGCGAATTACGTCACCATCTTTTATTCGAATACCTTTTGAAAAATTATCGTGATCTTTTGCCAGAGGAAAAACGTGCTCTTTATTTAGCTTTTGCTAATCTTTGCTTCTATAAGCACATCACAAAAGAAGAAACGATTGCCATACTTAATAAAAAAGTAGATCCAGCACGTTTAGAAGAAGTAAAACCTCTTATCGAGAAATTAAGCGGGGATTCTCCTTTTATCCCTGAAGATATTTCTAAGCAAAGCAATCGTTATCTCTCTTTAAGATTTAACACGCCTGAATGGGTTCTTAAAATCTTTGAACACTTTGGCTATGGAGTAACATACAAGATTTTGAAAAAGAATAACCGTCCATTTGTTTCACATGTTCGCGTCAGAACTTCTGTCAAATCTCCTGAAAACGTCATAAAAGAATTCCCAGAATTCAAGAAAACGAATTATGATGGAATTCTTACTTTTGAAGGAAAATCTTCCCTTCGCAAAAACCCTCTTTGCAGAGAAGGCATTATTTTCAAAGAGAAACCAATTACCAAGGAAATAATTGATACTTATTCAATCGAAGAGCCAAATGAACTCTTCATCTATAATGCAAATCAAGATTCTTCGATATTAAAAGAGGTAGTTGAACATTATGGTTCATCCATCGGTATCAATATGGGCGTTCCTGCGCTCGAGAAATATGCTGATGTAACGCGATTAATTCGTCAAAAGGAACTTAAGAACGTTAATTTCTTTGGCTCTTCCTTAGATTCTTTGCTCGTTTCCATATCCCGCCCACAAGATCTAGTCATCGCTGCTCCAGATTCATCTAATTTTGATTTAATCAGAGAGCAACCAGATTATCTCTTGCATTTTGATAAAGGCGGAATGGATGAATTGTTTGCTAAAGAAAAAGAAACCCTTGAAGCATGTTCTAAATTTGTTGCCGAAGATGGCTTATTAATCTACATCATTTATACCATCTCCAAGAAAGAAGGGCATCAAACCGTTCTTGATTTCTTAGCCAACCACCCTGAATTCAAATTCATCAAAGAAGAACAGCGTTTCCCATTTGAAGAAGGAGAAACATCCGTTTACTACGCTGTAATGAAAAAAGATAGCAATTCAGCTACCTTAACTACGCCAATTAACATGATAATTGGACAAGAAAAAACCACCACATCAAACGCGGCCTTCGCCGATAAAGAATAATTTATGAAGAAAAACCTATTTGGATACACCCTAAAAGCACTCGAAGAAGAAACGGAATCTCTTGGCGAAAAGAAATTCCGTGCCACTCAACTATATACTTGGATATACGTAAAAAAGGTCTATGATTTTGACCAAATGACTGATATTTCCAAGACTTTTCGTGAAACATTAAAGGAAAATTATTGTCTTACATTGCCAACTATTCACACTGAACAAGTTGCAGAAGATGGCACGATTAAACTTCTTTTAAACATGGAAGACGGAGCAAAAGTCGAAACTGTTTTAATGCGTTATGACTATGGCAATGCCATTTGCGTTTCTTCTGAGGTTGGATGTCCAATGGGTTGCGAATTCTGCGCTTCAGGAATCTTAAGAAAAGATCGTGCATTAAGCGCTGCCGAAATGGTCGGTGAAGTTATCATCATGAATCAAAAGCTCTACGAAGTCGGAGAAAATGTCTCTCACGTCGTCGTGATGGGCACTGGCGAACCATTTGATAATTACGATAATGTCTCTGCTTTTGTCCATATCATGAATGAAGCTAAAGGATTAGCGATTGGTGCTAGACATATCACTGTTTCAACATGTGGAATCGTTCCTGGCATCAAAAAATATGCCCATGAAGGAATTCAAGTCAATCTTGCTATTTCCTTACATGCTTCAAATAATGAAATACGTTCTTCATTGATGAAGGTAAATAATGCCTATCCTCTTGAAGAACTCATTCCTGCCGTTAAAGAATATGTTGATATCGCCGGAAGAAGAGTTACTTTTGAATACATAATGATCAAAGGAGTCAATGATCAGATTGAACACGCAAAAGAACTCGTAAATCTCTTAAAAGGAGTATTCTGCTATATCAACCTAATCCCATTAAACCCTGTAAAAGAAAAACCATTCGAAAGAAGTCCTAAAGAAAACATCAAACGTTTCTCTGAATATCTTAATTCCCACGGATTAAATTGCACCGTAAGAAAAGAATGGGGAACGGGCATTGACGCAGCCTGCGGACAACTTCGCGCAAAAACTATTAAAGAAGGAAAATAATATGAGCAACTATCATGGAACATATGCCTATAAAACAGATATAGGAATGGTCAGAAAAACAAATGAAGACCAAGCCTTGATCTTAATGAATTCCGATAACGAGGTTTTCATGGTCGTTTGCGATGGAATGGGAGGAGCGGAAAAAGGTGATGTTGCCTCAAAATTAGCTATTGATATGCTTTCTGAGGCTTTTAAGAAAAAAAGAAAACACGCTTTTGCCATAAGCGATAGAAAATGGATCACAAAAACCTGCAAAGCCATCAATAAGAAAATCTATTCATTAGCCGAAAAATTAAGAAAGGCCGAAAAAAAGACCGAAGCTTTGGGAATGGGCTGCACAATGGTAGCTGCATTAATAAGCGATAATCGTTTAATGATTGCTAATATTGGCGATTCGAGAGCATATAAACTTAATGATGGTTCTTTAGAGCAACTAACAAAAGACCAAACATACGTTGATTATCTCGTCAGAACTGGAAAATTAAGCGAAGATGGAGCAAAAACACACCCAGATCGCCATATTTTGACAAATGCTTTAGGCGTTTATAACTCTTTATCCATTAGCATCGATGAACATCCTTATAAAGGAGAAACAATCCTCCTTTGCTCAGATGGTCTTTATAACAATCTCGAAAGCAAAGAAATTGCAAATATCATTTCTACTGATGAAAGAACCGATCAAAAAGTTATTTCTCTGATTTCCGTCGCTAATCATGAAGGTGGATCAGATAATATCGGGATTGCCCTTTGGGAGTGCATAAGCAATGATTAAAATTGGCGATGTCATCGATGAACGTTACCGTATAGTTGGTCGTATTGCCCATGGTGGAATGGCTGATGTATACGAAGCTTTTGATATTGTTCTTAGACATGCCGTAGCCTTAAAGGTCATGCGTGAAGACATGATGGGCGACCCTAAAAATATTGAGCGTTTTAACCATGAGTGCCAGGTTGCATCGACTCTAAATAACCCTAACGTTGTAAAATGGGAAGGGCAAGGAGTCGTCGAAAATAGACCATATATGGCAAATGAATATGTTGAAGGGAGAACTTTAAGAGATAAATTGAATATTTCTGCAACACATTCCCTTTCTGCCTCAGAAGCTTGTGAAGTGATGCTTCAGCTAACCTCCGGTATGGCTTACGTCCACAACCACGGCATAATTCATGCTGATATAAAACCAGACAATCTTTTCTATCTTGTTGATGGCTCAATCAAAATAACTGATTTTGGCATTGCTTCGTTCAAAGATGAACTTGGTCAAACAATTAAAGATAAAAACATCATCAGTGGAACGGTATATTATTGTGCGCCAGAAGTTTTGATGGGGAAAGAACCTTCAGTTGCTTCTGATATATATGCAATGGGCGTTCTTTTTTATGAAATCCTTACTGGAAGAGTTCCTTTTGATGCTCCAACAGCAGAAGAGGTTGCCGTTAAGCAAATCAAATCAAGGTTCCCTGAGGCATCAAAAACCCTTTCAAGCATCCCTCAATCGCTAGATAAGATAATTTTGAAAGCATGCAAAAAGAGACCAGAAGAAAGATATTCCTCTGCCTTGATGATGCATCAAGCAATCGAAGATGCTTATAAAGATGATAAAAATTTCAAAGAGAAACGTTCTTGGATAGCTCGTTTCTTTGGGTTCAAATAATGAAATTAAATTTGAAAAATCTAAAAAAACCTATTATTTCCCCCTCGCTTTTAGCGGCAGACCGCCTAAAACTAGTAGATGAATGCAAAAAAGCAGAAGAGGCAGGAGCTAGATTTATCCATATTGACGTGATGGATGGGAAATTCGTTCCTAACGTCTCTTTTACCTTAGAAGAAATCTCTTCACTCGCTAAAACTCATAACATGCTTAACGATGTTCATTTAATGATTGAAGAACCTTTTTCGCATATAAAAGAATACGTTGATGCAGGCGCTGATTTAATAACCTTTCATCTTGAAGCGTGTCAAAGCCAAGAAGAAATTCTTAAGACTATAAATTTAATCCATTCATATGATCTTTATGCCGGCTTGTCAATTAAGCCTGGAACAAATATAGAAACTATTTTTCCTTATATAGAAAAACTCGATTTAGTCTTACTAATGTCGGTTGAACCAGGAAAAGGTGGTCAAAAATTCATCAATGAATCCTTAGAAAGAGCAAAAAGGATAAAAGAAGTTATCAATTCTTCAAAGAATAAACCATTATTGGAAATCGATGGTGGAATTAATGATGTTACTGGCAAATTTTCTATCGAAAATGGCATTGATGTACTTGTGGCGGGATCATACTTATTTGGCCATGATGATATTAAAGAAAGGGTTAAATGTTTATTATGCAAATAGCATATCTCATCCTGATTGGTTTATCTTTGCTTACATTTGTTTCCTTCCTTTTTCTTTCTTATCAAAGTAAGAAAAGCGAAGAAGAACCTTTTAATTTTCGCCAATATTTCATTTATGAAGCGTTTTCAGGGAAGAAAGATAAATTCATAAGGGTTTTGCAGGGAATTTTCTTGCTTTGCAATGTTTCTGTTTCTTTATTGTTGTATTTCTTGCCACATGATGAAACAGTTACATCTAAGTATTATTTCCTTATGGTAAGTGCCTTTGAAGTCATAGTTTGCTTATTTTTCTTTTCGCTAAGCGTTTTATCTTTTAACAAAGAAAAACTTAGGGCTGCCTGTTTCATGTTTTATGGCGGATCGATCGCTATAAGAAATGGCACTTGCGGAATAATCCTTCTCTCCATTTCTAGGGCAACTCTTGCAAACGATTCGACCTTAGCTATGACTTTTGCTGTCATATCTTTCGTTTTCGCAGGTTTAGCATTGTTACCATTATTAAATCCTAAACTATCTAACTATGCTAGATTAGAACAAGTGAGTGAAAGAGATGGAACCATTTCTTATCAAAGACCTAAATATTTCGTGATGGCTTTCTCTGAATGGCTGTTAACCTTTCTTTCCGAAATATCTTTTGTCACCATTCTTATATTCTTCTATTTAGTTGCCTAAAAATATAAAGAAAAAACGAGCATTAGCTCGTTTAAATCTTTTTAATCAGTTAACAAATTAGGTAGCTGGTTCGGTCTTGGAAGCAGCTTTGACGGATTTGTTTAAGCTACGATAGGCACGTGCGCTCATCTTAACTGAAACCATTTTACCGTTGATGTTAATTTTGTATGTTTGTAAATTAACGTTCCATCTACGGCGAGTTGCTAAGACAGAGTGGGAACGGGAATTACCGCTCATTGGGCCTTTTCCTGATATTGGGCATTTTCTTGACATAACTATCACCTCTTCGTGCGTAAAATCGCAAGAAAGAATATACCACCAGTTAGACGTTTTGACAACGATAAAATAAATTTTATGGTAAACTTTTTTCAAATTTTGTAAATCTTTGTCAAAAATGCCTAAATTTAGACAAATTACGTTACTTTTTTAATCACAAACTGACCTTTTATGGTAAAATCTTTAACGATAAAGATAACATATCTCAATCTTACTTTCGTTGATAGAAGGAGGACTACTATGTCTAGCAAAATGGTTGCCATGATTCTCGCAGGTGGCAAAGGAACGAGATTAAAGGCTTTGACAGCAAAAGTCGCAAAGCCTGCTGTTTCATATGGCGGCAAATATCGTATTATCGATTTCCCTTTAAGCAATTGCGCTAATTCGGGAATTCGCAATGTCGGTGTTTTGACCCAATATGAGTCAAGCGAACTTAATGAATACGTCGGAAACGGCGAAAAATGGGGATTTAACGGTGTCAGATCGTCTGCATCCGTACTTTCACCGAAGCAAACAGAAGAAGGGTCATCTTGGTATAGAGGAACCGCTGATGCAATCTATGAAAACCTTGATTGGCTAGAAAGAATGGACCCCGACTACGTCCTTATTCTTTCAGGCGATCATATTTATTCTTGCACCTATAATGAGATGTTACAAAAACATATCGAATCTGGCGCAGATTGCACGATTTCCGTATATCCAGTTCCAATGGAAGAAGCATCAAGATTTGGCATTCTTGTGACTGATGAAACGGGTAAAATCACCCAATTCCAAGAAAAGCCAAAGAAACCAATGAGCAATCTTGCTTCGATGGGTATTTACATCTTTACTTATAAAACTCTCCGTCAATATCTTATTGCGGATGCAAAAGAAGACACAGAGCACGACTTTGGCAAAAACATCATCCCTAATATGATGGAAGATAAAAAGAAACTTGTCGCCTACACATATCATGGATATTGGAAAGACGTTGGAACAATTGCCTCCCTTCATGAAGCAAATATGGATTTATTAAAGAATGATAAGACTGGAGAAGATATTTATTCAATCTTTGGCAAGAATATAATTCTTTCCGAAGACAAGCGTTCCATTCCTCAATTCATCGGTCCAAAAGCTGATGTCAAAGACTCCTTAGTCAACCAAGGCGCTCAGATCTATGGAAAAGTTCAACATTCCGTTATTTCTGGAGGCGTTGTCATTGAAGAAGGCGCAGTTTGCAAAAATGTCGTCATCATGCCTGGAGCAAGAATTGCTAAAGGAGCAAAAGTTGAAAACGCCATTATCGGACCAAACACTTTGATTGAAGAAAAAGCACAAGTTAACGTCGGAGGAGAAGAAATCGACCTCATCGTTAATAGAAAGGCAGCCAAATAACATGAAAGACGTAATCGGTTTATTAGATACTCATAACGATCCAGAATTAAGCGAATTAACGGCAAACCGCCCATTTGCTTCAACAACATTCTTAGGGAGATATGCCTTTATGGATATCGTCATGTCTAACTTTTCAAATTCTGGCATCGACACAGTTGGAATCCTTGTCAAGGATCATCAACGTTCAATCCTTAAGCACATGGGAAACATGTCTTCTTGGGTTAATAACACAAAAACAGATAAATTAACGATCCTTCTTAATGAAAAAGGCTTGCTTAACCCACCATACAACACTGATTTAGCTAACATCAAAGAGAATGATTACATGCTCTATGATTCCTCGGCTTCAATCCTTGTTTTCCAAACTCCACACGTTGTCGCGCCAGTTGATTTCAATCCTATCATTGAAGAACATAAGCAAAGAAAAGAAGAAGTCACAATTGTCTATAAAAAGATTAACGATGGCGACAAGAACTTCGTTGGCGGATATCATTTTGAATTAGATGAAGACGGATATGTTACCGATGTCAAGATCAATGATGGCAGCAAAAAAGACATAAATGCTTCACTTGAGACTTGGATAATCAATCGTGTAACTCTCGCAAAAATTGTCGAAGAAAGCAAGAAACACTCTCTTTCGATGGGCATTGGAGACATTCTCCGTTATGCAATCAAAAACAAACTCTTCAAAGTTCATGCCTATGAATACGAAGGATATGCAAGAAATTTCAATTCTTTAAGCAAATACATTGAATATTCCTTCGAATTATTAAATCCTGAAGTTGCTAAGACTCTTTTCAAAGAGGATTGGCCAATATTTACAATTACTCATGATACATGTCCAGCTTTATATGGGGCAAGTTCAAAGATCTCTAACTCCTTTATCGCTAACGGATGCGTTGTTGAAGGAACTGTCGATAATTGCATTCTTTGTCGTGGAGTTCACGTTGGAAAAGGTTCGAAACTTAGCAACTGCATCGTTCTTCGTGGAACAAAAATCGGCGAGAAAGTCACTCTTTCTAACGTTGTAATCGATAAATACACGATTGTTACCGATAGACATACAATCGAAGGAGATAAAGATACTCCAATCTATATCCATCAAGGAGCTATCATATGAAGATAGCGATGTTTGCCTCTGAAGCTTTGCCCTTCTCTAAAACTGGGGGCTTAGCGGATGTCTCCTATGCTTTAAGCAAAGAACTTGCCAAAGAAGGAGATGAAGTTGTAATTGTTACTCCATATTATCAAACGATCAAAAGAAAATGCCTAAAATTAGATTATGTAGGTGTCTTGCCAGTCAATGTATCTTGGAGAAGGCAGGATGCGGAAGTATTTTCAACAACCGTTGATGGGGTTAAATATTATCTTTTAAGCAATGGCTATTATTTTGACCGCGATAATATTTATGGCTATCACGATGATTGCGAACGTTTCGCTTTCTTTGCCATCGCTTGCTTAAATCTCCTTAAATATGTCGGTTTCCAAGCTGATGTTGTTCATGTCCACGATTGGCAAGCCGGAATGGTTCCAACTCTCCTAAAAGAGAAATATTCTTATGATCCATTCTATGCTCAAATGAAGACCGTTCTTACAATCCACAATCCTGCATTCAAAGGTTTAGTTGACCGTTATTTCCTTAATGATTTCTGGGGACTTAGCGATGAATTATATGACAATGGCCGTGTAAGATTTGATAACATGGTTTCTTCCTTAAAGGCAGGAATCGTTGATGCAAATAAAATAACGACAGTTTCCCCTACCCATAGAAATGAACTTCTCGATATGTATTCCGATCAAAGGCTTAATGGAGTACTTGAATTAAGAAAGTCGGATTTTGTCGGAATAGTTAATGGAATCGACTATCAAGAATGGAATCCTGCTGAAGATAAATATATAGCCCATAACTATGATGCAAAAGCCTGGAAAAAAGGCAAAGCAGAATGTCAAAAAGATTTACTTAAGACGTTCGGAATCGAAAAAGGCAAAGGACCATTATTCGGTGTTGTATCAAGACTTTCCTGGCAAAAGGGGATTGATTTGATAATCGATGCAATGTATGGTTTCCTCAATGAATACAATGACTGTTCTTTAGTTGTTTTAGGAAGTGGAGAAGAAGGACTTGAAGGAAGAATTCAATCCTTAAGAGACCAATTTCCAAATCGTGTCGGCATCTATATTGGCTATAACAACGAATTATCACATAAGATCTATGCTGGATGTGATTACTTCCTCATGCCATCTCTTTTCGAACCGTGTGGAATTTCTCAGATGATTTCCCAACGTTATGGCACCTTGCCAGTTGTTAGATACACTGGTGGCTTAGCCGATACCGTTGAAGGACTTGATGAGCCAAATGTTACTAAAGCAGACGGAATAGGATTCTACAATTATGACGTCAATGGTCTTTCTTATGCGATGGGAAAGGCAAAAGATTTATACCTAAATACTCCAATTTACGATAAAATCGTAGTCAATGCGTTGAAGAAAGATAATTCTTGGAAGCGCAGCGCAAAGCAATATCGTTCCTTATATGAGGAAATAGTTGCTAAATAATCAAGGAGCATTTATGAGCTACAACCACAAAGAAATTGAGAGGAAGTGGCGTAAATATTGGGAAGATAATAATACCTTCTTCTGCGACACTTACGATTTTTCTAAACCAAAATATTACGTTTTGGATATGTTTCCATACCCATCAGGGCAAGGACTTCATGTCGGCCATCCAGAGGGGTATACTGCAACAGATATCGTTGCAAGAATGAAAAGGATGCAAGGATTTAACGTTCTTCACCCGATGGGCTGGGATGCTTTTGGCCTTCCGGCTGAGCAATTTGCCATCAAGATGAACCAGCATCCTGAAGGCTTCACAAGACAAAATATCGCTAATTTCAAAAACCAGATTCAATCACTAGGTTTTTCCTATGATTGGTCAAAAGAGATAGCTACGATCGATCCTAAATATTACAAGTGGACCCAATGGATTTTTACAAAGATGTTTGAGAACGATTTAGCCTATGTCGCGGATATTCCAGTAAATTACTGCCCTGAACTTGGCACCGTTTTAGCCAATGAAGAAGTAATCGATGGTAAATCTGAAAGAGGCGGATACCCAGTTGTCCGTATGCCAATGCGTCAATGGGTACTTAAAATCACCAAATATGCCGATAGACTCGAAGAAGATCTTAAAGGCTTAGATTGGCCAAAATCAACCTTAGAGATGCAACGTAACTGGATTGGAAAATCAAAAGGCGTTGAAATCACTTTCAAAATCAAGGATTCAGAAGAATCTTTCAAGGTTTTCACAACTCGTGTCGATACCCTTTTTGGCTGCACCTATTGTTGCTTAGCCCCAGAACATCCACTTGTTAAAAAACTTGTATCAAACGAACAAAAAGAAGCAGTCTTCTCCTATATCGAAGAAGCAAGCCATAAATCAGATTTAGCAAGAACTTCCTTAGTTAAAGACAAATCAGGCGTTTATCTTGGCATTAAAGCTATTAATCCAATAAACGGCAGAGAAATTCCTGTCTATGTCGCCGATTATGTTTTGGGAAGCTATGGCACAGGTGCGGTTATGGCTGTCCCAAGCCATGATAGCAGAGACTATGCCTTTGCGAAGAAATATGGCCTAGAAATCATCCCCGTTCTTGAAGGCGGAGATATCTCTAAAGAAGCCTTCGAAGGAGATGGGCCGCATATTAATTCCTCATTTGCAAATGGCATGAATATCGCTGAAGCAAAAGGTGCCATAACAAGAAAACTCGAAGAACTTAATGCCGGACACGAGGTAACAAATTATAAGCTTCGTGACTGGATTTTCTCTAGACAACGTTACTGGGGTGAACCTATCCCTATGGTCACTAGAGAAGATGGAAAAGAAGTAGCATTAAAAGAAGATGAACTTCCTTTAGTTCTTCCTGAAATGGAGAATTACCAGCCTTCTAGAGATGGAAAGCCTCCTCTTTCTAAGGCTCCATCTTCCTGGCTTAATGTCGAAGTTGACGGAATGAAAGGAACAAGAGAAACCAATACAATGCCTCAATGGGCTGGCTCATCTTGGTACTATATCCGTTATATCGATCCGAATAACGACAACGCTATCGCTGATCCAAAGCTCCTTGAACACTGGTTGCCTGTTGATTTATATATTGGTGGACAAGAACATGCTGTTTTGCATCTTCTTTATGCCCGTTTCTGGCATAAGTTCCTTTATGATATTGGCGTCGTTAAATGCAAAGAACCATTCCAAAAACTCTACCATCAAGGCATGATTCTTGGTGCTAATGGCGAAAAGATGTCAAAGTCTCGTGGAAATGTCATCAATCCTGATGATATTATCGAATCCAATGGTGCAGATTCTCTCCGTTTATTCGAGATGTTTGCCGGACCATTAAGCGAAGCAAAGCCATGGTCAACAACCGCTTTAGATGGATCAACAAGATTTATCGAACGTGTCTATCGTCTTATCGATGATCCAACATTCAAGAACAGAATCAGTGATGAAAACTCTGGAGAATTGGATTATTCTTATAACTTCTTAGTTAAAAAAGCGACAAAGGATTTCGAAGATCTTTCCTTCAACACGGCAATTTCTCAAATGATGATATTCATCAATGATTGCTATAAGGCAAAATCGCTTTATCGCCCATACATCGAGAATTTCGTTAAGATTTTCTCTTGCGTATGTCCATTTGTCGGTGAAGAGATGTGGGAGAAACTCGGACACAATTCTTCTATCGCCTACGAAGCATGGCCAAAATGCGATGAAAGCAAACTCGTAATCAATACGGTTACGATTGGGGTTTCAATCAATGGCAAGGTTCGTGACACAATCACAATAAGCAAAGATGCAACCCAAGATGAAGCGATTGCTCTAGCTAAAGCTAGCGAAAAAGTTGCTAAATATCTTGAAAACGTCACAATTCGCAAAGTGATTTACGTTCCTGGAAGAATCCTCAACATCGTTGTTGGATAAAATAACCCTATTTCTATAAGTCGTCTCAAATGAGGCGGCTTTTTTCAAAAACGGCCAGAAAAACTATAAATTATCGTCCTGAGTGAGAATAACTATCATATTATATTCGTAGCAGGATTAAATGGATTTCTGACGTCAGCCTATCCATTGAGAGCAAAAAAGGCGAAAAAGCAAATTGAGGATTACAGAAATGGAAAAAAGAAAGGAAGAAAGAAGATTAGAATTATGCTTGACGTAAACAATGGGCCTATCTGGATGAATGGCCCAGGCACAGGCTTTCCTGATACGGGCATTGAAGTTGTCGACAATGATGAACGTGTAAGAAAACTAAATTATGAGATTGGCTATATGTATGATAATTATTATGAGAGCGATTCCCATGATATGCCAATATGGTTTAACTTCGAGCAAGAAAAGAAAGACAAAGAGAAGGTGCTTAGCCTTTTGAAACAATCAATCGATAGACTAAACTAGCTTAATGATGGGCCGTATTTCATTGAAGACTTAGAAACCGACAGAGTGAAAAGCATATAAAACAATTCCAAAAAACATCAATGTTTTTAGCAATATCGCCTTTCATCTAAAACCTTTTTGTTCAAAAAAATATCATCTAAATGTATAATTCTTCTGCCCGGTACTGAGCATACGGTTCAGACTGGAGTAGGAGAAAATATAAGTCCATGTTACTAACAATTGACATCGGGAATACCCTGATTGATATTGGAATATGGGATGAAGAAGAGCTCACTTGCGTTTATAAATGCAGGACTAAGCCTATTCGTTCGCTAGACGAATACAAAAGTGTAGTCGAGCTTTTCATCATGACAAAGCACTTAGAGAAAGAGAAGATTGATCGAGCGATAATCTCATCAGTCGTCCCTCCTTTAAGCCCAATATTCCGTTCAATCGTCTCTTCCCTATTTGGCGTAAAAGCCAAAATTCTAGGTCCTCGTTTAAAAACGGGTTTAGCCATCAACACAGATAACCCTCAAGAAGTGGGGGCAGATTTAGTTGCTGATTCAATTGGCGCTATATCGCTTTACGAAAAGAACATTTTCATCGCTGACTTAGGAACGGCGAACAAATTCATCTATATTGATGAAAATTCTTCCTTTGGAGGATGCGCGATCGCACCAGGCTTAGGCATGGGCGCCTCAACCCTTTCTAAGGATACGGCAGCCCTTCCAGAAGTAAATCTTCTTGCCCCATCTCATGTAATCGGCAAAAACACGCATGATTCGATGAATTCAGGAATAATTTACACAAATATTTATTCAATCAGAGGATTTCTTAAATCTTTCGAAGAAGAATCAGGAAGAAGCCTTAAAGCAGTCCTAACAGGCGGTAATTCCGTCTATGTCAAAAAATATTTACCAGAATTTGCCTATGAGGAGAATCTCCTTTTATTAGGCCTAAGAGAAATAGATAAGAGGAATAGAAAATGAATTTAAATACAATAGCTTTTTGGGTGATTTTAATTATTTGGATCGCCTTACTTTTACTTTCGTTACACAAAGAAGGACCAAAAGAAAAAGAAGGGATAAAAGTGCAAGATATAACCTTTCACGCCTTGATTATTGCTTTAATCGTCGTCATGGGTTTCGTCCCTGAAGCAGGCTATATCTCTTTTGTCCCGGGGATTTCCTTTTCTTTGGTTCATCTTCCAGTTTTGATTGGCGCTTATAGAAAAGGCTGGAAAGGCGGCCTTATTTACGGAATAGCCTTTGGAATCACCTCCTGGATTCAAGCAATGATGAACCCTGTCGGATTTAATGCCCTTTTCATCGTGCCTTGGGTTTCGGTTCTTTCTCGTGCGATTTTTGGCTTTTTAGCCGGTTTGGTCTTTGATTTACTTCGTAAAAATCCTAAACTATATACGAACGTGTTTGTAATCGCGGGATTTTCTTTCTTATGCACGATCATGCACACCGTTCTAGTATTTGCTGATTTATTCGTTTTCTACCCGGAAACAATGGTTGGTTACTTCACCTCAACCTCACCAGCCGCAGAAGGATTGGCATTTACATTCGTCGCCATTATCGCCTTAGGAATGTTAGGAGAGGCAACTCTTGCTGCCATCATCAATCCACTTGTATCAAAGACATTGGCGAAAATTGGTAGAAAATAATTAGGAGAAAACATGCCAAATTTCAAAAAACTAGCGAAAGGCTATGAAAAAGACGCTGTTCTAGCCCTTCAAAAATTTATTAGAATCCCTTCTATTTACGACCCACACACAATCAAAGAAGGACAACCTTTCGGTGAAAACGTTAAAAAAGCCTTAGATTATTTCGCTAAAATCGGAAAAGACTATGGATTCAAAGTAACAAATGTCGATGGATATGCCGTTGAACTTGAAATAGGAGACGAAAATGCTCCTCTTATTGGTGTTTACGGACATTCAGATGTCGTTCCTGTTTCCGGAAAATGGGATAACCCCCCATTCTCTGCAACTTTGAAAGATGGCGAGATTTATGGCCGTGGGGCATTTGATGATAAAGGGCCTTTAATGGCCGCCTTATATGCCACAAAACTTTTAAAAGACAATGGCTTATTAAAAGGGTATCGCGTCAAAATCGTCTCTGGTGGAGACGAAGAAAGAGGATCTTCCTGCCTTAAATATTATTTTGAAAAATTTCATGGCGAGACACCAAAATATGGCTTCACTCCAGATGCAAACTGGCCTTTGATTTATGCAGAAAAAGGCATCACCCACGGAAGACTTCTCAAGAAAATTGATTTAAAGCCAATCGTTGCAATCGATGGAGGAACGGTTAGCAATGCTGTTTGTGATTCTCTTTTAGTCACTCTCCTTCCTGATGAGAAATTCGCTAAATATCTCAAAGATAATAACGTTTCCGCGGATATAAATTCATCCAAGGACATCCTCATGATTCGTTTCATCGGAAAAACGGCTCACGGATCAACCCCTCAATTAGGCGTTTCTGCAGCGAAAATCGCTTTCGAAAACATCGGAAAATTCTATAAGATTGAATTCTTAACGAAGCTTGCCTCCGCTTTCGATAATGATGGCAAGATTTTCAATGGATACAGCAAATCAGCAGAGCTTGGTGAATCCACATTCAATTTTGGCGTAGTGAAATATATGGATGGAAACCTTTCGCTCACAGTTGATTACCGTTATGGCGAAGATGCAAAACCAGAAGAAGCAACAAAGAATCTTTCTTCCTTTGTTAATATGGAATTTGTAACAGATTCCGTCGCACCATATCTTTTATATGATAAGAAGTCCCCACTTGTTTCTACCTTGATGAAAGCATTTAAGGCTGAAACATTGCAATTTTTCGCTAAACCAATAGCAATTGGTGGAGGAACGTATGCCAAAGAAGCACCAAACACTGTTGCTTTTGGTGCCGAATGGGAAAAACGCCCTGGCGGAATGCACTCTCCAAACGAGCATATGAACGTCAAAGATTACATTCAAGATATTGCTATTTACGCTCGTGCTATTTATATGTTAGGTAATCTAAAGTGAGAGGACGTTTTAAAAAATGGGCATCGCCCTATCTTGAAGAACATAAAGAAGTAGTCTTAAAGGGAATCGATCCTAACGATTCTTTCTTTAAAAATGATGATATCCGCTTAGAGATAGGCTCAGGAAAAGGCGATTTCGTTATCGGAATGGCCGTTAAAAACCCTAATGTTAATTTTCTTGCCGTTGAAAGAGAAACATCAATCGCAGGCATCTTGGCTAAGAAAGTCGTGGAATCAAACCTAAGCAATATCCGTGTTATAAATGGTGACTTTGATATCCTTTTGCCTGAATTGCAACAACTTAAATTCAATGTCGTATATTTGAATTTCTCTGATCCTTGGCCAAAAAAGAGACATGAGAAAAGACGTTTAACGCACAGAAAAAGGCTTGAGCAATTTTCAACTCTCATTAAAGATGATGGGGAATTAAGAATCAAGACTGATAATGATGGACTATACGCTTTCAGCCTTGAAGAAATTGCCTTTTCGCCATTTGAGATATATTTAAATGAAGAAAATTATATCTTTGATGAGGAAAATGATATTGCCTCAGAATATGAGAAGAATTTCCGTTCACAAGGAAAAAGCATTCATCGAATCTTGATGAAAAAGAAGAAATAAAGGAGCAAATTATGTATCGCTTATTTTATGATTTTGAAACTAATGGAGACACTCTTTTCATCGTTATATCCCCGGAAAAGAAGCCCGATGAAGTGGTTAGCAATGGCGATGTGACATGCTTATACACAAATAAAGAATTAGTTGGGATTAACATCTTCAACGTCTCTAGAATTGCTAAACTAAAATCTCATGGTGCGATTTTTGCTCCAGATAGTCTTCTTTTGAATACAATCAATGATCTTTTGAGCAATTCAAATGCCCCAAAACTAGAAGAAACGACAAATTCCGGTTTCAAAGTTCTTTCGATTGTTAATCTAGAAGAGCATCCACTAGATGAAAAAGCCCAAATTGTCACCCTTAAAGGAAAGAATGATGAAACACATCAAGCAGTTTCATATTATAAAAATCTTGCTATTGGCGAGAAAATCGTTGGAGCATTAGATGGAACAATCCTTTATGATGGCTCCGTATTTAACAAAAAATCAATCAAGAATATCCCTGCTGATGTAACGATTTGTTCTGGAAAAGAACTTAAAGTTAACGATAATTACAAAGAAGCATTCATTCCTGAAGGTTATATTGAAGGAGAGGATTTCTTCTATCCGAATAACTAGGTGAAAATTATGAGCAACATTAAAGTAGAACCATATCTTCCTGATGAAGATTATGACAATCCAGCGATGGTCACTGATTTCTATGAATTTAGCATGGCCAATTGTCTCTTCCTTCACGGATTCAAGGATAAAATCATGGTTTTCAACATGTTTTTTAGAGAAAACCCTGATGACCTTGGCTATTCAATAAGCGCTGGACAACATAAATTAACCAAATTCCTTCTTGATTATCATTTCACCGAACGCGATCTTATTTATTTAAAAAACAAAGGGATGTCCGATGAATTCCTTGAATACCTTTCTACATATAAATGGAAAGGAAATATGTATGCCTTAAAAGAAGGAACGGTTTGCTACCCACAAGTTCCTATGGTTCGTATCGAATGCGATATGGTTGGAGCAATTCTTATTGAAACATATCTTCTTCAAACAATGAATTTCCATTCCCTTATTGCAACAAAGGCAACAAGAATCTCCGGTTTAGCAACACACACTGAGAGAAATGTCATGGAATTTGGCACTCGTCGCGCTCAAGGCGAATCCGCTGGAAATGATGGAGCTTATGCAGCTATTTTAGGCGGTTGTATTGGTACAGCTAATTGTCTTGCGGAAATGAAATATGGATCAGAAGTTAAAGCAGTTGGCACAGTCGCTCACTCTTTCATAGAATTCTTCCCAGATGAACTAAGTGCATTTAGAGCCTTCGCTGAAACATACCCAAATAATGTCTCTTTATTACTTGATACTTATTCAGTTTTTGAATCAGGCCTCCCCAATCTCATAAAGATAGATGATGAGCTTATTGCTAAATATCCAAATGATCCAAGCAAACGCGTCAAATCGGCACGTATCGACTCAGGAGATTTAGCCCGTTCATACAAACGTCTTAGAAAAGCGCTTGATAAAGCAGGCAAATCATACATAAAACTCGTCGCTTCAAATTCCTTAGACGAAAAGAAAATCCGCTCGATGGAAATATATGAGGATGCCCATTTCGATTCATATGGAGTTGGCGAAAATCTTATAACTTCAAGAACTGATCCTGTTTTTGGCGGAGTGTATAAACTTGTTGCCATTAAAAACGAAGACGGAAGTTATTCTCCAAAGATGAAATGCTCGGATTCCGTTTCTAAGGCTATCATCCCAGGGAAACTCATGGCTTGGAGAATCTTTGATGAAAATGGTCAAGGCCAATGTGACATTATTTCGATGGATGATGAAGAAGTACTCGAAGGAAAACCGATCGTTGTTTACGATCTTTCTAACGATGCCTTCCATAAACGTCGTGAGATAATTCCATTTAAGGTAGAAAAACTTCTTGTTCCATTTATCGAAAACGGCAAATTGGTTGGAGAATTGCCATCTATCACCGAAAAAAGGCAATATATCAAAGATCAGCTTGAAAACAAAGTTTGGGAATCTGAACTCCGTTTCGAGATGCCGCATATGCATTACGTTGACTTAACGGAAAAAGTCTATAAAACACGCGAAAGTCTCTATGGTGACCTTCACGGCGGAACGCTATAAATCAGAAAGTCCACGATAAAATGGGCTTTTTTTGATACTTAAAATTTCGCTTGTAAAAATAATGAAAAAAACATTGAAAATTTACAAAAAAGTATCATAATGAATTTGTAATTTGGGGGTAAAGAAATGAATAATCTCAAAGATCGCGTTACGATTTATCAGGTCGCTCAAACAGCTGGAGTATCTTTAGCCACTGTTTCTCGTGTCATCAACAAGCAAGGAAATGTTACCGAGGCAACACGCACGAAGGTCGAAGCAACAATCAAAAAACTCGGTTACAAACCAAGTGGTCTTGCTCAAGCTCTTGCAACCAATAAAACCACTAATATCGGCATTATTATTCCTGGGGCTAACTATGTTTATATCTCAAACATGCTTTCAGGAATCTCTGAAGTAGCTAAACAAAAAGGCTTTGTTCTCACGCTTTTCACAACATCTCATTCCCGTGAAGAAGCTCTTTCAATGATTGAAAAAGTCATTACGACTCACGTTGATGGAGCAATCATTTTCGACGATGAGCTTGAAGTAGAAGACATCATGAAAATCAATTCCTATTTTGTTCCAACAATCGTTGTAAATACCGTACTTACCGGAGAAAAAGTTGGTTCAATCAAGTTCTCCTATGGTGAAGAATTGAAGAATATCATCCGTCGTTATTACCAAGATGGAGGAGACAAGGAAATGACCTTTGTCCATGTCCATGATGGAGGACGTTTATTGACACATTGTGAGCATTGCTTCACCGAAGTTCAAAACGAGCTCGGAAAGGAATATCATATCTTGAATTGCGATGATTCCTATACTCATACATATTCCGATTTCTTTGAACACTTCAAAAATCATCCTGAAACAGCAAGAGGTTACTATATCACCTATCGTGATTCCTTGGCAGCCGCTATCATGAACGCCGCCTCTGATGCAGGATTGAATGTTCCTAATGATGTTGAAGTTCTTTCCTTAGTTGGAACAAAATATGCGAAGATTGTTCGCCCAACAATCTCTTCAATGGATATCGATATGCAAGAAGTAGGTAAACGTTCAATGCTTATGCTTACTGATCTTATCAATGATAACCTCACCGAAAAAACATGCCGCCTTGAAGCAAAATTCAATAAGAGAGACTCAACTAAATATTAATTCATATATAAGATATTAAATTTGAAACATTCTTGGAAAAACCAGGAATGTTTTTTAAAAATTTTTTCCTTCGACAATTATCGGCTTTTTATATTTTTTTAGCACTTGACACTTGACAGTGCTAAAAAAGAAAACTACATTAATTAACGTTAAGAAAAGGAGGTAGAAAAATGTCTACTATAAAACCACTTAATGATTACTTACTCTTAGAAAAATTACCTTCCGAAAAGAAGGTCGGCTCTATCATTCTCACTACCGAGAAGAAACAAGGAAACGTTGCAACGATCACGGCAATGGGACCTGGAAAATTAGATGATAACGGAAAATTGATTCCTATTGAAGGAGTCAAGGTAAATGACAAAGTCATCTATAGAGAATATTCTGGCACAGAATATGAAGATGATGGCCACAAATATCTTCTTATAAAAGTAGAAGATATCCTTGCTATCGTTAATGATTAATGGAGGAAAAAACCTATGGCAAAAGAAATTAAATTAGGAAAAGAAGCCCGTGAGGCTATGGTCAAGGGCGTTGATACCCTTGCAAACACTGTCAAGGTAACCCTTGGACCAAAAGGAAGAAACGTTGCCCTTGATAAAGGATATGGCAGCCCAGAAATCTGCGAAGATGGCGTTTCAATCGCTCGTGAGATCGAATTAAAAGATCCAACCGAGAATATGGGCGCAAAACTTGTCTATGAAGTCTCCAATAAGACAAATGAAAAAGCGGGAGATGGCACGACAACTGCAACAGTTCTTGCTCAAGCAATCATCCATAAAGGCGTTGAAGCGGTTGATGCAGGCGCAAACCCAGTCTTTGTCCGTAATGGTATCGAAAGAGCTGGCAAAGCCGTTGCAACTGAATTAACTCTCATCTCTAAACCAGTTCAAACAAACGAAGATATCCAAGCAATCGCCTCAATATCCGCTCATGATGAAGAAATTGGCAAACTCATTGCTGAAGCAATGGAAAAAGTTGGCAAGAATGGCGTTATCACAGTTGATGAATCAAAGACAAGCGAAAACGAACTCGCCGTTTCCCAAGGTATGGAATATGACAAAGGCTATATCTCTCCATACATGGTAACCGATAACGAGCGTATGGTCGCTGAACTTGAAAATCCATATATCTTCGTTACGGATATGAAAATCAGCAATATCAACGATATCATCCCAATGCTACAATCTGTCGTTGATGCCCATAAGCCATTACTCATCATTGCTGAAGACCTTGATTCCGATGTCACAAGCACTTTGATTGTCAATAAGCTCCGTGGAACATTCACTGTCGTTGCTACGAAAGCTCCTGAATTTGGCGATGCTCAAAAAGCAGCCTTGCAAGACATTGCAATTCTTACAGGTGCTAAATTCTTCTCTAAAGATCTTGGCATGCAATTAAAAGATGTCACCATTGATGATCTTGGTGGAGCAAAACGCGTCACAATCAAGAAAGACTCAACAACAATCGTTGGTGGAGAAGGCTTGAAGAAGAATGTCGAAGATCGTATTGCTGAACTTTCTGCCCAATATGCAGTCGTTTCTAGCGAATATGATAAGAAGAATCTTTCTAAGCGTATCGCTAAACTCTCTAATGGTGTTGCAATCCTCAAGGTTGGCGCCCTTACCGAAAGTGAATTAAAAGATAAGAAACTCCGCATCGAAGATGCTTTGAATGCCACTAAAGCAGCTGTTGCTGAAGGAATCGTTGTTGGTGGAGGAGCTGCACTTGCTGAAGCTTATGCTTCATTAAAAGGGAAACTCACCGATGAAAATAGCGACATCCAAAAGGGCATCGATGCTGTTCTAGACTCCTTATACGCACCACTTATGCAAATTGCAGCCAATGCTGGATATGATCCAGAAGAGATTGCCAAGAAGCAAAAAGAAAGCGAAAAAGATCATGGATTTGATGCATTACATGGAAAATGGGTCAATATGTTCGATGCAAATATCATCGATCCAACAAAGGTTACCCGCAATGCCGTCTTAAATGCTTCTAGCATCTCTGCGATGTTTGTAACAACTGAAGCAGCTGTTACCACCATCAAAGAAGAAAAAGCAGAAGCAGCCTCACCGGCCGGAATGTATTAATCTAGCTAATAAAACCTTTAACCTAACGCCAATTAACGACGTTAGGTTTTTTATATCTAAATTACTTATTAATAAGTCTTTTTTTATACAATGTGTAGATGTTTTTCTTCTTAAAATTGTTTATTTCTTGCTTAATGGTTTTATTAAGTTAAAATCATACCTAGTGAGGAAAACTTATGGAAAATATCGTTGATGAATTAAATTATCGCGGACTTATAGAACAATATTCCAATGAAGAAAACGTCCGCAAACTATTTGAGAATAAGACCACTGTTTATTGCGGATTTGACCCATCGGCCTCTTCAATGCACGTTGGCAACTACGTTATGATTTCAACTTTGATGAGACTTCAAAGAGCAGGACATAGAATAATCGCTGTCGTAGGTGGAGCAACCGGCATGATTGGCGACCCATCAGGCAAATCTGCCGAAAGAAATCTTCAAACAAAAGAGACTTTAGCTAAAAATACTGCTGCTATCAAAGCCCAATTAGAAAGATTCTTAGATCTTTCCGATCCTGAAAAAGGCATGATTTTAAACAATTATGACTGGCTTGGCGAAATGACAATGCTCGATTTCCTTCGTGACTATGGAAAATATTTCTCCGTTAACTACATGTTAAGCAAAGAAATTGTTTCTTCCCGTCTTGAAGCAGGTATCTCATTCACTGAATTTGCTTATCAAATCTTACAATCTGCTGACTTCTATACTTTATATAAGAAATATGATTGCAAGATTCAAATCGGCGGCAACGACCAATGGGGTAACCTTACAAGCGGTCTTCAATTAATTAGAAAAATCGAAGGTGAGAATGCTGCTGCTGAAGCAATGACAGCACACTTAATCACTAGAGCTGATGGAAAGAAATTCGGCAAATCAGAAAAAGGAGCCCTTTTCCTTAATCCAGAATTAACTTCCCCGTATCAACTTTATCAATATTTCTACAATACAACCGATGAGGATGCGATCAAATATCTTAAAGTATTCACTTTCTTAACAAGAAATGAAATCGAAGATTGTACAAGAGAACATCTTGCAAATCCTGGTGCTCGTATTGCTCAAAAGAAATTAGCCTATGAAGTAACAAAAGATATCCATGGCAAGGATGCAGCAGAAGAAGCAATAAGAATGTCAAACGTTCTTTTCTCTGGCGAAGTCCAAACATTAAATGCTAAAGAGATTGAAGAAGTTCTTGGCGGATATTCTAAAACCGCTCTTGAAGGAGACACACCAATTCTTGATTTATTAGTTAAGACTGGTGCAGCAACTTCTAAGACCCAAGCAAAGACCTTCCTTCAACAAAATTCCGTGTCAATCAATGGCGAAAAAGTAACTGATATCAACAAAGTCATAACGAAGAATGATACTATTGCTGATAAGTATGTCATCATTCGCCGTGGCAAGAAAAACTACTATCTTGGTGTTTTTTAATTAATAATAGTTTTATATGATTGGGCCCACTTTTGTGGGTCTTTTTTTTGATTTTTGAATGAAGATAGTTTATGTGAAAAAAACAATCTAAAAAACGATATTTCCAAAAATCCCCATTAAAAACCATGTATTTTTATAAGAGAAGGTTATATCTATCCGAAAACCAATCAGTTTTTCGTGTAATAATCCAAAAAAGCTTTGATAAGCTTATTATGATATTTTTTAGCGCAATTCTTCTTCCAATAGATGCCATCTTCCCCATAATCAGAATATTCATCCTTGCTTATTTCTAGATTCATTAGATTTGTTTTTACATTAGAATCCAGAATCGAGAAGAAGGGGTGTTCTTTTCCATTCCAATAAGTATCGCTAATTTTGCAAATCCCATTATCTATAGTCAATATATCGTTGTATGCGACTGCTCCATCAGCCACATATGCACCAAAATATTCCTTATCTAAGGTAACTTCGTAATTAAGGAAAGTAGGTATATAGCCAGTGCCATACCCAAATTCCGTATTATATTTATTTGATAAGCCATAAGCGTCTTTAAAACTTTGCCATTGCTCTTGATCTAATCCATCATTGCTATAACGAATTCCGTTAGCATCACAATCAATAACATATATGTTTTTATCAAATTGAGACTGATTATATTCTTTCAAAAAATCGTTAACTAGATAAGCACAATCGGAACATGTTTTTCTTAAATACCCAACAGTAAAGGTATTTTCTTTGGCAAACATTGAATCCAACTGACTTTTAGAAACATATAGCATATTTGAAAAGATGACATCTTTGAAAAAAGAAGAAATCTTTTCACTAGTACTTAACTCATTATTTGCAGTAGTTTCTTGCTTATACACGTTTCCGTCTTTAAAAACGGCCAATGTTTGTTCCCCTGTAACTATATCTAAAGAAAAGGTGTCTTTAGCATCTTTCAAGTCACTCGGATCTATGCCATAGATTTCTGCATTATTATCTCTAATATATATATTAAGATTATACGCGAGGGACGTGTAACATAGACATTCAATATCATTGCCTTTTTCTAAAGTCTTATATTCGTAAACAAGCAAAACAAAATTATCTTGGTTTTTGATCTTTCTATTTAAATCTTCATAGGAGATGTTAGTCGTATGCAAATACAAAGATTTGGTATCGCTAGCAAGACTTGAATCGTACAATTTCCCAAATGTTATATGGACGTTCTTCACATTCTCGTTATTACAGGAGAAGATGCTCCCGCTTATTAATAATAGAGGTAAAAATTTCTTTAATTTCATGGCAAAATTATAACCTAAAAATTCGCTAGAAAAAGCGTTAAAAAAACGTAAGCGAAAAATGAGACGATTTTTGGCTCAAAAAAACGTAAAATTTTTTGATCAAAAAAAGTTAACATTTTCTTCGTAAATATCGATATTTGGCTCACTTTTGAAATTGGTGATTTTTCACTCAAAAAAATTAGCAAAAAAAATGTTTGATTTTTTCCTCATTTTAACGCAATATTTTTGCCGTTAAGTTTTTTCAACTCTTAGGCAGAGAAAAGACTTAGCCTGTTTGCAACAGCTTCTTGTATTGGAGGTATTCAAATGGATGAAAATAATGTCATCATCTCTCTTCAGCATGTGAGCAAGGTTTTTGACAAGACCTTCTTCGCGGTTGATGATGTCAGCCTAGACATCAAAAAAGGTGAATTCGTCACCTTGCTTGGCCCTTCAGGGTGCGGCAAAACTACGACATTGAGGATGATCGCCGGATTCGATATTCCAACATCTGGCAAAATTCTTCTTAATGGGAGGGACATTACTAATCTTCCACCTTACCAACGTCCGGTTAACACCGTTTTCCAACATTACGCCTTATTCCCAAATCTTGACGTATATGACAATGTTGCATTTGGTCTTAAATTAAAAAAGATTCCTTACGAAGTAACAGATCGTAAAGGTAATAAAAAAATAAAATATAAGCACTTATCAGCAAAAGAAATCGATGAAAAGGTTGCAAAAGCCCTTGAAATCGTTGATCTTGATGAAATGGAAGATAGAGATATCTCCAATCTTTCCGGCGGTCAGCAACAACGTGTTGCCATAGCTCGTGCTATCGTTAACGAACCAGAAGTTCTTCTTTTAGATGAACCACTTAGCGCTCTTGACCATAAGATGCGTGTTGATATGCAACTCGAATTAAAGAACATGCATAAGAAACTTGGCATCACCTTTATTTACGTCACTCATGATCAAGAAGAAGCACTTTCGATGTCAGATAAGGTCGTTGTCATGAAAGACGGACAAATCCAGCAAATGGGCACGCCAGAGCAAATCTATAACGAGCCAACTTCAGCTTATGTCGCAGACTTTATTGGCGAATCGAATATTTTTGCTGGCACGATGTGCGGCGAAAGAAAGGTCCGTTTCCTCAATTCAGTTTGGGATTGCGTCGATGATTTCCCACTAAATCAGAAAGTTGACGTTGTCATCCGCCCAGAAGATTTAATTCTTGGAGAACCAGGAGAAGGAATAGTTGATGCGACAATCCTTTCAAGCGTTTTCAAAGGAGAAGATTATTCTTACGAATTAAAGGTAGGAAAGACCGAAATTACATGTCGCGAGCATAAAGCTCGTCTTGTTGGCTCAAAAGTCTCCATCAAAGTCGATAAAGAAAACCTCCAAATCATGGAAAAAGAACTTACAGAAAATTCTTATCCGGACTCTTACGTTGGTAAAGACAACAAAGTATACATTTCCGAAGTTCCTTTTGAAGTTGATATCACAAAACTCCTTAAAGGATCCACTATCAATGAAGAAGGATACCTCGTTGATCCTAAAAACGGCCGTCAATATGATCTTACTGACGCAGATGTGATTGCTTCATTCGACCTAGATTGTGCTGAACTTTCCGATAACCTCGAAGAAGGGCAAATCGAAGGCAAAATCCAATCTGCCGTTTGGATCGGTGACCACTATCAATATCTTGTTAGAAACGAAAACGAAGATGATTTCGTTTGTAATTCAACCTATGCCTGGAATGTTGGCGATGAAGTATCCGTCAAAATTCCAGTTGAGAAGATTTCAATTCGCTTAAAGAAAGGGTTAGACAGCTATGTCCGCCACTAACGAAGAATTGAAAAGACCTTCGAAATGCAAGAAATTCTTTCGTTTGAAAAGAAAATATCTTTGTATTCCTTATGCTGTCTTCTTGGCCTTGTTTGTCGTCATACCGATGTTGCTTATCGTTTGGTACGCTTTCACTAATGAAGCAGGCGTTCCATCCTTAGACGCAGCTATTTCCTTCTTTACAACCCCGACTAAATGGTCTGTTCTCTTAATTTCCCTTTTCTTAGGCATCCAAACGACCATTATCTGCCTACTTTTAGGCTATCCAGCCGCTTATTTCTTAGCAAATAAAAAGCTTAATTCAAACGGAATATTGGTTGTTTTATTCATCCTTCCTATGTGGATTAACTTTGTCATAAGAACTGGTGCCACACGTGATTTACTTGACTGGATTGGCATTTCTGGTGGTAATTACCCTTGGACTGCAACTCTTATTGGCATGGTATATAACTACCTACCATTCACTATTCTTCCTTTGTATACAACGATGCTTAAACTTGATCGTTCCCAAATGGAAGCGGCAGCAGATTTAGGCTGCTCACCTATAAAAGTCTTCTATAAAAATATTCTCCCGCAATCTCTTCCGGGCATTATTTCCGCCTCGGAAATGGTCTTTATGCCAGTCATGTCCTCCTATGTTATCTCTGATACATTATCGGAAGGAAAAATAACATTATTTGGCAACTCCATTTATTTGAATTTCACAAACAGCCAATGGAATTCCGGTTCCTTCATGGCACTTATTATGCTTGTGATAATTGCTTTAACTAGCATTATCACCCGTAAATTTGACAAGGGCGATGCAGCCCAAAGAAGAGGAGGTGGATTATGGTAGACACAGAGAAAAAAGCTTTGATCAAGAAGATTTTCGCTCAAATATACATTTGGCTTCTTCTTTTGATCATGTATGCGCCTATTTTGGTTCTTGTCGTATTTTCTTTCACTAATACCGATGTTCTTGGGACATGGAACGGTTTCACTTTCGAACTTTATGCTAATCTTTTCAAAAATGAAGATATCATGAAAGCAGTTGGTAACACTCTTATAATCGCTCTTGTTTCTTCTAGCATTGCAACAATTTTAGGCACCTTAGGCGCAATTGGCGTTTATGAAAGCAAAAAACACACTAAAAGAACGATGGAAATGGCTAATCAAATCCCTGTCGTAACTCCTGAAATTGTTATCGCTTTATCTTTAACGGTCATGTTTGTCTTCCTTAGACAATATCTCTTCAAAAATTTAGCATTCTCTTTCTGGACGTTGCTTATTGGTCACTTAGTCCTTTCAACCCCATTTGTTTATCTTAACGTCAAACCAAAACTTGAACAGATGGATCCAGCCCTTTACGAAGCGGCGCTAGATCTAGGCTGCTCCCCAACAAAAGCCCTTTTTAAAGCGACTTTGCCTGAAATCGCCCCCGGAATCCTTTCTGGTTTCCTTATTGCGATAACTCTTTCTCTTGATGACTTCATTGTCACAGCCTTTACCGCTGGGCCAGGTTTATTAAATGGTGCTTCAAAAATCTCTACGATTTCAACATACGTACAAGGCGTTATAAAAAAGCATCCTCTTCCACCTGAACTTAGAGCGCTTTGCACCCTTATATTCTTAGCGGTAGTTCTAGTTGTTTTCGCCCTTATCTTGCTTAACCGTAAGAGCAAAGGTAACAAAGGCAAACATGCCAAAGCGAGGATGAAATTATGAAAAATGTTTTAGTTTTATCTCTTCTTTCCTATCTTTTTGCCGCAGGGGAAGTCTCTCCTATCTATATGCAAGCAAAACATGATGCGGTCAAAGCCCTTGGGCAAAAGGTTATTCTTTCAATCTATAACGCGGAAGATTATATTGCCACGGGCGAGGATGCCGCACTTGATATAATTAAGTCTTTTGAAAAGAAAGTTCTCGAAGACGACGGAGTAAATCTTGAAATAAGCTACGATACCTTCGATACGAACGAAATCATGCTTTCAAACCTTCAAACGGGAGCTAGAAATTACGATCTTATCTGCACTTCCGATTATATGGTCGAGAAGATGATGGCTAATAATCTTGTCATCCCCTTCCTTACTGGTGAAGAAAGAGAAAACCTCTATAATCACAATTATTCTGCTTGGGAAGAAGATAACTATAACCTATATGCCTCACCTCTTTTTGAAAAACTTTATGGCAATATTACCGTTCAAATGGATGGCAAAGCCGAAAAGGTATCAGATTATATGCGTGGTTATATGTGGGGGACATTAGGTATTATGTATAATCCCACTTTTAGTGCATATCAAAACCGTGGATTAACTCCAGAAGATGTCAAAAAAGATATGGCAACATATTCTTCATTATGGTCTGATTCCTACACAAGAACCTTCCAAATCAAGGATTCTATGCGTGATTCTTATGCTATAGCCTTACTTGAAGCCTTCAAAGGAGAATTTGAGGAGTTAGCAAAACGTAAGAAAAAAGGTGAAATCGACTCTGAAACTTATAACAAAGACATCAATATTATTTTCAATAACATTTCCCATGTTGATGAATTTAATTCTTTGATGAAGGAACTTGGAAAAGATTCTGCCTATTCTGCTCAAGATATCATCGATACCGTCGAAAGGGAGCTAACATCCCTAAAGAATAATTCTTATGGACTTGAGGTTGATTCCGGCAAGACCGATATTCAAACCGGCAATAGAACGGGTATCAATATGGCTTGGTCTGGCGATGCTGTTTATGCCATTGATGCAGCTGATGAAATAGGAACAACCCTCTATTATTCTGTTCCTACCATTGGCGCTAACATTTGGCTTGACGCATGGGTCATTCCTTCAACAGTCCAAAATCAAGAATATGCCCAAAAATTCATCGATTACATCTCTTCCCCTGAAGTTGCCGCAGCCAATATGGATTATATCGGCTACACCTCAACGATTGCCGGAGATGACGTTCTTTCCTTAGTAAGAGAATGGTATGACGTAAGAATGCCTCTATTCTATGAATATGATGAAGAAGAGGATTCATTCCTTTATGATGACAATGATGAATTAGTCTTACTTGATGAATACAAATCTTTGAGTGAAGAAGAACTAATTTCTCTTTTCCAAACTGGCAAAGGAGAGATAGATGGAGAAGAATATTCTTCATGGAAAGATTATTCAGAAAAGAATGATTTAGGCTGGAGTGCTGTCGATCTTTCATATTTCTTTGATGGTTCACTTGATGACTTTGAAGATACCCTAGATACAGTTTTCTATACCGATGAATATGAAACCTACACAATAGATGATGGAGAGGAATTCATAACAGGCCGTTCCTTCTTTGCCCAATATCCGCCAAATGAAATCGTTGATAGCTTGATGGTCATGGAAGATTATGGCGATAACAACGAATACGTTCTTACGATGTGGGAAGCCGTTAAAAGCGGAACGGTCCCTTTAGCAATAACGATCATCCTTGTTATTGAAGCAGTTGTCTTAGCAACTCTCCTTGCATATTTCTTCGTGAAAAACGGAATTTCCAAATCTCTTCGTAAAAAACGTCGTTTAGAGAAGAAAACAAACTAAAAACATATGGGTTATATCATTCAAAATGTTGAAACGCATTAATTAGGATGATATAATCCATAACGCTGCATCCGTAGCCAAGTGGTAAGGCCAGTGACTGCAACTCACTTACCGTCGGTTCAAATCCGGCCGGATGCTCCATTAAAATGAAATTATGGCTTTGATATATTTATGTCGAGCCTTTTTCTTTTCTTCAGAGCAACAGTTTAGTAAAAGACCTATTTCAAACCTACCGTTTAGCAAAAGCCATGCAATTTGGCGAAAGGCACAAAATGTCGAGATGCGTAAAACCCACTATTACTAGTGAGTACGCAATAAAAAACTAACTGTATCATGGATTTCGAATTGAACGCCAAAAGTTGGACCGAGATATCGGAAAGACTTGATTGAACAACTTCGTTCATGGCCTATAAGTTTCTTTTTCAATATTGACACATGAAATTTATCATCTATCATAAAGACGTAATACCTGACTTTAGGCGTTAACCCTAAAATATAGTGTTAAACTATTCGAAAAATAA